>NZ_VSFC01000024.1 GCF_008084905.1 Xanthomarina maritima | reverse complement strand
GCAGCTCAATTACAAGCAGAGGAAGAAGCTAGATTAGCAGCTGAAGCTGTAGTTCAGGCTCAAGTTGAAGAACAAGAAAGTCTTGAAATAACTCAAAAAGATGATTTAGCTAAATCTATGTTTGCATTAACAGAGAAAACTAAAGTATCAAAAGAAGAGCAAGATGCTTTATTAATTAGATTAAATGAAGTAGTCTTAATTAAAGATAAAGATCTAAAAGATTTAAAAGAAGAAAATGATTTAAGTGAACAAGGAATTTATCTTGAGCCAAAACCATTTAAGAGTCTTTCAGCTGAAAACAGAGAATTAGAAGCTATTAAATCTGACTTAGATGCTACTATTGCAAAACGTAACGAAACCATTTCAGAATTAGAGAATCTATACAACCAACGAATTAAAAAAGGCTCAAATAAAAATGATGAAACTAGCCAATATTATTTAGAAACCATTCAAACTTTAAAATCAGAGCAGGCACAATCTGAAAGAACTAGAGCTAGTTTAGTTTCTACATTAGAAACTATTAATGTTGCTACTGAAATTGAAAGAAAACGTAGAATTAAACGTGCACTTTATGATAATGAAAAAGATAGATATTTAAAAGATAAAGCAACTTTAGATAGAATTAGAGAAAATACACCATTAAGCTCAGAACCACTAAAAGCTGAAGATTTTAATTTTGGTGAAGAGCAAAGTAGTAACGTGCAAATATTGAAAGGCATTCAAAATGTAGATAATGGATACTATATGATTATTGCTGTACATGAAAATGTAAGTGATAGAGATGAGTTTTTAGAAAAGGTAGTATCGGCTGGACAATCGAATATTAATTTCTTCTATGATGTGAATTCTAGTAAATATTTTATTTACTATCAGAAGTTTGATTATGTAGAAGAAGCTATGAGTGCCTTACAAACTAAAGGAAATAAACCATATAACGGAAAGATGTCTGTTGTTAAAATTGAAGATTAAGAAATAGAAAAAGCTCCATTTAGTTTTCATATGCCCCATTTGAAGACTAAATGAACATATAAATAAATATATCATGAAAAAACCTACTTTTTTTAAGATTATCATACTAGTTATTCTATTAGCATTGAGCTTTCATTCGTTCGCACAAACATACGAACCATTTACTATTAGAGAACATGTTGAAGTAAAAGGGAGTATGCTTGTTATTGGAAATAATATTCTTGGTCAAGATAATCTTCCAAATAATAACAACACCATAGATAATCAAGATGTTTCGATGCAGTATATAGATATTGATGTCGATACAAATACCTTTAGTTCAAGTAGTGCAGAACTATTTTTGCCTCTACAAGAGGATGGTAGTCCTACATCATGTTATGCAATAGAATATGCAGCACTTTATTGGGGAGCAGTATTGCAAAGTGGTGATAGATCTAACATTCAAAACATAAAATTTAAAACACCAGAAAGTACAACTTATATAGATATAAATGGTGAACTTATTTACGATGCCATTGTAAATCCTATAATAGCTGAAAGCGACGAACCTGGAAATACTCCTTATGCTTGTTATGCAGATGTAACAGATTTATTAATTGGATTAACAGACATTGAAGGGACTTATACTGCTGCTAATATAATATCTAGTGAAGGTTCAAATTTCTCTACAGGACTATCAGCAGGTTGGACATTATTCGTTATATATAAAGACCCAAACCTGCACACAAAATCTTTTACAACATTTGATGGTTTTAGTCATATTTATAGTTCACATTACGAAGAGATTCCAGTTTCTGGTTTTACAACACCACCTGCAGGACACATAGATTTACAATTTGCTTATGCAACTTTAGATGGTGATAAAACAAAGAGAGCTACAAAATTAGAGATTAATAACAAAGAAGTAACAACGCCCTTGAGGCCTGCAAACAAATTTTTTGGATCTGTAATTGAAAACTTTAACGGAGTTTCTTATCCAAGAAATCCATTTGGGACTAATACTCTAGGGTATGATACAGGAATGCTTGAAATTATTAATTCCGAACCAGAATATATAGGGAATAATGATACATCGGCTTCATTTACATTACAAGTTGCACGAGGTCAGGCAGATCCTATCTTTTCTTTTTTCAGTGCCTTTGCTGTGGATGTTATATCGCCAGAATTAGATCTTAACAAAATTGTTTTAGATGAAAACGGTGTTGAAATTAATGGAGATAATGTATTTTTAGGAGATAATTTGTTTTATGAAATAAGTTATCAAAATACAGGAAATGAGAATATTACAAATTTTACTATAACCGATGTTCTTCCTGATAATATCATATTTAATCCTGCAACAGATATAGATCTTAGTAATGCAGGAGGAGCTACACTCCAATCTTATGATCCAATTACTCGAACACTTGTTTTTGCAATTCCAGATGCATCTGTTGAAGTTAATGACCCAGTTTTTGTAATACGATTAGCTGTTCAAGTAGTACCAAATTGTTACGATTTAAGTCAAGCCTGTTCCAATTTAATCATAAATCAAGCCTTTGCAACATATACAGGAGATATTAGTACTATTACAGTTGAAGAGCAAGCAAGTTATGTTACAGCTGAATGTTTTGGACCACCACAACCTACTAACTTTTTGGTTGATATATCAAATTGTAATTTTGAGAGAGAAGAAGTGCTTTGTGGAGAGAGTATTCAACTAACAGCAGCAGCAGGTTACGACTCTTATTCATGGTCAACTAGCCCTACAGGAACACCTGTAATTGGAACCACTCAAACTATTACAGTAACAGCAACAGGTACTTATTATGTTCAAAATACAACTTCTTCGACTTGTATTTCTATTGAGGAAGTTATTCAAGTTGTTTTATATGGTATTACACAAACTAATCCTGTTATACCTTATGCAGATGAAGTTGTTACTTGTCCGAATGATGGAAAGTTACTACCTAATATCTTTTTATGTGGAGCTAATGATACAAGAGATATTTTGACTGGCATAAGCGATGCCGTTTCAATAATTTGGGAACAATTAAATGAAGGGAGTTGTGCTCCAGTTACAGATCCTGATTGTGCTAATGAGAACTCAGCTTGTACATGGAATCAAGTAGGAATAGGACCAAATTATACTGCCAATACAGCAGGACAATTTAGATTAACTATTAATTATCCAGGAGGTTGTTTTAGTGTTTTTTATTTTAATGTATATCAGAATTTATTAGACCCTACAGCTGTTGCTCAAGATATAATTTGTACGACTCCAGGAAGTATTACTGTTGGAGGTGTTCCAAATGGTTATGAATATAGTATTGATGGTGTTAATTATCAATCTAGTAATATATTTATTGTTACATCATCAGGTTATTATGTAATTTATATTAGACAAATTGGAGTTGATTCAAACCCATGTATTTTTGAAACTCCAAGTGTATACGTAAGGGAAAGAGATTTTACAGTTTCTACCATTGTTACGCAACCTGAGTGTCATGGCGAATTTGGAAGTATCCATTTAGCTGCAAATGATGCTTTACCACAGTATTATTTTTCAATTTATAATGGAACAACATTAGTAAATAGTGTAGGACCAATCATGGCAAGTGAT
>NZ_VSFC01000016.1 GCF_008084905.1 Xanthomarina maritima | reverse complement strand
TCTTAGACATTTAGTGGTTTTTTATTATTTAGATTAGATAATGACTTCCATATATAGAGTGATTAGTAAATATGATATATAGTTATACTAGATGATTATAATGATTTAGGATTAACTATAAAAAATATGAGTTGTAACCACTTGTAAATTAGGTTATAGAAAGATAGTTAAAAAAAAGTTTAAAAAAAGTTTGTTTAGGGGAAATAAAGGGTTGTATATTTGCACCCCGAAAACGACGTAAAGCGTGATAAGTTTTCGGAAAAAGTTCATAAAAATGATGTTTAGCAGATTATAAGAAAGAGAGTTTAAAAAACTTTTTTAATTTTTTTTCAAAAAACATTGTGGGAATAAAAAAAGGGTTTTATATTTGCACCCGCTTAAGAGATAAACGCCTTAAGAAAGAAAAGAAAAAGTTCATAAACATATTGAATTGACAGCGTAAGATTTAACTGGAAACGGTTAAATCCGACAAGAGAATAAACCATTTTGAGTACCTAATTAAAACTATTTCGATTAGTTGTTAAATAATATTTAAGAATTAACGATGAAGAGTTTGATCCTGGCTCAGGATGAACGCTAGCGGCAGGCTTAACACATGCAAGTCGAACGGTAACAGGAATTAGCTTGCTAATTTGCTGACGAGTGGCGCACGGGTGCGTAACGCGTATGCAATCTACCTTTTACAGGGGGATAGCCCAGAGAAATTTGGATTAATACCTCATAGTATATAGACTTGGCATCGAGACTATATTAAAGATTTATCGGTAAAAGATGAGCATGCGTTCTATTAGCTAGATGGTAAGGTAACGGCTTACCATGGCAACGATAGATAGGGGCCCTGAGAGGGGGATCCCCCACACTGGTACTGAGACACGGACCAGACTCCTACGGGAGGCAGCAGTGAGGAATATTGGACAATGGGCGAGAGCCTGATCCAGCCATGCCGCGTGCAGGAAGACTGCCCTATGGGTTGTAAACTGCTTTTATACAGGAAGAAACACCTCTACGTGTAGAGGCTTGACGGTACTGTAAGAATAAGGATCGGCTAACTCCGTGCCAGCAGCCGCGGTAATACGGAGGATCCAAGCGTTATCCGGAATCATTGGGTTTAAAGGGTCCGTAGGTGGATAATTAAGTCAGAGGTGAAATCCTGCAGCTCAACTGTAGAATTGCCTTTGATACTGGTTATCTTGAGTTATTATGAAGTAGTTAGAATATGTAGTGTAGCGGTGAAATGCATAGATATTACATAGAATACCAATTGCGAAGGCAGATTACTAATAATATACTGACACTGATGGACGAAAGCGTGGGGAGCGAACAGGATTAGATACCCTGGTAGTCCACGCCGTAAACGATGGTTACTAGCTGTTCGAACTTCGGTTTGAGTGGCTAAGCGAAAGTGATAAGTAACCCACCTGGGGAGTACGTTCGCAAGAATGAAACTCAAAGGAATTGACGGGGGCCCGCACAAGCGGTGGAGCATGTGGTTTAATTCGATGATACGCGAGGAACCTTACCAGGGCTTAAATGTAGAGTGACAGATTTGGAAACAGATTTTTCTTCGGACACTTTACAAGGTGCTGCATGGTTGTCGTCAGCTCGTGCCGTGAGGTGTCAGGTTAAGTCCTATAACGAGCGCAACCCCTGTTGTTAGTTGCCAGCGAGTCAAGTCGGGAACTCTAACAAGACTGCCAGTGCAAACTGTGAGGAAGGTGGGGATGACGTCAAATCATCACGGCCCTTACGTCCTGGGCTACACACGTGCTACAATGGTAGGTACAGAGAGCAGCCACTGCGTGAGCAGGAGCGAATCTATAAAACCTATCACAGTTCGGATCGGAGTCTGCAACTCGACTCCGTGAAGCTGGAATCGCTAGTAATCGCATATCAGCCATGATGCGGTGAATACGTTCCCGGGCCTTGTACACACCGCCCGTCAAGCCATGGAAGCTGGGAGTGCCTGAAGTCCGTCACCGCAAGGAGCGGCCTAGGGTAAAATTGGTAACTAGGGCTAAGTCGTAACAAGGTAGCCGTACCGGAAGGTGCGGCTGGAACACCTCCTTTCTAGAGAAAGACGACTAATTTGAATAAACTGAGAAAGAAAGGTTTGTTCTCTTGCTGTTAATTTAATTTTTATAATAATTAAGTAGAGTCTCATAGCTCAGCTGGTTAGAGCGCTACACTGATAATGTAGAGGTCGGCAGTTCGAGTCTGCCTGAGACTACTAAATTAAAGGAAATTCTGGAAGTTGGGATTCACAATTCGAAATTCTGAATTCAAAGTTCTGAATTCTAAATGGGGGATTAGCTCAGCTGGCTAGAGCGCCTGCCTTGCACGCAGGAGGTCATCGGTTCGACTCCGATATTCTCCACAATTTTGGTAAAACCAAAAGGAAGTTCATTGACATATTGAAAAAGATACATGAAATATATAATTAGAATCGTCTAATTATATATAATAATTGATGATTAATTAGGGTTACGAGCTTTTAATTAATCATGTAAACTCATTAAAAAGACAAAAAGTACAATAAGCTACATAAGAGCGTATGGGGAATGCCTAGGCTCTCAGAGGCGATGAAGGACGTGATAAGCTGCGAAAAGCTACGGGGATTGGCACATACAAATTGATCCGTAGATATCCGAATGGGGCAACCCGCTATATTGAAGATATAGTATCCGAAAGGAGGCGAACCCGGGGAACTGAAACATCTAAGTACCCGGAGGAGAAGAAAACAAAAGTGATTCCGTAAGTAGTGGCGAGCGAACGCGGATTAGCCCAAACCGGTATTGTTAAGGCAATACCGGGGTTGTAGGACCACAGTATTGATTGCGTAATGAATTAGAACGCTTTGGAAAGAGCGACCAAAGAGGGTGATAGTCCCGTATAAGTAAAGAGCGTTAATTATAGTGGTATCCTGAGTAGTGCGGGACACGAGTAATCCTGTGTGAATCAGTCGGGACCATCCGATAAGGCTAAATACTCCTGAGAGACCGATAGTGAACTAGTACCGTGAGGGAAAGGTGAAAAGAACCCTGAATAAGGGAGTGAAATAGATCCTGAAACCATACGCTTACAAGCGGTCGGAGCCCATTAGGGTGACGGCGTGCCTTTTGCATAATGAGCCTACGAGTTACCGTTGCTAGCAAGGTTAAGTGATTAAGTCACGGATCCGTAGCGAAAGCGAGTCTGAATAGGGCGCTTTAGTTAGTAGTGGTAGACGCGAAACCGTGTGATCTACCCATGGGCAGGTTGAAGCTGTAGTAACATACAGTGGAGGACCGAACCGGTTGACGTTGAAAAGTCTTCGGATGACCTGTGGGTAGGGGTGAAAGGCCAATCAAACTCGGAAATAGCTCGTACTCCCCGAAATGCATTTAGGTGCAGCGTTGATTTATAGTTTTA
>NZ_VSFC01000061.1 GCF_008084905.1 Xanthomarina maritima | reverse complement strand
GGAGTAAGTAATTGTCCTTGTACACAAAGCCCATTACATTAGATGAATTGAGTTGAAGTTATTACGAAATGATATAATCTAAAGAAAATAAGCCATATAGTGGAAAAAAGTCTGCAATAAAAAAAATTAGCATTATTTTAATGACTTAATATAATGTTGTTTTTCATTCTGTATACGTATTAATTAATTCTATCAATTGATACAATTAAAAAAGTAGCCTAAAGACTACAAAATATGAATTTTTTTCAGTTAAAATGAAAAAATCACCGTTTAACGACATAAATTCAGGCTATTTTTAAGAGTTGTTACAATAAAATTTACGATATTTATGCCGTTTAAAATCATTAAAAGATGATTAAATAAACATAAATAAGGATTTGCCTTACAAATTTTTAAAATTTCTTATTTTAGTAAAGGCCTCTAGGAAAAGAAATACTAAATAGAATGATCATGAAAAAACCTACTTTTTTTAAGATTGGCATACTAGTAATCCTACTAACAACTTTGAGTTTTCAATCTTTAGCTCAGAATTATGTGCCATTTACACCCAGATATAATCAAGACTTAAAAGGAGATATTCGACTTATAGGTAATAATATTTTAGGTCCAAGTAATAATCCGTTTAATGACAATACCGTATATAATCACAATGTGGATATGCGCTATATTGATATTGATGGAGATGCATCTACTTTTAATTCAACAAGTGCAGATTTGGAGATTCCGAATCCAGGTTGTTATAAAATTGTTCATGCAGGATTATATTGGGGAGCAGTTACAAATGGAAATGACCCAATTACTAATGTAAAGTTTAAAGGTCCAACAGGTGGTTATAATGATGTAGTAGGTACTATCATTTATGAAGCTAATGGTGTTGCAACTGGTAGTAGTTACCCTTATTCTTGTTATGCAGATGTAACATCTATTGTAACAAATTTAACTGCTAATTTAGGAACATATACAGTAGGAAATGTTTCAACAGCTCAAGGAAGAACAGATACTTTTGATCCTTATAATGGTACTGGATATTCTGCAGGATGGTCACTTTTTATTGTTTTTGAAGATCCAACTTTACCTGGAAAATCTGTTACAAGTTTTGATGGATTTAGTTCAATAAATAGCTCTGTAAATGTCGACATTCCAGTTTCTGGATTTCGTACAGTTCCAGCTCCAATACCAGTTAGAGCAAACTTTGCTTTTGCTGCTTTAGAAGGAGATAGTCCGATTCAAAATGACAGATTGATTCTTAACGGAGTAACATTGTCTGCTGTCGATAGACCTGCAAATAACTTTTTTAATTCTTCGGTAACACAATTAAGTGCCTTACCAGTTAATAATAGAGTGCCAAATAGTTCAAATACCTTAGGGTTTGATACTGGAGTTATGGTCGTTCCAAATCCAGGAAATACCGTTATTGGAAATGGGGATACTACAGCTACTATTCGAATGGAGAGTAATCAAGATCAATATTTTGTTTACTTCTGTGCTTTTGCAGTTGATATTATTGAACCAAATATAGTTCTTACTAAAATAGTAGAAGATGATCTAGGAAATGATATTGGTGGTCAATCAATAGGATTAGGTCAACCTTTAAACTATATTATTGGTTTTAATAATACAGGAAATGATGATGCAAATAATTTAATTATTCGTGATATACTTCCAATAAACATCATTTTTAATTATCCTGCAGATTTGGGTATTTTGCCTCCTGGAGTTACTGTTGTTAGTTATACACCTGCTACAAGGGAAATAGTTTTTAGTATAGATAATTCGATTGTTGAACAAGGAGATCCAGTTACAGAAATTAGAATTCATGCTCAAGTTGTAGATAGTTGTAATCAATTAGCTGATGCTTGTTCAAATATTGTAAATAATCAAGCATTTGCTACTTATAGTGGAGTTACAAATCCATTTTTTGTAATCTCAGACGATCCAAGTTTAAATAGTAACACAGGATGTTTAATTACACCTCAAGCAACAAACTTTTTAGTAGATTTAGATTGTGAGTTTACTGAGAATGTCATTCTTTGTGGTGATAGTGTTCAGTTAACAGCAGCAAATGGATATGATTCATATTCATGGTCAACTAGTCCAACGGGAACACCTGTTATAGGAACAACTCAAACCATAACAGTTACTGCCATAGGAACTTATTATGTTCATAACACTGCCATAGCTCCTTGTCAATCAATTGATCAAACATTTGTAGTGACTAATTTTGGTGGGACTACTTTAACTAATCCTGTAATACCTTATGCAGATGAAGTTGTTACTTGTCCGAATGATGGAAAATTACTGCCTAATATCTTTTTATGTGGTGCTAATGATTTCACATTAATTGAAACACAAATTACAGACGCAACATCCATAATTTGGGAACAATTAGATGAAGGGGGTTGTACTCCAGTTACAGATCCTGATTGTGCTAATGAGAACTCAGCTTGTACATGGAATCAAGTAGGAACTGGTCCAGATTTTATTGCTAATTCTGCAGGCCAATTTAGGCTAACTTTGAATTATGAAGGTGGATGTTTTAGTGAGTTTTATTTCAATGTATACCAAAATGTTTTAAATCCAACAGTTACAAGTAGTGATATTATTTGTACAACTCCAGGAAGTATTACCGTTGGTGGTGTTCCAAATGGTTACGAATACAGTCTGGATGGGATTACTTATCAAACTAGTAATACGTTTGTTATAACTGTACCTAACACCTATACAGTTTATATTAGACAAGTAGGAGTACCAACAAATCCATGTATTTTTACTGTTCCAGATGTTATTATTAGAGATAGAGATTTTACAGTATCAATCAATGTAACACAGCCTCTTTGTTATGGGGACAAAGGAAGTATCAATTTGGCTGCAAACGATGTTGAACCACAGTATTTCTTCTCCATTTATGATGGAGCAACATTAGTAAATAGTGTAGGACCAATCATGGCAAGTGAT
>NZ_VSFC01000058.1 GCF_008084905.1 Xanthomarina maritima | reverse complement strand
GTTGCTGCTTGAATTGAAATGGTTGCCTCTTCTGTACATAAAGTATTAGTATCTGTTATAGTAATGGTATACAATCCTGATGGCACTCCAGAAAACACATTTCCAGTTAAACTTATAGATGCTGGATTTGGACTAATACTATAGGTATAAGAACCTGTTCCTCCAGATCCTGTTACTGTTATTACACCATCATCATCATTACATGTTGGTATTGCCGTAACATTCGGTATAATTCCTAATATTGGTGCTATATCTACTGATACTAAATTTCCACAGCCATTCACATCTTGCACTTCTATAGTATGAGTTCCTGATGTTAAATTAGTAATAGTAAATGGAGCTGTCTGCGATTGAAAAGCTCCTCCATCTATACTATAAATGTAAGGTGATATTCCTGCTGAAGTTAGAGTAACATCTATTTCAAACGTCCCTTCTACTCCAGTACATTGATTATTTACAGTTGCTGAAATTAATGGACTTGGGTCCATTGGTAATACAACAACAGGACTTGTAATGACACAGCCATAAGCATCTAATACATGAACATAATAATTACCAGCATTCATATTAAAAGTACTTGCCGAAGCCCATGATGGGTCTGTAGCAAGTGGAGATGCTGGTGTTGTTGTTATTTGATATAAATAAGGAGCTGTTCCATTATGACCAATAGCACTTATAACACCAGAATTGGCATTACAATTAGCATTCTGATCAACTGATACTGATAAGTTTAAGAGTATAGCTGATTCTGTAATATTAAATGGAACAGTTACAACACTACATCCACTATTAACCCCAGAAGTTTCGCTTATTAATACATAATAATTTCCAAAAGGCAATGGTCCTAAATTAGACACAGTAAGAGATCCTCCTGCTGGTACTATTCCTACTCCAGAAACACCTGTTGTTGCTAATGTTAATGAATCAAATATTTCATAAGTAATACTGGTTGCTGTTCCATAGACACTATTAACTGTAAATGTCACATTCCCATCAGCACTTCCTGTACAAGTAATATTATTTGCTGTTACAGCTGTTGCCGTTAACGTTGAATTAGTAGGTATAGGTGTTGTTGCTGGCTCATAATAACTACAGTTTGTAGACGCATCAAAAACTATAAAGGTATAAGTTACTCCTGGTGTTAAACCTGTAAATGTTGCTGATTCACTTCCTGGTGAATCTTCTGGAATCCATGAGCCTCCAGGTGGTGTTCCTGTTGCTGGATAAATACTAAAGAAAAATGGCCCGGAACTACTTAAGGTTGAACCAATACTGACTACTGCTTCTCCTCCTAAAAGACAATCTACTGTTGCTGAAATACTAATATCTAAATCTGTTGGAGGTGACGCTACTAATACATCCTGAATCAATACAGAACATCCATTGGCATCGACTACATTAATTTGATATAAACCAAAATCTACAACATCAAAACTAACAGATGTAGATCCTGTTGTATTTAATTCTGAATTTGAATAACCATTGGTTCCAGTTACAAAATAATTATAAGGAGCTGTTCCTCCTGTAACACCATCAATTATGATAGAGCCTTGAGAAACACCTCCTAAAGTACAAGTAATATCAACCGTATGATAATTCACTACAATAGGATTTGGCTCAGCTATAATGATGGTATCTGTATCTGTACAAGAATTTCCATCCGTTAAGGTGATGGTATAAGTACCTGCAGTTAATCCTGAAGTTTGTGTGCCATAATCAACTCCTGTTGTATTGTTATACACATTTATTACATAAACTGGTTCGCCAACTGCTGTATTAATAGTTACTTGAATTGCTGCATTTGAATCTCCTGGACATAAAATTTGTTGGGTTTGTACTACTGAAAGTATTTCTGGTAAGGTTAACAAACCTATAGTATTTACTCCAGATTCTGCAGTACAGCCTAAAGAATCTGTTATCTGAAACTGGAAGGTTCCTGAGGTTGCTGTAGTATAAGTAAATGGAGAGCCTGTAGCTCCTAAATTGCTATATGCGCCACCATTAATTGATACTGCATAAGTAAATGGTGGTGTTCCACCCATTATGGTACCTGTTATAATAGCATCTGGTGATGATGTACAATCTAAATCTTTTGTAATAATGGTGCTTACCGTTAATACTGGTAAAGGAGCAATAGTATAAGATTCTAAATAAGTACAATCATTTTCATCATTTACTTGAAAAGTATAAGTTCCAGGTGGTAAATCTGAGAAAACATTAGATGTTTGGTATGGCGTTGCTTCTGAAGCTGGAGCAATTATTTGATATTCTAAGACTCCTACTCCTCCAGTTGTACTCGTTATTGTTATAGTTGTTGTATTTAATGGACAACTTAATGGTGTGTTACTAAATGTTATATCTGTTGGTGGATATAATGGATCGATTGTTATACTATTTGTAATAAATGTACATCCACTTGCATCTTGAATTGTAATGGTATAAGTTCCTGCAGTTAATCCAGAAAAAATATTACCAGATTGAAAAGTAACTCCATCTATACTATACATATATGGTGGTGTTCCTCCTGAAACTCCTGAAACTGTAATAACACCATTTGTTGTACATGTATATGGAGTTGTTAAAGTAGCTGTTCCGGTAAGTGGTGCACTTTCAGTAATAATAATTGTCTGTGGTGCTGTAAGACAAACATCTGGACCTGTAGTATATTGCACAACTACATCATAACTTCCTGCTGAAAGACCTGCAAATACATTTGAATTAACAAAAGTTACGCCTCCATCGATACTATACATTAAACTATTTCCATTGGGATTAGTAACATTTACTGCTATTGAACCTGTTGATGCACCTGCGCATAATATATTTGTTT
>NZ_VSFC01000013.1 GCF_008084905.1 Xanthomarina maritima | reverse complement strand
CCGATACAAAATGTAATGTGCTACTGATTATCAATTAATTAGCTATCGATAGATACAAATAAGCAACAAAAAGTGTTGAATTATAGCTAATTAAGGACTAAAGATAGGAAAATGGAGAGGTGTAAAGATAAAAAAACCGCCCCTAAAAAAGGACGGTTTTCTAAGAAAACGTCAATCGCTATTAAGCAACTGTTACAGAACCTACATAAACGCTATTAGAGACTTTAGTTCCATCCTCAGAGATAAAACCTAAGAATACCTCAACATCTTCTCCAGTGTACTCAGAAGGTACGGAAATACTTTCTGTTCCGGCTGACCTTGCGGGTCCAGCTGTTGTAAATACACTTTCACCTCTTGTTGCATTGAAAAGCAAGATTAATGCTTTATCAGTAGCCAAGGCACTACCGCTTCCAGAGTTATCTGTCCAGGTTACATCTACTGTTGCAGCACTTGGAGAAGAAGTTGCTCCATCTACTGCACCTGTAAGATTTCCGCGTGTAACCAATGCATTTGCATAATCAATAGAATAGTTAGGGTAAGCTCCTGTTATTCCATTGTTTAAGTTGTAAGACATTGCAGCGTTAAACTGAGTCATCTTGTTAGCATACAATTTGAAACCAACACGCAAGAAGTCTGTCATTGGTTGCAGGAAGCGAAGCACGGTTGAAAACTTTGAACGTTGGTCAACTTGTCCTTCGGTTCTTGGGTTCGCTACACTGGAAGGTTTAATTCTTAGGTAATCAATGCCCTTCCAAGTTCCACCGATTACATTCCCAACCTGTCCTGAGACACCACCGAGAATACCTTGATTAATTTTTCCCATCTTTTCTAATATTTTTGGGGTTAAACAAATGTTCGGACTTGGCACGGACTTGACTCGGCTTTGCCCTTTAATATCTAAGATACTTCAATAAGTATGCAGTAGTTCAGTCAGGGTTTCTGTTGCTTTTCTTTGCTCTTTTTTGCTTATAAGAAATTGATTTTATGACAGATGCAGTATTTAAACTGCACCTGTTTTATTCATCAACTTATAGAAGATTGCCTTTTTGGCGGTATCTATCATTTTTAATGAAAGTTTGAGTTTTCCCTCATTTTCTTCCAACAATTTCAAGTGGTGAATTGACTGGTGAAATAACTGAGGATGTTTGCTTGCAATACATTCATTATCCCGAAGGTGCTTTTTCATATCTCCAATCGTGATGAATGGAATTACAGAGCCTTTTAGGTAGTAATGGAATGATTTAGACTTCCATAATCCGAAGCAAAGCCAATACATAAAATCCTTATCATTTTCATTGTTAATGATGCAGACAAAGCAATTCGGACAAGGTTCATTCAGCGGTTTTCCGCTATTCAATCCTTTATTCAGTATAAAGAAATGAGGTTCAGAATAATTCTGGTTTAATCGGTGGGTTTTGATGCGAAACGTTTTCATATAGTGAGCCATTAAATATTTGCTCGCTACGCTTCGCTCATTCATTTTTAAAAGAGAAAAGAAAAAAGGAAAAAAAAGAAAAGAGAAAGCTCTTGAAAAGGCGTGTTTGGGAGGGTTGTCAAGGTTTTTGGAAAAAATACTACCCAGAGGGTGGAGATTTCTTTCAAAACCCGTAGGGCTTGACCTTGATAATCCGTTTGTGCGGTGGGCTTGAGCGGACACGCCTAACTTTGCTATTCTCTTTTTTTTGAATATTTCATAATATTTAAGGGCTTATGAAATCGTTTTTAAAACCTGTTTTATAGAGGATTAATTACTGGATTAATTATTAAATGTTGAACTGTTCGGTAATATGTATCATACTTCCTTGTGAGGTTGTAACTGTGCGTAAACGCAGGTAAAAACAGCCTTGAGCTAATCGGCTGGACGAAGGCTGCAAGTAGTGAGGTACGAACGGATTGCGGACTTTGGACAAGCAACGCGAGCCGCCTGCGAGTGGAGCAAGGGTGCTACCAACAGTAACCCTGATAAGGGTGGTTTGTAGCTATGTGTGAAGTGGAACGTAGCCTTTTTGTAATTTTTCTTTACACAAAAAGGCGGAGTGCAACGGAACTTACACAAGGCTTACCGCTTTAATAGCCAGAGCGATAGCGGAGGCAAATCAATCAGTATTAAGCCGCAGCCCGTAGCGACCCGCAGGCGAGCAAAATTATGGGTAGTGGTTGGATTTTTTGCGACTGACTGGAGGAACGGAAGGAAGTGGCAAAAAAGACAAAGGAACTACCGTGACAACTGACAGAGGAACGCAATAAAAGTGACAAGCTGCGTAGCTTTAGCGAAGCACCCGAAGGGCATTGCAGCTCTTTTTTTGACCTTTAAAAATTGAAGTATTCCAAAAAATGTGCTGTAATGGCTTGGCGATTTTATTTGCTGACGACCGAAGGCGGAACACCGCTTTACCTGCGTTTGGATGTGCGTAGGGAAAAGCAAGTGCAGGACTGAATGAATTGTAGTGCAACGGAAATGAATGAAGGACTTCTCTTGCTGTGCGTTGCAGGAAGTGGGTGATTGTAGTAAGTGAGGTACGAGCGAACGAAAAGAACCTACTGGAAGCAAATGGCTGTGCGGTGGGTTAAAGGATTTCGTTTACTTTCTTCAATGCGTTTACAATATCCTTGTGAATAATTGTAGATTGGTCTTTTATATCAATCCTATTATTAGATAGGGTGATTACATTACTTGAAATCGGTAAATTACCAGTAATTAAATCATCAAAATCTTCCATACTTTGTTCCAAAACATCAATACAAGTGTG
>NZ_VSFC01000015.1 GCF_008084905.1 Xanthomarina maritima | reverse complement strand
CATCACAAATAGTTGTATCAAAATTTACTGGACCTTCCCAATCGCTTAGATCATCAGCTGCACAAACTGCTCTTACATACACTTCGTATTGAGTTCCTAAATTTAAACCTCCATATATATAAGGATTTTCAGTTGTTTGAATAATTTCAGGTTCTGTACCAATTGGATAACCTGTACCTAAAGGTTGAACTATAACTTCCCAAGTAGTAGCAGTTCCTGTTTCTGTCCACGAGATTTCAACATCTGTCATATTAATTACACCAATAGTAACATCTGTAGGTCTTGGACAGGTTGGAGGTGTACAATTTACCATATCAGAAAACAATAAAGTATTTCGAAGACCTCCACTACCAGCTGGCATTGAATAAATCTCATCATTATAAGGATCTGTAACAGATATCATAACTTCGTTTGCGAAAGATCCTCCTGCATTCCAGAATAATTCAAACGGGATACCATCACAAAGTGGTATTTGAAATTCAAGTGGTCCAGCTCCACTAGGTAAAGTAATTATTTCTATTTCCAGTCCGTCTTGGGACACTGTCATGGTGTTTCCATTCCAACCGTCACCAAAATCATCTTCTAAAGTAAATGTAAAGACACATTGTTCTGAAGCATCACATTGATACGGGTTTACTTCGGTTGTAAATGAGATTTCGTTACAGTTTATGGCTGATCCATTATCGTTATACGGAGTGATTGTTACATAAATTGTAGATTCATAAGGTAAAATGCTTCCTGGAGTATATGTAAGTACATCTCCTACATCCACATTATCTGCAATATCTGTTCCTCCAGTAGTTGTTCCTATTGAAACAAAATATCCTGTAACAAAAACTGTAGCTGCTGACCAAGTTATTTGAGTTGCCACATCTATATCAATAGCACCATTTAATGGCGAAGTTAAAGTAGCATCACAGTTAGGTAATGCTGTAGTGTCTAAACAATATACATCAAAGTCCCAAGGGTTACTTGTACAACTTATTCCTGAACCATCTGAAGTAACACCTACGGTTATTGTATCACCACTAGAAATAAACATTAAACCAGCTAAGTTTCCAGCATTACCATAAGGGGTTGCAGCATTTAAATTAGTAGTTCCATCTGAATCTAATATTATTAATTCATCCCAGTTATTCTCAGTACTTCCTGAGTTAAACACAACTACTAATGGGGAGCCATCACTACTTATAAAACTAAAAGTGGTATTGTCGTTATTTGTATAACAAAAAACAGTGTTAATTGGGATTCCACTTCCACAATCTACAGGTGCATTTGGATCTGCTCCTGTGGTAAATGAATATTCTGAACAACCAACTGCTGGACCATTTCCATTATATGGTGTTATTGTTACATAATATGTTGTTGAATAATCCAATTCTGGTAAATCGTATGTAGTAGATAACCCTACATCCAAGTCATTAACTATATCTGTCCCTCCTGGTGTAGTACCAACTGAAAGGGTATAACCTGTTGGAATACCTGTTGCTGCTGTCCAACTTAAGTTAGCTGTAATAGCAACTCCTGTTTGGCCATTTGTTGGTGCTATTAAATTAACACATGATGGAGGGTCTACAACCACCTGAGACGCAGTAACATTATCTATATAAAAATAATAGTCTCCAGAAAAATAATTGTTTACAAACCTTAATTTAAAATCTGAACCATCTGGAATACTTGCTGCTGGTAACACAAAACTTATATTTGCACATGTATTTGAAGTTATGTGATTGACATCGTTTATTGTTCCCATAGTGGTCCAAAGACCACCATTATTTGTAGAGTATTGAATTAAAAATTCTCCCCATCCTGGAGGTGTTGGATCTACTGCTGCAGACCAATCCACAATTTTATAATCGAATGCTACAGTTACATCTGTTCCATTTGATTGTCCTACAATGTTTGGCGAAATTAAATCGTCTGTG
>NZ_VSFC01000026.1 GCF_008084905.1 Xanthomarina maritima | reverse complement strand
TAAACTTTATACTTAAAATTTTTAGTATATTTAGTCAAAATATTTGCCCTTGGAATCTATTATTAATTATTTCGAAACCATTCCATCTCTTCACAGAGGCTTGCTTTTAGCTGGAGGAATCACTTTTTTTTGGATGCTTGAAGGAGCATTTCCACTTTTTAAATTTAATTATAAAAAATGGCAACATGCTTGGCCTAATTTCTTTTTTACACTTACTACCATAATAATCAACTTTGGTTTAGCATTTATTTTGTTGCAATCTGCAGATTGGGTAAAAGCAAATAATTTTGGTATTATTAATTGGTTACCATACATGCCATTATGGTTGTATGTAGTTTTAGGTGTATTGTTGTTAGACTTTTTTGGTGCTTATTTGGCACATTATGTAGAGCATAAAATAAATTTGTTGTGGATGATACATTTAGTTCATCATACAGATCATAAAGTAGACACAACTACAGGAAACAGACATCATCCTATAGAAAGTGTAATTAGGTTTATATTTACTTTATTTGGTGTTTTTATAGTAGGAACACCAATAGCCATCGTGTTTATATATCAATCGTTATCTGTTGTTTTTACTCAATTAACACATGCTAATATTAAGTTGCCTAAAAAGGTAGATAAAATAATTAGCTATGTGTTTATTTCTCCAGACATGCATAAAATCCACCATCATTATGTTTTACCATACACAGACTCAAATTATGGTAATATATTTTCTATTTGGGACAGGTTGTTTGGTACTTTTATGACTTTAGATAGAGAAAAACTAGTTTATGGTGTGGATGTATTTCCAGATGAAATAAAAAATAGTAGTATTAAAGAGCTATTAAAACAGCCATTTCAAAATTATCAAAGACCAACAATCTTGCCAGAAAAAAAGGAGTTTTAAATAGATGATATTCAGTGCTTTTCCACAGGTTATTAACATTTTAATGTATTTCTACTGATTTTTTGGTAGTTTATGGAGTATTTTTAGTTTGGAATATAAATTCATTTAGCTTTAGCTTGAGGATTAATTAGTTACTGTTGAATTCAAGGATTGTAGAATTTAATAGTATATATATTGAAAACATTATTACTTGCACTTAGTCTTAGTTTCTTTACTAATTTCATTTTCTCGCAAACAGAGTTTGCAAGAATTGAGAAGAATTCAAACATACAGGCCAACATACTTTTTCACGACCTTAACAAATCAAAGGACACTTTGTTGTTAAAAAGCGAGTCTGAAATTTTACACATTTATTCAATCAATTCTGATTATAAGAGAGAAATAGATGTTTATTTAGGAGAAACCGATTTACAAATTCCACTTTCAAAATTAACCAAAGGGAAACATGTTATGGTTGTAGATTTAAATCCTAAAAAAATAATATTTGTAATTTATATAAACGATAACCTTCCAGTTGCCTCAATTGAAAATTAATAAATTTGAATTCTAATTACATTTTTATTTACAGAGTTTTATATTAAGTTTAGATCAAAATATCTTCACAGAAAAGTATTTTGGTCTATTATTGATGGGAATTTATCGAGTATTTAACTTTTTTATAGGTTAATACCTTGATATTTTGTACTTTAATAACGTTCGACAAAGGATTGATTATAGCAATAAACACATTTGTTAAACAAAATTTATTCATTATGAAGTCCCAGAAATTTATAATGTTTATCTTTTTAATTGTTGCTATTATTAATACATCTTTTAGTCAAGATGTAGTTTATTCTGCAATTTTTAAAAATGTAAATA
>NZ_VSFC01000053.1 GCF_008084905.1 Xanthomarina maritima | reverse complement strand
GAATCTGTAAGCATTAATCCATTAGTAGAAATAGAATATGCTTGTGTTAATAATGCACCAAGTAATATTGTTACAGTAACTGTCGATGATAGTATTACAAATCCAGATGATTTAGATTATTCATTAAATGGAGGACCATATCAAGCAAGTAATGTTTTTATAGATGTAACTCCTGGTACTGGACATTATATAGATGTAAGACATACCAATGGATGTATACAAAGAACAGAATTATTTGATATTACCACATTTGATCCTTTGGTACTTACTTTAAGCGATGGCGAAATAAATGAAATTATTGCTACAGCAACTGGAGGTTCTGGTGAATATACATTTACTCTAAATGGTATAGATTATGGAAGTGAAAATGTCTTTATTATTTCTGAATCTGGTACATATACAGTAACAGTTACAGATAGTAATGGTTGTGTTGCTACAGCTTCTAGACATTTTGAATTTGTAGATATATGTATACCAAATTATTTTACACCTAATGGAGACGGTAACTTAGATGGTTGGGCTCCAGGTTGTGTTATACATTATCCAAATTTAGATTTCGATATTTTCGATAGATATGGCCGAAAAATTGCCACTTTAAGAATTGGACAAACATGGGATGGTAGATATCATGGGGAAGAACTACCTACAGGAGATTACTGGTATGTGGTTAGACTGAACGATCCTAATGACAATAGAAGTTTTGTAGGTCATTTTACACTTTATAGATAATTTAAAGGGAAGTTATAATCTAAACTAAAAACGAAGTAAAATGAAAAAACTAATTATATATTCTCTTTTTTTAATCATGACACAAGGTTATAGCCAAGAGTTAAACCTACCTGTTTTTACGCAATATTTAGCAGATAATCCTTTTGTGATTTCTCCAACATTTGCAGGTATTGGTGATAATTTAAAAATTAGAGCCAATGGATTAACGCAATGGGTTGGAATTAAAGGAGCTCCAGACAATCAATCTATATATGCTGATTTTAGAATAGCAAATCGTTCAGGAGTAGGAATTTCATTGTATAATGACAGTAATGGAAACACCAAACAGAAAGGATTGAAAGTCTCATTTGCTCATCATTTAATTTTAGATTATTATTCTAAACAATATCTGTCATTTGGTATTTCGTACAACTTAAATAGTTTCAGAATAGATATTGATAATTTTCAACCTACTTATGAAACCCCAATTATAGACCCTAGAGTTACTGATGATAGATCTAATTCTAACAATAATTTTGACGTGGGTATATTATATAGAAATAAAGGATTTTATTTTAGTTTGAATGCCAATAATATATTACCAAAAGACATTGATGATTATACAGGAATAGAACCTGACTTGCTATTAAATTATCAAATATATACTGGACTTGTTATTCAAAGTAAAACTAATAAAAAGATTGAATTTGAGCCTTCTATGTTCTTCCAATACTTTGATAGTGATAATCGTTCTAGTACAGATTTAAATATAAAAATAAGAAAGTACGACAGAAGAGAAGACTATTTTTGGGGAGGTATTTCATATCGATTCTTAAACGATCAAATATTAAAGCCTCTAAATATTGGTCCAATGGTAGGAGTTAAAAAATCTAATTTTTATTTCGCTTACGCTTATCAAATTACAACTAACGATTTAGCGGGATATAATTCAGGAACTCATATGGTAACTATTGGTCTTGATTTCTTGCAAGGAGTAAGTAATTGTCCTTGTACACAAAGCCCATTACATTA
>NZ_VSFC01000027.1 GCF_008084905.1 Xanthomarina maritima | reverse complement strand
CCACCTTCATTTACAACCATTCCAACTGGAGTTACATGTTTTGGAGATAATTCTGGAACGTTTGATATAAATGTCAGTGGTTATTCTGGAGCTTATACTTATGAAGTATTTAATAGTTTAGGAACTTCAGTTTTAGGACCAGTTTCAGCAAATACAACGACTAATCCAGAAACTGTAACAGGAATGCAGGCTGGAAGTTACTCTGTAGTTATTACAGAAACTGCAAGTCCGTTTTGTAATGCAACGAATAGTGTCATTATATCATCACCTACAGAGCCATTAACAGTAGTTGCTTTAGAAACTTCTAATGTAACATGTACTGATAACTTAGGAACCATTACAGCAATAGCAAGTGGAGGTTGGGGAACGTATCAATTTGAATTAACAGGAGCGGCTACAGTAGCTTATTCGTCAAATGGAACTTTTGAAAATTTATCTGCAGGAACATATACTGTAAATGTTATGGATGCAGGAGGGTGTATCGCTTCAGATACAGTTACTCTTATAGCTCCAACACCAATTAATGCAACAGTAACACCTAACACTACTTTATTGTCTTGTTTTGGTGATACAAATGCAACAATAACTGTAACTAACGTAACTGGTGGACAAGGTAGCAACTATTTATATACGTTGCACATGATTTCGCCAACAACGAGTTCTTCAGGACCACAAAGTTCTCCAGTATTTGGTGGCTTAGGAGCAGGTACATATAATGTAGAAGTATCAGATGCTTTTAGTTGTATTTTCACATCAGCAGATGTAACAATTAATGAGCCAACTCAAATACAAGCTAGTTTAGTCAAAGAAACATCTCAAACGTGTTTAACTCAAGCAACGCTTACTTTAAGTGCATCTGGTGGAACAGGACCTTATACATATAGTGATAATATAACATTTACACCAGTATTAGGTTCGTTTACAACATCAACAACATTTTCTGTTCCAGTGGGAGCTTATGAATATTATGTGCAGGATGCTAATGGATGTATTTCTATTGTATCTAACGAAATTACTATCGATCCATTACCAACCTTAACACTTAATTTATCATTAACCAATGCAACAGTTAATTGTGCTGGCGATTCTACAGGTGTTGTTGTAGCTACGGCTCAGGGAGGTTTAGGGAATTATATTTACACGTTACAGGATACATTAGGAAACACCATTCCAGCAACTCAAAATAGTCCTGGAATTTTTACAGAACTACCAGCTGGAACCTATCAAGTACATGTTGAGAGTGGAGATTGTTTAACAACGTCTGCTCCATTTACAATTAGTGAGCCATCTGCGCCATTAATTGCACCTTTTACAGTTACAGATGTTACATGTTATGGAGCAAATGATGGGTCTGTAGTTATTAATGCTTCAGGTGGTACAGGTTTAATTATGTATGCTATTTCTCCACAATTAAATCAATTTTTTGAAACAAATGTTTTTGAAGATTTAGCCCCAGGAAATTATGATGTGATTGTACAAGATGAATTAGGGTGTTATTTAATCATCAATTTCACAATTAATGAACCATCACCTATAATTATAAGCATCGTTCCATCATCTATCATTCCAGAAGTTTGCGAAGGAGATATGGATGGCGAATTTAGTATTGATATTTCTGGAGGAACACCTCCATATTCAGTAAGTATAGATAGTTATACAGGTCCATATACTAGTGGAGCACCAGGACAAACTCAATTTGATTTTATTGGGTTAGGTGGTGG
>NZ_VSFC01000008.1 GCF_008084905.1 Xanthomarina maritima | reverse complement strand
TAGCTTGAAATTGCTTGTTTTTTAACTCAGTTCTTTGTTGGCATTAGTTTTTATTCTTTTTGTCCAAACCAATTCAAATTATTTTCATAATCGGCTTGTTTGCTTTTGTATGTTCTAAAAATCCGCTCAATTGAAGTTTGTTTAAGAATGCTTTTAATTGAATCCATTTGAGATTCTGTTACATTCATGTCGGCAATTAAGTTAAACCTCAAGAACGGCTTTAATTCATCCCGTGAGTGTTCTTTAAACTTGTTTACTTCACCATCCAAATTATTTAAGTCAGATGCTAAATCGGTTTTGACTTTTAAATTGTTGTCAACAAAACCGACATAAACATTAAAATTCAGATTACTGGGTAAACCAATTTGCTCTAATTTCGTTTCCTTTATTGGTAAGTCAATTTCAATACCTACATATTTTTGGAAAAAGTCATAAGTATTTTTAGCTTTAATTAGTTCAGGGAGTTGAATTATAGTGTCTCTTAAAATTTTAAGGATAAGTAATTCGTTTGATTTATCTAATTTATAAGAATAAGTTAATTGCTTTTTATCAATAAATCCTTTTATATGTGTTAAGTGAATTTTGTCTTTACTAACTTCCCATTGTGCGAAGTTTTTTCCAAGCTTATCATAAGAAATAAGCGAGTCATTATAAAATTGAAATTCTATAAACCCATAGTTGTCATTACTATTTGAATACCAATTTCCAATTAATTTTTCTTTCTGTTTTGTAGAAGAACAACTAATTAGGAAAATTAATAAAATGTATGCTAAAATGTTCTTCATTCAAATTAATGCCAACGGTTTCGTGTATGAAAAGTGCGTGTATGTGTCAGAGGATTTTCCGTAGGAAAATCGGAAGAAAGCAAACACGCACTTTTCTTTGGTTAAGCACTAAAATAAGCATTTTTTATACACAGTGTTGTAAAACGTTTTTTATTCAAGTTCGTTTATATACTTATTTTCAGAATAATATTTTTCATTCCGCTTAAATTTGCCGAAATCCAATTTCATTAATGTGTCTAGATCTTTCCTTTTGATATTTATTAATAAAGATTTTCTTTTTTTTGATATCGTATCTCCAACTTTGAAAAAATCAAAAAAATCTGAACTTTGAAAAATAAAGTCTTTTTTGTTGTCACCAAAAATTTCATTTCGAATAATTATAATTGGTGTTGCGTGATTTTGTTTGTCAATATATTTGTCAATAATTATTCCTTCATATTTATAGTGATATTCATCATAAACAACTTTATCAAAAGATTCTTTTGGAGTCAGATTGTCGCAGGAATTTAGTCCGAATGTTAGTAAAATTAATAAAAAGGCAAGTTTATTATTCAAACTAATGGGTGTTTTTCAAATGTTTTACAACGTGTTTGTGTATGGTTTCGTTGCGTTGGCAAGGACTAA
>NZ_VSFC01000018.1 GCF_008084905.1 Xanthomarina maritima | reverse complement strand
TTTAGCAATTTTTGTTTACATGAAAATGACTACAGGACAACAAATGGCATCACAACCAACTCAAGAAGGGATGCCAGATATGGCGAAAATGATGAAGGTTATGATTTATTTATCACCTTTAATGATGTTGTTCTTCTTTAATAACTATGCATCTGGATTAAGTTTATACTACTTCATTTCTAACGCTATTAGTATTGGTATTATGTTAGTTATTAAAAATTATATTCTAGATGAAGACAAGATACATGCACAAATTCAGGTAAATAAAAAGAAACCTAAAAAGCAAAATCGTTTCCAAAAGAAAATGGAACAAATGATGGAGCAAGCAGAACAACAAAAACAAGCACAACAAAAACGAAAAAAATAATAAGCTTGTCAAATTAAAATAGATCTATCTGAATTCATTTCAGAATCTCAACAAGCTGCTATTTTAGCGGCTTGTTTGTTAAACAACATTTTAGCTTTTAATTCGTTTTTATTAACAACATAAATTTGAATCTCTCAATAAGTATGAAACATATTCTAACCTTTTTAATTTTATTCATACCAACTTTATTTATAGCACAGACCATTAATCAATTAGATGAAAATGGTAAAAGACATGGCATCTGGAAAAAGAATTTCGATGACACTAAAGTCCTTCGATATGAAGGAGAATTTAATCATGGAAAAGAAATAGGCGTATTTAAATTTTATAAAAACATCAATAAAGAAGCTGTGTTAACGGCTACTAAAAGATTCAGTGAGACAGACAATATTGCTGAGGTTGTTTTTTATGCTTCTAATGGAAAAGTAATTAGTAAAGGGAACATGAATGGGAAAGATTATATTGGCCAATGGGTTTATTATCATAAAGATTCAGAGCAAATAATGACTTTGGAGCATTATAATAATCAAGGACAATTAGATGGCGAAAATTTGGTGTATTATAATAGTGGACAATTAGCTGAAAAGAGAAATTATAAAGCCAATAAACTAGAAGGAAAGGCAACTTGGTTTGATGAATCGGGAAAGGAATTAAAAGAATACAACTATGTGAACGGAGAATTACATGGAGAAGCTAAATTTTATGATGCTTCAGGAACATTAGAAATAGAAGGTCAATACAAAAACGACAGAAAAGATGGCATTTGGAAATACTATACAAATGGTGAATTAACAGAAGAAAAAGATTTTACACGTTATACTAAAAACCCCTATTTAAAAAAGGACTAAGAATAAAATATAATAAAAATATAAAAGCTCCTTATAAAAATAAGGAGCTTTATTTTTTTAGGTATATCACTTTTTTGAGTAAGCTATTAATCAATCG
>NZ_VSFC01000051.1 GCF_008084905.1 Xanthomarina maritima | reverse complement strand
TTGGGAAGGTCCAGTAAATTTTGATACAACTATTTGTGATGCTGCAGACCAATGTGTTTTTACTTTTATCTTAGAAGATAGTTTTGGAGACGGTTGGAATGGGAATACCATGACTGTTTCGCAAAACGGAATTCCATTACAGATTTTAACATTAGCAACTGGAACAGGTCCACTTGAAATTCAAGTGCCTCTTTGTGATGGTGTCCCTTTCGAATTATTTTGGAATGCAGGAGGGTCTTTTGCAAATGAAGTAATGATTACTGTAAATGATGCTTTCGATGATGAAATTTATGTTATGCCTGAAGGAAGTGGAGCTCTTCAAAATACACAAATTTTCTCGAGTATTGTAAATTGTACACCTCCTACTTGCCCAAGACCAGACGATATCACTATCGTCGATGTGAGTCCAACATCGGTGGAGGTTTCTTGGACACCAGGTGGAGTTGAAACTACGTGGGAAGTAATTGTACAACCTTTAGGAACTGGTTATCCAGATGGTACCGAACCTGAAATTATTCAAACAACTGATAACCCATATTTATATGAAGGCTTAACGCCTGGAACTGAATATGAAGTCTATGTAAGAGGTATTTGCGCTGTTGATGATTTAAGCGATTGGGAAGGGCCAGTGAATTTCAATACACCTTACCTAGTAGATTGTGAGGCAGGAGAAGTTGTAAATATCACATACTGTTACGGTAATGGTACAAACGGAGTTTTTGTTGAAATATTTAGTTTCCAAAGCTCTGGTGGATTTCCTTTAAATATTCTTTTTAATTCAGG
>NZ_VSFC01000033.1 GCF_008084905.1 Xanthomarina maritima | reverse complement strand
GGAGTAAGTAATTGTCCTTGTACACAAAGCCCATTACATTAAAATCTAAAACTTTAATAATAATTTAATGATTACTTAGCTCATATTTTCCTAATTTTAGGTGCATAAAAACTTAATCATGTCAAAAGAAAAATTAGGACTAAATACAATTTGTACACATATTGGAGAAATTAAAGACGAACAGTTTAAAGGTGCCGTTTCTCCCATATATATGTCAACATCTTATCAATTTGAAGATGTTGAAGTTAAAAGATACCCAAGATATTTTAATACTCCAAATCAAGAATATTTATCTAAAAAGATCGCAGCTCTAGAACAAGCAGAAGCAGCTATGATTTTTGGATCTGGAATGGCTGCAATAAGCACTACGTTTTTAGCTTTTGTAAAAACAGGAGATCATATAATAATACAGAATCCATTATATGGTGGAACTAGTAATTTTATTAGAGAAGAATTACCTAAGTATGGCATAGAGTTCACGTTTACTGAAGGCTATCAGATTTCTGACTTTGAAAATGCTATTCAGCCCAATACTAAATTGATTCACATTGAAACACCTTCAAATCCTTTATTGACTATAACAGACATTCGAGCTGTTGCAAGCTTAGCAAAGTCTAATAATATTATAACAACAATAGATAATACTTTTGCAAGTCCAGTTATACAAAATCCAATAGATTTAGGTATAGATATCGTTATTCATTCTGCTACCAAATATTTAGGTGGTCATAGCGATATTTTAGCAGGTGCAGTTGCAGCATCAGAAGAGCATATAAACAAAATATGGCATGCAGGTAAGAACTTAGGTGGAAGCTTGAGCGATTTTATGGTTTGGATGTTAGAAAGAAGTATGAAAACTCTAGGGTTACGAGTAAAAGCTCAAAGTAAGAATGCTAAAAAGCTAGCTAAATTTCTAAAAAAACACCCAGATGTAAAACATGTTTATTATCCAGGATTAAAAGATCATCCAGAGCATGAATTAGCTACATCTCAAATGAAAAGTTATGGAGCTATGATGTCTTTTGAATTTAAAAAAGATATTGACGCGTCTAAGTTTTTAAAGTCTTTAGAACTTATAAAATCTTCCATGAGTCTGGCAGGAGTAGAAAGTACCATGTTGATTCCTGCATTAACTTCACACTCATTATTAAGTCAAGAAGAAAGAGATAGTTTAGGAATAAGTCATGGTTTGATTCGGTTTTCTGTAGGAATAGAATCTAAAAGAGATTTAATTAATGATATTGAACAAGCTATTGAATTAGCCAAATGAAAATATAAATTATGAAATTAGATATTCTTGCATTTGGAGCACATCCTGATGATGTTGAATTAGGTTGTGGAGCCACATTAGCTAAAGAGATTAAAGCAGGTAAAAAAGTAGGCATTATAGATTTAACCAGAGGTGAATTAGGAACTCGTGGTACTGCAGAAACTAGAGATAAAGAGTCTAAGGAGGCATCAAGCATTTTAGGTTCAAGTATTAGAATCAATTTAGAATTTGCTGATGGGTTTTTTGTAAATGACAAAAAACATCAATTAGATATTATTAGAATAATAAGAAAATACCAACCAGAGGTTGTGCTTTGTAATGCTATAACAGATAGGCATATAGACCACGGAAAAGGCAGTAAATTAGTAAGTGATGCTTGTTTTTTAAGTGGTTTATTAAAAATAGACACTAAGTTTGAAGAAGATGATGAAATTTGGCAAGAGCCTTGGAGACCTAAACTAGTATATCATTATATACAATGGTATCCCATAGAACCAGATTTTGTAGTAGATGTATCTAATTTCATGACTAAAAAGATTGATGCAGTAATGGCTTATAAAACACAATTTTATAACCCTAAAAGCAATGCTCCAGAAACTCCTATTTCGAGTAAAAATTTTACAGATAGTGTGGAATATAGAGCTAGAGATTTAGGTAGGTTAGTAGGAGTAGAGTATGGTGAAGGGTTTACTGTAGAACGTTATCCTGTGGTAAACAGCCTGTTTGATTTAAAGTAAAAATAATTAAATAATATTGTAAAAAATCTTTGTAGAAAAAAGGAAATAAATTACATTTGCACTCGCATTGCAGAAAAGCAATAACATGGTGGTTGTAGCTCAGCTGGTTAGAGCATTGGTTTGTGGTACCAAGGGTCGCGGGTTCGAATCCCGTCTTCCACCCAAAAAACAAAAGCTTCACAGAAATGTGAAGCTTTTTTGTTTACCTAATTAAATAAAAAAGCCTTCCAGTTAATGAAAGGCTTTTTTTAATAATATGTTTAAATTTTATTTAGCTGCTTTATCAACAACAATTCTATTTTCTCTGTTTGCAAGTTCCCAAGCGGTATAGAATACTAATCTAGTTCTATTTTGTAATAAATCGTATCTAATTTTATCTGGCGTATCTGTTGGTTTATGATAATCTGCATGAGTACCATTAAAATAAAAGATAACTGGAATATTATTTTTGGCAAAGTTATAGTGATCACTTCTGTAATAAAAACGATTTGGGTCATCATCTTCGTTATAGGTGTAATCAAATTCCATTTGCGTATACTTATTATTTACTTCTTCGGAAATCGCATGTAATTCAGTACTTAATTTATCACTTCCAATTAAATACACATAATTACCATCTCCTTCTTCATGTTTTGGGTCTACACGACCTATCATATCGATGTTTAAATTAGCTACTGTATTTGCCAGTGGAAAGATAGGATCTATATCTGTGTAATAACGTGAACCTAACAGTCCTTTTTCTTCACCAGTGACATGTAATAATACGATTGAACGTTTTGGTCCTTGTCCGTTTTTAGCAGCAGTATTAAAAGCTTCAGCGATTTCTAAAAGAGCTACAGAGCCAGAACCATCATCGTCTGCACCATTATATATCTCACCATTTTTAATTCCTTCATGATCTAAATGTGCAGAAATTATAATATACTCTTCTGGTTTTTCAGAACCTTTAATGATGGCAATAACATTTTCAGAAATTATTTCTTCTGAAACATTTTTATAATCTAAACTTACAGGCATTTCTATAGTTTGATTAGTTATTTCAGTTTCAATAGAAGGTAAGATGTTTTTTGCTAAATCTGTATTAATTAAAAAATAATACATATCGTCGGCATTTCCTTTTAAAGAAATTGCTCCACTTGCTCCACCAAAACGTGCAGCAGCCATTGAATAAATTTCTGGATAATATACTAATACAGCAGCAGCTCCTTTTTCTTTTGCTATATCTCTTTTAGAAGCAAATGCTTGTCTGAAATTAGACCATTTAGATGCTTCCGTAGTTCCTGTAATTAAATAATTACCATCTGCATCTTTAGGTTCTCCAGATTTGATTAATACCACTTTCCCTTTTACATCTAAATCAGTATAACTAGAATATTTGTCGTCTTCAATTCCAAATCCAGCAAAAATAATTTCGTCGGCATTTAACTTTCCATCTTTTGGAGAAGAAATTGAAACAAAATCATCAACCGTTTTATATTCTTTATTATTAACTGAGAAAGCAACATTTGGAGCTCCTAATTTCTCTAATGGTACATTTTGAAAATAAGTATCTCCTGGTAAAGCAGAAGGAATTTTCATGTTTATGTATTGCTCTTTTAAATAGTTTACAGCTTTTTTTTGTCCTGGATCTCCAGTTCCTCTTCCTTCAAAGTCATCTGAAGCATAAATATATAAATCTATTTTTAGTTCTTCAGAAGTAATAGTTTCAGCATATGCCGTTACATCTAGAGATTTTGGTGTTACTGTGTTATTGGATTGGCTTGTAGTATCACTTTTTTGTGTTCCACAAGAGAAAACGAATCCAGCACAGCAAATAATTAATAAAGCTTTTTTCATTGAAATGTTATTTAGTTATGTAATCAAGCAAAAGTAATCAAACACAGTTCTTAGAATTAGTGTTTTTAACAAACTTTAACAACAAAAAGATAAAATTATAGGCTTTCATTTAAAATTAAACGATTCTTACGATTTGCTAATTGCCAAGCTGTTGCAAAAACTAACCTAGCTCTAAGTTCAAGTACTTTATAATTTATCTTATCTGGAGTGTCTGTAGGTTCATGATAATCTTCATGTTCTCCATTAAAATAAAAGATTACAGGAATGTTGTACTGTGCAAAATTATAATGGTCGCTTCTAGAATAATAATGGTTTTTATCGTTTAAATCGTTGTATTTATAGTCTAATTCTAAATTAATGAATGCTTTGTTTGTTTTTTCTGAAAGTATGTGTAATTCTTTACTTAGTCTATCTGCACCTATAAGATAAATGTATTTTTCTTGATTTTTTTCTTCATGGATTTTATCTATTCTTCCAATCATGTCAATATTGAGATTAGCCATGGTTTCTTGTAATGGAAAAATAGGATTCTCAGTATAAAATCTGGATCCTTCTAATCCTATTTCTTCAGCAGTTAGATGTAGAAATAATACAGATCGTTTTGGGCCATATCCTTTATCTTTTGCAAGTTTAAATGCTTGTGCTATCTCCATGAGAGCTACAGTTCCTGAACCATCGTCGTCTGCTCCATAATAAATAAGAGAGTCTTTTACTCCAAGATGATCATAATGAGCTGAAATAATAACAACTTCTTCGGGTTTCTCATTTCCTTTAATGTAGGCTAGAACATTTTCAGAAGCATTAATGGTTTCATCGTAAAAATAAGATTTTGGGATAGTTTGATAATATACCGAATCTTTTATTGGGGATATAATTTCTTGAGATATGTAATAGTTTTTTAAAAATTCAGCCGCTTTTTTCTGACCTAATTCGCCAGTTTTACGACCATTAAATTCTTTACTAGCATATTTAAATAAGTGATTACTTAATTCTTCTGAAGTAATTGTATTAGCATAAGTGACAACAGTCGTACTATCGCTAATTTTTACATTATTGTTTAAGGTTTCTATTTTAGTACTATACTTGGAAGTAGCACAAGACCCAACAAGTGATAATATGGAAGCTACAAGTAATGCTTTCATAGAATAAGAGCTTATTTTCAGTCAAATAAACTAAAAAAATATTGATATTTAAAAGTTATTTAAAGTTTTATTCAATATCTACTTCTTCGAAGTCAGCTTCATCAACATTTATTTCTTCTACATCTATGACTTCCAAATCAATTTCTTCAATATCTAAGTCTTCAAGTTCTTCAATAGCATTTTCTTCAGACTGTTTTTCTCTTTCTTGTAATTCTTCTGTATTACCAACTTCAACAGTGTTATATAAAGATTTGTAAGTAGAAATAGACATGGCTATTATGGTAAGTAAAAATATAAGTTGGATGGTTTTTTTAGAGCTATTTTCTTTATTTGAAAAATAAAAAGCTATTAATGCAAAAATAAAGGCTGCAATTGCAGGAAAAAAAGCTAAGTTAGATAGTGGTAAAACAGATAAAATTAACGCAAGTACAGATGCTATGATTCCTAAAGCGACAAAAAGTTTTTTCATAATTTTAATTTTTTAGCCCAGTAGCAGATTTTATTTTTAATTCTCCATTCCCAACAGCTACTTTAAATTTAGCATAAACAGGTATCTTATTTTCATCGGCAGTTAACCAAAGAATGTTATCATTATTGCCCTTTAAAACATCACTATTTTTAATAGAAATAGATAATTTGTAACACATTTTACTTCCAATATTTGTAGAAATAGATTCTTTACCTAAATAAGTAAAAACAACCTCTGTAGGTTTGTTGTCAAACAAAACAGTTAAAGTTTTAGAAGTGCCATTGGAATAATTTTTAAAATCTAAAGTTCTTAAATAATAAATTGTAGAAACAATATCTTTGGTGTTACTAGAAATATTTAAAGTCTTATTTTGGTCGTAAGTGCCACCAGTTTTCTTTTTCTTTCTAATTAAACTTGCTACTGTCCCTTTAGTGTGACTGTATTTATATTGAACAAATTTAGAATATCCACCTTCATAAATATCTCTTTTATATAAATAAGGTTTTACAGTTGAAGGGCTTACATAGCTTTCGTATAAATCTCTAATTTTAAAAAAACTATCCCATTTACTATACGTAGTTGCTGTACATTTTAACCTTAATAAGGTAGCTTTTGAAGTTTTAACTTCGCTAGTTTCCATATTTACCTGTGCAAGTTCTGTTAAAACTCCAGACATATTATAGGAAGCTGTAAAAGTGAGATTTTCTCTTGCTTTAAACGCATTGTTTTGTGAATAACTAGTAGAAATAACTAAAAGCAATAGAATGTTAAAATATTTTTGCATAAAGATGTAAGTTTTTTTTATAACGTTAGTTATAACATTTATTGTGCCGAATTAATTTATATTCATTAAAAGTGATAATTAAGTTTAATTAAAACGTTGTAGCCCATCCCAGAACAAAACCATTTGTGTTTGCACCAACATCTTTAATAGTAAGTGTTGTACCATAAGCAAATTTTAGGGATTGTTTTTTAAATATAGGGATGCCTGCAGAAACACCACCTACAAAATTCCCACGTTCATCATTATTAGGTTGTCTGTTTACAATTGTATGTCCACCTAAACCATATCCTAGACCTAAAGAGGTCCAAATACGATGTTTAAATGTTCTAACAAGGTGAGTTTGCATAGCAAAAAGAGGCTCTTGTTTTTTTGTTGTATTATTATAAAAATCATTATTATTTGTATATAAAAATATAGATCCAGTAAGTTCATAAGACCATTTTCCCCATTTATGAACCATTCCTACTTGAGGACGAAAAACAAAACAGTTATAACCTAAGTTCAAAAGTTTGTCACTATAATATTGTCCAAATGGGAAAGTAATTGCTAAAGAAGCACCTACAGTAGTATAAGTTGGGTTTTCTTTAAGATATTCTTGCATTTCTTTAGGAGTCATGGCTTTTGGTCCAATAAAATTGATGGAGAATCTTAATCTAGAATCTGCAAACCCATTTCGTTTTACTGTTGTAGGTACGCTATTTAATAAGCCTTCCCAACGAGCTGAGCTATATGGGATTAATGCATCTATTCTTGCTAATTTAGTTCCAATTCTAAAAGGTCGAACATATTGTAAAGCTAAAGAATTTACTAAAACTGTAGCGTTTTCAGCTTGTAATACAGGATCAAAATCGATATTGCCAAAAGTGTGTGCATACCCAATACCAATAATATTGGTTCCTAGAGGCATTGCTGTCCAACGTCTAGGTTCTATGTCTTGAGAAAAAACTTGATTACATAAAAAAATATTTAAAAATAAAATTATATTAAAAAAATATTTAAGAAATATGTGGAGTTTATTCATCTAGTTTTGTTGACATGCCAAATTTAAACAAGTTTTTAAAAATAATTGATTTATTGAAAAGACCATTTAAAAATCATAATAATTTTTATATAACAAAAAAAGCCCTAAATAAATTTAGAGCTTTATTAATATTTGATAAAAACATTATTGTTTTATAATACGCTTAAAATATATAGTATTGTTTAGGTCTTGAATTCGAACTAAATAAGTGCCAGAAGGTAAACTTGAAATATCAATTTTTGAAGAGTTTTTAATATCTAAAATTTTAGTTCCAGTTAATGAGTATATTGTAAGTTGACCTACATTGGAGTTATTAATTTTAACATTTAATAGATTTTTAGTAGGGTTAGGATAAATAATTAAACCCATTTCATCAACATTTTCAATTTGCGGTGTGTTTAAAAGGCTAAAGTCAATATCGTATTCTACAAGCCCTAAGTCTGAGCTTCCTATATATATTTTAACAGAGTTTGAATTAAAAATATATGCAGAATGACTAGAAGTTATGCTAAGTAATTGATCATTACTAATAGTTGTCCAAGATTCCCCACTATTAGTTGAATAGTGTATTGCTGTTCTAGAGAAATAAGAATCATGAGTTGTAGCTACTAAAACTCCTTCTGTTTCTGTAGAGAAAGCAACTTTGTGAGTTAATAAAGTTGTTTTTCTATCCCAATTCTCACCACCATCTACAGACATAAAAATACCTTTTGAACTTGCCAATGCCATATGGTTTGGATTTAAAGGATCTACTTGTAAATCTAAAATCAAATCAGAAGGAGTTAATACTTCAAGTCCTGTACTACTATTTGTCCATGTAACACCATCATTATTGGATGAATATACTTCAATACCATCACTTATAGTAATTTTACCTGATTCATCAATAATAATTCCTCTAATGTAATTAATAGTAGGTAATGTAATATCGGTTATTATGACATTATTTAAATTATTAAAATTAATTTTTTTCAATATACTACTACTAGCACTAAAAGCAGCGAATGCAGTAATAATGGTTTGAGGCATATTAGGATAAGTTGCTATTGCAGTAACTTTATTTTGAGCGACTGTTACTAAATTCCTATTAATTAAACCATTTTCATTACTTACTTTAAGAGTGGATCCTGAACCATCTTCTGTGAATGTATAAATTCTATTTGCTGTAATCTTATCAGCATAAACAGTCATTGGCGTATAAACTGTAAAATTATCTAGAGGCATGATGCTACGTGGGCTATCTATTCCTGTTGCTAAATCTCTCCAAACATACCCATACTGAACGCCATAATAAACGTTTTCGTAGGATTCATTAGAAAATGCATCTAAATTACCAGAGCTAGCGAAATAGGGAGTTTTAACCCAAGTTAAGGTTTCTCCACCATCTGAAGAAAATTGAGGAACAAAATTACTGCTAATAAATAGTTCTTCAGAATTAAATGGATTATAACTTGCATTTAAGCCATAAAAATAGCTCTCAGGATCTCCAGAAGGATACACATAATTTTCCCAAGTTACACCACCATCTTCTGAAATTACAATTTCATTTTCTTCTAAAACAATCATTTGCAATGGATTATTTTCATTAATTTGAATCACTCTAATATTATCTAAAGCCGAATCAGTCCAATTAATAGGTACAGTAGTAAAATTATCTCCGCCATCTATAGATTTATATAAATTTTCAGTAGCGACAGAAGTACCAATCCCTGATCCAATCCACATAATTAAATTATTATCTGGGTTGAATTTAATTGGGTCTAAATTAACTCCAGGTAGTTTTTCTATCCAATTTTGTCCAGCATCTTCAGAAACAAATAGTCCTCCATCTATATTTGTTGGGCCATTGCCTCGAGTTAGGAATAATTTATCAGGATTACTAGGATATATAGCTACATCTGCTATAAAAACATAATCATGATCCTCATTGAAATAAACCATATCCCAATTTTCTCCACCATCCGTAGTATAAAAAGTCTTTCCTTTGCTCGTATTATTGTCTTGATATCTTGTACTCAACAATAAAATATCCATATCACTTTCATAAAAGTCATATGCATCAATATAAGCATGATCGCTTTGGTTTGGTACATCTATGGTTTTTATAATAGTAGCTGTATTAATATCATATACTTTTATAGAACTATACATAGTATTAGGTACATAACAATTAAACGTTAGGGTTGTACCATCAGGTGATATTTTTAAATCAGTAACACTTGCACTTTGATGAATTTCTAAGGAATATAAAACATCCCAAGTTAATCCGTTATCATAAGAAACAACAATATGATTACCTAAGGTAACAGCATATACTTTGTTTTCTACATCTTTATCATATGTAAGATCAAATACGCGTCCAAAATCGTTAGAACCTATAACCTCTAATTGTTGAGAGAAAGAAGATTGATGACTTGAGCATATCCATAGTAAAACTAGAAAAAAAGATTTTTTCATTTTATTTTAAATTTTGTTTAAGCAGTAAATATCTTGTAAAATCAATAAATTTAAACAAAAGATTCTAGAATAAAAGTGACAGAGTCTGGAAAAAACGTGACATGTCTATTTATTGTTCTGTAATATAGTTATATAGCGAAATATTAGCTTTTAAACCCATTTTTTTGATTATTCGCTCTTTTCGTTTTCTTGCAGCTTCAATAGTGATATTAATAAGTGAAGCAATTTCTTTTGTAGTAAGGCCCATATAAACATAACTTAGATAACGAATATCATTTGCAGTTAAACCTGGATGATGACTGTGAAGTTTAGAAAGTAACCCATTATTTACTTCTTCAAAATGAGTTAAAAAAGTGTTCCACTCTGAATCATTATTTAAAAGTTTTTTTAATTCGTTTATTTTATTAGTTAAAAATGTGTTTTTAGAAATATCAGATTGGTCTGTTAAATTGTTAATTATATCATTAATTAATTCGTTACGTCCTGAAATTTGTAATGCTTTTGCAGCCAATTTCCTATTTCTGGTCTCTATTTCATTTTTAAGGCGCTCCTCTTTTAACAGAGCATCAGTTTCATTTGCAATTAATTGCTTTTCTAAAAGGAGATTATCGCTTTCTTTTTTTTCTAACTCTAGTTCTATAAACTCTTTACTGCGTTGATGTAAAATTTTTCTTTGCCTATTTTTTATTGCACTATTATATAGTGCCCAAGCAATAAGAAATATTATTAGTATTGAGATACCAAGAAGACTATATAGCTTTATGCGTTCTTGTTCTTGTAATTCTTTATTTTGCTTAAGTTCTCTTCTATAATTTGATATCTCAAACTTTACTTTGTTAGTTTCAAACAATTTTCCATTTTTTAATTTATAAAGAGAGTCTGTTAAATTTAATATTGAGTCTTTTGCGTTTAATGCTTCTATATATAATTGGTTATTTAAATAGATCTTTGATAACTGTTTAAATGCAGTAATTTTAGTTTCTAAATTAATAGCCAAATTTAATGCGGTTTTTCCAAGTTCTATAGCTTCAGACTTTTCGTCCATGTTATTGGCTATATTGGAAAGTAATAAAAGGATATTAATTCGCTCCTCTGAAAGTGCTGTTGTTTCCAAATTAGGAAGAATGGTTGTTGCTAAATATTTTGCTTTTAGCAATTCGTTTTTTTTATATAAATTTTCTGCTAAAGCTATCTCGGCTAAGATATAAATGGAGGGTTCATTTTTAAGCTGTTTTTTAGCTTCTTGCAAATAAGTATTAGCTAACTCTAGTTTATCTTGATTGTTAGCTACAATACCTAGGTTTATTGCGTAAAGTCCTATTTTGATAGTGTCTTCTTTCTTATGTGCTAGTTTATAGGCTTTCAAAAAATATTCTTTTGCCTTATTTAATTCTCCTTCTTTACTGAATAAAATAGCAATATTGTTTAAAACAATCATCTCTTCATTATCATCTAGATATTTAAGAGCTATGTTATAAGCCTCAAGGTAGTTATCTAAGGCTTCTCCATAATCTAACATGGCATAATAATTAGCACCTATATTATTTATGGCTAAAAACTGTTGTTTGTACCATTTATTTTCTTCAGCAATTGTTCTTACTTTAGTTAAAAATTCAAGAGATTTTACAAAGTTTTTGTTATTTCTAGCTTTTATTCCTTCTATTAATAGACTATCTAATTGATTTGTATTTTGCGCTAACAAGAATGGACTTAAAAGAAGAATAATTATTTTAAATAAAGCTTTCATATGAAATTATTAAATATATGAATTTAGTTTTAACCTAGAAAAAAGTATGATTGACAATAAATTAAATTATTGTATAAATAAAAATATTTATTTCAATTAACAATCCATAAATTTAAATTAGTTTATCTTTTTTGAAGCTATTTGTTACAGTCAATTATATTTTAGAATCTTAATAAGTTAGTTTTGTAAGTTCAAATAATAAGTGCAACTCATTAAATCATTGGGAACTTTAGTCTTCAATGATTAGCCAAGTGCTAAATGTCATTTGATTATTTAATTTTAATTGCTTCAATCGGGTTATTTGGTTTTAATTAGTTTAATCAATCGTGATAATTATTTTCGATTTCGGCCACTCAATCAAAATCATTTAGTGGTATCATATAATTTAATTTGTCTTTGTCTTGTATTTTCTGAACTCATTTCAACTACAAAGTTGCAACTCTTAGTTTAAGATGCATATAATTAACTATTACGCCACTTGTATATGTTATGTCGAAACCTTTTTGATTAGCTTTCAAACTTCCAAAGATGAAAAACATTGGTGTATTCTATTTATTTTAAACTTTCTGTATATGCTTCAAACTTCTCTTTTATTTTTTTGGTTGCCTATTTCGAATAACAGTTTTGAAAAAAACTAAATTATAAATATAAAGGCGATTGCTATTATAAAGAAAGATTTATTTCCTTGAAAAAGGGATTAATGATTGTTTATTATTCATATTATATTAGACCAAGTTAAAGCTTAAACAATTATATATATTGGTTTTAGAATATAAGGAAAATATATAAAGAATTTGTTGATAATAGATTTTATAGTTTGTAGAGAGTAATGTGTATGACATAGTATAATTTTATTTATTGTTCAATTCTAATTGTTTCGCTCTGTTTTCTATGAGTGCTATTAAAGCGCTTTTATTTTCTTCACTTAAAAAGCTACAGGCGATTAATTCTTGCCATTGCTGCATGCCTTTTTCTATACGATTCCATAGGTTTTCAATCGCTTTTGCAGGGATTTGTGCTTTGGCCATGGCTTCGTTAAAATCTAGGCGCTTGATTTTTCGCTTTTTTCCGTTGAGGTTTAGCGCTAATTCTTCTTGATCTTCTGGAATTAATAATTTAACCGCTACCATATCATAGGCTGGTGCCAATGCATAGTGTTTACTGTCGTTTGCTATGAGTGAAAAATTTTTTAAATGCATGTCGTTATTTCCAATAAGGAAAGAAACAATAACTTGCTCATAAAATTTTACGGCATCCAGTAATGGGTTTTGTGTATAGGTTATAATACCCTTTGCAATTTGCTCGTAAGAACCACGATATTTATGTTCTGTAAGTCGTTCTGTGAATTGGCAAGCATCTTCCATTGGGTATTTTTCGTTATTGGCAGTTCGATCTATACGCTTGGTTAAATAAGCTAAAGCACCATCTTTTAATGGGATTAATAAAAAGGGTACTGTAGCTATGCCACAAGCTTGTGCTAATAACATAGATAGTGCCTCAATTTCTGGCATTTGTGGGTAGATTTTAAATGGTGGTTTTAAAATATACCTGCCATTTAATGCACCTACAATGGTTAACCTATTTTGAGCATTTTCTTGTGTGAAACCTAATGATAATTTTGGTTGTACACCAGTAACGATGATGCGTTGTGCTACGTTTTCTTTTGCCAACGCTTCGATTTGAGACATTTCATACTCTAATTTTAGTACAGGCGTGTCTTCTTGCCAAAATGCTGTTAGGCAGTTTTGATGGTAATTTAGATCACCATCTTCTAGTTTTTTATGACATGCTAAACAATAGTTCATACTTTCTCTATAATGCTAATATTACCAATACAATCTCTACATGTGGTTAATAATAAGCCCATGCGGTCTCTTGGGTTTATTTTCCAATTTTTATGTGCGATGTCTAATAACCAACCTTCCGGAATTAAACCATCGAAGAAAGGGAATAGGTATTCGGCACTAAACGATTCTTCTTGTAATGGTAACGTTAAACTCACTGCTAATGCGCTTTCATTTTCTAGGTATGCTTTTTCATACTTGAAATGATAGCCATTATCGTCCTCGGTTAATATACCAGCTAACGTTTTATTTACCCAGATTTCTCCTTGTCTCATCGCTTATAGGTGTTGGTGTTAGTGTGTGTCCAAAAAATAATAGAACCTGATTTACTTTATCGGTCATTACATTTGGTTTTCCCTGTTCGAGTTCGCGTACAAAACGCAAGCCTACACCTGTAAAGTCTGATAACTCTACTTGTGTTAGATTTGCTTTTTTGCGTCTATCCCTTACAAATTGGGCTATGGTGTTTTCTCTATCCCATTCCATTGTATTATACCTTTATGGGTACAATATAGTAATTTATTTTAGAATTATACCTTAAAGGGTGTAAATATTTTAATATTGATATATTTACACCCTTTAAGGTGTAATTGTATACAATAACATGTTCACTAATTTAACATGTTCATTGTCACTGAACATCAAAGAATAATGAACACCAACATCATACTAACTTCGTTTGTCTTTTGAATTATTATTAAAGGCTATTAAATCTAAGGTTTCTCTTAATCTACTTCTCACTCGATTGTCATAATGATGTCCTAGTTCTGATGCAGACAGGTTAGTTGTGAGATGTGTTTTAACCTTTTTGCTAATAAATAAATCATAGCGGCTTAAAAGAATTTCACCCATCACATTACACTCGTTACCGAAGTATTTATTTGTTTTTGTTTAGATTTGTAACTTTATAAACTGCTCTTTGGGATATCGAATGCCTAATCTATAAGATTCATTACTTACCTAAAAACACCCTTTTCAAGCCTAATGTGGGGAAGACGTGGGGAAAGAATTTTTCTAAAAACAAAAAACCCCTTGAAAATCAAGAGGTTTCTTAAAAGTGTTGCGTAGAAAGAGGAACTGGATAGTTCCTCTTTCTACGCTGTGTATCAAATAATTAAACATCTCTTTTATTTATAGTGAACCGAATGAGGAACCGTATGCTTTGGTTTTAAATGTATTGATTTATGATATCTTCCTCAATACCAGTATATTCTGAAAATTCTTTAAATGTAACAACCTGGTGGGCTTCCTTACCGAAATGGGCTTTAATTTTCTTGAATAACTGACGACTGTAGCGCTCACTTCTTCCAGTGATGCACATAATGTCCTTTGGGTAAATACATAGTCGTTTGAGGTTGCTCATACTTTATCCATACTTTATCTATACTTAAAACTACTATCATCCTAGGCTAAAATAGACAAAAAATGCCTTTTTCGGCATAGGAGGGAGGTGCTTTTGGGATAGTTATTTAAAGATACGGAGTTTTGATTTAAATAAAAAATTTTACAATCATGGCAAGACAAACTGGTATTATTAAATTAAAAGGGACATTAGATGATATTTCCTTTTACAAAAGTAGCGACGGTCATTTGGCACGTACCAAGGGTGGTATTGATGGCAACCGTATCGCGAATGATCCTGCGTTTCAACGTACACGTGAGAATGGTTCTGAATTTGGGCGTGCTGGCAAAGCCGGCAAGCTGATTCGGAATGCGATTCGTGTGCTGTTGCAAAACGCCAAAGACAAACGAGTGGTAAGTAGATTGACTAAAGATCTAGTAGCCATTATTAAAACGGATGCTGTAAACCTTCGAGGGGAACGTACGGTTCAAGATGGAAATTTGAGTGATTTATTAAACTTTGAGTTTAACCTCAACGGAAAACTAGCTTCAACTTTGTTCGCTCCTTTTGTTACAGCTTTTGATCGTGTGACAGGGAATGCTGATGTTACATTAGCGGCCTTTAGTCCAACGGTGCGAATTGCAGCGCCTACAGGAACTACGCATTTCAACCTTGTAATGGGTGCTGCTGAAGTGGATTTCTTAAATGAAATTTTTGTTTTTGAAACTGCGAGTTCAGGGATTTTACCTTACACAGCTCCGGACACGGCTCCTATAGCGTTGAACGTAGCACTTACTGCAAACTCGGTGTTACCGATTTTTGAGGTGGTTGGTATTGAGTTCTACCAGGAAGTAAATGGTGAGATGTACCCATTGAAAAACGGGGCTTACAATGCACTTTCTGTTGCATTAGTAGATACGTTGTAAGATGGATTTACTGCTTCAAAGACAGTATTTTAAAGAGGGCACGAATAGTGCCCTTTTTGTCAATGGGCATTTTATCTGCTTTATAATTGAATTGCCTTGGAAAGACAATAAACGTGAAGTGTCCTGTATTCCGGAAGGGGTTTACGAATTGAAAGCTCGTTCTTCTAGTAAGCATAGGAATCACTTGCAAGTTATAGGCGTTTCTCAGCGTAATTTGATATTAATCCATCCTGCAAATGATGCTCAAAAGGAATTAGAAGGTTGCCTGGCACCTGTAAGTCAGTTAACAGGAATAGGGAAGGGATGGTCCTCACAACCAGCTATGCAAAAATTACTTTCTCTTTGTCATCAGGCATTTGAGCGCAAAGAACCTATTTTATTAATTATTAAATCTTAAGATTATGAATTTAATTGATCGTTATTCAAAACCAACTCCAAAGTTTTTCAAAACTTTACGAAATATAGGCATTGCCTTAGCTACAGCTGGAGGAGCTATAATTGCTGCTCCGATTGCAATGCCAGCTTTGGTGATTACAATTGCCACTTATTTAACTGTGGCTGGAACTGTGGTTACCACAGTTAGTCAAGCTGTTGTTGCCGATGGTACTTCAGATAAACAGGAATAAAATGGACATTACGGAATTAAATACTAGGGTTGGATTTTTAGGAGGTACTTTATTTTCTATCGTTTTTAATATTAGTTTGGATAATATTTTATTTACTATAGTTATGGCTAGTATAGGGGCTTCGGTAAGTTATGTGGTATCAAAATTCCTTAATTTCCTCTTTAGATATTTCAAAAAGTAATTGATTCCTATTGGGATTCAAACAGGATAAAAGGCTCTTAAATTAAGAGTCTTTTTTTATGTTCTTATTGTTAAAACTTCATAAGTATCTCGCTTCATTTAAAGGGTGTCGATACTTAATCATCAAGCTAGAGATTTCTGTTTATAAGACAAACCCCTAGCATTAATTTTTCAGAAGAAAAGAAAAAAAAGAAAGCCGTATAGCTGTAGCCGGGGATACCCTGTCAAGTTTTTTGGATAAAAGTTTTTTAGTGAAATGGATGGCATACAAACGACATTATTTTCTTAAAAAAGTTTTGTTCAAAACCCGTAGGGCTTGAACTTTATAGGGTAAAAGCGTTGGCAGAGGGTAGGCTACTAACTTTGCTCACTTTTTTATTATTATTCATATTTTAATGATTTAGACTTAATAGAAATTTTTGGTCATTAACATCAAAATTGACAAATGCTTTGTAAATATTTTTTAATAGCCGAGTAGGTGTTTGACCAACATTATTATGGAGCCAATTGTTTATTATATGGTTTTTCTTCAATTTACCTCTGTTTACAGCTGCTGGACTAAAAGGTGTTATTATAAAATATTCTTTTTGAATAGCTATGGTGTTCTGTAATAAAGGATTATTTGCAGGAATTGATATGCGCGTTTTTATAATTATTTTTGTTTTAAACATTAAGTTTAGTGTAACCGCATTGGTTGCATTAACTTCATACCAATCAAAAATCACTTGATTGATATCATTTAATAAACAAAACTCAACTTTAACCCCTCTATCTTGTAAACCTCTAAAAAAGAAGTCAAATGCCCCACCTGATTTCACATTTATACTGCCCATAGGGTTAACATTCATATTTCTATGTATTGATAAACCACTGATACCAAAAACGTTAGATGTGTTAAAAAGTAATCTATCGACCTTGATATTACTTAATATATGCTTGAATAAATCTTCATTAATGACAATATTACCTAAAGCACTATCTTCGGATGTATATTTTTCTCTTCGGGTTGAATAAATAATGTCGGAATAATTTATGCTGTTGTTATTTAGAAAATTTTTTAATCCTTGTTTGGATTCAATGCGATCTGGATGATTGAAAATATCTTCAGCTTCATCATTTTCTAATAGTATATCCCACATGGAATTTCTATTACCATGATAAAATGGAATTTTTGGAGCGTCAAACATTTTGCCATTAGGTTGCATAAGGTGATGCATACCATTATCTAGTAGTAATTGATTATCACGCAAATAACTAATAGGAGGAAAAGTTCCAATTATATATTTATCATATTGGCCAAGATTAAATTCTGAAATATATGGATGAATTTCAACAGGCGTTTGTTCTGGTAATACAAAGTTATTATGAACAAGATGATGTAACAATTCATTGTTTCTAACCTGAATAGAATTTAAATACTCTTCTTCGTTGTTAATGTTGTGTTGTCTTAAAATCATGTTTTTTTAGATAAATAAGTTATTAATTTCTTTGTTATTTTTTAGAATTAGCGTGAGATAAAAAGATTCCTGTCTAGCATCTGTTTCACTTATATTGTTGTAATAAATCAATTTGGTGGTAATTATAAATTGGTTGGAGCATTTAAAGGTTCTGAAGCCATTTATATAAGAATCAGTAATTAGGCAATACTTGTGGCTGTCCTTTGTTTTTTTAATTTCATAAATGAGACAACCGTCTAGAACAATAAGGAATTCCTTGTTATAAACTTTTAATTTAAAACAGGCATATTCAATTTGTTCTTTATCAAGGGTAAGTGACTTTTCAATTTTTATGCGTTTAACATCGTGTCCTTCCTTTGAATTTAATAGATTCAGATTACTACCTCGATAATCAATTAATAAGCAACCAAAATAGGTGTCAGGTGGGATTATTCTCATTGTAAGTGGCTTAATTTTAGGTGGTTTAAGTAAATATATAAGGAAAGTTTTTAATAAAAAAACGGTATTTATTTTTTTGATTTTTTTAAATAATGTTTTTTTTCTTCACTGAATTTTCCCTATGGAAGCTTGATTTTTTTCTTTGGCAGGTAATCTAAAGGTGCGAGCCGTTTGCGAGTGGAGTTAGGGTGGTGTGGTAATAGCACGTTGCATTATTTTGCATAAGTGCGTACCACAGCAACGGTTTACCGCAAGGGTGGCGGATTTTTTGATTTTTTTTTCTAGTTAGACGTTATGATGTGGATGTTAACTGCATGTTCCAATTTTGGCAAGTGCACCGATTGATGGAGGCCATGGAAGGTTTTGGGAATAGTTTTCATTTAAGGGTTGGTGTTCCGGGTTTTTAAAAGTGTTATCGATGGTCTTAGTTTGTTAGAATTTTTATGGACTTTAACTAAAGCCAACCCGTAATGTAAAAACTATTAAGCTTGAGTGGAATGGCCGACTGAATGAGGTGCTCTTGCGTTTCTTGCGAAATATGATAACCCCTTAAGTTTATTAGTTTGTTCTTTTAATGAAGGATTTGACTGTATAAGAATGAGGTTCTTGCCTGCGCAGGTAGGGTTATCTTATTTGCAAGCTGGATGTGTTCAAAAAATGTGACACCCGTGAACCTACAAACTTATGCCAACTGGATTTTAAGTGATATATGTATTTTAATTAAAGTACAATTGTTCAATGCATTAAAAAGTTTTGTAGGTTCTGCCCGAAGCGACCAGCAGGCTCGCGATTTATGAAGTAGCGGTTTACCCCAATAAAAAAGGCATGCGCCTAAGCGCATACCTTATAGGGGTTTGGGGTAAAGAGTAGCTACGGGTGAGGAGGGAGAGAATGTGTGTAATAAAACAAATAAATAGTGCCAACGAGGACGTGTCGCCGCAGTGGTGCTATTTATGGTATATGCAAGCCTTATAAATGCTAAATTGAGTAGGATATAAGAAGTGTTTTTAAAAAACGGTATACCGAACGTATACCGAATGGCTTGCAGATATGTTTTATGGAACAAAATGGAACGACTGACGAACACCTTATTACCTGCCCATCCTGAATTATAATGCTAGAACTGCATGTTGAAAAATGATGAATTTTTATTTTATGAATTATCAAATGTTAGCCTATATTTTAATAAATGAAGGAGTATGCGTTGGAAGTGTGAGATTGTTTGCAGTTCTGTTTGATGATTACTTTATTAATTTACTTAACTAAATTAAGATTCTTTACTCCATAGACTTAGGTTGATAGTAATAGCCTTATTTCTTATTTTACTTAATGTATCCGGATTTAAAAAGAATTCAATTATATTTTCACACTCACGGCTTGATAGGTATGCTCTACCAATAAATCCTACAGTTTGGTTTTCCAAGCCTTGTAATTGACTGTAATCTTTTTTTTCATTATAATTATTGCTTGGAAAAATACCGTATTGAGTAGCTATGAGTAATGGGATGCGACCATCTGGAATACAAAACTCTTTGTCATCAACGAGATCATATGTATGCGGTTCTAAATATACAGGAGTTGGAAGATGGGTTAAATATTTATATTTTTTAGCAGTGCACATCTTTTTTTTATTTTAAATATTTAATGTTCAACTTACATTTGTTTTTATGACTTAACTTTAAACAAATCTATTATACTCTCTAGTTCTTTTAAAAATTCAGTTTCTTTAGTGGAGTCGATGAAAATACTATCACTGATATCTATATCTAGTTCTTGATTACCATAAGCCGAATAGGAGCCATATGTTCCATCTAGAAAAATAGGTTCTTTAAATAAACTTCCATTGCATTCAAACCATTTATTAGTGAAATTGGATAATTCTTCTGAATATATAATTTCTAGAAATTCACTGTAATCCTCTTTAATAAAACTATCTCCAAGGTCTATTAAATCATGATATAAAATTCCCAAAGATGCAGCTGCTATAACACAGCTGTCTGAAGTTAGTTTTTCGTACCAAGCTAATTTTGTGTTTTCATTAGGTGGATTAAGATCTGGACCGCAACTTGCATCCATAAGCAATCCTAAGTATACATACTCTATACCATCTACTTTTACTTTATTTAGTTCCATATGATTATTTTTTTACTTTTTAATTTTTTTTAAATATACCCAAAACATCAAAGTTCATCTTTAGGTTTGTTTTCAATTGTTAGTATCTGATTTTCTAATAGTAAAATTTCCATTTTTAATATTTGCAAATCATTTACAACTTTAGCATTGAATAGATAATGCCTGTTTAGGGGTGGGGCAGGAACGAAGCTTTTATTCATGGAATACCAAATAGCAAACTGTTTATTTATATCGTGATATAATATAGGAACTTCAATTTTACAGCTAGATTTGCAGGTTGTGCAGTTAAACATATTAAGTTCATTATTTAATAGTTTTTCTTTTAGATTTTGACTTTTTGGAGCTGTGACAGATGTAAATAGTATCATCTTTTCAGAATTATTACAGATAGGACAGGTGAAATCTATAATTATGGATTTACTCATAGTTTCAAGTTTTGTTATTCTTTTCTTAACCATCCTAAAATTTTATCATCATCTATTAACCATTTGTTATTGCTGGTTAATTTCATCTTTATATTTTTTCTGGAAGGAGCATTTGGTCCAGGGTTTTGCTGAATAATTTCAATTTCATTATCAAAAACTTTTGAAATAATCACTACGTGTCCATAACTATTATATTTTGTTGCATCCATCACAATTAAATCATTCTTTTGAGGTTTTGAGTTGCTCGGATTTTCATATTGTACTAAATCTCTCTTTTTATTGATTTTTCCATCTGGGATATTCTTATCAAAGAAACTTTTGGCATGGCCATAACTGTCTGGCATTTCGTGATTGAAATAGTCATAATAGTATTTTTTTACAAATTCCACACATTGATATTCTAACCCAATATTATATCCATTTTTTGTGTTTCTCTTTACTACGTTTCCTACGTTGCCATTGTAATAGACGTAAACGCCATTGAGACTATCAATTTTTTGGCCCGTCTTATAGTTATAAATCAATCTTTTAATATTTGTAGTTTTAGATACTATATAACCACTAATTAAAAGTAAAATTAAAATGATACTTATCTTTTTCATAACACTGACTTTCTATGTTTAGCAACTTATTTTATTATAATTCTAGGATCGATTAATTCTGAATTTTCAAACATGATTGTTTCATCCATATATTCAATAACAACTCTATTTTGGTCAAAGTTTTTCATCAAGGATTTGGTTAAATTTTCAATCTCAAATTTTAGTATTTTCACTTCTAAAGGGAATTTCGGATAGTTTATGAAATTTAGATTCAGGTGTGGTTCAACTTGGCCACTTAAAACAATCTCACAATTACTTAACGAAACGCTTAAAATGACATCTTTTTCTATAAGTAATTGGTTTTGATAATCTTGTATAAATGTAATTATTGCCGATTTATTTATTGTCTTTTGAGTATAACCTAATTCAAGACCTAACGTTACTTTAGCGGAAAAAGGTTGTATAGCTGTTTTTTTTAAATTCATATCGTTTTTTTTATTAATGTATGTTGTTTGGTTCTTTACTAATCTAAATTTCTTTGATTATCTTACAATTTAAAATTTTGACTTTATTCTTATAAGACATGGAATTTTCATGGTCGATTTCGCTAAAATCAATTTTTCTTCTTATGAGTTCTTCCCTCATTGCATCCATAAATCCTTGAATAGCAAAATTGAAATACTTAATACCAACTTTGCGGTTAAATTCTTCAGCTAATTCATTGTCAGTTAAATTTTTAAATTTCTGTAAATATTTTTGTTTGTACTGGGATGAGTTTGTGATCATTGGATTTGATTTAATTTTTTATATATGTTTTATTCCCATTTGGACCTATCATCTAATTCTAATAATGCGTCTATTTTTGCAACTAAACAGCCCTTATGTTTTTTCATTCCGAAAATTACTTTATCGCCTCTATGCTCGATAATCTTTGGTTCAAATTTGAGTTTATGTGGATCGTACTTCTCAAAGTATTTTATTAGAAGCATTTGATAATAACCCATAGAATATTGTGGTTGATTTTCTTGACGCCATTCCAGATAGGTTTCCCAATCATCGATTTCTCTGTGCCAAACAAAATTACCTTCACGGGTAATCATACTTCCAAGCCATTCCACATCTTCCATTCCAGGGATATCTTTGTCTAATAATGGTGAAACATATCCATTTGCACCTTTTGTGAGTTGTTCATATCCCAGGACAAAGTCGTCATATTGCTTGAAACCTAGAGGTTTTAAGGTTGTATTAATTAAATGATGTAGTCTGTCATGTGGTTGCACCATTTCATTTAAAATATATAACTTCCCATTTGTTTCTCCCCAAAGATTATACTTGGCTACAAAATTGGCTAAATCGCCAAATTTTTTGTTGATGCTATCAACATTAAATATTAGATATGAAAAATCTACATTAAGAATTTCCTTATCTGAATAATGTATATACATTTTTGTTTCTTCCATATTAATTGGTATTCCTTCTTTGGTCTTCATCTCTAAAAATAAATATTAAACAGAGTATTAATTACAGCTATGCTGCTTCGTTATTACCATACATGGAATTATTCTGTACGCTAGTTTCTTGATTACGCCATTCTTTCTTTCCAGATTGAATGATTTTAATTCCAGTAAAGCCTAAGGTATTACGAATATCATCGATAGGGTAGTTGCTGATTAAAATTCCATATTGGTATGGATTCTTTTTAAAGAAGATGTTTCCAAAATTTGAAGCTAAATTGCATTCCCAGTTTTTATATACACGATTACTAGCTTGATTATAACCAGAAGCTATACGTACCGTTACTCCTTTCTGATTGAAGCGAACCCCTTTTGTAGAAACATTGTAAAAGGTTGATTCGAAATAATCCAGTAGGCGATGGTAAGCATCGTTATCAATAAATGACAGAGCCTCACGGCCTTTTTCACTTAATAGTTGCTCATAGGTCCATGTTTCTATTTGTTCAACAGGGATGAATGAACCTTCCACTTGTGTTTTTACAAACTTTGTATGTGTACTTAGTCCCTTCACATTATTGTTTAACAAGTTGTTGCGCCATTCATCATCGGCAAAAATCTCCCAATCTTGTTCAAATTGTGCATAATGTTCTAAAAGACCTCTACTAGCCATTAATTTGAAGTTCCGGTTACCATGGTACCCACAGAAACGACCAGTGATTCCTTGGGCACCATTAGCTAGTTGTTTATCTCTAGGTTCGATACCGAAACGCACTTTCTCTTTAAGAATGCCTAAATCTTTACCAGCTGTAAGCGCTTGTACAATTATAAGAACAACTCGTTGTCCTCTTTTTAGAATTAAATCTGAAAGCTCTTTTATTCCTTCATTAATGCTAAAGTCGCATGCTATATCGGAGCCAATAAGAATAGTAGTACACTTATTTTTATATTCCTTTTTTAACAATCTCCTTAATTCAATTGCTCTTGAAGTATTTGATTCTCGTATGATTCCCAAGCCACTTTCAAACGTGTTTAAAAAGTTTACATATTCTTCCGTTTTAGGATGTATGTTAAAGATTTCCTCTCCATCAAGATCTTGAGCTTGAATAGGTCTAAATCCTTCAGGAATATCTTCAATAACATTATCTTCTAACATTTCAGAAATTCCATAATATTCTGGTGGACGAACCCCAACAATCACATCGACATCTGTGGCTCCTGTAAATTGGGCATCTAAAATATCATAAGGGGTTGCACTAACTGCTAAAAGTTTAATATCTGGAATACGACATCTTAGCTCTGCAAAAAAGGCTAACTCGAAAGAAGACTCTACCCCAGAACCGTATTGATCCTCATCGCGTACAATCAACTGCACATCATATTCGTTTACGACTTTGTGAGGGTTCGGATGATTGAAGAAATCACTCATTTTCATAACCTTTAATACAGAAGGTTTCATATCACCAGAAATACAATCGTAATATTCACGTTCTAACACACGGCAATTTTGGTCGTATAAGTCTGTATCTCTCATACTCGTAACAAATAAAATAGACTCAAATTCCTTAATTAGACCTATTGCTGGTAATACGTAATTACATAAAAAGTAAATAGTCCCAGATTTCCCACTCTGCATTGAAGCAACAAAAGCCATGTTTTGATTCCCTTCTTTTACAGAAAGTCCTATACGTAAGGCGTTAATAATTTGGTTTGGAAAAATCCCAGTTCTTTTAGAGCTTCGTAACGTATCTACGATGTTATCTTCAAGAGATTGAGGAGCGTCTAATTGCTGAAGAAGTGTTTCTATTTCAGCATTCCAGAAATTTTGATATGAAGTCATAATTACAGTATTTAAGATTTATACTGCAATGATACAATAGAACTGCGCAGTGTAATTGCACAGTTTGAATTGTCGTTAAGTTTTAAGGGGGAGAGCTCAATTTAATAATTAGCCAATATTTTCATTCACATTATCAATAATAGAAACGATTTTTCTAACATTATGATCGTCAAATAAACCAATGATACCATCATCGCTTGCTTCATTAAAAGGGGGTTGTGTCAATAGCTTTTTATCTAATGTACCGTTATGGTTTAGGTAGTTAATTAGAGTTTGTATAAAAGTTATTTGAACTGGTTTTAAATTTTCATCTTCAATAAAGTTGGCAAACAGCATATTAACCGTTTCAATATCTAAGCCTACTACGCTTCTAATGAATTTTCCTAAAGGCTGGTCTCCATATTCATTTTCATATTCTTCTTTTGTTCCGAGTTCATCATTGAATAAAAATGATTCTAAAAGCTCTAATTCCTTAGGTGTAATTGGAATGTTTTTATGAAGTTTATCTATAACCAGATGCGATTTGTTTTTACGTATAAAGGACTCCACCCTGTCTTTGTAACTTTTAAGCTTAGCGTAGGTAGGCATGATGTCTACTTCCTTAACCTTATCCAAATGAATTTCGTCTGCAAAATCAGTGTAAATCGTTTTCATCTCTTCCCGTTCTATAAACTTTAATAAATCTCTTAATTCCACTCTTATATGTTCAACGATGTTTACATTGGTATGCTTCCAAAACTCCACTTCTTGAACCTGTTTAATAAGTTCTAACTTGGCATTAACCTTTGGGACGTTGCGCTTTTTATGTAGATTTTGCGCTATGTTATAAATCTGTTTTACGTAGGTTTCTTCCCCTTTTGCATTTCCAGATAATATCATTAGTTGGAAATTGAGTACTAATAAATCAAAGCGTTTTGCTCGTTCATCGCCTCCTATATTATAGGGTGCCAAACCTGAAAGATTTTCGCTTAAATCGTGCACGTCTCCAACTGTTAAGCTATCCCAACGTTCTCTTTTACAAAATTCTGTTACAAGAGACCAGTGTTTCCTTACCTCAAAACGTTCTTGATCTAAGGTACTTATAACTTCAAACAATTGATTGGTATAATCCAGTGCTAAGACATCTTCTTCTGCTGTACTTTCTGTATTATCCCGAATGGCGACTAAGATATTTAACTTGGCATCGAATATTTTTTCTGATAATGTTTTAGAACTTGTGCCTTTAACACCATCAGGAAACTCTCCAAAGAAACTAAAGTTGTCGCAAATATCAAATATTACAAAATGCTCTTTATCTAATCCTGGTCCAAATAAATCTGGTCTTAATCTTGTACCACGCCCAATCATTTGCCAAAATTTAGCATAGGACTTTACTTGTTTGAAAAATACAAGGTTTACGACTCTAGGAGCATCTACACCAGTATCCATCATATCTACAGATACGGCGATTTGAGGTTCTAACTCTACTTTATCTTCACAGAATTTTTCTAGTAAATCTTGGGCTTTTGTTTCATAATTATCTATGACACGCAAAAACTTTCCAGAATATTCAGGGTAATTTTTATTGAATCGTTTTTCTATAAATACTGCATGCTTGTGGTTTTTAGCAAAGATGATGGTTTTACCTAATTTATCGCCACCCTCTACTTTTATACCATTGTTCATGAGGTGGTCTAACACTAAGTCTACCGTTTGATTATTGAATAAAAACTGATTTATAGCAGACTTGTTTATTTCTATATCATCGGTATCATCACCCGAAGCTCCATCCATAAAGGTTTCTTCAAACTTCAATTTATCTTCCTCAGATAACTCCTTGTATTTGATTCCCTCATGTACAAACTTAACAGGGACCTCTATGGCTTTTGGTGGTACTAGAAACTTGTCTTGTACCGCCTGGTTAAGCTCGTAAGCATAGGTGGGATTATCATCTTCAATTTTAAATAATGAGTAGGTATTATGGTCTATATCTTTTTTTGGTGTTGCAGTTAAACCTATTAATATGGCATCGAAATACTCAAAAATGGCACGATACTTTTGATAGACTGATCTATGTGCCTCATCAATAATTATTACATCAAAATGACCTGCTCCATAAAACCGACCATCTTCATTTTTCAAACCATCGATACGATTCATTATTGTTGGATATGTAGAAAACACGATACGTGTTCCGTTATCCTCTTTTTCTTTAGTTAAATCAATGGCGCTTAAATGAGGTACATGCTCTTTGAATGCATTTTTTGCCTGAGTCACCAAGGCATTTCTATCTGCTAAAAACAACACACGCTTTGCCCAATTGCTTTTGGTTAACATATCCACTATGGCAGCCGAAACTCTAGTTTTTCCACTGCCTGTAGCCATTACCAATAAAGCTTCTCTGTTCTTTCCTTTTAACTCCCCATTATGGGTTGTTACTAGTGCTTCTGCAACACGTTTAATTGCTTCTAACTGGTAAGGTCTTCCGGCAATATCTCTGTTAACTTGATATTGTCTTAAATCCTTTCTGGTACTTCTACGTTCTATAAGATACTGTAATTCGTCTTTAGTAAGAAAGCCACTTACACGACGTTCTGGATAGAAAACATCATCCCATACATGGGTTTCAAAACCATTACTATAAAATATTATTGGACGTTGGCCAGTCAATTGTTCTAAGCAATTAGCATATAAATTGGCTTGGTGTTTTCCTTTTTTAGCATCGTGCAAGGTTTTTTTAGCTTCTACTACTGCTAAAGGTTTTCCATTATCATCCCACAATACATAATCTACATATCCTATTCCAGAAGGATTTACCGATGTAGGCATGCCGTTCACTTTAAATTCTAAATCTCTGCCCTGTTTAAGATTGTCCCATCCTGCTTCTTTAAGTAACACATCTATAAATAATTTACGTGTTTCTTTTTCTGAGGTTAATACAGGTACCACTTCATCAAAATCCACTTCTAGATGTCGCTCATCTTTTCGTTGTAATAAAAGCTGTTCCTGTTCTTTAACCTGAAGTTTTAAAAGTGCATTTTCTTTCTGAAGTTCTAAAGACCGCTCTAATTGAGTAGCTTTTTCTTTTAACAAGGTATCAATGGCATCTGACTTCTTTTGTAAGTCTAGAACAGATTTATCGTTTAGCTTTCCTGTTGGAATTAAATCTTCATTAAATAACGGAATATTAGGCACTTCCTGATTGTAATTAATTCCAACAAAGGATAACAACCTAAAGATACTACGGAGTGATATAAGGGCTTCTCTAGAAGTTACACGCTTACCATGTGCCGCATTATTCCCTATGGTTCTAACAAGTGTTAACTCATTTAATAAACTTGCTTTTATATCATTTTTAAAATCGTCATGATACATTAGCGAGGCTAATTTGGTATCGTAGGGACGTTCATAATTTGGATCGTTGTCGTACAGCCAGTTTAAACACAGCTCTAAAGTTACTCGACATTGTAAAGCAGCATATTTTGGTGCCGTAAATACAAATTTTTCTGCTTCTACAGCTTCGTTGTAAAGCTCTGGGAAGTCTGCTTTAATAAATTCAAAATTGCTCATATGCTATTTGGTAAACAATTTAACAAGCCTATAATTAATGTAATAATTAAACTTGCCTTGCTTCATTTTTATTAGCACACCATCGTCTGCTAAAGTGTTTAAATAATTAGCTGCAGTTACTCTACTAACATGTAATTCATCTTTTAAAAACTCGATTTTTGTATAAGGCTGTTTAAATAAGTGATTTATTAAATCGTGGCTATAGAATTTATAATTGGTACGCAAAACCGTTTTCATATCCTGCATTGTGATTTTAATAAGCTTTACTTTATCTATGGTTTGGTATGCAGTTTCCTCTACGCCTTCCAACATAAACAATATCCATGCTTCCCAATTGTTATGATCTCTTACGTCTTGTAGTTTTTTATAATAGGCATGCTTATTGGCAATAATATAACGGCTTAGATATAATATTGGAATATCTAGTAAGTCTTGTAAGAGCAAGTATAGAATATTAATTATACGTCCAGTACGCCCATTACCATCATAAAAAGGGTGAATGCTCTCAAATTGGAAATGAATAATTGCCATTTTTAAAACAGGGTCGTAATCATTTAAAGAGGCATCATTTATATAAAGCTCTAAATTTTGCATGAGTCCCTTTATAACTTCTGCATCTTGAGGTGGTTGAAAAACTACTTCTCCTGTTTTATCATTTTTTAAAGTTGTACCTGGTAATTTGCGTAAACCTGCCTTATTATTTTCTAATACCTCTTGTATTTTAATAATATCGTTAACAGATAGTATTTTTTTACTTTTAACAATGGCCGCTCCTTTTTTTAGTGCTTCCACATAATTTTTAACTTCTTTAGTTGCTGGGGATAAGAATTTGTCCTCGGTGATGGTGCTTTTATAAATTTCGTCGTGCGTGGTTACTATATTTTCTACCTCAGAGCTGTCTTTTGCTTCTTGAATAGCCAGCGTATTTATTAAAATATCTTGTTGTGGCATGGTTTGGGCCAGACCTTTAAGTTCTGCCAAAGCACGATTTACAGAAGCTAGTTTTTTTAAAACTGCTTTAGTTTCAAAATCTTGAGGATAGGGTAGAAGTTGTGGTTTCCAACTCATGTAAACAATTTTATAAAAGCTTTATTCGTATTCGTTTCATGTAAAGATAATTCAATTTTCTTTACACGTTATAATTTCATGTAAAGAAAATACATTATTCTATATACTTCTAAATCAGTTAACTGTTTTTTTAGTAATGGCTCTGTGTACTTTTTATCCTGTTTATATCTAAAATAGTAAGAGTCTACAACAAAAATCCAAACCTTACCCACCAAAAGCGTAGATTTTACATTCTTGTATAGATTAATGAACCTATATTTTTAGACGCAGCCAATTTACCATAGACACCAGGCGATGGCTTATTACTGGGACGAGATCTTTTAATTGTTTTAGAATTTGTCCCTTTTGGATTTCGTTTTTTAGAATTTAATCTTTTTTCAATCCAATGTTTATTGTCCTGCCAAATTTCTTCACTAAATTTTGTGTTTTGTTTTATTATAGTTCCTTCTCTTTTATTTAATTCTGTAATAAAAAGTTTAGTTGGTGTATTAAAATAGATTGCAACTTTATGTAAGGGTTTATTTATAAAATTTTTATGAAAAGATTCAGTAGGATTCAGCTTAGTCTTACTTCTCTGTTTTATAGCTTTTCTTTTACCTTTTTCACTGCGTAACTTTTCCTTTTTCCTTTTTATTTTCTCATTTACTCTTGCCACTAAAGGTCCTGATAACTTATACTGTAATAATTTTAAGTTAATGGCAGATATGGCTAGTTTACGAGAATGCTCATCCGTATATTTTTCTTCAATAGTTGCTTTAAGAGCATCCAGTTGCTCTTGACTAAATTGCTCTTGCTGAAAAAAGGTTTCTATTTCTGAAAATATTTCTACCATATTAAAATTTTACTAATTTCTATTTAAACGTCTTTTATTTATAATTTAATCTTTAATAATTGTTGAACTACTTCAGCTATTTCAACTTTACTATATCCTTCCAAATTTAGATCCCATACAGACCATTTGGTAGAATTAATACCATATGTTCTATGCTTAAATTCACCTATTGAATTATTATTTAGTAAAGTGCTAATTGCTTCAATTTTCAATTTTGTTAGGTTACCAATTGGATATTTAAGGCCTATACTATCTTCTGATATAAAAAATTCAAATAATATTGGTATTTTAATTCCTGAATAAATATAGCCTCCACTAGAAGCCACAGAATAGTTTAATTCTTTTGGTAGTAACTTTACCAAATCCTCTAATTCTTTTTTACTATTCATACTAACTCCCCTTTAAACGCCTTTTGTAATAGGCTATTAAACAATTCTTCACTTTTTTGTAGACTTTGTTGTGCTTGTGCTTTTTGTGCTTCTATGGCTTGCACACGCTCAGAAAATTGATTTTGTAAATTTATCGGTGGTAAAATAAAAGGAAACTTTTTAAAATCCTTCATTGGTGGGAAATTCGGTATTCCTGCTCCTCTATTTGCATCAAAAAATGTTCGCCTAAAACTATCTTGTGTAAAATGAAAAACAAAAAAGTCATTTCGCATTTTACTTTCATCTAGAGTGACTTTTAACAATGCTTGATTAATAATGCCTTCTTTAGCACCACCTGGCACTATTGCTAGCTTTCCCAAATATACTCCAGAACAACTTATTATGATATCCTTAGGCTTTACAGCAAAACCAATTAATTCATTGTATTTCTTTTCATCTATAAAGTATCGAGCCATAGAAAAGTCATTGTTCAATGCATGAAACTGTTCGTAAACCAAATAACCATCTTCAACAAAGATTTCTTTTTTCAAAGCACCACCAAACGGACCTCTTTTTAGTGAATATTTTTCATCTTTCACCAACTCAACAATGGACTTTGTTTCCCAATCTTTTTTATTAGTAACAGGATCTCCAAACATATCCAAAAAGAGGCTTTGGGTAAGGGCTTCATATTTTTCAATTAGTTTTTTATCTAGTTGGCGTAGTTTGTCTGCTTCATCTAAAATAGCTGCAATCTTTTTTTGGGTGGCTAGTGGTGGAAGTGGGATTTTTGTTTTGTTAATATATCTTGTAAGTTGAAGATTAATAATCCCTGTCGTCTTGTTTTGAAAATTTCCTGTAAAACCAAATTGATGATTCGAAAACAAAATATAAAGTAAATATTTAGAAAACACTCTGTCTCCTTTAGGTCTTAAAACTGAGGTGAAATTATTACACAAATAAGTACCTTCATTATCAAAATAAACTACCCTTCCAACAGGTTGTTTCGGACTTCCTCCAGATTTTTCAATAATAATATCACCTGGTTTTAATTTTTTTGAATTTACTTTCCTCTCATCAATATTTCTTAAAACCACATTACTATAATCAATAATTCCTTCATTGGTAAAGTTTGTAGTTCTTAATACTTTTATATCCCCTCCATCAGTACCCCATTCTCCTGAAATAGGTTTTTCAACTAAGTCTTTTAATACTTTTTCAATCATCCTAAAAGCTTATTTAATACAATTAAAGCATTCTTTCTTTCTTCATCTAACTCTTGAATATCTTTGATAATATCAACAGGTTCATCATACTCTATTTCTTCATAGACTATTTCCTTATAGCGGTTTATGGATAGGTCCCAATCGTTACCCTTAATTTCATCAAAAGGCACTAAAAAGCTATGGTCTGTACGTTTGCGTGTATGTTCGGGAGATTGCTTCGCGTCCGCTCGCAATGACGTATAGCGTGCTAAAATATCTGGTATATCATTTTCTTTAATTTCATTACGCTTATCATCCAAACTATAGCCGTCAGCTTTCATGTCGTAAAACCAAACCTTATCTGTACCTCCAGAATTGGTCTTGGTAAAGAATAACACGGCTGTACTAACACCTGCATAAGGTTTAAAAACACCAGAAGGCATAGAGATTACTGCTTCCAATTTTTGGTTTTCTACTAATTCCTTGCGGATACTTTTGTGCGCATTAGAACTACCAAATAAGACACCATCTGGCACAATAACTGCTGCACGACCACCTACTTTTAAAGTGCGTAGCATTAAGGACAGGAATAATAATTCTGTCTTTTTTGTTTTTGTGGTTTGTAACAGGCTGCTTTCTACTTCATCATAATCTAAACTACCTTTAAATGGAGGATTTGCCAAAATTAATGTATAAGCATCTTCTACATCACCATTGGCTTCACTTAAGGCATCTTTTCCTGAAAGTACCGGTGTTTCCATGCCGTGTAATTGGAGGTTCATTGCTGCAATACGCAACATAGAAGGGTCGAACTCTGTACCATGAAACATGTTTGTATTGAAGTGTTCCCTGAAGGTTTTGTTTTGAAACCAGTCGTTGTGGTTGTCAAAAATATACTCACCTGCGCTTACCAGGAAACCTGCTGTTCCACAGGCTGGATCGCAGATAATGTCGTCTTGTTTTGGTTGTGCCATAGCTACCATCATGTTAATGATATGGCGTGGGGTACGGAATTGTCCATTAGTTCCCGCTTCTGCTATTTTAGAAAGCATGTACTCGTACAAATCGCCTTTGGTATCTCTATTATCTAAAGGTAGCTGGTCTATTTGCTGAACCACCTTATCTAATAGTTTTGGTGCTTGTATCATAAAAATGGCACCTTTCATAAATTTGGCAAATTCTCCACCTTCGGCACCAATGGTTTTCATGAAATCGAAAGCCGTAACATCATCTAAATCCCGTTGAGGTCTGGTAAACAAATTGAACATTGTTTCCGGGTCTTTATTTTTAAAGTTGCTCCAGCGTAAGGCACTTTGTTCTTTTGTATAAATAGGTTTTTCCAGAGGAAGACCTAGCAGATTTGCTTGCTTCTCCATTAGAATCTGTTTGTCGTCTAACTGTTTAATGAAAATGAGATAGGTGAATTGCTCAACTACTGTAAGTGGGTTTGAGATTCCTCCTGTCCAGAAGTCGTTCCAAATTCTATCTATTTTACTTTTAGTTTCTCCTGTGATCATATTTTATTTTTTGCTAGTCGTTTTTAAGTTGTTAAACTTCTCTTTCATGGTAGGGTTGCCATGGGTTAATTTCTTTATTGTTAAGTCGTCTGCTTTATTATTTGCCAAACGTAGGTTATTTACAGACGATAATAATGCTTCTTTAGTTTTTTGAAGATGATCCATGGTTTTATCAATTTCCTTTATAGCTTCTCCAAACTGGCGACTTGCTAAATCGTAATTTCTTGCAAAGCCGGTTTTAAAATCATTTATCTTGTCCTCGAAATGTGTAATATCTACATTTTGATTTCTAATAATACTTAACTCTGATTTATATTCCAAAGACTTCATTCCAGCATTTCGAAGCAAAGTAATTATAGGAATAAAAAATTGTGGACGTACCACATACATTTTATCATATTTGTAGGATACGTCTACAATCCCGGTGTTATAAAACTCGTCATCAGACTCTAATAAAGAAACTAATACGGCATATTCACAGCCTTTATCTCTTCTGTCTTTGTCTAGTTTTGCAAAAAAATCTTCATTTTTCTTTTTGGTTGTCGTTCCATCATTTTCATTCTTCATTTCAAACATAATTGAAATGATTTCGTTGCCGTTTTCATCTTTTTCTTTAAAGATATAATCGCCTTTAGTTCCTTTGGAAGCATCATTGTCTTTTTCGAAATATGCTTTTTGAAAGGCAGAGGACCTTAGCTTGTTAAATTCAGTTTCGCAATGTTGTTCCAGCGTTTCTCCAATCATTTTTGTAGATAGCTTTTGCTTGTAGTCCTTTAAACGCTCTATTTCTTCGTCCTTTAATTTTAAGTCTTTAGCAACGTGATCTAATTCTCTTCTAAAATCTTCTTTTAAAGATTTTTCTAAATTCTCTTTTTCAGACTCTTTGAGCTTCAGATCATTGACCAGCTGGTTCTTTTGTTTTTCAAGCTCATTTACCGCATTTTGAAGTTCTAATTTTTTTTCAGTTTCTGTTCTGTCAAGTTTAGATTGCAGTTCTTGAATTTGTTTTTCTTTTTTAGAAACCTCATCAACTAGCTCTGATTTGCTTTTGAATTTTAATTCATCAATTTCGCGTTGTTTTTGTGACAACTGCTCTTGAAACGTATTTTTTAGTTCAGATTCTTTTAATAACAAAGCAGATTGTTTTTCTTTTTGAGCAGTTTCCAAGCGATTATTTAATTCGTCTTGAAATTGCTGGTCACGTACTTGTTTTACGATGTCTGTATAAACACTATCATCTACTTTAAAGACTTCTTTACAGTTTGGGCATTTTACGTTTGTATTCATAACTAACAATTAAGATTAATAATAGTGCAAAGATAGGGTAGAGGTGTGCGGGGTGGTTGCATAGTTATATTTTCGTAATGTTTTGAGCAACAGAAGATTCTTTAACTGTAAATTTAATTTTATCGCCAATCTTAAGATTATTGCTAACTACATCTCCTTTGAATACGCCTATACTTTTAGTTCCATTATTAACTAAAGCTGAAGCCCAGCCATTAGCACCTATTTTTGATATTTCTGCTATTTCATATTTATTTCCATCTGCATCGTACCCAATATCCTGCCAATATGATTTGTTGGTTGCCACGTTATTATTCACCTTTACATAACCCTCAAACCAAATCAATACATCCATTAATTGCAGTGCCAATGAATATAATAAGTAAGGTGTTTTTACATTTTTACGATATGCTTGAATATGAATATTTTGAGTTATATCAACTACGGAAGTATGAGAAGCAGCTCCTGTTGTATGAACTATATTTTTAACATTGTTCGCTATCAATTTAGGAAAATGTGTAATTGAACAATTCACGTTATAGTGATTGGTATCTAGACCAGAGAGAAACAAGTAAGATTCAGTTAAATTAACTTGATTACCATTTACTTGTACACATTTATCGTGTAATAAGCCAAATGCATTTGCTCTTCTAAACAAAGTCTCAAGGATTATTCTTAATTGTGTAAAATACAATTGATCGTCAAATTGATTATCAAAACCTTTAAGGCCTTTAAATATTGATATAAATGTATCTCTTGCTGAATCTGGATAGTCATTTAACACTTCAAATAATGACTGGTTTTCGTGTTTTATTTGAAGGTCCGTTTGCATGTCGGCTTCAGCCTTTATTGTTTGCAACAATTCTATTACATCATCAGATTTCTTTTTATTGTAGCATCTTAGTTTAAATGCCTCAAGTATAGGGTTTGTAACTTCTGTAAAATGCGTTTGACCTGACAATACAAAGTAAGGGAACGATTTTTTATTTCTTAATTCATTTATTTTCTGAATAGCAGAACCCAAACCAGCAGGATTAGGTGTTTCTGATTTTTCATCTTCAAAAAATAAGGCGTCCAATAAAATAACGTCGTAAAAATTAATGTTAGCCTCTAAAGCATTAAAACCTTCTTTGAAAGAACCATATCCTTCCAATATAATATTTTGCTGTTCTGCTTGTAAGATAAATGGAAGAAGAGCTTCATCATTGTGCTCATCGTCAATCCAAAGTATGTTATATGGCTTACTCATTATAGTATTGGTATTATAAATGAAACTGTCGTACTGTATTCCGAGTTTTCTTTGTTAGAAACAATGTTCAAAGCATTTTTACCTTCGTTATGAGCTTTTAATATTTCATTGACTTCATAGCCTCCTAATCCTTTGTTTCTTGTTTTTCCTGCAGAAAAGTTTTTACGTGCATAATCTTTTAAGGTAAAGTCTTTCGGAAAAGAAGATCCCGTATTTGAGACTCGAACTTCAACGTAAGATTTCCTACCATCAATATCATAATTGTAATATGAAGCTTCTTGAACATTTCCTGTAAAAGGTAAAATCTCAATATTAATTTTATTTGGTCGCTGTTTATTAGTAAAGGCATGATTTTTAGCATTGTCTAATAAATTAATCAATACAATTCTAAGCTTTTGAGGATTCCCTTTTATTAGTACTTGGTTGTCCATTTGCTCCTTAACATCTTCGTGAATGTCAAGCTCAAGGGTAATATTATTATTTAAACTTTTCTTTTCATCTTTAATAAATTCTGATAAGAATTTCAAGAAATGTAATTCATTAAGTTCAAAATTTGACACACTCACCAACGAAGTGTTTTTGTCTGCAAGTTCCTGAATGTATTTCACATTTTTTGAAATAGAATCAAAAGCATCAACTAATGTAAATTGTCTTTTTTGACTAATTAAATAACTTTTCCAATCTGGATCTAAACTAGATAATGCATTTTGAATTATTTCTATTGAAGAACCAATACTAAGTAAAGGCTTACCTAATATATGACTTAAAGATGTTGAGCTTTCAGTTTCCTCTTTATGAATACCACTGAGTATGTTTTCTTTTTCAGACTCTATTTTCCTCAATCTTTCTGAGAGCTCAATGATTCCGCTAACTTTCGCCTTTTGCTCTTGCATAGAAGGCAATTGAAATACGACTTTTCCTAAGTCTTTTATTCTTAGTTTTGCTTGAGCTGAACCAACTCTATAACTTTCCACCTGTTCTTGTATATAACCCGCAGAAAATTCGTTTATTAGAAATATCGGATTAATTATATCTTCATTTAGTCTTAATGCTATTACAATTGGAGGTATAACTATTGACTCTCCAGTATATTTAAAAAAAGTAGGTTTTAATGTGTTCCATTGTGTTGCAATTAATAAACAAGACTCTTCTATTATTTTAAAATTTGAACGTTTAATATTACTAAAATTTAATTCATCACTAGTCAATGTACCATTAAAGACATCTTCCTTAAGGTTTCGAATTTGAACAAGTTTCATGTGCTCATTGACAGGTGCCTTAAGACCTTTTATTAATGAAGTGAAATTGGATAATTTTGTTCCTTGAATTTCTCGTAAGAAATATCTCCCGACCGTTAAGTCGAAATCATTTTTGTAAATATTCTCGACTCTAATGTATCTCAGAAATTCATTTTCTGAATCTTGATTAACAAGATCAATAATTTTAGGATCATTTAATATCTTATTTCTTGAGCCATTTTTACTGTAAAAACTAGATGCATCTATAAATTTTACATATCCAGGTCTCGAGGAAATAGTTTTAAATATAATTATACAAACAGGGATATTAGTATTTGAAAGTAGACCTGATGGTAAAGTGATTATAGTATCTATAAGATCATTATCAATTAACCATTTTTTTAATTTTACTAAACGCCCTAGACTAAAAAGAAAAGATAATGAAAAAACAGTAATAAGTTTTCCATTATTACTTAAAGAATGGATGCCTCTATCAATTAGAAAACTTTCAACATCATAATAACTATCTCCTCCTGCTATGTGTTGTGAAGAAAATCGTGGGATGCGCATCTTAAATGGTGGAGAAGCAACAATAAGATCGAACTTTTGAAATTCATTCCAATTTTCTATAGAGTTGCCAAGCTCATAACTGTAACCATATCCCTTATTGTGGGCCTTCAGTCTTAGTTGGCCAATTGCCCAAGTAGACGTGTTTATTTCTTGCCCATGATATTCTTGATTCTCTTTAAGTTGAATACCAAAAGAAGCTAAACCAGCAAAAGGATTATAAACCTTTGCATGACTATCTAGATTAGCTAATTCAATAACTAACCTGCTTATTTCTTTTGGTTGTACGGAATCTCCCGAGCGTTTTCCTTGAAAATCTATTAATTTTTGAAGTAAATATTCAAATACTTCTGAAAAATTATTTTTTAATTGATATTTATCGATTTCATATAGACTGTGAACAACTTCAGAAAATGCTTTAGGATGAATATTCTTTATACTATCAGAATAAACATTAATAAATTTATTGTAAAATGAATCGTCATGTAGGCGTTGTAAAAATTCTTCAAACCAATTATAGTTTTTTTTGTTTTGAAAATTTGGAAAAACATCGTCCTTGTAGGCAGAAAGAAGAAATAAAACAAGCTCAGTTGTATCAACCCTTCCTGATTGATACAACAAATCAACGCACCTCCAGACTTTATTACTTATTTTTTCAACTATATCTATTTTCATGTAATTCTGATCTCTCATAAACTTTTTTAAATTCTTTTTTGCAAATTAACAATAAAATAATGCATGGTAATCGCACAGTTAGTCATTATCCAAACTTATATTGTATATAATGTCGTGCTCAACATCTTTCCATATTTCAAAAGGTGTGTTTTCATAAGTCATTTCATCAGCAGCTAAATACTTCATTGGTTTAAAACCATGAGCGATACCTCCATCTATTCTGCATTCAAAAGACATATTATTTGATTTAAAAATAAAGTACCTGTAATGAGGTAAACCCTTTTTTTCTTCTACTAAAACATTAAATGAAGCTTCATTTGAAAGCTCATTTAAATCATATTTATAATCTTCTACATCGGCATAATTATCGATAATGTATCTAGGATGTCTATTCCTTTCAAAGGCCCCTTGTTCTAAATAAACCTTGAAGTTTTTTATAGAGATATGAGATTCTTTTTGAAACTCTTCGATAAACTGAAGTAATAATCTTAGCGAAAATTCAGATTGGTTATACTTATCATAATAAGACACAGAAAACTCTTGATTTTTTATTTTAGAAAGAAACTCTGAGGCATTACTAAGATCTCCTATCATTATTTTAGCCAGTGAATTGCTAAGACTCCGAAACGGGATTTTATTATATCTTGATTGAAACAGTTTTAAATTAGTTAAATCTGGAAGTTTTACGTCTGAATAAGTCTCCCATATGTTTTGTTCTACTTTATAAAAAGTATCATTTAGGTTTAAGGCCCAAAACTTATCTAAATTTGAATAATCGGCTTTAGAAACATAACTTACCACTTTATTATTATTTAATTGAATGGACAAGTGTACCGGATAGAGTGCTTTTGTAGCAGTGTTGTTTTGTTTTAACCCATATTTATGGAACAACATGTAAATTGATAATTTGTCTTGAGTATTAGTATATTGGATATCTCCTTCTGACACTAAGTTTACATTTGAGCAATTTCTTTTAATATTTTCTAACCATTTTAAGTCTTCCAACTCCCAGTCTGACAAACGATCATTGATGTGGATGTTTATTGCTTTTATTCCATAATGATAATCCATACGAGAAATTTCACTGGCTAGATTTCCAAAAATACTACTTGCTTCTGGATTTAATTCTTTTAAGTCGACTGGAACCGTACTTTGTAGTGCTGATTCTATCCATGTATAGGCTATTTTTCTATCTAGTTTATCTAAATGCCATTGGGTTGATCTATCTACTAAACATTTGGTGCAAGCCGACTGGCAATCACAATTTTTCAAAACTGTGTAAGCTTCTTTTAAGATTTCTTCGGTGTACATTGCGAATTGTGATGCATAACCTGCACCACCTTTTGCGGAATCGTAAATAAAGATGGTTCGATAGTTATTATAACGCTTTACCCCAAAACCTAATTCGTTTTCATTTATGGCCAAATAATTTGCGAGGGTTTTGGTAAATATGACCCCCAAGGAGTACATTAATTTCTCTTCATTAACAAAAGTACCATTGCTGTTTTTTAAGCGAATTTCAGTAAAGTCAGTTTTTAAACGACTACCAAGAATGATATTTTCTCTGATATTTGTAGCGGTACAGCTATTTTCATCATTTTCATTCCTACCACCCCTCAAACGTTTATGTCCCAGAAGTTCGTTATGTGAAGATTCTACACGTCCACAGTCTAAGCATAAGCTATAACCTTCACCTGCACCAGTATTATAGAAGAGGATTTCGGAGTTTTCCTGATCGTTACTCATTCTAAAATCTAAATAAGTGCTTTGGTCATTTTCCCAAGGCTTAATGTTTAATAATAGGGGTTCTAAATATTGTGCTTTAGATCTTTCTGAAATTTTTCTTGAAGGTGTTTGAAACAAGTCGACAGCAAAACCTACCGGCTCCACAAGCTCAGTAAATCGACTTCTTTGTCCTCCTAAATCTACACCCATAAAACTATGTTGCGCTTCACACTCTGGACAAGATTCGGCTTCATTATATGATTCTGTTCGTCTTTGATATCCACAATGGCTACAGGCTTGAATTAAGGTTCTTGAAGCAGAATCACCACGTGAGTTCTTCAGGATTATACCTGCTGATCTATAATTAAGGCCATCAATAAGTATGTTGTTCCCTGGTGCAAATTCTGTTAATGCACGCTCACTAGAATAACTTGGGTTATCAACTGTATAATTTCTACCAATATCTTTTATGGTGGCTTTTTCAAATTCTACTATCCCTGTAGGCAAACCAGCATTTGGCAAAAAGCCTTTCTCAGATAAATAGGATAAAATAAATTTACGTTCAAATTGTCTTTTACGATAGGATACTGCTTTATAAGCAGGGCTGTTATTTCCAAACTCAGCTTCTAACTGTTCTAACTTAAGATCATAAGCCTCTAACTGACTTTTTACATCTGAAGCTAATTTTCTGAAGTTATCAGAGACTAAATGATTTAACTGTTCAGCACTTACGCCTTGTAGGGGTGTGTCTTTGACAATTCTATTAAATGATTCTTTATAATCACTTATTACTATTATATTTTCTAACCAATTAAGAAATGTTTCGCCAGTAGTTGGTGTTCCTGTAAAAAAGAAATTCTCTAAATTATCCTTTACATTAAGTCCGCGATTTTCATTGTCTGCATGACGAATAAAAATACCAAACAATAAAGAATTAATATGTCTTTCGACAATGGTTTTACTGTCAAACTTTAAATTTGGGGCCGCTATCTCATGATCTAATGCCCATTTGGGGTTATTCATGGTGCGTAAGCCAATAGGGTTAGGTGCACAAAATGTTAATGCTAAGGATTTATTTTCTGAGCGACGACCTGCTCTACCAGTTCTCTGTAAGTAATTTGCTGGCATAGGTGGTACATTACTCATGACCACAGCTGATATACCTCCGATATCAACACCCATTTCCATGGTTGTAGAACAACTTAGGACGTTAATTTCTCCTTTTTCAAATTGGTCCTCCAACTGTTTGAGACGATCTGTTCCCTGTTGTGCTGAATGTTCTCCTGCTAAATATAATGGATTGTAATTAAAAATCCGCTCATGTAAATCATTCCACAATCCTTTGCCACGTGCTTCGACACTGTTAGTTTCGAGCCAATTATCTACTAATTCTTTTTCAATCGATACGTTATCTTCGTTTAAATGATGTGGATAAGGAAACACAGGAAATTGATTATTAGAGGTTGTATCTATATGATAATGACTTATGTTTTCTGGTGATAAAACACCTTTTATCCAAGGAGAATAACCTCTAAACACTTTATCTAACAATCTTTTCTTTACTGGGCACAAGTATTCAACACCTGCAATTTCAAATTTAGATTTATCTACAAGGTTTATTTTATATCCTCTATTATCTTCCGTTAAAAGTTTCGATCTAAGTACTGCCCATATTTTATTAAGCAACTCATTTAATTCATCTTCTCTATCTCTTGTGATTTCTTCTTGTGAATTCCATCCCAATCCAGCACACAATAATAAAACCAAGCGAGATTGGGTAAAACTTTTACGATTATATTGTGGCCATGTTTTGGCATTTGGTTCATCTGAATTAGGTGGGAAGATTAAATCTGAACGATGAAATGATGTTGAAAACGTATGTAATGTGGGTTCATAAATATAATGAAACGAAGAGCGAATAATATAATCTGTAGCTATCTTTAATAAGTCTTTCCATTCTTGTAAAACAATACCCAATCTTTCTGCTTGTTCTGGTAATGTTACATTATCCAAGGCTGGATATACTAAGTTTACCAAGCCCAAATTTTCTAAAGAACGTGTTCTTGGGATTCTGCGTGCAAATTGATCGAATAATAGAGAGGTAGCATAGGTGCGATTATCTATGACAAAGTTTTCACCTTTAGCTGCTTTAGAGAATAAGGTTTTAAAATCTTGTTTAATAACAATCCGTTCTATCAAATCTGTCCATGAAGACCGACTAGTAGCATTAGCATCTTGGCCACCTTTATTAAGTTGATTATTTATATTTTTAATTTGCTCTTCATATACACCTCTCATAAATGGCATAGAAGTCTCTAATTGTGTAATTAGAGTTGCTCTGGCTTCAAGAAGTTCCTCGTTATTAGCATTTATTCTATTTTCATTCATCCTTCCTAGCAAAAAATGATATACCTGATATCGTATCCAATCACTTTCACTATCTATATTTATTAATGCTGATATTTTAGCTGTGCCTTGACGACTATCGGTAAAAGAAATATATTTTCTTCCTTCGTGTAAGGTAAATGTAGTTTTATCTTTAGCAACTTGAGTTTGATCTAAAATAATATCAGATAAAATTCTATTGGTGAATGCTGAAGATATACGGAAATGCATTGGTTTTGTATTGTGAGAATTACAATGTGGACATCTTTCATTCTCTGTCATTAACCATTTTTTTCCAGCCTTATTGAATCCATTAGAATCTATTTCAATAGGGGATAAATCTTGATTATGATATTTTTGATTTGCCGTATTTCGTACCAAAAATACAGAGCTATCTATTGCTGTCGGGTCTTCTTGGTCTTCCGAATCTTCATCTTCATTATCCATTAGAAATGCTTCATGTCCAACCCCAGCTTTTTGTCTGATAAGACTATGAGGTTTATTTTCAAAGGTGGTATTAATTTTTTCACCTTCTAACATCATATTTCCGCAGGAATTACATGCCACCAATTCTAATAAGGGGTATCCACATTTACATTCTTTACCGGCAATAGTGTACATTGTTCCTAAAGCTATTTCTGGTTTTTGATTTTTATGTTCATTACATTCTGTATTTGTACACACATAAACACCACCGACTCCTCGAATAAAGAAATGACCACGAACAGGCAGAAGGTTTTCTTCATTTACTTTTGTATCAGCCAGGATGTCCATAGCCTCTAATTGATCTAACTTATTTGGAAGGTTAAGATATTCACCTATTTGACTTTGACTAATAGCATTGTTTTTTAAAAATTTCTCACGGATTAATTTGATATTATTTTTAGATAACGTATTTGATAATTTTGGAATATCGGTATCGTCAATTTGGTTATTAACTCGGTTACCCGATATTAATTCAATTTGATCTTCAGAAATCCCACACAGTTCAGACATAAACTTTTTTAATTTGCCTCCATCGCCACTTCCAACAGTTGCAGAGGTTATAGCAAATCTTAAATTATTAATATCTACCCCAAAGGCATCAGCAACTCTTCGAATTAGGAGTGCCATTTCTGCCGCTTTTGATCCTGTTAGGGTGTGTGCTTCGTCAAGAAGAATCCAACGTAATTTTCCTTGAGAATTTTCTAGTATGGGTACATCAGCGTTTCTTACTAACATGTATTCCAGCATTGTAGGGTTAGCAAACAAAATTTGAGGAGGTGTTTCTCTAATTTGCTTTCTTGAAATTAATTGCGGAAGCGCCTTATTTCGTGCAGAGTTATCAGCCGTATTAGGGGTATCTCCTGTTAATAAAGCATAATTAATTCCTCCAAGAGCAGAACACCACGCATGCATTCGTTTTCTCTGACTTGCAATAAGAGCATTAAGAGGATATAAGAAAATAGCATTTACACCTTCTTGATTTCTACAATTCTCATAAATATCATGTAAAACAGGTAACATAAAGCACTCCGTCTTCCCGGAGCCTGTTCCAGTTGTTACAGCGATTGATTTGTTTTTATTAAGGAGCATATCCCAACTTTTTAGCTGGTGCTTATAAGGTTTTCTGTCTTTAGGAAATTGATATTCTGGATCTTTAATCTTATCTAAAGCGTTAATAAAATGTTGTTTAAAAACGCTTGTTGTTTCACCAAAAGTGACTTGACCTGGTTCCCATGGGAACGTATTTTGAAAAACAGCTTCGGCCATAATAGGTTCTTCGGCCAACAAGAATTTAAAATAATCTTGCATTTCTTTATCGCCTGTTGCCCAAAGTGACAAAATAGAGTCAGTTAGTCTGTTCTCCGTTTTGGAATAAAATTCTTTGAAATTCATGAATTTAGTTGGTATTTAAAACGTGTAAAATAGTCTCATTATAAAAATTAGGACTTATAAATTGACTGTATTGTATATTTCGTCTGATTAAATTTCCATAAGGAAAGTCTCCCCATATTGGATGTTCAGCAGATGAATTCTTTATAGATTCTGCTACTGCAATTGGTGATTTAACTAATAATCGTACTTGTTTATGTTGGTCTACTGGAATATTATAATTGCTAGTTGTTGGAGGTCTCAGCCCTGGCAGTTCTTTAAGGACTCTTTCTCCTAATTTCGCTCTAAGATCATTAATTCGCATATGGGATATTGCCGGGAACTTAACTGAGCTACCCATCATAGAGCGAAATATTTTATCAAAACCATTTTCCTTCATATATCCAGAAATCAATGCTATAAAATGTTGGTAATTTATAGGCTCTACTTTATAAAAATCAAATATTTCATTTAAAGCGCTATCCCAGTCATCTTTTGCAATCCAGTGGAAACAAATACCTAAATCTTTTTCCATTTCAGGAATATCTTTTTGCAATAATGTTTCTTGATCCCCTTGGTTAACGCTAATAAATAAAAATGCTTTAGCGGCAACCTTTGAACTTGAAGTAAGGGCTCTAAATTGATCGAAGGTAGAAAAGGGAATATCATATCCATTTTTAGAGCAAATGGTGAATAAGTCTAAAAGTTGCTTCCAGATATCGGCATCAAATGAACTCTCCAGGAGTTGTTTTCCGTATGTTTTAATCCTTTCATCTGGTTTTAACCCTTCATCAATTGGATCCATATTTATAAATCTAGGCATTAATTGGTTGCCATCTTCTTTAGATGATATGATGATCCACTGTTTAACGTACTCATGAGTAGGCACTTTATAATAAGCTGCTTCTTTAATTAATGGAATTGCCGATACTTCCTTGAGCCTATCATTCATCGGGATTGCAAATAATTCTAATGTATCGTTTGAATTTAATAGTTCTACGACTCCTTCTCTAGGATTAATTTCTAAGGTGTGTGAAAATCCAGATAACTCATAATTTTTTATTAGGTTACCTTCTCTTAATTCTAAACATATCCTGTTTCTATGATCCATAGCATCTGCCAAATAAAACAATCTGACCATTTCATCCCGATACGCTATTAGAGGTTGATAAGCTGGTATGATAGATTTCGAAATTTTAACTTCTGAATTGACTTTATTTTTTAAGGATAAGATAGATTCTCTTCCAGGTGTTGTTAATATTCGTAAACCAAATAAATTTCTTAAAGATAGGGTGTGTCTTTCGTTAATAATATTACCATCTTTATCCACTAATGCCATACCTTGGAAAGGTGATTCCATTTGAAAATGAAGCTTCCTTTGAGTTCCTATTCCTAATGAACCTTTAACCATAGGAGGTATTTTAGAGTGCTCTGTATTCACTATTAAAGCAAACTGGTTATTTTGGTGGTTAATATTTACTAAAGGGGTTTCAAGTAGGTTCATAACCATTCCTCCTAATCCATTGGCAGTAATTAATGCTTTATCAATATCTGTTTCAGTGTTTTCTATTGATAAATTTCCAATATTATAAATCAAATCATACGCCGTTAAGCCATTCACTTCAATTTTAACATCAATACAACCCAATGGCAAAATTTTAACTTCAGATAGTTCTCTCCAATCCAAACCAACTCTATTCGCTTTTATCCAAACTTGATATTTCGACGATGGAATGATTTTATTACTCACATCATAAAGAAAAATATTAAATCTACTTCTAACCACAGGCATACTAGATTTTTGCATCCATTGAGGTTTTCTACTCTCAATAGTCCAATCAAAAGATTCAACATCGCTTAAATATGTTCTTTGTTCTTTATTTTTTTTGATTTGTATTTCTCCTTCAAACTCTAACCAAAGCAATTTGTCATCAAGTACTTCAACCTGTTGAGACTCATTTTCTGATTCCCAATTGGAGGGCATTAAAATGGCTGCAGATTTATCTGTACTACCATTTCCTTTTATTAGTCGCCATTCACTTTCAGAATATTTAGACCAAAGGGTCGGTTTGTCAAGTGATGGATTGATTTGAATAAAATCATGAATAGTCGTTTGTTTACCATCCGCAATAACATAGGTATTTGGCAGACTATCTTCTCCATCCCAATTATGATTTTCTTGGTTAAACCAATCCGTTTTATAGCTACCAGAATGCAATCTTTTAAATACACAGATTAGCTTGTCATTAAGATAAAATTGATATTCACTTTCGTCAATTTCGATGCCCAGAATATTAGCTAGCCCCTCTTTGGTATAAACTGATGCTAAACCGAGAGTAAGATGAATATGTACTTTTTCATCTATTTTACTCATTAACCAATAGTTTTTTGGCTTGGTTAGTCTTGTTTTTCGTTCTAATTGATTTGCACGTATCTTTAATTGACTAGAAATACTCTTTAAGGTATCATCAGAGTTTAACAAATCATCATAAACACTTTCTTTGTTAAGAATAGAGCGAACTATTTCAAAACAATTCTCATAAATGGTATCATTTCTACTAGATACAGGTAAGTGGTTTATGATATGTGGCTGAAAAATAAAGTCTTCAATAGTTTCTGGTTGCTCCTCTAACACGGCTAACAGAAAATTTAAATACCCTCCTTGATTTCCACTAATATGAGTTAAAGGCAAGCCTCCTTGAAGAAGCAATGTCTTAAATCGCAAAGTATTTTGTTTAACAATCCATTTAAGACCTAGCATTTGACCGCCTTTCTTTGCTATTTGATAAAACTCATTGTAATTATAGTTGTATCTTATATTGCCCCCAATAGAGTCGAAAACACTTTCTTTATTTGGACTTCCTCCATTATAATTACGTTTCCACCATTCTGCATAATACAAAGCAGCATCTCTAGCATCTATATAATATGGTTTAGCATAACTTAAGGTTTTACGCAACTCTTGAAAATCTGGTTCGGTTAAAAAATACCTCCATAAAGGACGACCATCATGAGATGATAAATGGTTTGTAACAAGTAGTTTTTGGAAGTAAGACATATTAAGTATTTAACAGATTATATTTTTTAATTCACGAAATCTTCTCTCTCAACAATTACATCCTCACTTAAAACAGTAATAATGGTAGATGTTCTAGTTAATAGTTTTGATATTATAATGACAAACATAAAAACTAACTATGCTATATAACTGCATAGTTATTTATTGTAATTCTGATACATTACCAAAGAATGTTCTCTTAAATGCACTTTTAGCACTTCAGGCTCTAACACTTGAACATCTTTTCCATAAGACAACAACTGTTGTACTAACTCTTTATTAATTATTGTGTTAAACCATACTTGGTCTTGCTTTTCTTCTTCAAAAAATTCTTCATAGTCTGGATTAAAAGGTTTCGTGGTAAAGAATTTTTTTCTTCCATTATAAAACTGAATTACAACACGTTCTATTTTAGCATCAATTGGACGAACCACACCTACCATTGTTCTGAAAAAATCGTCCCAATTTGTTTCGGATTCTATGAACTCTGCATCCTCCATAATATTGAAATCAATTAATCGTTCATCAAGAGGAATACTCCATTGTGATATTCCTTCGGTATTATTAAGACCAAAAACAAACCATCTTCGATTATATTGTTTTAATAAATAGGGGTGAAATTGATATACTTTTGGAACATTATCGTAAAAACTCTTATAAGTAATTTGTAGGACCTGTTTTTTCTTAATAGCAAGGTATAACGGCTTTAAATATTTGATCCCTTTGTACTCTTCGTTTTGATCGTAATACAAGATTTTAGACGCATCAGTTTCTTGTTCTTCTTCATCTTGAAATTTTATTAATGCTTCTGCTAGTTTGTTATACTTTGGATGGTTCTCAAATCGTTCTAATAGTTGTTGTGCCGTGTAGATTAAGTTTAGTTCTTGCTCTAAAAGTGGTCGTTTAGCTATTGAAAAGTTAGGATCTGAGTATTTTAAAATTCTAATATTATCGGGTAATGGTGCTGCAAAACCATTCACTTTGTTTCTAAATACTTTGAGGTCCTCTCGCAAGGTTCTTTTTGAGATACCTTCGCCTGGGTAAGATTCAGAAATTCTATTATTTACATATTCTAACAATTCATCAAAACTATATGATTTATTACGAAAGCAATTGTCTAGGATATTATATCTTAAATGTGCGTGTGTACTGTTGGACATTTTGTTTTTAGTGAATTCTAAGTTATTTTATACCGGTCAAGAATTGACTAATTTATGTAAATTCTATGATTGTTAAAATTAAATTTATAGTTATTTGCCTAGTTTTTGGTGTCAATTTAACATTAAACGGAAAAGTAATAAATCAAAATTTATTAATGTTACGGTAAACCGTAAAATAGAAAAATGTATTATTATGAAAATTCTATTTGTATGTTCAGCAAACAAACTACGGTCTAAGACTGCTGAAGATTATTTTGCTTTAAAGTATAGTGATCATGAATTTTTGAGTGCAGGTACTAATTTAAAGATTTGTAGAAAAGAAGGAACAACAGAACTTACTGAGGAATTATTAGAATGGGCTGAGATAGTTTATGTCATGGAACAAGGGCATCTAGAGCAGATACAGAAGCATACTAGTTCAAGGTATTACTCAAAGATTAAAGTATTGGGTATTCCTGATGTTTATAAATATTATGATAGTGATTTGATTGGGTTGCTAGAGGAGAAGGTGGGGTTTTAGAATTACTTTTATAATGACTGCTTTATTTATTCCAAAGATCGTGTCTTTTATCGCATTCTGTTTTTGGTAATTTCAATTGCGTATTAATAGTTTCGCATAAACTGGTTAATTTTTGAGATGCAGTTAGGGGTGTTAATGTTTTTTGAACTACCATTTGATCGAATACCCAAAGATGGCCATGAACATGAATATTTGTAGCTATTGCATATTTTCTAAGAACGTTGTCACTTGTGATAAGTATACTTTGTTTTGTAGTCGCTTGATGATATGCTGAGCAATCTTGTTGGGATAACTTGGGTTTTGATTTTTCTATGGTTTTTATTGCCACCAAATCTATTGCAGACATTTCTTCTACAATGAGAATTCTTTGTTTAATATAAGTTTCTAATTCGATTTGTTGGTCTTCCAGTAATTCTTCGAGAATTAAAGATGTTGTAAAGAACTCAAATTTGAGTGCAAAAAATTGGGGTAGTAGTTTCAACTCCACTAAATCAATTAAAATATTAGCATCGTTAACAACTATCTTCATATTGCAATAAATTCTTTTCTAAAAGTAGCTAATTTTTGATTGGATAGGTTTGCAGCTTTACTCATTGAAATGATTTCCTCTGAAGTGGCTCTGAATAATAATTGCTTAAACCTGTGAGATGATTCTCTTCCTATATAATTACCCAATCCTTTCTCAGAACGATTTTTAGAAATATAGATTCTAAATTTTCTGAATTGAAATTCAGTAATAAACCCAAAATCTTTTGCTCTTGCCATTATAGCTTGAATAGAAATACCATATTCTTCTTTAATGGCAATTAATTCATTAAGAGAAATAGAAGATCTTTTTCCTCCAAGTTCCTTAGAAAAAGTTTTTTCAGGCATTAACATTGCACCAGCAAATTGATGACACAATTTTTCCACCTCTTTATGTTCGTAATCAGGATTGATTTGCATAATTAAATGTCCTAACTCGTGCAATGCAGTAAATCGTTTTCTTTCTAACCCATAATTTTGATTTAATACAATTACTGGAAAGGTTCCATCTGCCCAGCCTGAAAAACCGTCGAATTCTTGAGGGGCATCTATTTCGATAACTTTAATGTGTTTGTCTTCTAGTAAATCAATTATATTAGGCAATGCATTATATCCTAATTGCCACTGTGCTAATAGATGATTAACTGCTTTTTCAATATCTTGTTTATCATTAATTTTTATATTCTCAATAGGGTTTTTAAAAGTAGAAGTAATGTTTAAGAATTGCTCCAGCTCTAGATAACGTTCTACAATATCAATAACTTTTTCTTTAATTGCATTGACTTTTTTTATGCCTAATTTTTTCTTACGAAATTCTATTTTTTCTATTGAGATATTAAACTCTCTGAAGAAATAATCAGTCTTAACACCCAATGCTTTTGCTAACTCGATTAAAACTTGTGAATCTGGTAACATATTACCTTTTTCGTATTTAGATATTGCATTTTTAGATACCACATTATTCATCTTATCAACGAGTTCATCCTGCGATAGAGACGCGCGAACTCTAGCGCTCTTCAATCTTTTTGCAAATAATTCTTTCATAGTGGTAAGGTTTAATGGTTTACAAAACTACAAAAATTATCCTATTTGTCAACATTATATATGTTAAGATCTCGTTATTTTTATGTTCACTAGAATTACCTGTTCAGTGTCACTGAACATTTTAAATTAATGAACAAAATAAGTTTGAAATGGTTTATAGGCGTTTATGCTTAGCTGATTGATCAAACGTTAAGAGGTTAGACATGGCTCTCATTCTAGGGTGTACACGATTACCATAACGTTCATCTATTTCTATGGCGTTTGGTTTTGGTGGATGGTAGTGGGTAAATAATTACTCTTAACTTGCATTAAACATTGATGGAAATTAAGAGATATTAAAACTGAATAATACAACTAAAAGATGCAAAGTTATAATTCATAAATAAACAGGTTTTGTTTATCGAGGTTTATTAGCAATCTTGCACATTATAAATTATACCATAAATGGATTATATTTTAGTCTTAAAATACGTTGGAAGCTTTATTGGCATCCTCTTAATTCTTGTTGCTGTTTACCATTTATTAAGTGACAAAGGAGCATATCATGAAAGAAAACTTAACATAATAGAAACTATTATTTTTATTGTGATTGCAATAATATTAGTAATTATATTATATATCTACGGATTTGGAATTATAGTATTTCTTACTTGTTTAGCTTTACTATATTTAACATCTTAAGAAGTGCTGATTCTAAATAAATTTTCAAATACGCATACCTTAAAGCAATAATAACAAAACTAACAAAAGTTATTGGCCTTGATGTTTAAAAAAGATTATAGCGCTTGCAAAGAAAATTATTATCGTTTGTCTTTAGCAGATTGATCGAAAGCCAAGAGATTGAACATGGCTCTCATTCTAGAACGTACGCGATTCCCGTAACGTTCTTCTATTTCTATGGCGTTGAGGTTTGTGGTGACGTGGGTCGTGTAATAGTTTTTGGGTGTTGGGTTTTTTGTGTTTGGATTCTGAGATTCCTGCCTGCGCAGGGATAGGTCGTAACGAGATAATAGGATTTCTCCCATAACATTGCAGTCCTGGCCAAAGTGTCTGCCAGTAGGTTCCACACCTAGGTCGTCGAAACAATAAAATTCCTCATTGCCATATTCTTCAATTGTTTTATAGCCTAAGTGATTGAAACTAAAGACGGCATTTCTGCAGGGAATGATTTTATATGCTCGGCGATGTGGTGTCAGATGCCTAACGAGTTTCATTAAACTTGTTTTGCCACAACCCACAGGACCTGTTAATAAAATACCTTTGTTTGGGTCGATATTTAGTTTTGCACAATAGTCTAAATCTTGAATTGTGTAAATGCAAAGTTTGAAAATGATGTGGTAGTCTTCTTTGTAAAGTTTGAAGTGTTTGCCAAATAGGAGTTTGCCTTTTGCTTCCAGGTAGATTAGGACTTTATCAAAATCGTAGTGAAGACAGTAGTTTTCTATTTTACCTAGTGGGTAGTCGATGCCACCTTCGGTTATCATGTGTATGGGTTTTTTCATGATTTTTACTCCTTTTAAAATTGTTTGTTTTCGCCCTTCGACAGGCTCAGGGAGACATTTGATTTAATAGATTGGTTCGTCTTAATTTCCTCGCAATAACAATTACAAAGGCTGATTGTAATTTTTATCCTTGGTTGTTTTGAGGTTGTCTCGAATTTGGCTAACTGCAATGGGGGTTTCTTTTTTTTTGATTTCTTCCGCTTTTAGCATCCAATTTTGAGCGGTTGCCTGCCAATTGACAATTTTAGTTTTACCACCAACTTTCCAACCGATGCCCTGGTAATGATTATAGAATTTTTTAGATTCGATATCAGGCCAGTTTTGTGATTTAAAAAATTCATCAACTACTTTTTGATTTTTTGGCTGGTCAAGTTTATTAATGTTTTCTATTTGTTTATTATGTTTATATAAAGGTACCAGTGCTTGTCCTTGATTTGGGACGGCTAAGTCCAGAGCTTGTCCAGAGGTTGTCCCAAAAATGAGCATCTTAATTTGTGAGCCTTTAAATGGGTTGTGGGACGGAAAATAAATGAGGTACTTATAGTGGTCTAATTCTTTTAAACATCTGTGATAGGTGGATTTTGAACCAATTTTAGATAACTTCATAACCTCTTCTCGATTTACATAAAATTGTTTTGGAAAGCGATTGTGGTTCCATAGTTGAAAGAATGCCATATATAAACTAACATGAGTTGGATTTAATCTACTGTCTTTTGTGAATAGTAGAAAGATTGAGTTTAGGTGACGGATGTAGTTTATTGGTGGCATATTTTTCTTTTCTAAAAATTAAGAAAGTTGATATGGTTCTTCCAGTCTGATGATTGGAACATTTGTTTTTACTTTTAGGGAATCCCCGCTTCTGTCGACAGAAGCGGGGATTTTGGAGACCCCGTGGCAAAAGTGTACTATATTTCAAAACGATTTTGCTCTAAAACCCTGTTGATATCATCTTCATCGTAGTAAATGATCCCTCCAAGTTTGGTGTAGGGAAGGGTGCCGTTTACACGTAGGTTTTGAAGGGTACCAGGACTTAACTGTAAGAGTTCCATGACATCGGAGGATCTTAGATATCTCTTGGAGTTTTGAGAGTTTGACAGGATGGATTTTATTTCGTCAAATAATTCAGTTTTGAACTGATACAGATCGTCGGTAGTAAGGATTGTTGCTGGCATCATTTTATAGTTTTAATTTATAAATAATTTTAGATGTATTAGTGGACTTTTAATAAAGCCATCACCATGAGCTTTCGCCTTAGACGATGGCTTTTCTGCTATTAACCCAATTATTACAAAACAAATTTGGGGTAGATTGTTGAGATTTCTTCGGTAGTACCGAAGAGCTACCGAAAGAATTTAACATTAATTTTCTGGAAGAGCTGTGGTGAGATTTGGTTAGAATTAATCGTTTAACATGAAAAATTATTAATGAAATCTTGTAGGGAAGTGGGTTGGTGAGGAGTGAGGTATGAGGTGTGCGGTTTTGAGCGAAAATAAATGTATTATTAATATTATAAAATGAAAGTGATGTTAATCGTCGTCCTTATCCATTTTTCGGAGTAAGGAAAGTCTCAAATTATCTAAGAACTTTGTTCTATCTTTTTCACGAGCTCTTATTTCTCCATAAGTTTTGTAGAAATTTCCTAATTCAATATCGAAAAGCGTTTCACAGATTTTTGCCAGACTTTTTAAATCTATATTTCCATTTTCAATGGCACCTATAGCATACATGGCATATATTAACTCGACGAGATCTGTTTTGGAAGCTGTCCATTTAAGACTTTGAGTTTTTAGAGAACTACTTTCATTAATTAAAGGTAGTTTCAGAGTTTTTAAATACAGAAGCTCTTTTTTGTAATAAGTCATTAATAGGTCGTAAGCCACAATTTTTGCCATATTATCATCATGAGTCGTGGAGAATTCTGGATCAATAAAATGATATATAGTTTTTGTTATTGCTATGGTATGCATACCCCGAACAAAGTAAATGTGATCTAACCTAGTAGCATTATGTCTGTAGTATTTTACGAAGTCAATTTCACGTGTTTTTTGAGCTTCGAACTTATCTAAAATGATGTGAATATATTTTCGTTGTCTTGAAGCACTAATCTTAGGACGATTCATTAAATAGTAGTGCACATGGGAAAAGTATTTTAAATGTCCGTTAACAAGAGGTTTTATATTTTTAAAAAAATGAATTTCATCTTCTTTAGAAAGGAATCCTCTTTGCCTTATTGAAAGCCGTAGTTGATGAAGATATTCACTACTGAGATTAATGAGAAATTTTAAATTGGAAATCTCCTTTAGGCTCTCTGGTTGATATCTATTAATTTGATTTTTATATTCATCAACAAGGTGGTTAATCTTATTCATAAATAGTGACATTTGGGGTTGGGGTTATAAATGTAAGAAATTTTATGCAAACTTCTACATAAGAGCTGTTTAGCTATTTGTTTGTTTTTGGGATTTTTCTTCCTGGTCTTTTAAAATTGATTTTAAGGTATTCATATCGGCACTTACTTTTCTGTCCAAAATTTTAGCGTAGTGTTGTGTGGTTTTAAGCGATTTGTGACCAAGCATTTTACTTACGGATTCAATTGGAACACCATTGGTTAAAGTGACGGTAGTAGCAAAAGTATGTCTTGCCAAGTGGTAAGTGAGGTTTTTGTTGATTTCACAACTGTCTGCAATCGTTTTTAAATAGGAGTTCATTTTTTGATTGCTTAAAATTGGAAGGAGTTTATCGCTGTTTTTTACTTCAGGGTGATTTTTATATATTTCAATGATAGAGGCTGGAATGGGAAGTAATGGGATATTACTTCTGGTATGAGTTTTCGCTCTTTTGGTTTTAATCCAATGCTCTCCATCGATTCCAATAACAATATCATTTTTAGTGAGTTGCTTAACATCAATATATGCAAGACCAGTAAAACAGCTAAAAACGAAAATGTTTTTCACTAATTCCAGGCGAGGGATTTTGAATTCTTTATCTACAATAGTTTGAAGCTCCTCTTTAGAGAGGAATTCTCTATCGACAGTTTTTAATTTAGCTTTCCAATGAAAGAACGGATCTTTTGATATCCAATCGTTCGCATAAGCAATGCGAATAATCTTCTTGAAGTTCGTTATGTATTTGATTGCTGTGTTGTGACTACACTTGCGCTCGGTCTTTAAATAGTACTCTAAACCGGTTATAAATTTATGATCTACATCGTTTACTGGAATGTCATCCACATTGTATTCTTTTTGAATATACTCTTGTACGTGTTTTTTTGATGTACGATAGCGTTCTGCAGTGCCAGGAGCGAAGTCTTTGCCTATTAAACTCTCTACTTCATCATTATGTGCCTGGAATATAGCAATAAGCATCTTGTTAACCTTGTCGTTACCTATGTAACGGCTTTTGATGGCCATTGCTGTAAAAGTCTTATTTGTATCTAAAAAGCGTTCCTGGATTTTGTTTAGCTTATAACGGATTTCATCGATAAACTTATTGATTGATTTTGCTTCTGGTGAGTTTCCTTTTACTTTTCCAGAGTTATTATCCCATTTTTCAATAGGGATTTTACGCTGAATGCTGAACTGGGCTCTCTTACCATTTACAGTGATACGTGCATAAATAGGGGCTTTTCCGTCTGGAGTAGCTCTGTTCCTTTGAAGAAAGAATAAAATGGAAAATGTATTATACATCGGTTCACTCTATTAATTACTTATAAATATAGGTAATTTAATAAAAATAAACAACTGTTAATCATAGTATTTATAGGGGTTTGGTGAAATTCGGTTCACTCTTTGAATTTTTTCAATAGGGAACCGAATAGGGGACCTTTTAATTGTTGTCAGATGTTATTTTATGATAAAGTATAAAAAGTAAAAACCCGATAAACATAGTGTTTATCGGGTTTTGGTGGAATTTGGTGAATTCCTAGCGGAGAAAGAGGGATTCGAACCCCCGGAGGTGTGACCCTCAACAGTTTTCAAGACTGCCGCATTCGACCACTCTGCCATTTCTCCTTGATTGTCTCATTAGGTATTCCTAATTGCGGGTGCAAATATAGTATCCTTTTTTGATTCTTTCAAATAAATAAACTGAAAATTTCTAAAGAATTTTTAAGCATCCATGAATATTTTGATTATCTGTTAGTTGAAACAAATTGCAAGTATTACTTTTGTCGTTCTGATTACTAAAATGAATATGGGTATTATACAAAAATTACTATGGCGATATGCTACTAAATCATTTAATTCATCTATGATAATATCTGAAGATAAGTTAAATGTTTTATACCAAGCCTTTAACTTAACAGCTACTTCTTATGGGTTACAACCTATAAAATTGGTTGTTTTAAAAAATAAAGAACTACAATTAGACTTGGTCAAGCATACAATGAATCAAGTTCAAATTGCTCAAGCATCGCATATTTTGGTATTTTGTATTGAAACAAGTATTGATGAAGAATTTGTTTTGGAATATTTTAATAGAGTACATACGATTCGAAATACATCCAAAACGATTTTAAAACCATTTCAAGATTTTTTAATTTCCGATTTTGAAAGCAAACCATTAAAAGAAATTGAAGATTGGGCTACCAAACAAGCCTACTTAGCTATGGGAAATATATTAACCGTTTGTGCTTTAGAGGGTATAGATTCTTGTCCTATGGAAGGTTTTGATCCAGAAGCTTATAACGAAATTCTTAATTTAAATAAACATGGATTAAAATCTGTGTTACTTTTACCAATAGGGTACAGAGCTGAAGATGATATATTTGCAGATTTTAAAAAAGTAAGAAAAACGGTTACTGAAAGTGTTATAGAATTAAAAAAATAAGAATATGCCAGGATTTGAATTATTTGGTGATAAAGAGCGAAAAGAATTAAACGATGTTTTAGATAATGGTGTCTTGATGCGTTATGGATTTGATGGTATGAGAAAAGGCCATTGGAAAGCCAAAGCATTGGAAACCGAATTAGAAAATCAACTTCAAGTAAAACACGCACAATTGGTTTCTAGTGGAACAGCAGCTGTTTCTGTGGCTATGGTTAGTGCAGGAATTGGAGCAGGAGATGAGGTTATTATGCCAACATTTACCTTTGTAGCCAGTTTTGAAGCCATTATGATGCTTGGAGCCATTCCGGTTTTAGTGGATATAGACGACACTCTAACACTTTGTCCAAAAGCAGTTGAAAATGCTATAACATCAAAAACTAAGGCTGTTATGCCAGTTCATATGTGTGGAAGCATGGCAAATTTAGAGGCTTTGCAAGCTATTTGTAGAAAGCATAATTTAATATTAATTGAAGATTCTTCACAAGCAACTGGAGCTACTTATAAAGGAAAACCTTTAGGCAGTATTGGCGATTTAGGCTGTTTGTCTTTAGATTTTGTTAAAATTATAACTGCTGGCGAAGGTGGAGCAGTATTAACGAACAATGAAACATATTACAAGCATGCCGATCATTATTCAGACCATGGTCATGACCATAAAGGCAATGATAGAGGAGCTGAAACCCATCCGTTTTTAGGCTATAATTTTAGGATATCTGAGTTGCATGCTGCTGTTGGTTTGGCACAATTAAGACGTTTGGACGAATTTGTTGCTATACAAAAGAAAAACTATACAATAATTAGAGAGGCCTTATCTCAAATTCCAGAAGTGACTTTCAGAACCGTTCCTGAAGGTGGCGAAGAAAGCTATTCTTTTTTAAGTTTCTTTTTACCCGATTTAGAAACCTCTAGAAAGGTCATTCAGGCTTTTAAAGAAAATAGTATTGATGCCTGTTGGAACTACTATGACAACAATTGGCATTACATTAGAAAGTGGGAGCACCTCAAAACACTTAAAACCCTATATCCACTTTCTACAGAAGTCAAAGAAGGATTGGAATATGTCAAGTCTCAGACTTTTGAGCAATCAGACCATTACATTGGCCGTAATATTTCATGCTTAATTAAATTATCTTGGACTGAAGAAGAGGTAATAAAACGTGCCAATAAAATGGTAAAAGCAATTACGTCTGTTTTGTAATTAAGTTATCAAATCTTTTTTATAACTTTAAGTAACGAACCAACTACTAATGAATTACTTAAGGGTATTGTTTTTTTGTTTTTTGCCTTTTTTTGGGCTTTCTCAAGAAAGCATCATTACTATCAATACTTCAATTGCTGATTCTCTGGACAATATTGGTGAGTATGATGAATCTATAAAGTTTAGGAAATTAGCATTGGATGAACCGGATCATTCTGCAAACTATAAAACATATTTAAAAGCTAAATGGCTTTACACGAAATCGTGCATTTTAGAAACAAGAGGCGGAAGAAAGAATATATTGGAAGGTCTTGAAAAATCTAAAGAGGCTTATCGTTTGGTAGAAAATATTATATCGCAGGATGACAGAAAACTGTTCTTTAGGCATTTAATTTTAAATAGAATTTATCATCAATATGGTTATACTGGACAGTGGCAAGAGGCATTAATTGAGGCAAAAAAGAATTACGAAGTTCTACGAGATACTTTTCCTGAATATAAAATTGAGATTCTATATGTATTAGACGATTTAGGGTTTATAAATAATAAATTGGATAACCCTGAAAAATCCAATGAGTATTATGAACGCTCATTCAAGCTTTATAAAGAATTTCATCCTAAAAATTTGAAGGACGTTTACCTTAATAATCATAGGATAATTAATAATTACAGAAAGTTAGGATTAAAAAACGAGGAATTTAAATTATTGGAGGAGTCAGAGAATTATTGGGCAAATATTTATAATGAAGAGGACGCTTTTTTTCAAAAATTCACCATTTACGGGGAATTGACAAATTGGCATTTAAACTATGGTAACCAAGAATTGGCAGAAAGTTATTTATACAAAAAAGAAGAACTTTTTGATTCTGTTGCTAATTCTCGTAAAAAGACTGAAAAAATTACTTTAGTCAAAAGAGAACGGGTTTTAATGAATGAGAGCTACATAAAACTGTATTTAAAGCACAAGGATTATGATAAAGCCAAGCAATTTATTGACGAAACCCAAGAAATTTTAAAAGATTCGCTCGACAAGTATCGATGGAATATAGAAAGCAAAGCTAATTTGAATTTAACTGAAGCAAAACTTCCGAGTATAGAATTTAAAACAGCAGAGAAACTAATTGTTGATGCTTTGCTATTACTAGAAACATATAAAGAGGTCTATTTCATAAATCCACTACAATACCAAATTGAATTATTTGATTTGTATGTCGCCCACAATAAGAAGGAAAAGGCTTTGGAGCTAATGGAAACAATTCTAAAGAACGAAGAGTTAACAAAGCACGACAAGTTAAATTTATTGTTTAAAAAATCATTCTTGTTAAAAGAATCATTAACTCAAGATCAATTAGAAATTCAGTTTAAAACTGCTTTTGCATCTTTGTTAAAAAATCAAAATTCTTCATCCAATCTGGCTAGTTTGGAAATTAGTGATTTAAATGAGTTTTATACTTTCGAAATTCTCAACAATATTCTTGAAGTAGCTAACCAATATTTGGACTGGTATAATGTGTCCAATAATGATGCGTTTTTAACGGTAGCCATTAATCTTTTTAAGTTGTCTTCAAATTTCTTTGACCGTATTTACAAAGGAGACGCCTTTAATGACAAATTGTATCAAAGCTTTACATTGATTCAAGAAGGCTTACTCAAATGCGCCTTATTAAAACCATCTACACAATTATTGGAAACAACTGTTGAAGCTATAGAGAACAATAGTTCCAAGCTGGAATGGTCTAAATTCTTATATGGTAATCAAGCAAAAATTAATGTTCCAGATAGCTTGTTGTTAGAAGAAGAAAAGTTGAAGTCTCTTGTCAATTATTATCAAGAGCGTATCTATGAAGAGAAACAATCACAGATTGAAAATACCGATACTTTAAAGCTTCATTTAACCGATTTAAATAATCAATTACGAAAACATCAAAAGTTTATCCATGATAATTTCATTCAATATGCCAAGTCTTCTAGTAATGATTTTAATATACAAGACTTAAAAAAACTGCTTCAATATAATGAAGCAGTCGTGAAATATATACTTGTTCAAGAAGATTTATATGTTTTTACTATTACCAACAAGCTAATAGACTTACAAAAAATACACAATGGTGACAACTTTACAAAAGAGATTAAAAATTTTGTAGACGCCATTTCCACTTTCAATTCCGAGCTATTAATACCAGATTTATTAAAAAAATTGGCTAATCCGATTATAAAGACAGACTTGGAACATGTTGTAATTATCCATTCTGGATTACTCAATTTATTACCTTTTGAAGTGTTGCTGCCAGATTATTTCAATTCAAAGAATGTGTTATCTTATTCAAATAGTCTTAAAATTTATTTAGAACAAACAAAGGCTCAAAGTAGTATCAAAAACCTAGATGTCGGAATTTTTGTAGCACAAAACAAAAATAATTTCAACCAGAAAGGGTTTCTTCCAGAACTGGATAGAGAAATCAATGGTATTAAAGAAAATGTCCATGCAACAGATTACTACATTAAAAACCAAAATGATTTATTAGAACATCTGCGATCACACAATGTCTTGCATTTTGGGATACATACTACCATAGACATAGATACTCCGGAATTATCGGTATTGAATTTTGCCGAGAGCGGTTTATTAATTGGGTCATTATATAATACTGCTCTTAAGGCAGATTTAGCAGTTTTGAGTGCCTGTGATACAGGAAATGGACGTTTTATTAATGGAGAGGGTGTACAGAGTATATCTAAAGCTTTTACCTATGCAGGAGTTCCAAGTACGGTTATGAGTCTTTGGAAAGTTGATGATAAAGCCACAGCTACGCTTATGACTTTGTTTTATAAATACTTGAATGATGGCAAGCCAAAAGATTTAGCTTTAAAATTAGCAAAGAAAGATTATCTGAATTCCAATATTGATGAAGAACTAAAACATCCTTACTATTGGTCAGGATTTGTGATTTCTGGGAATACTAAACCGTTTAAGCCACAAAGAGATTATAAACTCTTATGGTTCTTAATACTTGTATTTCCAGCAATGGCTTTGGTCTATTATAAGAAATCAAAGTTTAGAAAGTAAATCCTTTGCTTTGTCGTAATTATAATTAGAGGTAGAAGAACTAATCTCTTTCAAAAGATTTTCGGCCTTATTTTTTTTATTAGATTTTAAATAAGCGAGAGATAAATACCATTGACTTTTTCCAGCTAATTTATCTTGAAAAGTTTGATGCTTGTTAAAGGTCTCTATAGCTAGTTGTGTCTCATCCATTTCCATATAACAAATAGCTTCATAAAATAACAACTCTGAATTATTTAAAAGTTTATAAACTTCAGCAAAAAGAGATTGCGCTTTGTTATAAGCTTCACTTTCATAAGCTATAAAGGCTTTGGTCAATTTATCAGTATCCGAATTGTGTCTGACAATTGGGTGTGATGTGTTACTGGCTTTTGAGTAGTAATTTGAAAAAAGCCTTTCAGGGCTTGTAGTGTACTGTTTCCAATAAAAGCCTAAAGAAGCCAACAGTATAATTGAAGCAGCAATTAAAAACCAATTAGCTTTTGAGTTTTTAGAAGAAACCTTACTTTCTATATTTTTTAAAAATTGTTTATTTTTATCATGTTCACGCCTATAAATTGCTTTTTGAATTTGCGTTTCAAATTCAAACTGCTCTTTAAAATGAGTATCGGAATCTAGTAATTCTTCAATCTCTTTTATTTCGGATTCAGATAATTCATTCCGAATATATTTCGCTATTAATTCTTCCTTATTCATTTTTTAAATGATCATTAATCAATTCTTTTAAATTTTTGAGACAACGTGATTTTTGACTTTTTATGGTATTGTAATTACTATAGTCCAGATGCTGCTGTATTTCTTCCAAAGTTAAACCGTTATAATAGAAAAGCTTAAGCACTGCTTGGCATTGATGACCGAGTTTATCTAAACAATGTTCAATGAGCTTATTGCGTTCATTATCAGTTTCGTCATTAATATTATCAATTAATTTTATTGACAACTCTAATCTTTTATCATCAAGGTCTAATGTCTCTAATTTACTTTCCTTTTTCAGTTTTTTGAAAATCATATACTTTCCTATTGAAAACAAATAAGTTTTAACTGAACTGTTTAAAGCTATTATTTTGCCATTGGTCACATTTTCAACAAATGCAATAATGGCGTCTTGATAAATATCCAATAGAGCCTCTTCATTCAAATTATATTTTAATCCAAAATTGAGAAAAGCTAACCTATTATCTACATAAATAGCTTCTAATACTTTACTGTCACCCTGTCTAATTTTGGTAAAAAGCTCTTCAGTATGTCTATTCATTTAGTTAATAAAAAAGTAAAAGGTTAACCAATAATTGAAAAAAGTTATTTAAAAGTAAGAAAATTACTAAAAATTCAGGAATGATGTTAACCTTTTGTTTTTAAGTACACTAAAGATTGTATTAAAAGAGATTAATAAAGTCAGAAAATCTAATCATCAAAAACATCATTATGAAAACAAAACCAAAATTTATTCATGCTATATGTATCGTGCTCATTACATTATTTTCATGTTCTGAAGACAGTCCATTGTTAGATCCCTATCAAAATAACAATAGTAATAACAACAATAATAATAATGAAGTAACCTATACCATTGCAGATATACAGGGTACATGGCTTCGAACTGGAGGTAATCATACAGGAAACATTGGTATGGTAATAGAAGTGACTGATAATGATGGAGTAATTGTAGACCCAATAGATTCTGGTTTCGAGGTTGATGATGTTAAGTGGATGAATATCTTACCTAGTGATATTAGTGATTTCACGCATTCCGAGTTAGGAAGTGACTATAATTATTATAGTGCCACACTAGATTTTGAGTCTGAAAATGTCATCTTGATATCAGTAGATGCTGGTGGCGCTGGCAATTACCAAGAATGGACACGTCAATAAAATATAAAATACTATTAATCACAAAATACAATGTATCATGAAAAAATTATTCTTCACATTACTATTTAGTACTTTTTTTATAAAAATTGCTATAGCACAAAATTGTGTAATTCCGAATCAACCAGGATATAGTTTTGGTTTATCATATGAAATAAGCGACCCTGTAAATTGTAATAGTGGCTCCGTTATCTATTTATTTCAATTTGTATCAGACTTACCATTCTCACTAAACTTTATAATTGAAGATATTACAGTTGGATCAAGTACAAGCCATTCTATTACTGGAACTTATGAATCAATTGAATATTATACAGCAGATTCAGTTATTACATTAATTAATGGTCATTTGTATAAATTTTATTGGGAGTATAGTGAACCAGGTTATTATTGTAAAAGATTTGCAGGTAATTGGGGTATTTCTGAATGTTCAGATATCGATGAAGATAATGATGGATTTGCTGCAGATATAGACTGTAATGATAATAATGCCAATGACATTCCATTTGGAAATGAATACTGCGATGGTTATGATAACAATTGTAACGGTTTAATAGACGATGCAGACCCAGCTATTGTTCAGCGACCTCTTTGGTTTTTGGACGAAGACAATGATGGCTTTCCTTTGGAAGGTTCTGGAATTCAAACTTGTTTCCAACCTGCTGAAAATTATTTTATCTATAATATTAGTAACCCTACTCCAGATTGTGATGACACAGATCCAAATGTCAACCCAGATGCAACCGAAATTCAATACAACGGATTGGATGACGATTGCAATCCTGGTTCACTTGATGATGATTTAGATCGTGATGGCTTTTTACAAATTGAAGATTGTGACGATTCAAATCCAAATGTCAACCCAGACGTAACCGAAATACCAAACAATGGTATTGACGACGACTGTAATCCAACCACACCAGATACTATTAATCCTTTAGATATAGATGATGATGGCGATGGTCAAACGGAGAACGAAGGTGATTGCGATGATACCAATCCAAACATTTATGCAGGCAACACGGAAATTCAATACAACGGATTGGA
>NZ_VSFC01000007.1 GCF_008084905.1 Xanthomarina maritima | reverse complement strand
CAGTGGTTACATGCCCAGGAGATATTACAGTAAGTAATGATTTAGGCGACTGTGGTGCCATAGTAAACTTTGAAGCTACAGCTACAGATAATTGTTCCACATTTGGAGGAGGTACGGCACCATCTTCACCAATGGTTATATCAGGTGTCTTTGATGGACCAATAACAGGAGGAATACCAAAAGTGGTAGAGTTTTATGTGATATCAGATATAGCCGATTTATCTTTATACGGATTTGGAGCTGCAAATAATGGAGGAGGCACAGATGGTCAAGAATATACTTTTAGTGGATCAGCAAATGCAGGAGACCGAATTTATATATCAACTGAGATAACAGCATTCACTAGTTATTTTGGTTTTGCACCAACCGATACTGATTCTGACGCTGGAATTAATGGAGATGATGCCATTGAGTTATTTTATAATGGCAGTGTAATAGATACATTTGGTGCGCTTACAGGAGGTAATTCAGGATGGAATTATACAGATGGTTGGGCATATCGCAGCAACAATACAGGACCAGATGGCTCGACATTTGTTCCAGGGAATTGGACCTTTAGTGGAGCTAATGCAACAGATAATTGTACAACAAATGCTTCTTGTTCTTCAGTATTCCCAATAGGTACTTATACAAATTCATCAGGAGGCGGCTCAGGAGGAACTATTAGCTATAGTCACCAACCAGGAGATTTCTTCCCGGTGGGTACTACTGAGGTTACCGTAACAGCTACAGATGCAGCAGG
>NZ_VSFC01000025.1 GCF_008084905.1 Xanthomarina maritima | reverse complement strand
TAGCTTGAAATTGCTTGTTTTTTAACTCAGTTCTTTGTTGTGTAACGTTTTTTTAAATTCCATAACTTTCATTCATACACATAATTCCATTTATTTCGGTCATTTTTTCAATTTTTTTGGTTTTAAGATTTGCTTTCCACGCACTTTTAATTTTGGAATAATATTCTAAATCAAAATCATTTTCAGTTCTCTCAATTATTGTGAAAATCCGAGAATCTGCTTTTCCGTTATTTTGGCAAACACCAAATGATGTGAATTCATTTTCTTTAAAATTATTGATATGAATGGTATCTAAAATTTGATACTTTTTTTCAGGTTTTCCAGTCTCAACAATTTTCTCAAGAATAACTATTCGTTTGTTGTTATTTACCATCTCAACAAAAACATATTCCCATCTACTTTCTTCATAATTTATGACAGAGCTAATTCCGTTTTCGTAATTTTTGAAATATTCAATTTCATTAATTTTCCTAAAGACTTTATCAAAAATCGTTTTTTTTGTTTTTTCAGAATCCGAAATTTCCGTTTCACTTTGTTCAGTAAGTGATGTTTGAGTTTCTGTTTTATTCTTTTTGTCAACACAACTAAAAGACAGAAATATTAATATGTAAGTTAGTATTTTGTTCATTTCTCAAATGTTACACAACGGTTTTGTGTATGATTAGTGGCGTGTTTAAGCACCTAATTTAGCAAATAAAAACCGAATAGAAAATCCGC
>NZ_VSFC01000011.1 GCF_008084905.1 Xanthomarina maritima | reverse complement strand
GCAATTACTTATAGCCATTGTTGTGCTTTCGTTATTTTTCTCTTTGTTTTAATTCATTTTTAATTTGCTCCTGTACTGCCATATTCTCTTTTATTCCTCTTTTATAAGTACTATTCATATAAGAATAAAAACCAATAGCTTGTTTTAATACTTCTTGAAAATAGATGTTATTCTGTATTTCTGCAAGGTTTACGGGTTCTGCCCATCGTTGGGCTAAATCACCTCTAAATATCGTCTTGATATTCTTATATGCTTCAGTCTCATGCAATGATTTCACATGCTCATAATCGGACCTTAAATCTTCAGTTAAGTAGAAATATTTGAAATCATACAATTCAGAAATAGCAATTCTGAGCGAATCATTATGAATGATGTCTATTCCTTTAGATTTTAGATTTTCATAAGCGACAGTTATTGGTTCAAAGTTACCTCTTCCAATTATTCTAGCATAAGACCATTTCAATGAATCAGTTAAGGGTGTTCTCTGTTCTAAATGCTCCAACACGTCTCTGTTGAGTTTGGTTTTATCATTATTATACGTAATCTTTGAGTTAAGGTTAATGACATCCTTTTCAAGGTTTACTAGAATTTCACTTAAAATATTCGTTTCAA
>NZ_VSFC01000014.1 GCF_008084905.1 Xanthomarina maritima | reverse complement strand
ATCAATAATAGTAAAAGTAGCCGTAGTAGAACTAGCATTTCCACAACCATCAGTAACAGTAAATGTTACCGTAGCAGAACCTGTTTCACCACAATCATCAGAAAGACCGTTAAAGTCATTAGACCAAGCCACAGCTGAACAATCATCAGTAGCAGAAGCACCACCATTATTATTTAACCAATTATTTAGATCGTTTAAATTACCAGCACCATCACATTCAACAGTTTCAGGGCTAGCATTTGTATTAATAATAGGAGCAACTGTATCTTGAATAGCATAAGAAGCCGTAGTAGAAACAGAATTTCCACAAGCATCTGTAGCAGTAAAAGTTACATCAATAGCAGCCGAACAATCGGAAGCAGATCCACCATAATTATTAGTCCAAGTAATTGCAGAACAATTATCAGAAGCCACAGCACCACCATTACTATCTAACCATGCTTGAATAGCCCCATTATTACCAGTTCCATCACATTCGATTGAAACATTTGAAGCTTCAA
>NZ_VSFC01000057.1 GCF_008084905.1 Xanthomarina maritima | reverse complement strand
TATTGAACCTGTTGATGCACCTGCGCATAATATATTTGTTTGACTTATAGTAAAATCAGGAGGTAAAGAAGCTTCAACTGTTATAGATGTTGTAGCTTCACAGTTGTTTAAATCTATAACTGTGATATTGTAAATACCTGGTGTAGATACTGTGATTATAGGAGATGTTTGAAAAACAGTAGTACTATTTACAAAATAATAATAAGGTGGTGTTCCTCCACTTGCGTAAACCATAATTTCACCATCAATACAAGTTAACGGACTTGTAAGTGCTGAAGTTGCTGTTAATAATGGTGGTTCTATAATCTCAATATCTTCGGTATGTGTACATCCATCTTCAGTACTAACATTAACAGTATAAGTGCCTTCACTTAAAGAAGAAAATTCATAATCACTTGCCATGATTGGTCCTACACTATTTACTAATGTTG
>NZ_VSFC01000059.1 GCF_008084905.1 Xanthomarina maritima | reverse complement strand
CCACCACAAGATGAGATTTCTTTAAAGGGTCGTGGAAGATGACCACGTTGATAGGCTATAGGTGTAAAGGCAGTAATGTCATAGCCGAGTAGTACTAATAACCCATAGGCTTATTGTACAGCCGTTCTTTTTAAAAAAGTATAATTATAAAATTCATGTCATTTTTTTCAATATGTTAAGATATTTGTTCCAATATTATTGGAACGCTGGAAGTAATAAATAATAAAATTAAATTTATTACTACAGCAATAACTTAAGGTGGTTATTGCAATGGGGCTCACCTCTTACCATTCCGAACAGAGAAGTTAAGCCCATTAGCGCCGATGGTACTGCATTAGTGGAAGAGTAGGTCATCGCCTTTTTTAGAATCCCGATTCATTTTTTGAGTCGGGATTTTTTT
>NZ_VSFC01000063.1 GCF_008084905.1 Xanthomarina maritima | reverse complement strand
TGAACCCAGCTCCTCCTGTTACTAAATACTTATAGTCTTTAATTTTATATTCCATTATTTTCATTTGTATTCTGAACTTGACCAGTGAAATAAGATTTGAGGCGATTCCCTAAAAACATCTTTCCGTAATGTGTTTTTAGATACTTTTCTCGTTTTAATGCATCTTCTTGAGATACACAACCTTCAAAATATATTAATTCAAATGGCCTTCTATGCTTTGTTGATGTTACTTTTCCTTTTTGATGAGCCTCAAATCTTGATGACAAATCTTTTGTATAACCAGTATATTTTTTACCATCCTTTTTTGATAGCAAAATATATACATAGTAATATTGAGACTCTAAATTTGTCATCATTTCATGGGTTGAACCCAGCTCCTCCTGTTACTA
>NZ_VSFC01000048.1 GCF_008084905.1 Xanthomarina maritima | reverse complement strand
CGTTACATAAAACACCTCCAAAATTGTAACTCCTTTTAAACGGAAATCCAAAATTTCGAATTCATCGGATTTTTGTCTTACTCAAACTCTGAAAGATTTTCTCACTCGAGCTCTGAACTGAAAGTAGAAACGGATTCTCACTCAGCTGTGGAATCTCAATGTTGCGGAAAATTGAGCAAGATTGCGGAATTTCTCACTCGACTAACTGATCCTGTTCACTCAAGCTCGCGAAATGTGGTTACTCATGCTCCAACGATCTAATCTGTCGTGCTTACTCAAAAGCGTCGGTGCATTATGTAACACTGTGTATAA
>NZ_VSFC01000017.1 GCF_008084905.1 Xanthomarina maritima | reverse complement strand
TTGGTATTATAATAGGGTTTACAATTATTTGCATGGTTTCAGCCGTTGCACATTGCCCAGCATCTGGAGTAAATGTGTAGGTAGTAGTTGTTGAATTGTCTAAAGCAGGACTCCAAGTTCCTGTAATGCCATTATTCGATGTCGTTGGTAATGGTGCTAAAACATCGCCATTGCATATTGGATTAATTTGAGTAAAAACTGGAGTTATAATTGGGTTTACAACTATTTGCATGGTTTCAACTGTTGCACATTGCCCACTATTTGGAGTAAAAGTATAGGTGGTAGTAGTTGTATTGTC
>NZ_VSFC01000044.1 GCF_008084905.1 Xanthomarina maritima | reverse complement strand
TGGGTATTGAGTAAATACATCTTCTATTGTTACGTTTGGGTTTAATTCGTCTTTCGCTCTTTGTTTTGACATTTTGGATATAAAGTACTCTGTAACTTTTTTGATTTTAAGAAGTTCGTCTTTAGTCTTGTATTTTTCAACGTTTCCGTCTTTTATGGCGTGAACCATATAATACAATTCTTTACCCATTTCTAAAGTCAGTTTGTCCTTGTTGTTTTCATAAACAATAAAGTGCATTTTAGCTACTTTGTCTAATATCATAATATGTTCATTTTAAATTATTGCCAACG
>NZ_VSFC01000035.1 GCF_008084905.1 Xanthomarina maritima | reverse complement strand
ACCCAAACGTAACAATAGAAGATGTATTTACTCAATACCCAATCGTTCTGAAATACGTTGACAAACATCTGAAAGCTCTTTAAGCTCAATATTATATAAATCCAGATCGTTTTTATCCGAGAAAGTTAAAAACCTATTATCGGATTTAGAAAAACAATCGTTAATTCTCAAAAGGTATGGTAACAGTTTGGAATATTTATTTAAAGCATCTATGTATATGAATTTACAATCGGACTTTAATTCTTCCATTTCTTCTTTGGATATTGGTGGACT
>NZ_VSFC01000046.1 GCF_008084905.1 Xanthomarina maritima | reverse complement strand
AACAAAGAACTGAGTTAAAAAACAAGCAATTTCAAGCTAATCTTGAAACAAAGTTTTCATCATAAGGCAATCCACTTTTTGCAATTGCAAAAGCTTGTTTTAATAACTTATTTGCAACAGCAATTAATGCTAGTTTTTTGCTCTTTCCTTTTGCTACAATTCGCTCATAAATATCTCTACAGGCCTTATTATGTTTACATGCTGAAAAAGCACATAAAAACAACAAATTTCTTAGTTTTTTGTTTCCTACTTTGCTGATTCTACTTCTTCCTC
>NZ_VSFC01000041.1 GCF_008084905.1 Xanthomarina maritima | reverse complement strand
TTGATTGTCCTACAATGTTTGGCGAAATTAAATCGTCTGTGACATTAGAAGCACTTAAATTGGCTCTTAATGAAACCACACTACATTGATTAAATACTGTTCCAGAATAACCGGCTCCTGTCCATCCTGGAGGCAAAGTTAAACCTGAGTCGAAATTTTCTACTAATCCGATTTGAGAAAATCCAAAGAACGAAATGAACCCAAATAGAAGTGAAAGCGTAATTTTTTTCATTTTAATGGTAAAT
>NZ_VSFC01000010.1 GCF_008084905.1 Xanthomarina maritima | reverse complement strand
TTCAAGGTTTACTAGAATTTCACTTAAAATATTCGTTTCAATTTTGTGTTCTATTCTGTTGTTATTCCAATTATTGATTTGAAGTGCAATTAAAATTCCAATAACCACAAGAATAATTTCTCCGATAGCATATTTAAAATACTTTCCAGTTTTATTTTCCATTAACAAGTTTTGTCTAATCTTTCTAAAGAATTTTATCATTGGTTAGTGGTTGGTTATAATGAAGCACAACGTGTTTGT
>NZ_VSFC01000003.1 GCF_008084905.1 Xanthomarina maritima | reverse complement strand
TTTAAAATCAATTAGTTGTGAGATTAAAGAATCTTTAATAATTGTTAAAAATTGATATTCTTTTGTTTGTTCATAATCAATAATTAAATCTTTTAATTGGATAGTTTTTAAATCTAATTCTTGATTTTGATAGTATTGATTTTCAACTTTATTTACCGCTTTAATAACTTTAAAATTGGATGCATTTTGAGCATCTTTTACTTTTAAATAGACTCAGTTGTTTAAAAAATTTTTGT
>NZ_VSFC01000047.1 GCF_008084905.1 Xanthomarina maritima | reverse complement strand
TTAGGCTCTGGAACAGCTAATTAACGGTTGATGTTTAAATAATAAAACCGTTCTACACGAACGGTTTTATTTTTATCGTTTAATAAGTTCCTAATTTTATCTATTATTTCTTTCCTTTGATTAGTTCTTATAATCAAATATTTGTTGCCTTATTGTTGCCTTTTTAGCTAAAACCCCTTATAAATAAGGGTTTCTTAAATTCCGATTAGGAAATTCA
>NZ_VSFC01000038.1 GCF_008084905.1 Xanthomarina maritima | reverse complement strand
TAAAAGTTTATTTTCTTTTCTAAGAAGTTTCAGTTCTTCATATACAGATAATGAAGAATTTGATTGATCTTGACTATCGGAATTGTTTGATATTTTTGTAGATTTATTATTATTAATCTTAGATTTCATTATTTGTCTTCCTTTGTTTAATTCTAAACCACTAATTCCCGATTCTAAATATTTTTTCTTTCAAAAAGATATTTGACTTGGA
>NZ_VSFC01000034.1 GCF_008084905.1 Xanthomarina maritima | reverse complement strand
GCGAGACCAAGCAGCTGCGCACCGCCACCGGACACGAGGTCGCCGAGCTCAAGGCCTCCGTCGAGCGCGAGGTCGCCACCCTGCGCGCCACCGCCGACCGCGAGATCACCCAGCTGCGCGCCAAGGCCGCCCGCGAGGCCGAGGAGAAGCGGGCCGAGGCCGCGAAGCTCTTCGCCGAGGCGAAGGAGAAGCGGGACAAGGACCTCCAGGC
>NZ_VSFC01000036.1 GCF_008084905.1 Xanthomarina maritima | reverse complement strand
CGTTGTTTTATATAGTTATCTAACAATCTAAAGAGTTGTAAGCATTCTGCCTGAACATCTGTTAATGCATTATAAATAGGTAAATCGTTCATTATTCCATAATCATATATTGCCTTAGCATCACTCTTATCTGTTTTTACTTTAGCCAGTTTCATCTGTATAAAGCGTTTAACTGACAATGGATTTACCACAGATACTGT
>NZ_VSFC01000028.1 GCF_008084905.1 Xanthomarina maritima | reverse complement strand
TTTCGGAACGAAAATCGGAAGAAAGCAAACACGCACTTTCTTTTGGTTAGGCACTAAAATAAGCATTTTTTATACACAGTGTTACCCACTGGCTTTTTTTTTCGTTTTGCTTATCAGTCGGATGTTTATGGTTTGAACGGAATTGTGCGTTGGGAAGACATACTCTTTTGCAATTTTTGGTGGCGTGGTGGCTTTGAGCGAATTGCAAATGTGTATGGCTTTGAGCGTCGGCGTTATTCTGACAAATTTTCCAGTGGAAGCCAGTATTATAACATCGGATGCGAGAATTGTTAAAGCGGACGCAAGAATTGTTAAAGCGGACGCGAGATTTGTTAATGCGGAAGCTAAAATATAAATGGCGGACGCAAGTATTGTTAATGCGAACGCCATTATTGTTAAAGCGGATAGAACATTTATACTTGCGGATGCAATATTTTAAAATGCGGACGCAAGTTTTGTAAAGGTTCTAACGAGAATATACTTTGCTCTATCAAGATTATTTTTCTTTCTTGAATGCAATACCTTTTATCTGACCAAATTCTGGACTGGTGGCTCCATATACGGACTTGACGTATTTCTTAACTTCTCCAGCTGTGTCAACTAATCCTTTGTCGTCGCTATATAATATTTTGTTTCTTTCTAATCTTGAGTTGCTTACTTCTGCGTAGGCTTTAGAGACTTGGGCATTTGTGTCTTTTAAGGTTTGCAGTTTTGTTTGAAGGGTAGCTACTTGTAATTCGGTTTCGTTTGGGGTGTAACTAGGTTCGGAAGCCAAAACAGAAATCATTCCTTCGAAATGTTGTATCTGTTGGTCGTAAGATTGTTGGCTTGAACTAATTGTTTTGGGTGCTGGTTGATTTGGGTCTACTGGTTCTTCTTTTTTTGATGCTCTTTTTCCTTGAATTTTGCGATTAAATCCTTTTGCATCGTCTATTTTTTCTTTGCTTGCATTGGTAGCTTCTAAAGCGTTTACTAAACGAGTTGAAAGTGGACGCAGATCTGCAAATGCTTCAACACGGTTGTTTACTGCGTTATTATATTCTGTGTTTTTGTTTACCACGTTATCTAAACTTGCGCTTGCTTGTGTGTAAAGTGCTTCGAGTTGTGGAAGTTTTAGGCTGTTTTTTGATGGATTGTAGGTTGCTCCATATCCATTTACAAATGCAATAAGGTCTTGAAAATTCGCCACATTTTTAGCGTGACCTACTTCTGAAGTTGATGCCATATTATTAAAGTTTATTTGTTACTTAAATTAAATTTAATAATAAAAACTATATGAAAAACAAACTTTGATAAAATATATTTTACAAATGTCTATTGTTTTGAAAGCATTTCGTCTGGAAAACTTTCTATAGATTCTTGTAAAATTTTATAAAACACTTTTGAATATTCGTGTTGTGAAGATTCCATACTGTCTATTTCATTTAACGTATTTTCTTTGCCGACTAAAAACATTCTCATGGAAAAGTAATCAGCATACATTAAAGAATCTTTGGGTTTTTTATTTAAAGAATCATTTATTATTGTTAAGTTATCCTTGATATATGAATCTGCTTTACTTTTATCAGTGTCTTTGAGTTTCATATATTTTGTTATATTAAGTGTGTTTATCCTATTATATTCATTTAGATATTTAGTATTAGTTAATAATTTTTCCAATTCATCATATTCTTTTAAGTTCATTAATAATGTTATGGTTAATTGTAAGTTTGGATTTGTCAATTCGGAATCATTATAGCTTTTATTTTGTTTAAGCTTAAAATAAGCAGAATCTAAATATTTATCTTCTTTAGTTTGATGATATTTTATTATGCTATTGTTTAAAATGGAAGCTAACTCATCATCAGTAATCATTTCTTTTTTTGATTCGCAATTTGATATAGTTAAAAAGAAAATTAGGGTAAAGTATTTCATGTTACTGGATTAGCAGAATTGTTTAAAATTATTCTTGTTCTTTAGGTTTCAAATATGTTTTATCATCGACTCTGAATTTCTTCATCTCTGATGTAGGATTTAATTTAATGTCCATATTTAAAATAGCTAACAAAATAATTGGAGCTCGATAATATATGTTGCTAAATTCTTTTTGATTTGTAGATTTTAAAAGATTGAGAATCATTTCTTGATTATTAAAACCGTTATTCATTATTGAGTTTAATTGTGAAAAATATTCATAATAAGAAGTACTCTTATAATTTTTCAACTTAATTATTGCATCATATGGACATTTAGAATAAATAGCATTATTTATTACAAATGAATTTAAATCAAAACCTTTATTTTCCATCATTATTAGAATTTCTTCAAAGAAGGCTTTATAAGAATTACTTTTTTCTTTCTCAATCGTATCGAATAAATTTATGTAATCCTCTTTTTTATTGTTTTTAATAAGATTAGAGTCCATTAACTTTTTTTCGATATCTAATGCAAAGACATAAAAATATATAGATTCTTTTTGATATATACCAGATGCGTATTTGTTGATTTCTTCATTAATACAATTTTTTAAGTCATTCTCAAAATTATTGGTTTGAGCGCTACAGGAGACAAAAGAAATATATAAGAATGTATAGATAGTAGCTTTTTTAAATATTTTAGATGTTTTCACGATTAACTATTTTCAGTTTTTATTTTGATGTAAATTTTCATAAATCATCAAAATTAAGGGTGTTCTATATAAAATGCTTTTAAATTTATTGTTAGGTATTGTATTCATTAAATCAATTATTTCCTTGTTTGAATAAGATAAACCTGCGTTTGCGTAAATGTAATTGGCTTTTTCTGTGTATAATATTAAATTTTCGTCTCTTATTGCTAAATCTTTCGATTGATTGTTTTCGTTAAAAAAACAATCAAAAATAAGCGTATTAGATTCTCCAATTATTGATATTGGTGAAACATTATTTTGTTCTAAAATTTGAGATATTTTGTTATAATAAATATTGTTTTTGTCTTTATTGTTATAAATATTATTTTCCAAAAAGAGAATCAATGAACTGTAAGTTTTTTTATTAATTTTATTGTTGCCTTGTTCTTGATTTAGAAAATTTTCTATTTCTGACATAGCCAAATAAAAGTGATTTTCTTTATTGGGATTGATTTTGTATATATTATTGTTTAATTTATTTTGGCTACAGTCTTTAATTATAATATCACTTTTTTGGCCACTACAAGAATAAACTACTAGGTTTAAAATTATAATTATTGCTATATTTTTTAATTTTTTCATATTGAATTTGTATTAATCTCTTTTGAATCTATTATAAATTTTGTTGTAATTTTCATTGCCATTATAGTAAATTTTTGCCCCATCTGATCTGGCGTGTTTACCTGAATTTGTTACTCGGTAAAAGAAAAAGACATTTTTATATTCAAGTCCAGATGTTGGTTGATGTTCGTTGGTATGGTTTGAAATTGGGAATTCATTTGTTTTACTCCAATTAGAGTATTCATTTGGATTATATAGGGTTATATCATAATAAATGTCTACACCATTTAAATTAGCTTTACCAGATGTTTGACTTAAACTTGAACTTCGATTTTTAAAAAACTCTGATGGTTTGAAGTCAAATTCTCCCTTTGAAAAAGTATAATCTGTTGCAAAAACAAATTGGTCAAAAACTCTTTGTTCAGTTGCCATATCTGATTGCATATTTAATTCCATTACATCACTTCCAGTAATTGATTTTGTATCAGCTCCTGATATTTCTCCATTATCTAGGGTTGCATATAAATTGTCTGCAACATCTTGTTTTAAACCATATTGGCTTGCCAAAGTATTTGCATTATCTCCCTTTTCTGCAATATAAGATGTAGAACCATTTTCATTAACTTGTGGAATCCATTCAGGAGCCAAGCCAGTTGGGTCGACTAATATTAAAGGACTGTTCATTACAAAATTATAGGGTGACCAATTTGGGAATTCAGAAGAAAGTGGGTCAGGGCTCATCCAACGGCTAATAATTTCTGGGTTTAATGTGGCTTCGGAGTATCTAGTTTCCAATTTTGTATATCCTGTAATTGATTTTCTTTTTACGTGATATGTAAAAGAACCAATTTTAACAATACTATCCAAATCATGGAACTCTAAATATTTCCCTTTGCTTAATGTTGCAATTTTTGGTTTATAACCAAATTGCTTAAATGGGTTTCCAGCTTGTATGTTATTTTCTCTGCGCTGTTGTTCTTCCATGCTTAAAGAATCTTTTGTTTGGGCGAAACCGAAACAAAAGGAAAATATAAATAGTAGGGTTAGATAATTGGTTTTCATAGAAGATAGCTTAATGATTTTATATTTGTAGATGGAGTTATTCGATATTAAATTTACTTAACTCCTCATTGATAAGGATTTTATTATTTTGACTTGTACTATTTTCACTAACGATTTTTAATATTTGATAAAATAGTTTTGTGTGGTTTTCGGTAAAATTATTAACCCTTGTTATGTTTTTAAAATCTTTATTTTTATAAATTATATTTATTATAAAAGCACCGCCATCTAAAGTATTTTCTGTTTTACTAACAAAGTCTTCATTAGTGAAATTATCAATTTCATCAGAAAATGATTTAATATTATTGTTGCTTAATTCTATAATTTCATTTTCAAGTTTAATGGTTTTGGTATATTCATTTGAGTCTGAAATTTCATCTGGCGAACGAGGAATTTTTATATCAATCGCAGAATTTGAGATTAATAAATACTCTTTTTGGAGATTAATTAAGAATGATGTTTCACTATTCTTTTTTGAATTAAAAAAAGTGAATTCTATTATGTCAATTTTATTTTCTTTTTGTGTGCAACTAATTGAAAGAAATAGTGCAAAGAAACAAACACAAATGTTTATTTTAGTTTTCATAACTGGCTTGGTGTTTTTACTTTTTGTTCATTAAACTTATTGTTCCAAGGACTGTAATCAAATTTTTTATTTAAGGCTGGTCTATATATAGAAAATGTTGGATGTCTTGAATAAGGAATGCCATTGTCTAAAAATGTTTGAATAGTACTACTAGCATTGCCTTGATCTCCTGAATATCCTGAAGCCACATCATCTGGTGAAGCTGTTCCTGGATGGCTATGATATTTTCTAACTAAATCAAGAATGTTAGAGCCTGATATTGCTGAAAAACCCATTGTTGCTTCTGAAAAATGATTGTTTCCAATAAAGAATTTATTTCCTTTATATTCCTCAAATGACCATTCAACATTTGAATTGTCACTCCCAAATTTAAATAAATTTAACGCGTCGGATTCATTTGAAGTACTTGTCCAAGTTCCAGTTTTTTTCCCCCAAGGTGTATTTGCAACAAAAGAACAATCATCATATGTTAAATCATCAATAATAGTTTTGTCTTCTGCATTATTTTTAGCTACTGTCATACTTTTGTCTTTATTGACTGTGCCGTCATCATTTGATGCATATAAAGTATCAAATTTATCATCTGTTAATTTTAATAAAGAAACAGAACCATCTTTATTTAATTGATAATCATTTAGTGGACTTTCTGGCGCTAAACCTGTTGGGTCATTTAAAAGAACAGGACTATTCATTACAAAGTTATAAGGAGACCAATTTGGGAATTCATCAGAAAGTGGGTCTGGGCTCATCCAACGGCTAATGATTTCTGGGTTTAATGTGGCTTCGGAGTATCTAGCTTCTAATTTTGTATAGCCTGTAATTGTTTTTCTTTTTACGTGATATGTAAAAGAACCAATTTTAACAATACTATCCAAATCATGGAATTCTAAATATTTTCCTTTGCTTAATGTTGCAATTTTTGGTTTATAACCATATTGTTTAAATGGATTTCCAGCTTGTATGTTTTTTTCTCTGCGCTGTTGTTCTTCAATGCTTAAAGAATCTTTTGTTTGGGCGAAACCGAAACCAAAGGAAAGTATAAATAGTAGGGTTAGATAATTGGTTGTACTAACAAAATATTTATTTATTTTTTGGTGTTCGTGATTTTTCTTTGAAAAAGTCATAATCAATTGGTTGTGTTAATATAGTTATTAATTTTTTTGTTAGCGTATTTTTCTTTTTCTTCTTTTAAGGAAACAAGCCAATTTAAATACATGTCTTCTGGCATTTGTCTGTAACCTAATTGATGAATTACTGTTAACTGGTTCTGTATTTCTAAAAATATTGTACTAGTTTCAGGATATTTATTGACATCGGTAAAATCTGTGTTATGCTCATATAAAATATTTTCAATCTTTTTGCCTTGTGCTTCTGTTTTCAAAATCATTGCATTTACAAAGTTTGGAAAGTATTCGAGAGCTTTATCGGCACATTTTATAACAAAATCTAAATCATAAAATTCTTGTGTTTGATATGCTTGTGCCAAATCGACTAAACAAAGTGCAATACTTTCTTTATTATTTAATGCCTTCATATAAACTCCGTTACGAATTGCATCAATATGTACATAGCCAGAAGCCATAATCCACGCATCTATGGGGAAAATACCACTTGTTAATTCTGTATTGTACCAACCATCCTTTTCGCTACGATGTTTAATGTAAATATGGTTTGGAGCGAGTGCTAAATGTGCTTCTATACCTAATTGTTCGGCAAGTATTTTATATAGAAATGGGAGAGAGTGGCAGTTGCCTTTTCTTGACATGAGTAAGTTCGATACAAACATACTGTTCCAATTATTGTGACCGAATGGGTCGTCAAAATTATAGTCGAAAGGCTCATATAAGTAATTGTTATCTTTAATATCTTTTATTGGAATGGTATCATTCAAAACTGTAAACAAGGAGGCGTATTTACTAATATTTTCTTTGTCTTTACCTTGATACTCTAAAGTTCTACTCTCTAATAGTTGATTTGCAAGTGTAGTTAAAAAATCGATTTTTTGGTTTAGATAAATTGTGTCTAAAGTTCCATTGTTATAGGCGTTTTCAACGCTAAAAACAGCTTTTTTAAAGTTGTAATTGCTTTTATTTTCAAGCATATCATTTAAAAGGTTATAACTTTCTGTATAGAGATAATCTTGTGCTTTTGAGATTTGTGAAAAGCCACAAGTAATTAATAATATGAGGAAAATTCTTGGCATTTAATTTTTGATTGTTTGGTTAAGTTTGATATTAAACTGTTCTTTCATTTCTTGGTTTTCTTGTTGTTGTTTTGTGTCTTTTAAAGATGTTAGCCACTTTTCATAATCGTGTGGTGACATATATTCGTAACCTAAATTGTCAATGGTTGCATATTGCGTATTTACTTGATTAAGCAAAGCAACTATTTCAGGATAATATCGAATGTTTTGTAAATCGGTTTTGTCTCTAGGATTTATACCGATTTGTTTTGTTATATATTCAAATTGTTGGGTTAAATAGTTTGAGTTTAACATATTTGTGGTTATACTATTCGGATATAATTGTAAGGCTCTATCTATAACTTTTTTTACAAAGGAATCATAACCGAACTTACGAGCGTAACCTTGAGCAAAATCTGCGAGCAGTTGCGCAAGCAACTGCTCGCTTGATATTGTTTGCATATAGATTTCATTTTGTAGAGCTTCGGATTTAATAAAGCCTGATTGTAATATAAATGTCTCTGTTGTGAACATTCCATTTGTTAGCTCAACATTATACCAATAATCGTTTTCGTCTCGAAATTTGATATAAGAATGATTTGGTGATAAAGACAGAAAGGCTTCTGCGCCAATTTCCTCTGCTAGGATTAAGTATAACCTTGGAAGTGAGTTACATTGTCCTTTTCCTGTTGCCAATAGTTTTGACACGAACATCTTTGACCAGTCTTGAATACCCATATAATCCTCAAAGTCATATTTGAAAGGTAAATGTTTAATATCCTTTGATTTTATTTCAAGGGTATCTGAAAAGAATTTAAAAAGCATAAAGTTTTTTGCAAGGTTGTTGTTTTGGTCGTAGCCTAATTTGTCCATTTTTTCACGCAGGAAGTCGCCTGTTTGTTTTACGAGCTTGTCAAAGTTCTCATAATTTTCCTGTTCTTCGAAGTATGCGTTTTCAATTATGAAAGTTGCGTCTTTTATTGAGAACTTGTCTGGATTAAGTTCATTGAGTTTGTCAAATCCTCTTTGGTAATAGACTGCACTTTCGATATTGCTGTAACTTGGTAGAGAGTAATTTAAATGTTTTGCATTAATATCTGCATTGATTTTTTTGAGTTCAGTCTTTTGTTTTTCAACTCTTTTTTTGTCTTGTTCGTAAACGTCCATTCCGTTTGGTCTGGAAGTTGGTAAACCTGTTGTCAATTGAAAATTTGTTTGTGTGTAATTTGAATTTGGTGTAATGACTTGGAAGGAAGCAAGTGAAGGTGCTTTAGGGATTTGTACTTGTCCGAATGACAGCGCAAAGGTCAGCCAGCAGAGTAAAGTCAGTCGTACTTTTTTAAATTCTATTTTCATTCAATTCCTATTATTAAAATGGGAGTTCTAAAATTAGGAAATCTGAATTGATAATGTTTTGACTTTTACCTTATAATAAGTAAGGTTAAACCTCCTTTCTTGTGTGATTTGTTGAGCGTTGGCAAAAAACAGCTCTTTTATTTTTTGGGGTGTCGGCTTTTTAAGCGTTTGGCAAAAAATGAATGTGCTGTTTGTGTGGTGGCGTTTTTCAGTTCGGGGTTTTAATGGAGGTTCGGAGCTTTTTTTAGCTTGTGGGTAACGGTCTCGTATAACCGTCAGTTACGGGTTTTAAATTACTGTTTTTTGATTAAGCAATGACGCTCGCAATTCCGAGTGGATTCGGACGTAGTCGAATCCGCCGTAATTGCGGTTATACATTGTTGGCTGTAGTTTTTTTCTTTTTCCGTTCTCTTGTGTATTTACTAAAAATGTCAACATATCTATCGTCAAACATAATTTTTGTGATGTTTTTAAATTCAATTTTGGTCGGCTTTTCGTCTAAAAAGCCAGTCGCATTGAAATATTGTATGAACACACTCTTATCAGAAATTCTTTTTATTGGTCCGATTGTGAAACTATCAATTTCCGGATTTTCACATTCAACGACAACATTCTTTTTATTTTTCCGTAACGATTGGAAAATTGATTTCCAATCCGTTAAATCCACTTTGGTTTTAATTCCGATATTTTTCTTTTCGTTTTCTAACAGCATTATTTTGTCATAATACTTGTCATTATTGTTGTGTCGAATTTGTTTAAAATCCTTAATCAGTAAAATATTAAATCCAAGAAGTCTGAAATCATCGCATTCTTGAATTACAACAAAGTCATTTGAGAAGTCAACAATATATCCACGACTTAATTCGTCCCAATCGTCTGCAACTTTTCTCGTAATTCGAGCGAATTTTTGATTCTCGTAAAAGTCTTTTATTTTTTCTCGCATTTCGTTTTTCAAATTACAGCCAACGTTTTCGTGTATGAAAAGTGCGTGTTTGCGTGCGAGGATTTTCGGAACGAAAATCGGAAGAAAGCAAACACGCACTTTCCTTTTGGTTTAGCACTAAAATAAGCATTTTTTATACACAGTGTTGGCAATAGTTATTTTTTCAAATCGTTTATCCAATTCAATAAATATTCTTTAAAGGATAAATCAACATTATAAATTTGATTCGTTTTTTCATCAGTTCCTTTTTTAGTCATAAAATGATTTAAACCTTGAAGTTCTATGAACGTTATATTCTTATTCCCAATTTCATCTAGCTTTTTTTTGCTTTGGATTGGGTCAACCAAAATATCATCTTTCCCTATAATAACTAAAGTTGGAAAATCAATATTCTCAAAGGTTTTTGTATTATCAATTCGAGCAAATTCTACATATCTAGGCAAAAGATAACCAGAAAATGAGTTCTTATTCACGTTTGCTTCTTTAGATTCTTTTTTTCCTATTTTCCATAATTCCGAAGCGTTTTTATTTGGGTATTTGTCAATTAATTCATGAGCATAGTTTATGGCAATTATTTGCTCCTCTGTGTTTTTTCCAACAATTAACTTGTCATAGTTTTTGATTCCTTTTTCAATTTGATATTTTAATAAGTATCTTGGTTTTCCAATTGGTGCAGACCATTGAATTAAAAAATCGGGTGTAGTTTTATTTTCTATAGCTTGAATTGTTATAATACCACCTAAACTATGTCCTAAAAAACCTATTTTTTTATTTTCAATGGTTTTTGACTTTTTAAATTCGTTATAGATTTCAATGAAATCACTCGTATAGATTTTCGGTTCATCATTATACTCTCCCATAGATTTCCCAACTCCTCTTTTGTCAAATATGAAAACTCCAATTTTGTTTTGAAGTAAAAATTCAATTAAGTAATTATGTGCTTTTTGAGAGATTCTACCAGTTCCAGAAACGATTACAAGTACATTGTCAAAATCAGATTTTGGTGTAATTAAGCTTCCGAAAATTGTGATGTCCTCGTTTATTTTGGCAGTAATCTCTTCAGTATTATAATTTTCAATATTTTCTATTTCCTTTTCATTGTCTTGTATTTTTTGGCTGAAAATTAAATTTGAAATTAATAATAAAGTTATTACCGTAATGTTCTTCATAATTATTGCCAACGTGTTTGGCTATGGTTTCGTTGCGTGAAAATCCGCGAGGATTTTCCGCCGTAAACCGAAGATAGCAAATTTGCGAGGACTTTCCGATAGGAAAGTCGGTAGCAATGAACTATAGCCGGTGTTGTAGTGCGTTTTTTAATTTATTATTATGGGAATCACAACGTCGTCTTTGTTAAATGTTTTTATTTGAATCGCTCCATTTTTTCCCTCTCGTTTTCCCCAAATCGCAATTGCTTGATTAATTCCTAAATTATTTATTTCTTTTACTTTTTTTGAAATTAAACGTCGATAAACATATCTGTAATCGTGAGTTGGTATTCCGTCTACCATATAAAATATTTCTTTATTTGGGTCAATATTTTTCACGAACTCAAAGTCAATTGCTAATTCAGGATTAAAGTCCTCCACATTATTTAGTCCGATTATTTTTTGGTAATTCGATTCGTATTTGATTTCCGATAAAGGCTTTTCGATTACTTCTATCGATTTATTATTTTTTCTTTTAGAAATAAATTCAGTCGGATTTGTCAAAACCCATTCATTATTGACGACAATTAAGGTTTTGTCATTGATTTTTATTCTCTCCATTTGAGTTTTACAACTTAAAAACAAAGTTGAAATCAAAAGTAAAATTATTGTCGTTTTTCTCATTTCTCAAATGCACTACAACGGGTTTGTGTATGAAAAGTGCGGGTTTGCGTGCGAGGATTTTCGGAACGAAAATCGGAAGAAAGCAAACACGCACTTTCTCTTTGATTAAGCACTAAAATAAGCATTTTTTATACACAGCTTAAGTTTACAATTCATTAAATTTATTAGATAATCAGAA
>NZ_VSFC01000042.1:85505-115591 GCF_008084905.1 Xanthomarina maritima | reverse complement strand
GATTTATTTAATAACCTGTATAGTTATTTTAGGACGGGTCAATTAAATTTAATGACAATATCTTTCGCATAGATACTTAATGGCTCAAGTATAGATAGTGTATAGATAATGTATGGAGGCTGTATTATTTTCCTACAAAAAATAAATAATTCATTAATCAAAGTTTAAAAATATTAATGTGCCTCCAACCAATTATCACCAACATCTAAATCGACATCTAAAGGTACTTTTAGTTTAAAAGCAGATTCCATTTCGGTTTTTATAAGTGTCTTCATGGTATCTAACTCTGGTTTGTAAACATCAAAAACCAATTCATCATGTACTTGTAAAAGCATTTTGGTATTGTAATTGCCAGCTTCCAGTTTGTTGTAAATGTTAATCATGGCAATTTTTATAATGTCTGCAGCGCTTCCTTGAATGGGCGCGTTTACAGCATTTCTTTCAGCAGCTCCACGAACTACGGCATTTCTGGAGTTGATGTCCTTTAAATACCTACGTCTTCCTAAAACGGTTTGCACATAGCCATGATCTCTAGCAAAATCTACTTGCTTGCCTATATAGTTTCGCAATTTCGGATAAGTTTCATAATAGGTATCTATAAGTTCCTTGGCTTCGGTTCTGGATAAATCTGTTTGATTACTCAATCCAAAAGCTGAAACACCATAAATAATTCCAAAATTTACGGTTTTAGCATTACTACGTTGTTCGCGAGTGACTTCATTTAAAGGTACATTAAAAACTTTTGATGCTGTTGAAGCATGAATATCTTCACCATTATTAAAAGCTTGAATCATATTTTCTTCTTCACTTAAAGCAGCAATAATACGTAGTTCAATTTGAGAATAATCGGCTGCTAATAAGGTGTAATCCTCGTTTCTAGGAATAAAAGCTTTTCTAACTTGTCGTCCTCTTTCTGTTCTAATTGGAATATTTTGCAGATTCGGATTGTTACTACTTAAACGACCAGTAGCAGCTACTGTTTGCATATAGTCTGTATGTACACGACCAGTTGAAGGTTCAACCTGTAAAGGAAGGGCATCTACATAAGTGCTTTTTAGTTTTGCCAAGCCACGATACTCCAAAATGTGTTTAATAATCTCGTGGTCTTTAGCCAGATAAGACAAAATATCTTCAGAGGTTGCATACTGACCAGTTTTGGTTTTTTTAGGCTTATCAACTAGTTTTAATTTGTCGAATAAAATATCTCCCAATTGTTTTGGCGATGCAATATTGAATTCTTCGCCAGCTTCTTTATAGATGTCTGCTTCTAAGATTTTAATGTCGCTATCTAATTGGCTTGAAAGGGAGTTTAAAAATTCTACATCTAAGTTAATGCCTTCTAATTCCATATCTGCAAGTACACGAAGTAAAGGAATTTCTATGTCGTCAAATAATTTTTGTGTATTTGCTTCGCCTAATTCTTTAGTAAAATGTTCTTTTAATTGTAAAGTGATGTCTGAATCTTCAACAGCATATTCGGTTTGTTTTTCTAAAGGAATCTCTCTCATAGAAAGTTGGTTCTTTCCTTTTTTACCAATTAATTCTTCAATAGAAATAGGAGTGTAATTTAAATACGTTTCTGCAAGCACATCCATATTATGTCGCATATCTGGATTAATCAAATAATGTGCTAACATAGTATCGAAGAGTTTGCCTTTAACTTTAATATGGTATTTTCTAAGGACTTTAATATCGTATTTTAAATTCTGACCGATTTTTTCAATGTTTTCTGCTTCAAAAAACGGACGCAATTGTTCTATAAGCTCTTGAGCTTCATTTTTATCTTCAGGAAATGGTAAGTAGAATCCTTTGCCAACTTCCCAAGAAAAAGCAATCCCAACCAATTCTGCCGTCAATGGATTTAAGCCAGTTGTTTCTGTATCGAAGCAAACAGCAGTTTGATTCATTAAATTTTTAATGAAGAGTTTGGTTGCCATTCCAGAAGCTACACTTTGATAAAAATGGGAAGTCGTTTCAATAGTTTTTCTTGAAAATGCCGAACTTGTTTCGGTATCTGCTCCATTTGAAGCTGTAGAAACATCGCCACCAAATAACGAAAATTGCCCTGCACCTGCAGATACTTGTTCTTTTGGTGTGGCTTTAGTTTCTGTCTTCTCAGATGTTGAAATTGAATCAGTAGATGTAGTTGAAACAACTTCTGAAGAAAATGTTTTTACAAAATTATCAATTAATCGTCTAAATTCTAATTCTTGAAAAATTTGAGTTACAGCATCAACATCTGGTTCAGACATTTCAAAATCTTTTTCATCAAATGTTACGGGAACATCAAGCATAATAGTTGCCAGTTTTTTGGATAGTAATCCCAATTCTTTAGAGGCTTCTACCTTCTCTTTCATCTTTCCTTTAAGCTGATTTGTATTGGCTAATAAACCTTCCATACTACCAAACTGAGCTATAAATTTTTTAGCTGTTTTTTCTCCAACTCCAGGAAGTCCAGGAATATTATCGGAAGAATCTCCCATCATTCCTAAAAAGTCAATAACTTGTAAAGGATCTGTGACTTCAAATTTCTTTTGTACTTCTGGAATTCCCCAAGTTTCATAACCACCTCCAAAAACAGGTCTATACATAAAGATGTTTTCTGAAACTAATTGGGCAAAATCTTTATCTGGAGTAACCATAAAGGTTTGATAGCCTTCTTTTTCTGCTTGTTTAGAAAGAGTTCCAATAACATCATCTGCTTCAAATCCTTCCTTTACCATAATAGGAATATGCATAGCTTTTAAAATATCTTGAATATATGGTACCGCAATTTTAATAGCTTCAGGTGTTTCATCTCTATTGGCTTTGTAAGCCTCAAACATTTCTACACGATCAACACTTCCACCTTTATCAAAACAAACTGCCAAATGGTCTGGTCTTTCACGCTTTATAACATCTAAAAGAGAATTCATAAAACCCATAATAGCAGAGGTGTCAAGTCCTTTAGAGTTAATTCTTGGGTTTTTTATAAATGCATAATAACCACGAAAAATAAGAGCATATGCATCGACTAGAAAAAGACGTTTTTGTTCAGACATTGGATTGTTTTTGTAAGAACCTCAAAGCTACAAAAACTTATGCTTTTATGAATGACAATTGATTTGCAATTTGTATTTTTCCAACCTGTTTGCCGAACTTGGCATAAGTTAAAAAAAATATAAATGAATACATTTTCAATAGCCATACATGGAGGAGCTGGAACTTTAGTAAAAGGGATGATGACTCCAGAATTAGAAGCCAAATATAAAGCAGCACTAAAAGACGCTCTGGAGGCTGGATATTATTTATTAGAAAATGGTGGAACTGCTGTAGATGCTGTTGAAAAAGCGGTTACAGTTTTGGAAGATTCACCATTATTTAACGCAGGAAAAGGGTCTGTTTTTACAGCTAAAGAATCTCATGAAATGGATGCTTGTATTATGGATGGTAAAACCTTAAATGCTGGTGCAGTGTCTTTAATTACTGGAATAAAAAATCCTATAAGTTTGGCAAAAGATGTGATGGAGAAAAGTGAGCATGTGTTTTTAGCTGGAGATGGTGCTTTGCGTTTTGCAGAAGAGCTAAACTATAAATTGGAAGATGCTTCTTATTTTTATGATGAATTTAGACATAATCAATGGCTAGAAATTAAGGATACTGATAGTTTTCAATTAGATCATGCTAAAAAGAAAGATTCCAAATTTGGAACTGTTGGAGCAGTAGCATGCGATCAAGAAGGAAATATTGCTGCAGCAACTTCAACAGGAGGAATGACCAATAAAAAATGGGGACGCGTAGGAGATTCACCAATGGTTGGAGCTGGAAATTATGCCAACAATAAAACCTGTGCTATTTCCTGTACTGGAAGTGGAGAGTTCTTTATTCGTGGCGTGGTAGCTTACGATGTGGCTTGCTTAATGGAGCATAAAAAAATGTCTCTTGAAGATGCTTCAAACGAGGTGATTAATAAGCGAATTCTTGAAATTGGTGGTGATGGAGGCTTAATTGCTGTCGATACAAATGGAAATATAGCCATGCCTTTTAATACAGAAGGAATGTATCGTGCTTCAAAATCATCTATGGGAACAGAAGTAGTTTCTATCTATAAATAAAATTCCTGCAAACGCAGGAATCTTTTATTATTTATTCAGGTTACTTTAAAGTGATTTTAAGATTTTAAACTATATAAAATCAGCTTCTATAGGTAAAACACTTACTTTTCTATTTTTAATGTGGTATTGGTCGCCATTAGAAAGCACATGAACGGTTAAGTTTGTCATAGTCATTGGAGTACCTTCTTCTAAAACTTTTTCATTGTTATGAGTTAGTTTATGTCCATCAAAAACAATCACCATTCCAGAACCAATTACAGTACATTCGTTACCGTTTTTAATTATCATTCCTGTATCTTCAGCAAGTCCAAAACCAATAAGATCTGGAAATTTAGCAACAGCTTCAGACACACGACCAAAACGACCTCTTTGAATAAAATGCGTATCGATAATTAATTCAGGAATTAGTCCTAATCCCTTATACATAGTAACAGCCCCTTTAACAAAAGCTTCACGAGGACTTCCACCTGCAATCATTTCATTTGTCATGGACATAGCTCCAGCACTTGTTCCTGCTATTACAAAGCCTTCTTCATTTTTATATCTATTTAATAAAATGTCATGTATGGTAGTGCCTCCAATTCTATTCGTAATTTTAGATTGGTCACCACCAGAAAACATAATGCAATTAGCATTTTTAATAAGCTGAATTGATTCTTCTTTTTCAGAATCTTTTTTGCTTTTTATATTTAATACAGTCACGTTTTTACAACCTAAGGCAGAAAAAGCAGATAAGTAATTATCTCCTACTTCTATTGGAATACTAGAGGCAGTAGGTATCACTACAATATTGGCTTCAATACCACCAGCTTCTTGTACTACATGGTATAAAATACCTTCTTGAATAAATTCAAGTGTGTACATTTCATTTTCTTCAATCCCTTTATCTTCATTTCCACCAATTGGAATTAATGTGCCTTTTATCTTTTGCATCTAATCTTGCTAATATTTTAATTGTACAAAAATAAACTAATTTTTTACAGATTTTGTATATATTTATAATCTTTCACAATAACTAAATAAAAAAGTTAACCCACATGAAGATAAGAGAAATTAATGCCATGAGAGGACCTAATTATTGGTCTGTAAGACGTCATAAATTAATAGTAATGGTTCTAGATCTAGAAGAAATGGAAGCATTGCCATCTAATAAAATTGATGGGTTTTACGACAGGTTAAAAGACATGTTTCCAAGCATGTATGAGCATCGTTGTTCAGTTGGTGAACCTGGAGGGTTTTTTCAACGTGTTGAAGAAGGCACATGGATGGGTCATATTATTGAGCATATTGCACTAGAAATTCAAACGCTTGCTGGAATGGATGTTGGCTTTGGGAGAACTCGTGGTTATGGTGAAGAAGGTGTTTATAATGTTGTTTTTGCTTACATGGAAGAGTCTGTAGGCCGTTATGCTGCTGAAGTTTCTGTAAAAATTTGCGAAGCATTAATTGCAGGTGAAGCTTATGATATGACAGACGATATTCAAAAAATGCGTGAACTTCGTGAAGACTCTAGATTAGGTCCAAGTACTGGTTCTATTGTGGAAGAAGCAGAATCAAGAGGCATTCCTTGGATAAGATTAAATAAATACTCTTTATGTCAATTAGGTTATGGTGCCAATCAGAAACGTATTCAAGCAACTGTTACTAGTGAAACAAGTAGTATAGGTGTAGAACTAGCTTGCGATAAAGAGGACACAAAATATTTATTAGAACAAGCTGAGGTAGAAGTGCCTAAAGGTGATATTATAAGAAGAGAAAGTAGTTTAGAAGAAGCATGTAGATATGTTAAATTCCCCTTAGTAATTAAACCCATAGATGGAAATCATGGTCGTGGAATAACTGTAAACATTCAAAATTATGACGAAGCTCTTGAAGCTTTTAGACATGCCAAAGAGAGTTCACGAAGTGGAGCTATTATAGTAGAAAAATATATAAAAGGAGATGATTATAGACTGTTAGTAATCAACAATAAATTGGTTGCTGCAGCAAAAAGAACACCAGCTCATGTTATTGGAAATGGGAAATCAACTATTCAAGAATTAATAGATGAAGTTAATAAAGACCCAAGACGTGGTTATGGACATGAAAATGTGTTAACTCAAATTACAGTTAACGAATTAACCCAAACTATTATTAAAGATGCTGGATACACTTTAGAATCTGTAATTCCAAAAGATGAAATGCTACTTCTAAAAGATACGGCAAATCTGAGTACAGGAGGTACTGCTGAAGATGTAACTGATATTGTCCATCCTGCAAATATTTCGATGGCTGAACGTATTTCAAAAATAATCGACCTAGATATTTGTGGTATTGATATTGCTACTACTGATATTTCAAAACCTTTATCCGAAACTGGAGGAGCCGTTTTAGAAGTGAATGCAGGACCAGGATTCAGAATGCACTTAGCTCCAACTAAAGGCTTGCCAAGAAACGTAGCAGGTCATGTGATTGATAAATTATTCCCTAAAGGAGATACAGGTCGTATTCCTATTGTAGCCATTACAGGTACAAATGGAAAAACAACCACTACTAGATTAATTGCACACATGGCAAAAATGAATGGTTATCGCGTAGGTTATACTACTAGTGATGGCGTTTATATTCAAAATAGATTATTAATGACAGGCGATTGTACAGGTCCTGCAAGTGCCGAATTCGTACTTAAAGATCCAACAGTAAACTTCGCTGTACTTGAAAGTGCTAGAGGAGGATTGCTTCGTGCTGGACTCGGATTTAAAAAATGCGATATTGGTATTGTTACCAATGTAGCTGCAGATCATTTAGGTCTTAAAGGCATTCATACAATAGAACAGTTAGCTAAAGTTAAAGGTGTTATTCCAGAAACCGTTTTGCCTAATGGCTATGCCATTTTAAATGCAGATGATGATTTGGTTTACGACATGCGTAGAACTGTAAATTGCAATGTCGCTTTATTTTCTATGGATGAAAACAATCCTAGAATTAAAGCCTTACAACGAATTGGTGGAATTACTGCTGTTTACGAAAATGGATATGTAACCATTTGTCGTGGCGAATGGAAAATGCGTATTATGAAAGCAGAAGACATTCCGTTAACCTATGGTGGAAAAGCTAGATTCATGATTCAAAATGTGTTGCCAGCTATTTTAACTGCAAATATTCAAGGTTTTAGTATCGAAGATATGAAGGCAGCTTTGGAAACTTTTATTCCTTCAGCATCACAAACACCTGGACGTTTAAATTTATTTAAATTCGAAAACTTTACCATTCTTTTAGATTATGCCCACAATCCAGCTGGTATGTTAGCGCTTAAAAATTTCACAGATGAATTAGATGCTACAGTTAAAGTCGGAATTATTGCAGGAGTAGGAGATAGAAGAGATGAAGACACAAATCAAGTAGGTAGCATTGCTGCTGAAATGTTTGATGAAATTATTATTCGTCAAGATAAGCGTCTAAGAGGAAGAACCGAAGAGGAACTTATTAAGCTTCTAAATGATGGTATTAAAATGAAAGACCCAAATAAGAAAACCACTATTATTCCTTCTGAAAAAGAAGCCATTACTTATGCCGTAAAGAATGCTGTAAAAGGATCTCTTATTATTTTGTGTAGCGATGTGATTCCAGATGCTTTAGCTTTGGTTCAAAGATTTAAAGAACAAGAGACAAGAGGCGAATTAATGAGTGCAGATTAAAAAATAACAATGAAAGATTCTAATACCTATTCTGAATTATTCAATAAACAAAAAGCGAATCAGTTTTATATAGGAAATACCACTTATAAAGAGCGTATAAAAAAACTTAAAAAACTAAAAGATGCTATTGAACATACTAATAAACAAGCAATTCGAGATGCCTTATATCAAGATTTTAAAAAACCTCAATTAGAAGTTGACCTCACAGAAATTTATCCAGTTATAGATGAGATTAAATTCGTCACCCAAAATTTAAAACACTGGTTAAAAAGAGAGCAAGTTTCAACACCAATGGCTTTGTTTGGTAGCAGTTCTTATATTATAAACGAACCTAAAGGGGTTTGTTTAATTATCTCACCTTGGAATTACCCAATTAATTTAACATTTGGGCCATTAATTTCAGCTATTGCTGGTGGAAATACGGTCATTTTAAAGCCTTCTGAAATGACGCCTAATACTTCAAAAGTTATGTCTAAAATAATAGCAGATCTTTTTGATGAAAACGAAGTAGCTTTAATTGAAGGTGAAGTTGAAACTTCTCAAGAGTTATTAAAATTACCATTTAACCATATCTTTTTTACTGGTTCTCCAGCAGTTGGAAAAATAGTAATGAATGCGGCTTCTAAGCACCTAACTTCTGTAACCTTAGAGTTAGGAGGTAAATCTCCAACTATAGTAGACGAAACAGCAAATATAGAGAAGGCCGTAGGTAAAATTATTTATGGAAAGTTTACTAACACAGGTCAAACATGTATAGCACCAGATTATTTGTTAATTGATGAGCGAATTAAAGGTGATTTTGTAAAAAGCTTTAAAAAACAGATTACGGAATTATTTTCTGAAAATGCTGAAGCTTCCGATTCCTATAGTCGTATTGTAAATCAAAAACATTTTAAGCGATTAGTAGATAGTTTGGAAGATTCAAAAAATAGAAACTCAAAAGTAGAATCTGGAGGGAATTATAATGTGGAAGACAATTATATTGAACCAACCTTAATAAGTGTTTTAGATGAAGAGAGCCAACTCATGCAAGAAGAAATCTTTGGACCAATATTACCTTTAAAGACATACAAAGATTTAAATGAAGCAGTAGATTATATTAATTCAAAAGAAAAACCTTTGGCGCTTTATATTTATAGTAAAAGTAAAAAAAATACTGATTTTATTATTGATAATACTAGAGCAGGAGGCACATGTGTAAATCACAATATGCTACAATACTTAAATCATAATTTACCTTTTGGAGGATCGAATAATAGTGGAATTGGAAAATCTCATGGTTATTTTGGCTTTTTAGAATTTACAAACCAACGCTCCCTATTAAAACAACATACATTAGGAGCAGTCGATTTCCTGAAACCACCTTATACTAATTTGAAACAGAAACTGGTAGATTTAACCATTAAATGGTTTTAAGCTTTATTAAAATAATCAGACTGAATCTGTTCATTCACACCATCTTGAAACTTGGTCATACTAAACCATTGATGAATTGAGTATGAACCAGTTTCACCTTGTTTATTTACTGCAATATAACCTACTTGAAAGTTTTTATAATTGCTGTTTGGTTTGTTGACAATTCTCCTTATAGCCTCTTTACAAGCCTCTTGTGGCGATTTCCCCTGACGCATCAATTCAACCACTAAAAAGCTACCAACAGTTTTTACTACTTCTTCACCTAAACCTGTAGCCACACATCCTCCTATTTCATTATCTACAAATAATCCAGAACCAATTATCGGACTGTCTCCAACACGTCCAGCCATTTTATATGCCAAACCACTTGTGGTACAAGCACCAGAAATATCTCCATTTATATCAATTGCAAGCATGCCAATGGTATCGTGATTTTCAATATTGATAATGGGTTTGTATTCAGATTCTACTTTCCACTTTTCCCAAGCTTCTTTTGAGGTCTCAGTAAGTAAATTTTCAGGTTGAAAGCCTTGTTCTATTGCAAATTGTTCGGCGCCTTTTCCAGCAAGCATAACATGTGGTGTTTCTTCCATAACTTTTCTGGCAACTGAAACAGCATGAGTGATATTTTGAAGGTAAACTACAGAACCACAATTTCCGTTTTTGTCCATAATGCAAGCATCTAATGTGACATTTCCCTCACGATCTGGCAAACCACCTTTGCCAACAGATTGTCCTTTTTCATCGGCTTCTTCAACCATACAGCCTTGTTCTACTGCATCAAGAGAACTGCCTCCAGCTTGGAGAATTTCCATAGCTTTTGCAGTAGCATCAATAACATGCCAAGTAGCTACAACTAATGGAATTGAACCCTTTCCATTGCCATCAGTTGCATTAGCAACGGATGATTCTTCGAGTTTTTTCTTGTATTTTTCCTCACAATTTACCAATACACTTCCAACTGCAAAGCCAACTCCTGTTATAGATGCTTTTTTTATGAAATTTCTTCGTTTCATTATTTAAATCTATTTTTATTCCTTCTAAGGAGGGAATTTTATTGTTTTTTTGGAGTTGAATTCATTTCAAAAATAAGCTCACCTCCATTCATGATATCTTGATGCGATAGTAAGTGATCTTCTATTAGCTTTCCGTTTACAGACACACTTTGCACAAACACGTTGTCTTTACTCTGATTTTTGGCAGTAATGGTCAACGTATTTCCATTTTCTAAATGAATTTTCGCTTCTTTAACCAGAGGACTTCCCAAAGCATAATATGGTGAACCAGGAGTTACAGGATAAAAGCCTAGACTACTAAAAATGTACCAAGCACTCATTTGTCCAGCATCATCATTGCCACATAAACCTTCAACTGTGGGGCCATACATGGTATCCATAATCATTCTTACACGAGCTTGTGTTTTTTCTGGATGACCTGTCCAATTATATAAATACGGAATATGATGTCCAGGCTCGTTGCCATGTACATAATTTCCAATTATACCATCTCGTGTAATGTCTTCATGTTGTTCAATATATTTGTCTTCAATTTCCATGGTAAACAAAGAATCTAAATGTTGTGTGAAGCGTTCTTTTCCTCCCATTATATCGACCATTTCATCAATGTTTTGAGGAACATATAAACCATAATTCCAAGCATTCCCTTCAATAAAACCTTGTCCATGTGTATCCATTGGATCGAAATTTTTTCTGAAAGTCCCATCACTCAATTTTGGTCTCATAAAGCCAATTTTAGGATCATACACATTTTTATAATATTCAGAACGATTTAGGAATTCTGTTTCAATTGAAGTATTACCAACTTGTTTTGCCATTTGGGCAATACACCAATCATCGTATGCAAATTCTAATGTTATGGAAACTGAAGAACCACTTTTTTCATCTGGCACATAATGATTATCAATATAATCTCCCAAACCATCAAAATATCTTACATTAGCTGTGTTTACTGATGTTTCTAGAGCATGTTTTTTGTCGAAATCACCCACATTTTTAACCATAGCATCTGCAATTACAGAAGTAGCATGATAGCCAATCATACACCAATTTTCATTGGCATAATGGCTCCAAATAGGCAACATGTTATGCACACTTTGGTCGTGATGTACTAACATGGATTTTATCATATCGTTGTTGCGTTGAGGTTGTGTGATATTGAATAATGGATGCAAAGCACGATAGGTGTCCCAAAGTGAGAAAATAGTATAATTTGTAAAATCTTCAGACACATAAATGTTTTGGTCCAAACCTCTATATTGTCCATCGACATCTTCGTAAATAATAGGAGATAAATTGGTATGATATAAGGCTGTATAAAAAGTTGTTTTATCATCTTCTGTCAATGTTTCTACTTCAATTTTTGAAAGTTCCTTATTCCACTTATCACTTGTTTCTTCGTAGGTTTTGTTAAAATCCCAATGAGGAATTTCGGCTTCCAGATTTTTCAATGCTCCAGCAGAACTCACATTAGATAAAGCCATTTTCAATTGAATTTTTTCACCTTCTTCAGTGTCAAAATTAAAATAGGCTCTTAGGTCTTTTCCAGCCATTTCAGGGAAATTTTCAGTTTGATTGAAACGTCTGTAGAAACCATCATAAATCACTTCATCATATTTTTTATGACCATAACTTTTGAAAGTTTTTGAGAATTGCATGGCGAAAAATACTTTCTTATCTCTAGCCCAACCTTTGGTTTGCCTATAACCTGTAATTAGGGAATCGTTTTCAACACGAATAAAAGTCCACACATTTTTATTGTCGTGATGATAAATATTGTAAACCATATCTAAAATAATATGTGCATTATCGGACTTTGGAAATGTATATTGATGAAAACCTACGCGTTCACTAGCAGTCATTTCAGCTTGAATATTATAGCTATCCAAATCTACTTTATAATAACCTGGAGAAGCTTCTTCAGAACTATGTAAAAAAGTAGAATAAAAGCCTTTGCTTCCTTCAGGAGTTTCTAATGGATCAAGAACCAAATCTCCTGTAGTTGGCATGATAAGCAAATCACCTAAATCCGAATGTCCTGTGCCACTAAAATTGGTGTGTGCAAATCCAATGATGGTTGAGTCACGATATTGGTAACCAGCACAATATTCATAGGTTTCAGTATTGTATTTTCCATCTTCAAACATGACTTCAAAGTTGGTCTGAGGACTCAATTGAACCATACCAAAAGGTGCAGTAGCTCCAGGAAATACATGTCCCATTTTACTAGTCCCTATAAAAGGATTGACGTATTGTGTATAATAAGTTGTTGGTACATTTAAACTTGTTGTTTCTTCTACGTTTTCGTTTTTAGTTGTTTCATTTTTACAAGCAAATGCAAGTCCTATAATTAGTAATAATATTAGTTTTCTAAACATTTTGTAATTTGTTTTTAGAATTTTTATAACCATACCATAAAATATAACCATAGCAGATTACAATAAATAATAAGGCTGATTTAAAGCCCACGTTATCCGTAAGTAAACCATAAAATGGAGGTACAATTGCACCACCAACAATAGCCATACAGAGTAGTCCTGATGCTTTTGGTTTTAAATCTCCTATACCTTCAATAGCTAAAGTAAAGATAGTAGGAAACATGATGGAGTTAAATAAGCCTACTGCTAAGATGCTCCACATACTTATTAAACCTGTTGTGCTAATGGAAATAAATATTAGAGCCATGGAAATTGTTGCAAAAAGACCAAGTACTTTTCCAGGCCTTATAATTTTGGTTAAATAAGCGCCTGCAAACCGACCAATCATAGCGCCAGACCAATAAAAAGTAACAAAGACACCAACAATGGCTTTGCTGTCTTTTTCGGTGATTCCAGAATTTAAAATGCCTTCAGCAATAGATTTCATAAAGCTATTTTCTTTTATAACATCAACTAAATTCATATCAAGAAAGTAGTTAACCAAGTAGCTTCCAATGGCCACTTCGGCTCCAACGTAAAAGAAGATGCCCAAAACTCCAAACATTAAATTTTTGTTATTAAATGCTTCAGCATAGGTTCCTGTATGTTCTTCACTAATCATTTTAGGAAGTTTTGCAAAAAGAAAAATTCCTGCAATTAGAATAATAAATAGTGCCAGTCCTAAAAAAGGTTTTTGAACAGCAGAGGCTTCCGATATCAAATAGCTGTCTTTTACAATTCCAGTTAAAGAAGCAATTTCATCTTTACTTTTAATGGTGTCACTTAAAATGAATAAAGCTCCAACGGCAGGAGCAATAGCAGTACCTAGTGAATTGAAAGCTTGGGATAAATTTAAACGGCTTGAAGCGCCTTCTTCAGAACCCAAAACAGCCACAAACGGATTGGCAGCTACTTGTAGAATGGTCATGCCACCAGCTAAAATAAAATAGGCTAACATAAAGATTCCAAAAACACGATAAGATGCAGCAGGATAAAAAAGTAAACAACCTAAAGCCATAGTAAGTAACCCGAATATGATGCCTTTTTTATAACCTATTTTCGATAAAATATAACTTGCAGGAATGGATAGTAAAAAGTAAGCTCCAAAAAAGGCAAATTGAACCAATCCTGCTTGAAAGTAGGACAAGGTAAATAATTCTCGAAGTCTAGGTATTAATGAATCTACTAAGACTGTTATAAAACCCCAAAGGAAAAATAACAGGGTTAATAAGATGAATGAAGAACGATACAATTTTTTTTCTGACATATTAGTTGGTATTTAAATCTTGCCCGAATTGTATACGGTACCCATTATTGTCGAAGATAGCAAACTCACGTTTTCCTGGTTCAAAATTATCTAATGGATAAGCAATATTTACTTTATTTTTTAGAATTTGCCATAGAACATCTACGTTATCCGAATAAATATAAAGACTGCCAGTCATAAATGTATTAGGATGTTCTTCTTTAAAAAAACGATCAGAGAACATAATAGCTACTTCATCTTTTTGCATCAGAGACCATGCATTTTGTGAACGTTTAACGCATACAAAATCAAGGATGTTTTCGTAGAATTCTATGGTCTCATCCATGTTTTCTACTTCTAGCATTGGTATTAAATAATTGAAAGCCATAGTTACTTAATTATAATTTCATCTACAAACAACCAACTTCTGCCATCATGCTCATAACCTATATGCCATTCAGGTAAAACTCCAAGCTTTTTAGCGATGATTTTTATGTAACGATAATTACTATTTGATTGTTTAAACTCAACTGATTTTATGTCTGTTTCGTCAGTTGGCCTAATGTCTTCAAATTTATTAATACCTACAGATTTAAAGGTTTTACCATCATTAGAAACCAAACATTCAACTTCGGTTGGATAGAAAATCCACGAACGCTGGTCTTTTAAGAAGTTTACAGAAATTGAATTGATTGCCTTTTCAGAGCCTAAATCAACGGTTGCTATAACATCTTTATCAAAATAACCTTGCCAAGTTCCTGTTCTAAAATCAGTCGTGCCATATATACCATCAATCAAGCCATTCGGCCCTCCACCATTATATTGATTGGCATATTCAGTTTCCAAAATGATTGAAATATTTGGATCTATTTTATAAAAATCAGTTGAAATGGTAGCACTTTTTGTATTGTTGATTTCTGAATAGACTTTTAGATTTGATGCATCAGAAATTGTAAAAGAGTTTTTGTATAACAGAAATTCTTCACCATTTAAACTATAAAAAATGGAAGTGTTTTTATCAACATTTTCAAGAGCAACTTCAGTTTCACCTTTAAAAGCCACATCACCTTTTGTAATAAAAGGAGCAGGAACAATAAGATGGTCTATGATTTCTGTTTTTGGTTCTTGACCTTCAATACTTCCCCAAGAAGTTGGTTCGTTTGTCATTTGAAATTTCAAAACACCACCTTGCATAATATCATTATGATTGATATAAGTTTTTTCTAGAGGCATTCCGTTTAAAGTGGCATTTTCAATGTAAATGTTAGTATCGCTTAAATTCTGTGAGACAATGGTGAATGTTTTGCCATTTTCTAAATTGATAGAAGCCTTCTCAAATAAAGGTGTTCCAATAATATATTGGTTAGATGCTGGTGTAACTGGATAAAAACCTAAAGATGAAAAAATATACCAAGCACTCATTTGACCACAATCCTCATTTCCGGAAATGCCATCAGGAGCATTTTTATATAATTCGGTTATAATTTGATGCACTTTCTCTTGTGTTTTATGTGGCTTGTTTACAAAATTATATAAATACGCCATGTGGTGACTCGGTTCGTTTCCATGTGCATACTGGCCTATGAGTCCTGTAATATCTGCTTGATCTCTTCCTGAAGTTTCAGCTTTAGCTGTAAACAATGCATCTAAATTTGCTTCTAGTTTGTTTTTCCCACCAAGCATATTCATAAACCCAGAAATGTCTTGTGGCACATAAAAACTGTATTGCCAGGAGTTGGCTTCGGTGTAGTTAAAATTAACTTCGTAAGGATCGAAAGGTGCAAACCAGGTATTTCGAAAGCGACCTCTCATAAATTGTGATTCTGGGTCTAAAACATTTTTGTAATATTGAGCTCTTTCAGAAAACGTTTTGTAAATGTCTTTTTTTCCTAAAGCGTTTGCCATTTGCGCAATGGTCCAATCGTCGTAAGCATATTCAAGAGTTTTTGAAACGGATTCGCTTTCTTCTTCTACTGGAATAAATCCGAATTCTTTATAAGATTTTAAGCCTAATTTATCTTGTTTAGCTGAATGTAGCATGGCTTCAAAGGCTTTTTCAACGTTGTAATTTTGAATTCCTTTTAAATAGGCATCTGCAATTACAGGAACTGCATGATAACCTATCATACATCCTGTGTAATTAGCTGACAAATCCCAAATAGGCATGATGCCACCTTCGTCATATTTAGCTAAAAATGTATTGATGAAATCGTTAGTTTTTTCTTGTTCTATAATGGTGTAAAGTGGATGTGTAGCTCGATAAGTATCCCAAAGTGAAAAAACCGTATAATAGTCGAAATCTTTGGTTTCGTGAATTTTTAAATCCATGCCTCGATAACGTCTATCAACATCTTGATATAAGTTAGGCGCAATACTCACATGATACATCGATGTGTAAAAGTTGGTTTTGTAATCATCGTTATCACTTTCAACAACAATCTTTTCTAATTGGGCTTCCCAAGTATTTTGGGCTTCAGTTTTAATTTTTTCGAAAGATTTATTTCCTATTTCTTCATCTAAATTCTTTTTGGCGCCAATTTCATCTACTGCCGAAATTCCGATTTTTATTTCGAGAATGGCACTTTCATTTGAATCAAACTCAAAAGCTGCTTTCACGTTTTTTCCTTCACTTAAATCGTTTAAAAAGGTCATATTTTTAAAAGGCCTCGAGAACTGAATATTAAAGAATAACATTTGATTTGTTGCCCAAGCTTTGGAATGCCTAAGACCTCCAATTTCGGTGTTTGAATACACATTAACTTTAGAATCTAAAACTTCATCACGATGTTCTAAATCCAAAATAACAATTTGCTTGGAATCTTTAGGAAAGTTGTATTTATGAATACCACTTCGTTTAGAAACCGTGAGTTCTACATCAATGTTAGTAGAATCTAAAAGGACTTTATAATAACCTGGCTCAGCAATTTCGTTGTTGTGAGAAAAATGTGCTCGATACCCTTTTTTTCTGTCGGACCCATTTTTAAATACAACTTCATTAGTAGGCATCAATAAAATATCTCCATAATCTGAAACTCCTATGCCACTTAAATGTGTGTGCGAAAATCCATAAATATAATTATCTGAATAATGATAGCCCGAACAACCATCCCAACCATCTAATCTTGTATCTGGTGAGAGTTGCATCATTCCAAAAGGTATGGTAGCTCCTGGAAAAGTATGTCCATGACCTCCAGTTCCAATAAATGGATTAACATAAAAAATTAAAGATTTGTCTTTTTTTGCCGAACCTATAGATGTATTATTTGTACAATTTGTAATAAGAATAAAAAGTAATAAAAAAGATAAAATACGATTCATTAGAAGAAGTTCTTTTCAGCATTGGAAAGATAGTAAATCTTAACAGATGGTTAAAGTTTTTTTTAAATCCGTGAGAATGAATCAATTCAATTATCTTTGAGTAAAATTTAGAAATGGAACGTTGGATTATTTTTTCTATTATTTATGTATTTTTAGTGGTATATGGCTATCAAGCTATTAAAACACTCACTAAAAATAAATGGATTTATATAGCATTTATAATTCTAGCTCTATTAGTAATTGGGAATTTTGTATTTCAATTTACAATAGCTTCAGATAGTCGAGTGTTATCTCAACCTAAAAGTGAAGCTTTTGGATTTTTATTAGCTTTTATGTCTTTTAGTTTGGTAATTGCTCCTATTTTATTTAGCGAAGATATTGTTCGATTTTTCTCAGGGTTATATCATAAATTTTCACCTTCTAAAAAGAATTTTTATGTACCATCTCGAAGAAAATTTGTCAGTCAGATAGCTTTAGGTATAGCTGCTATTCCATTCTCATCTTTGTTGTATGGCATGTATAAAGGAAAATATGATTTTCGAGTTTTGAAATATACGCTGCATTTTGATGATTTACCACCAGCTTTTGATGGATATAAATTAACTCAAATTAGTGACATTCATTCTGGTAGTTTTGACGATAGAGAGAAAATAAAATATGCAGTTAACTTGGTGAATGAACAAAAATCTGATGCTATATTTTTTACAGGAGACATGGTAAATAACAAAGCGTCAGAAATGATTCCTTGGAAAGATGTTTTTAGAAACTTAAAAGCCAAAGATGGCATCTATTCTATATTAGGAAACCATGATTATGGAGATTATGTAGATTGGGAAAATCAAAATGATAAAATAAAAAATCTAGAAGAATTAAAACAAATTCAACAGGAAATAGGATTCGATTTACTTTTAAACGAGAATCGGTTTATTGAAAAAAATGGTGAACGTTTAGCAATTATAGGTGTAGAAAATTGGGGAAGAGGACCTTTTAAAAAAGCTGGAGATTTAAAGAAAGCATCTGAAAGTATAGATAAAGATGATTTTAAAATTCTTTTGAGTCATGATCCTTCACATTGGGAAGATGTGGTTATTGATGATGACTATACATATCAATTAACCCTAAGTGGACACACACATGGAATGCAATTTGGTATTGAAATTCCAGGATGGATTAAATGGAGCCCAATAAAATGGCGTTATAAATATTGGGCTGGTATTTATAAAGAAATGGGTCAGTATATAAATGTCAACAGAGGTTTTGGATACCTTGGTTATCCAGGAAGAGTAGGTATTTGGCCAGAAATAACAGTTATAGTGCTTAAAAAGGGGAAGGAATTAGTGTAATTTAATGAAAGTAATTTTTGTCCTTATAAAAGGAATATTTTATATTACATATTAGTTGAAACTTACTATTTATAAGGCATATATACAAAATATGAAAAAAATACGTAGGTTTGTATAAATTCATTTGACTTAAAACTTAAAAAGTATGTCAAAATTTGGGGAACTTATAGATGTAGACATTCCTGTACTACTTGACTTTTTTACCGAATGGAATGATCAGTCTACTGCCATGCATCCAGTTTTAAGAGATGTTGCTGCTGCTTTAGGAGACAAAGCAAAAGTTATAAAAATTGATGTAGATAAAAATAAAGAGTTAGCCGAAGCTCTAAGAGTAAAAGGCTTACCAACATTAATTATTTATAAAAATGGTGAAATGAAATGGCGCCATAGTGGTGAACAAGATGCCAATACCTTAATAGGGATAATTCAAGAATTTGTTTAATTTTATTTTGGGTTTAGATTTAAAGCCTGAAATTTAAAACCTTTTTTACTAAAATGTTCTAACATTTTCGGTAATGCAAACATCATATTTTCTGAAGCTTTATCACTGTCATGAAAAACAACGATACTTCCGTTTTTTGTGTTATTAACAACATTTTTATAACATTTCTCTTTACTTGTTTTAGAAGTCCAATCAAAAGCTAAAACACTCCACATAATTATATTATATCCTAATTTAATTAATTTACGACCTTGATCTTTTGTTATTTGCCCATATGGAGGACGAAAGAGATTCACAATTGAAGGCTGATGATTAATAGTTTTAGATTCTTGAATTTGAGAGGTTATTATTTCCTGAGCCTGCTTGACATTTTCTAAATAGTCTTGAGTTTTAGTTTTCCTGCCATTTGGATGATTGAACGTATGATTGCCAATAGCATGTCCATGGTTTAAAATTTTTTGAAATATATTAGGATGTTTTTGCACATTATCTCCAATGCAAAAGAATGTAGCTTTGGCATTGAATTGTTTTAAAACATCTAAGGTCCAATCAGTAACAGTTGGTGTTGGACCATCATCAAAAGTTAGGTAAATAACGTTTTCTTCTAAAGACATATTCCAGATATATTTAGGAAATATTCTCTTTATTATAAGAGGTATTTTGGCTGGAATAAATGCCATAAAGTTTAGTTATTTAAATCTAAAAGTAAACTATCTATAGCTTCTTCTTGCATTAAATCTGGATTTGTATCAGGTATAGTTTCTGGTCCAATTCCTTCATAAAAATGGCCAAATAAGTTTAAATAGTTAGTAAAAATTAAAGATTCGTCTTTATAAAAAGCCTTGTCATATTCCTGTAAAACATCAAGAATTCCTTTGTATCTTTCAATATCTGTTAAAATATCTTCTATTAGTCTGTATTGACTTTCAACATCTAGTTTGCTGTAATATGTTAGATTTTCTTGATATTTTTTAGAGACATCTTTATATAGTTTTTTAGCTTTTTCATCAGAGTCTACTTCATAATAGATGCCTATATAAGGTTCTAATAAAGTATAATATCCAAATTGTTCTACTGGCATATGTTCCATAGCAATGTCTGCTATTTCTTCTGCTTTAGATAATTTTTCTTCATTTATTAATTGTTCAGCAAGTCTTGCTAAATTACCTCTATAAGTTATAGAATTTTTACGAGTTTCTGTATCGTGATATATGTCTGTATCTCCACTATTTCCCCAATCCCATTTAACAACTTTGTTATACATTAAATCGCTATCAACGCGTCCCATGTCAAACGGATTTGCTCTATCAACAGGTGTTTTTATAGGAACCAATTTATAGCACATACCATCTAATTGTAAGTAGTCTTTCATCCAGATATAATCTTCATCACTAAAAGCACCTCCAGTAAAATATATTGGTCGTTTCCAATCGTTATTGGCAACAATATCTAACATAAGTAGTCTGTTTTTATATATGGCATTATCTGTAATTGTAATATCTAAATAGTCAACTATTTCATCAACATCTTTCTCTTTAACAATCCCAGATTTTAGAGCATTCTCTTTGTTTACAGGGATTCTAATATTTTCAACAGGGAAATAATTTGAATTAATTAATTGTGATGGATAAAAACTTGGGTCATCTCCTTGTTGTTCTAGAATATATCTAAATTTTGTTCTTGGATTTTCGCTAGAAACAAAATCTAAAAAATCTTTAATAAGCATCGTGTCTTTAGAGATTTGTCTTTTCATGATATAATCTCTAGTGCCATATCTATATTGGTCGTGTGTTAATTGCGAAGGGATAGGGTCACTTTCATAGGCTTTACGTTTCATTTGATCTATATACCAATCTGTTTGAAACAAACTCGTATTTACAACGCGAACATCTGTTCTGTAACCTTCTATTTCTTGAGCATACCATAAAGCGAAAGTGTCATTGTCACCAATAGAGAATAAAATTCCATTTTCTTCGCAGGAGTCTAAGTATTTTTTTGCCATGGCTCTAGCAGTATATTTTCCAGATCTATCATGATCATCCCAATTGTTTGAAACTAAAATGCCAGGCACTAAAATTAAGCAAACTAAAGTAACTGTAGGAGCTAACATTTTAGATGAGGTGTATTTAGTTAAGATCTCATATAGTGAATACACACCAAATCCAATCCAAATAGCAAACACGTAAAATGAACCTACTACCGAATAATCTCTTTCTCTAGGTTCAAAAGGTCTTACATTGGTATAAAATTGAATAGCTAATCCTGTAAAAAGGAAAAACGCCATCATAACCCAAAATGTTTTTTTATCTTTTTTAAACAAAAAGAAAAGCCCAATAAGTCCTAAAATTAAGGGTAAAAAGTAATACGTGTTTCTGGCTTTGTTGTTTTTAACATCGCTTGGTAAGTTGTCTTGAGAAAAGCCAAGATGCCATTCATCTATAGGTTTAATACCACTAAGCCAATTCCCATGATTATCATACCTTCCTTGAATATCATCCTGTCTTCCAGCAAAATTCCATAAAAAATATCTCCAATACATATAGCCTAACTGATACTCTAACATGTAAGCTATATTATTTCCTAAGGAAGGTTTTTCAACATCTATATATTGTCCAAATTGTTTTAAAAAATTATGATAGTCTTCATAATCAACTGCACCTTGAGCGACATCATTTTTGAAGTCAGAAATGGCTTTACGCAATTCATTCTCCATTTGGTATTCTGGTTTTAGTTTAAAATCTAAAAATCCAGAAAAGAGCATATAATTCTCTGCATTCTCTTGGCTCCACATTCTTGGTAAAATAGCAGCATGCTCGTGATTGTAATTTTGTTTGGCATTTTTCCAGTCGTTTATAATAACATATTTCCCAGTTTTGAGATCTTTTTCATAATTAGGCTTATCGTCAATATATGGCTCATTTTCATCCAATCCTGAATATTGATCTGTAAATAATGGACCATAAAACAAATGTGTTTCCGGATATTGTTCTAAATTATAATATGCAAGTAATTCTCTAGCATCAGAAGGATCATTTTCATTAATAACCACGTCGGCATTCGCACGAATAGGTAACATTAGCCAAGATGAAAATCCGATAAAGATGAACATTAGGCACAAAATACCTGTATTAAGGTGTTTGTAATTTTTGTCTCTAGTATATTTAATTCCAAAATAAAATGAAGCAATTAATAAAATCCCAGCTATAATAGTTCCAGAATTAAATGGTAATCCAATGGTGTTGACAAAGAAAATTTCGAAAGCACTAAACAGTTTTAGAGCATTTGGTAAAAGAAGTTTGAAAATAAATAATAAGATAGCAACTGATACCACATTAGCAATTATGAAATTTTTAACTGTAACAGTTTTATAGTTTTTAAAATAATAAATTAAACCAATGGCAGGAATAGTTAATAAGCCCATGAAATGAACTCCAAATGAAAGCCCAATTATAAAAGCAATTAGAATTAACCATCTATTTCCACGAGGTTTATCCATGTCTTGTTCCCAACGTAAACCCAAGTAAAATAATACAGACATAATTAAGGTAGCCATAGCATAAACTTCAGTTTCTACAGCATTAAACCAAAAAGAATCTGTAAATGTAAAAGCTAAACTTCCTACAAATGCACTACCTAGAACAGCAACTTTTTTAGCTTGAGTAAATTCTCCTTGATGTTTCACTAGTTTTTTTAGAAGTAAAGAAATACTCCAAAACATAAATAATATAGTAAAAGCACTAGCAACAGCACTCATTAAATTCATGACTAATCCAATTTGGCTAGGTTCTAAAGCAAACATAGAAAAGAATGCACCAAACATTTGGAATAATGGAGCTCCAGGTGGATGACCTACTTGTAATTTAGAGGATGTTAATATGTATTCGCCAGCGTCCCAGAAACTTACTGTAGGTTCTACTGTAAGACTATAAGTAATTAATGCAATTAAAAAGGAGAACCATCCTAATAGTGTATTCCATTTTTTAAAGCTGAAATGTGTCATAAAATCTATGTTTGTTACAAGAAGCGAATTTAACAATAATTATGTTATATGGAATACTTTTAAGGAAACGTTAAGGTTTTAGAAATTATTTTCTGCAAAAAATACTTGCGCAAACAAAACTTTGTTTTAAATTTGCAACCTCAATTACACAATGGCCTATGGTGTAACTGGCAACACGTCTGGTTTTGGTCCAGAAGAGTCTAGGTTCGAGCCCTAGTAGGCCAACAAAAAAAGCCTTTCAATTTATTTTGAAAGGCTTTTTTGTTTCAAAAAATTTTAAATCTTAAATGTTATTACAGGTCTTTTTGCATGATTAACTAGATCTTCACTTATGCTACCATTTAAAAAATGTGCAATCCCTTGCCTGCCATGAGTGCTAATTCCAATTAAATCGGCATTTATATTATGAGAAAAATTTAGAATTCCCTTTTCTACATTTTCATCGTTATAAATGTTAATAGTATAATTTTCAAAATCAATACCCTTTATAAAATTGGTAATTCTAGATTTAGCTTTTTCAGTAGTTTGAAAATTATTTGCAGTATTAACCATTAACAAGTGTATTTTAGCATCAAAAGCTTTTGCTAAACTTGTGGCTTGTTTGTAAGTTTCTTTATTGTCGTTATTAAAATCTGAAGCAAATACAAATTCATTAATATCAAAATCTCTATGTTCGTTTTTAATAACTAAAACAGGCACTTCAGAAGTTCTAACCACCTTTTCTGTATTTGAACCAATAAACATTTCTTTAAAACCCGAGGCTCCATGAGAGCCCATAATAATTAAATCAACTTTATTTTGTTTGGCTGTATCTGAAATTCCTGAAAAAGATTGATTAAAATCAACTGTTTCATGAACAGTAATACCTTCAAGATATTTTTTAGACAATACATCTTCAAATTTTTTATGAGCTAGTTTCATAAAAAAGACAGCTTCTGGTAATTCGCTATGATGGCTTAAAGCGTCTATTTGGTGAAGAGGAAGTTCTAATAAATGAGTTAAATAGATTTCGCTATTGTATTTTTTTGCTAATTGTGCAGCTACTTTTAAAGCATTTTCGGCTTCTTTTGAAAAATCAGTTGGTACTAATATTTTTTTCATAGTTGGGATTTAAATGTCAGTAAAAAGATGCCAATAAAATTAAGAATAAAAAATGACATTTCAATCATTATGTAAATCAATATAAATGTTGTATATTTGCACCGTTGTAAGAATTAAGAGATATGAGGGGACGGAAAGTCCCCTCTTTTTATACAAAAAATGTTTAGAACAACTGTAGAAAATTTATTAAAAGAAGGATTAGAGCAAAAACAATATTTGTTTTTAATCGATTTTTCTATTTCCGAGGATAATACAATTAAAGTAGTTATTGATGGAGATCATGGTGTGACTGTAGAAGATTGTATGTTTATAAGTCGTGCCATAGAGCATAATTTAGATAGAGAAGAACAAGATTTTTCTCTTGAAGTAGCATCTGCTGGAGCAACAGCTCCTTTAGTAAATAAAAGACAGTATAAGAAAAATATAGGTAGAACTATAGAGATAAAAACAGCAGATAAAATTATAGAAGCAGATCTTATAAATGCAACAGACAACAACATTATAGTACAGTGGAAATCTAGAGAGCCAAAACCAGTTGGTAAAGGAAAGGTAACTGTGCAAAATGAGGCAGAAATTGCCTATGAAAATATTGTAGAAGCAAAAGTTATGATAAAATTTTAAATCAATAGAGATATGGAAAATCTTGCGTTAATTGATTCTTTTTCGGAATTTAAAGACGATAAATTAATAGATCGTGTAACGTTAATGGCAATTCTTGAAGATGTGTTTAGAAATGCCTTAAAAAAGAAATTTGGTGATGATGATAATTTTGATATTATTATAAATCCAGACAAAGGAGATTTAGAAATTTGGAGAAATCGTGTAGTTGTTGCTGATGGTGAAGTTGAAGAACCAAATCAAGAAATCTCATTATCTGAAGCTCGTAAAATTGAACCAGATTTTGAAGTTGGTGAAGATGTATCTGAAGAAGTAAAGCTAATCGATCTTGGTCGTCGTTCTATTTTAGCATTAAGACAAAACTTAATATCTAAAATACACGAGCATGACAACACTAATATCTATAAGCAATTTAAAGATTTAGTTGGAGAAATATATACGGCAGAGGTGCATCATATTCGTCACAGAGCTGTTATTTTGTTAGATGATGAAGGGAATGAGATTATTTTACCAAAAGAAAAACAAATTCCTTCAGATTTCTTTAGAAAAGGAGATAATGTTAGAGGTATTATTGAAAGTGTTGAGCTTAAAGGTAATAAACCTGCAATTATTATGTCTCGTACCTCTCCAACGTTCTTAGAGAAATTATTCGAACAAGAAATACCTGAGGTATTCGATGGATTAATCACTATTAAAAATGTGGTTAGAATTCCAGGGGAAAAAGCTAAAGTAGCAGTAGATTCTTACGATGATAGAATAGATCCAGTAGGAGCTTGTGTTGGTATGAAAGGATCTAGAATACATGGAATTGTTCGTGAATTAGGAAACGAAAATATAGATGTAATTAATTATACAAACAATTTACAGTTGTATATTACTAGAGCTTTAAGTCCAGCGCGTGTAACATCTATAAAAATTGATGAAGAAAACAAACGTGCAGAAGCTATCTTAAAACCAGAAGAAGTTAGTAAAGCTATTGGACGTGGTGGTCATAACATTCGTTTAGCAGGACAATTAACAGGTTATGAGATTGATGTGTTTAGAGAAGGAGCAGAAGAAGATGTAGAGTTGTCAGAATTCTCAGATGAAATTGAAAGCTGGATTATTGCTGAATTCAGTAAAGCTGGTTTAGATACAGCTAAAAGTATTCTAGAACAGGAAGTAGCTGATTTGGTAAAAAGAACAGATTTAGAAGAAGAAACAATTATTGACGTTATTAGAATTCTAAAAGAAGAATTTGAAGAATAACATATATTTAGGTTATATTAAAGGCAATTTATGGCTGAAACTATTAGATTAAATAAAGTATTACGGGAGTTAAACATTTCTTTAGATCGTGCAGTTGAGTATTTAGATACCAAAGGCATCGAAATAGAGAAACGTCCTACTACAAAAATTTCAGACGAAGTTTACAACATTCTTTCAGACGAATTTCAAACAGATGCAAATAAAAAAATGGCATCTCAAGAAGTTAGTGAAGCTAAGATTAAAGAGAAAGAAGCTTTAAAAGAACAACGTGAACGCGAAATTGAAGAAAAAGAAAAAGCTAGAGCATTAAGAGAGGCAGCTGCTGCAAAAGAAGCTGAAGTTGTTAAAGCAAAATCTACTTTGTCTGGACCAAAACAAGTAGGTAAAATAGATTTAGAGCCTAAAAAGAAAGAAGCCGAAGTAGTCAAAAAAGAAGAAGAAAAGGTAGAAGTAGAAAAGCCTAAAGAAGTAGTTCAGGAAAAAGTATCTGAAGAAAAACCTAAAGAGAAAGAACCTGAAAAAGTAGTAGAAAAAGCTGCTAAAAAAGAAGAGCCTAAAGTTGCTAAAAAAGAAGACTCTGTTAAAGTCGAGCCTCAAGCAGAAGACGAAACTTTAAAAACAAAATATCAAAAACTTTCAGGGCCTAAAATTGCTGGAGATAAAATAGACTTAACGCAATTTAACAAACCTAAAAAGAAAAAAGAAGATAAAAAGAAAGACGACAAAGCAACTTCTGGTAACAAGAAAAAGCGTCGTAGAATAAGTAAAGCAGGAGCTCCTGGATCTGGAAATGTATCTGGAAATGGAAATGCTTCAAGAGGAGGAAACGATAGGTTTAAAGGAAAACCTGGAGCTGGAAAAGGAAGAAGAAACATTGTTAAAGAAGAGCCTAGTGAAGAAGAAGTTCAAAAGCAAGTTAGAGAAACACTAGAAAAACTTCAAGGAAAATCTAGTAAAGGAAAAGGGGCTAAATATCGTAGAGATAAAAGAGACCAACATAGAGAACAAACTGAAAAAGATTTACAAGCAGAAGCAGCAGAAAGTAAAATCCTTAAAGTAACAGAATTTGTTACTGCAAGTGAAGTTGCAACCATGATGGATGTTTCTGTTACACAAATTATTTCAGCTTGTATGTCACTTGGAATGATGGTTACCATGAATCAGCGTCTAGATGCTGAAACGCTAAGTATTGTAGCAGAAGAATTTGGATATCAAGTTGAATTTGTTACTGCAGATATTGAAGAATCATTAGAAAAAGTAGAAGATAAACCTGAAGATTTAGTAGAACGTGCACCAATAGTTACAGTTATGGGTCACGTAGATCATGGTAAAACATCTCTTTTAGATTATATCCGTAAAGAAAATGTCATTGCTGGTGAGTCTGGTGGTATAACACAACATATTGGAGCATATGGAGTTCAGTTAGAAAATGGTCAAAAAATAGCCTTTTTAGATACTCCTGGTCACGAAGCCTTTACAGCTATGCGTGCTCGTGGTGCTCAAGTTACAGATATTGCCATTATTGTAGTTGCTGCAGACGATGATATTATGCCTCAAACCAAAGAAGCAATAGCTCATGCTCAAGCAGCAGGAGTGCCAATTATATTTGCAATCAATAAGATAGACAGACCTACAGCAAATCCAGATAAGATTAAAGAAGGGTTAGCCAGTATGAATTTATTAGTTGAAGATTGGGGAGGAAAGATTCAATCTCATGATATTTCAGCTAAAGTAGGAACTGGTATTAATGAATTGTTAGAAAAAGTATTGTTAGAAGCTGAATTATTAGAGTTAAAAGCAAATCCAAATAAACCAGCAATAGGAACAGTAGTTGAAGCATTCTTAGATAAAGGCCGAGGATATGTGTCAACTATCTTAGTTCAAGCTGGAACTTTAAAAGTAGGAGATTACGTTCTTGCAGGAAAGAATAGTGGAAAAGTAAAAGCCATGCACGATGAACGTGGTAATGAGGTGAAAGAAGCAGGTCCATCAACTCCTGTATCTATTTTAGGATTAGATGGAGCACCACAAGCTGGTGATAAATTTTCTGTCTTTGAAGACGAACGTGAAGCAAAACAAATTGCTACTAAACGTACACAGTTACAACGTGAGCAATCAGTTAGAACTCAACGTCATATTACATTAGATGAAATAGGTAGACGTATTGCTCTTGGAGACTTCCAAGAATTAAATATCATATTAAAAGGAGATGTAGATGGTTCTGTAGAAGCATTAACAGATTCGTTCCAAAAATTATCTACTGAAGAAATTCAAGTAAATATTATCCATAAAGGAGTTGGACCAATAACTGAAAGTGATGTCTTATTAGCAACAGCTTCTGATGCTATTATTATTGGATTTAATGTTCGACCAATGGGTAATGCACGTCAAATAGCAGATAAAGAAGAAATCGACATTAGAATGTACTCAATTATTTATGATGCTATTAACGATCTTAAAGATGCAATGGAAGGTATGTTATCTCCAGAGCTTAAAGAAGAAATTACTGGTACTGCAGAAATAAGAGAGATCTTTAAAGTGTCTAAAATTGGTAGTATTGCTGGTTGTATGGTAACTTCTGGTAAAATATTTAGAAACTCCGGAGTTCGTTTAATTCGAGATGGTGTAGTTGTTTACACTGGTGAATTAAGCTCATTAAAACGTTTTAAAGACGATGTAAAAGAAGTTGCTAAAGGATATGATTGTGGTATGCAAATTAAAAACTATAACGATATTAAAGAAGGTGACATTATTGAAGCTTACCATGAGGTAGAAGTTAAAAAGAAATTGAAATAGTTTCTATTGAAACATAAAAAAGCGACCAATTGGTCGCTTTTTTTTTATAAGTCTTTTTCTTTTTTAGGTTTAAAAATAAAGGCAACTGGAAACTTTTCCTTTACTTTTTTTAGGGCTCTATCTGCTTCTAGTCTATCTCTAAAGTTTCCTACCCAAACTTTATAATTAGGTGTTTCATAAACTAATTTTGAAGGCAAATCAATATCTAAACTTTTAAATGTACTCTTTGTTTTTTCAGCTTCAGACCTATTGCCTGAATAAATTTGAATTCTATATCTATCTGAAGTGTTTTCAGACTCATTCATTTCTTTTTTTATTGTCAATAATTTATCAATATCCTTATCTTGATTTATTGTAAGCGTACCTTGTTGAGCAATGCTTAAGTTGCTAAAAAAAAGAATGCAAATAACTGTAAATGTGCTTATTTTCATGTTCAAATTATTAATTTTCAATATTATTTAATGCAAATGTATACCTTATAAACTAAATTATATAGGTATTTATTATTTAGAATTCCTCTAAATTACCAATTAACACTTCCCTAACATTTTCAAAATCGACTTTAAATGTTACTTTTGCGAGAGATTTTATAATTGTATTTTTCATTCACATTAGTGAAAAAATCATACCAAAGTTTAGACGTTAATTCAACCATTAATATGAAACAGGTGAGTAACCGTAAGTTAGGCAGAAATATTCTTAAGTTAAGTTTAATTTTTATTCTAACAATTTCAACTTCAATTTTCGCTCAAGAAGGCGACACAGAAAAAGGAAAATCTTTATTTAATGCCAATTGTGCAGCTTGTCATAAATTAGACAAAAAGATGACTGGTCCTGCACTTCGTCATGTAGAGCAGAGATTAGCAGATGAACAAGGTTTAGATAGAGAATGGCTTGCAGCATGGATACGTAATAGTTCTGCTGTTCTTAAATCGGGTGATGCATATGCAGCAAAGATTTATGATGAGTATAGTGGCGCAGCAATGACCGCTTTCCCACAGTTATCTGATGAAGATATAAGCCATATTTTGGCATACACAGCCCAAGAAGCTGAGGTTCCTGCACAAGTTGCTGGTGCTGCTTCTGGAGCTGGACAAGCTACAGCAGAATCTGGAATTTCAAATAAAATAATATTAGGAGCTTTAGCTTTATTGTTTGCTTTATTAGCTTTAGCTTTAGTGTTAGTAAGACGTACATTAAACCGTTTTGCCGAGGCTAAAGGAGTAGATGTGTCAGAATCTAAAGGTGTTCCAATCTGGAAAGCGTTTGTTCAAAACCAATTTTTAGTATTAGTTACTGCCATATTTTTATTGTTAGCAAGTGGTTATTACTTATATGGATATATGATGCAGGT
>NZ_VSFC01000042.1:0-85498 GCF_008084905.1 Xanthomarina maritima | reverse complement strand
TTATTACTTATATGGATATATGATGCAGGTTGGTGTAGATCAAGGTTATCAACCAGTTCAGCCAATACATTACTCGCATAAAATACATGCTGGAGATAATGGTATCGATTGTAAATACTGCCACTCTTCTGCAAGAGTAAGTAAAACATCAGGAATTCCATCTTTAAATGTATGTATGAATTGTCATAAATCTATTTATGAAGTTGCTGAATCTACAGCGACTGAAGAATATAGCAAAGAATTTTATGATGGTGAGATCCAAAAGCTATATGCAGCTGTAGGATGGAGTGATGCAGATCAGAAATACACAGGAGAAACACAGCCTGTTAAATGGATAAGAATTCATAATTTACCAGATTTCGCATACTTTAACCACTCTCAACACGTGTCTGTAGCAGGAATTGAATGTCAAACATGTCATGGACCTGTTGAGGAAATGGAAATTATGTCGCAATTTGCTCCATTAACTATGGGATGGTGTATTAACTGTCATCGAGATACAAATGTAAAAGTACAAGACAATGCTTACTATACTAAAATACACGAAGAATTATCTAAAAAGTATGGTGTAGATCAACTTACAGCTGCTCAAATGGGTGGTTTAGAATGTGGTAAGTGTCATTATTAATTTATTAAGAAGTAATTCAATTATATAATATGTCATCAAACAAGAAATACTGGAAAAGTGTTGAAGAGCTAAACGAGAATAGCTCAATTGTTGAGACGCTACAACAAAACGAGTTTGTTGAAGAAATTCCTACTGATGAATTTTTAGGTAATAAAGAAACATTAGAGAGTTCTAAAACAACACGTCGTGATTTCTTAAAATATGTTGGTTTTAGTACAGCTGCAGCATCTTTAGCTGCCTGTGAAGGACCAGTTATTAAATCCATTCCTTATGTAGTGCAACCAGAAGAAATAGTTCCAGGTGTAGCTAATTATTACGCAACAACTATTGCAGATGGTTTTGATTTTGCTAGTGTTTTAGTAAAAACACGAGAAGGTCGTCCAATTAAAATAGAAAACAATACTATGGCGTCCATTAATGGTGGAGCAAATGCTAGAGTAAATGCATCTGTTTTAGGATTGTATGACAGTTTGAGAATGCAAGGTCCTGTAAAAGGTGATAGCTACATTTCATGGGAAGATTTAAATGCTGAAGTAAGTCAGAAATTAACTTCAATAAGTGGAACTGGGAAGCAAATTGTATTATTAACTCAAACATTTGCTAGTCCATCTACAACAAAGTTAATAGCTGAATTCAAACAAAAATACAGTAATGTAAATCATGTAATTTATGATGCTGTTTCTGAATCAGCTGCTCTAGATGCTTTTCAAGCAAAATATAATGAAAGAGGATTAGCTAATTACAATTTCTCTCAAGCAGATACAATTGTTTCTGTTGGTGCAGATTTTCTAAGCGATTGGCAAGGTGGAGGTTTTGATACTGGGTATGCTGCTGGACGTGTTCCAAATCATGGAAAAATGTCTCGTCATGTACAGTTTGAATCTAACATGTCTTTAACTGGAGCAAATGCAGACAAGCGTGTGCCTTTAACTCCAACTCAGCAGAAATTGGCTTTAGCCAAATTATATAGTGAAGTAGTAGGTGGATCTGTTTCTGTAGATTTACCAGAACATATTTTAGATGCTATCAATAAAGCTGCTTCTCAACTTAAGAGTGCTGGAAGTAAAGGTGTTGTTGTAACTGGTATCCAAGATGTGAATGCTCAAACAGTTGTTTTAGAAATTAATGAATACTTAAACTCTAAAGCTTTTGATGCTTCTACTCCAATAAAAACTAGACAAGGTAATGACGCTTATGTGAAAACTTTAGTTGCAGATATGAAAGCAGGTAGAGTTGGAGCAATTATTATGAGTGGAGTTAATCCTATGTATACATTACCTAATGCTTCAGAATTTGCTGAAGGCTTAGCTCAAACAGATTTATCCGTTACTTTCTCAATGAAAGCTGACGAAACATCTACACAAACTCAATATATTGCTGCAGCACCTCATTATTTAGAATCTTGGGGAGATGTAGAATTAAAAAAAGGACATTTTGGGTTAATGCAACCTACAATTCGTCCGTTATTCGATACAAAACAATTTCAAGAGGCATTATTAAATTGGACAGGAAACGATATTTCTTACCATGACTATATTAAGCAAACTTGGAATGAGAGTATATTAGGAGGATCATCATTTAGTCAAGCTTTACATGATGGTACTTTTGTTTCAAATGGAAATGTAACAATAGAAACTGGTGGATCATCTAACGAAGTTTCTGATAAAGACAAAACCTTTGTAGGAGGTATTATTGAAGATGTAGCTCAAGGTTTAGGACTAAAGAAAGATGAAGAAGAAACTGTTTCAGAAGCTAATACTGCTGCACCAATAGCGTCTGGTGGTTCTGCTGCTAGAGCATTAGCATCTTCAACATCAACTGAAGGATTAGAACTAACATTATATACTAAAGTAGGAATGGGAGATGGCCAACAAGCCAATAACCCATGGTTACAAGAATTTCCAGATCCAATAACAAGAACATCTTGGGATAACTACTTAACGGTTTCTCAAGCTGATGCAAATGCTTTAGGTTTGAAAAACGAGCATGTTGCAGATGGAGCTTTAAATGGTAGTTTTGCAAATGTTACAATAGACGGAACAACTTTAGAAAATGTTCCTGTAATGATTCAGCCAGGACAAGCAAAAGGATCTGTAGGTCTAGCGTTTGGATATGGTAGAACTACAGGTTTAAAAAATGAAATGAAAACTGGTGTAAATGCATATATGTTATACCAAGATTTTAATTCAGTTCAAAATGTCACTGTAAGTCCAGCATCTGGAATGCATGAATTTGCATGTGTTCAGTTGCATAATACCTTAATGGGTCGTGGAGACATTATTAAAGAAACTTCTTTAGAGATTTTTAATACTAAAGATAAATCGATTTGGAATGCAGTTCCAGTTGTTTCTTTAAATCACGTAGAGACTCCTGTTTCTGAGGTTGATTTATGGGATGAATTTGACCGTTCAATTGGACATCATTTTAATTTATCAATTGACTTAAATGCATGTACAGGATGTGGAGCTTGTGTTATTGCTTGTCACGCAGAAAACAATGTACCTGTAGTAGGTAAAGAAGAAGTGCGTAAAAGTAGAGATATGCACTGGTTACGTATTGATAGATATTACTCTTCTGAAGAATCTTTTGATGGAGATAACTCTAAAAAAGATAATATTTCAGGATTAGGAAGCTCATTAAGCGAATTTGGCGAAATGGAGCAAGCATCTGAGAATCCTCAAGTTGCTTTTCAACCAGTAATGTGTCAACACTGTAATCATGCACCTTGTGAAACTGTTTGCCCAGTGGCTGCAACGTCTCATGGACGTCAAGGTCAAAACCACATGGCATATAACCGTTGTGTAGGTACACGTTACTGTGCAAACAACTGTCCATATAAGGTTCGTCGTTTTAACTGGTTCTTATACTCTCAAAATGATGAGTTTGATTACTACATGAATGATGATTTAGGACGTATGGTATTAAACCCAGACGTAGTAGTACGTTCTCGTGGTGTTATGGAGAAATGTTCTATGTGTATTCAAAAAACACAAAAAACTATACTTGATGCTAAACGTGATGGACGTGAAATTAAAGATGGAGAATTCCAAACAGCTTGTTCTTCTGCATGTAGCAATGGAGCCATGGTATTTGGAGACATCAATGATAAAGACAGTAAAGTTGCAAAACTTTTAGAAGATAATCGTATGTATCACTTATTAGAGAGCGTAGGTACTAAGCCAAATGTTCAGTACCATACTAAAGTGAGAAATACAACCGAAGCATAATAAAACGAATTAAGAAAATAATTATAAAAGGATTATGGCGTCTCATTACGAAGCACCTATTAGAAGACCTTTAGTTACAGGCGAAAAATCATACCACGATGTTACTGTGGATGTGGCAAAACCAATTGAAGGTAAAGCAAACAAATCTTGGTGGATAGTTTTTTCTATAGCACTAGCAGCTTTTCTTTGGGGAATAGGATGTATCATTTATACAATATCTACAGGTATAGGAACTTGGGGTTTAAATAAAACCGTAGGTTGGGCTTGGGATATTACCAATTTCGTTTGGTGGGTAGGTATTGGTCACGCAGGAACATTAATTTCTGCAGTACTATTACTTTTCCGTCAAAAATGGAGAATGGCAATTAACCGTTCGGCAGAAGCAATGACAATTTTCTCTGTTGTTCAAGCTGGATTATTTCCAATTATTCACATGGGTCGTCCATGGTTAGGATATTGGGTTCTGCCAATACCAAACCAATTTGGTTCTCTTTGGGTAAACTTTAACTCACCATTACTTTGGGATGTATTTGCAATTTCTACATATTTATCTGTATCATTAGTTTTCTGGTGGACAGGTTTATTACCAGATTTTGCAATGATTCGTGATAGAGCTGTAAAACCATTCCAAAAGAAAATATATTCTTTATTAAGTTTTGGATGGTCTGGTAGAGCAAAAGATTGGCAACGTTTTGAAGAAGTATCTTTGGTACTTGCTGGTTTAGCAACACCTCTTGTACTTTCTGTACATACCATTGTATCTTTTGACTTCGCAACTTCAGTTATACCAGGATGGCATACTACTATTTTCCCTCCTTACTTTGTTGCAGGAGCAGTTTTCTCTGGATTTGCCATGGTAAACACGCTTCTTATTATCATGAGAAAAGTATGTAATTTAGAAGATTATATTACAGTACAACATATCGAATTGATGAATATTGTCATCATGATTACTGGGTCTATTGTAGGTGTGGCTTATATTACTGAGTTATTTATTGCATGGTATTCAGGTGTGGAATATGAACAATATGCCTTCTTGAATAGAGCAACTGGACCTTACTGGTGGGCTTATTGGGCAATGATGACTTGTAATGTATTCTCTCCACAATTCATGTGGTTTAAGAAACTTAGAACAAGTATAATGTTCTCATTTATTATCTCAATTGTAGTAAATATTGGAATGTGGTTTGAGCGTTTTGTTATTATCGTTACCTCATTACATAGAGATTATTTACCATCATCTTGGACTATGTTCTCACCAACATTTGTAGATATAGGAATATTCATAGGAACAATTGGATTCTTCTTTGTATTATTCTTATTATACTCAAGAACATTCCCTGTAATTGCTCAAGCTGAAGTAAAAACTATTTTGAAATCTTCAGGAGAACGCTATAAAAAAATTAGAGAAAGAGGAGATAGTTTAGTAGGAACAGGAGTGGATGAAAGAACTTCTGGTAGCCAAGTTAACAAAACAAAAAACGACGAGTAGCATATGGAAACTTCAAAAGTAATTCACGCTATTTATACAGATGATGATGTATTAATGAATGCTGTTAAGAAAGTGAAAGCAGAAAAACATCACATTGAAGAAATATATACACCTTTTCCAGTTCACGGACTAGACAAGGCTATGGGATTAGCTCCAACACGTATTGCAATAGCATCTTTTATGTATGGTTGCGTAGGTTTAATAGTAGCTATTGTAATGATGAACTATATTATGATAGAAGACTGGCCTCAAAACATTGGAGGAAAACCAAGTTTTAGCTATATAGAAAACATGCCAGCTTTTGTTCCTATTATGTTTGAGTTAACTGTATTTTTTGCAGCGCATTTAATGGTAATAACATTTTATTTACGAAGCAGAATGTGGCCATTTAAGAAGGCTGAAAACCCAGATGTTAGAACTACAGACGATCATTTTTTAATGGAAATTGCTGTTCATGGAAATGAAAAAGAATTAGAAAGTTTATTAAAAGAAACTGGAGCTGTAGAAATTAAATTAATTGAAAAAGAAGAAGCACATTAATATAGTAATATGAAGAGCTTAATAAAAATAACGGTTTTAGCATTAGTATTCATATCGTTTGTGTCTTGTATGAATGACTCAAGACCTAACTATCAATTTATGCCAAACATGTATGAATCAGTTGGATATGAAACATATTCTGAATCTCATGCTTTTAGAAGTGGATTTGAAGCACAATTGCCAGTAGAGGGAACTATTGCTAGAGGATATATGCCATTTGATTATTCTAATTCTATCGAAGATTTCCTTTTAGCCAAAGAAAATTTAAAAAGTCCTTTAGATTCTACACAAATAAATTTAGAAGAAGCTAAAGTTCTTTATGATATTTATTGTGGGATATGTCATGGTAATAAGGGAGATGGTCAAGGAAACCTAGTAAAAAGAGAAAAAATATTAGGGATCCCTAGTTATGATGATATAGGAAGAGCCATTACTGAAGGAAGTATTTATCATACAATTTATTATGGTAAAAACACCATGGGATCCTATGCAAATCAACTAGGTGAAGAAGAACGTTGGCAAGTTGTAGCTTACGTATTAGACTTAAAAGCTAAATTAGAAAAGTAAGAAAGATAAAGATTAAATATAGATATGTACACAATCTCAAATAAATTAAAGACATTTTCTATAGCCTTAATAATTTTAGGACTATTAGGTGTAGGATATGGTTTTATGACATCTCATAAATCTTTTGAAGACGTTGAAACCATGCTAGCAGAAGAAACTTCTCATCATAGTGGAGATCATGCTGAAGAAGCAACACATGAATCAACTTCTCATGATGCAGCAGCTAGTGAAGATCATGCTCAAGAATCTCATGGAGAAGCAGTAGCATCTCATACAGATGCTCATAAAGAACATGTAGAGCATGTACAACACCAAATAGCTAACAGACCTTGGTCTGCATTATATGTAGCTGCATTTTTCTTTTTTATGATAGCACTAGGTGTTTTAGCATTTTATGCTATTCAATTTGCATCACAAGCAGGTTGGTCTCCAGTCCTTTTTAGAGTTATGGAAGGAATTACAGCTTATGTACTTCCTGGTGGTCTTATAGTTTTAGCTATTGCTTTAGCATCAGGATTAATTGGTCACTATAACATTTTTATTTGGATGGATCCAGACGTTGTAGCTCATGATAAATTAATACAAGGTAAATCTAGCTGGTTAAATATTGGATGGTTTGCTGTAAGAGGATTAATTTTTATTGCTGGTTGGAGTTTATATAGATACTTTGCACGAAAATTTACTTTAGCTCAAGATAAATCAGAGGATAATAGCAACTTTAAAAAAGCTTTCCGTATTTCTGCTGCGTTTTTAGTATTCTTTATTTATACAGAATCTATCATGTCTTGGGATTGGATTATGAGTGTAGACCCACACTGGTTTAGTACTTTATTTGGATGGTATGTATTTGCAGGAATGGCTGTAAGTGGTATAACAGTCATTGCTTTTATTTCCTTATACTTAAAATCTAAAGGTCATTTAGAAATTGTAAACGATAGTCATATACACGATTTAGCAAAATTCATGTTTGGATTTAGTATTTTCTGGACATACCTATGGTTCTCGCAATTTATGTTAATATGGTATGCAAATATTCCAGAAGAGGTAACATATTTCATTACTCGTATTGAAGATTACAATGGATTGTTTTTCGGAATGTTAGCACTTAACTTTATTTTCCCATTCTTAGTTTTAATGAATAGCGATTACAAACGAATTCCATGGTTTGTAATTATGGCTGGAATTATCATATTAGTTGGTCATTATATAGATGTTTATGTAATGATTATGCCAGCAACTGTTGGAGATAGATGGGCATTTGGAATTCCTGAAATTAGCTCTATTATGTTATTTGCTGGATTATTTATATTTATAGTATTTAAAGCTTTATCAAAAGCATCATTAGTAGTTAAAAGAAATCCATTCTTAAAGGAAAGTGAACATTTTCATTATTAAAAATTAATTAAAGAAGAGAAAAGACAATGACAGCTTTTTTAACAATTATAATAGTACTTTTTGTAGCTGTTGCCATCTGGCAAATGGTTAAAATATTTGATTTAGCTCAAATAGGTGAATCTAATAGCCAAATAGCAACAGATAACGATAACAAGATGAATGCTTATATGATGATGGCTTTCCTAGCTTTCATTTATATTATTACCATTGTATGTTTTGTGAAATGGGGAGATTTACCATTAATGTCAAATTCAGCATCAGCTCATGGTCCTGAAATTGATAATCTAATGATTATCTCCATGGTAATTATCTTTATTGTACAAACAATAACACAATATTTATTACACTATTTTGCTTTTAAATACAGAGGCGAAAAAGGGAAAAAAGCATTATTCTATGCAGATAATAATACATTAGAAGCTATCTGGACAATCATTCCTGTTATTGTTCTAGCTGGTTTAATTATTTATGGATTATTTACATGGAATAGCATCATGAATGTTAATGAAGACGATGACCCATTAGTTATTGAATTATACGCACAACAGTTTAACTGGAAAGCTAGATATGGTGGAAATGATAACACGTTAGGTAAGTCAAATGTTAGATTAATAAATTTAGATAATGCTAATATTTTAGGATTAGACGAATCTGACCCTAATGCACAAGATGATATCATTACGACAGAATTGCATTTACCAGTAGGAAAACCAGTCTTATTTAAAATGCGTTCACAAGATGTGTTGCACTCAGCTTATATGCCTCATTTTAGAGCTCAAATGAACTGTGTACCTGGAATGGTAACTCAATTTGGTTTTACTCCTACTGTAACTACTACAGATATGAGACAAACACCTGAGATAATGGAGAAGGTAGCTAATATTAACAATATTAGAGCTGAAAAAAGTAAAGAATTAGCAACTAAAGGAGAAGCAGCATTAGATCCATACGAATTTGATTATTTATTATTATGTAATAAGATATGTGGAAAATCTCATTACAATATGCAAATGAAAATAATTGTTGAAACTCAAGAAGAGTACGACGCTTGGATAAAAGAACAAAAAGAATTTAAAAATTCTTTAATTAAGTAATTAAGAAACGGTTTTAAAAAGTATATAATAGATTATGTCAACACACGCAGATACTCACGCACACGAAGACGATCACGGACATCATCATAAAGAAACATTCGTGACTAAATACATTTTTAGTCAAGATCATAAAATGATCTCTAAGCAGTACTTAATTACAGGTACAATTATGGGTGTTATTGGTGTTTTAATGTCCATTATGTTTCGTATGCAAATTGCATGGCCAGAAGAACCAAATGTATTATTTGAAGCTTTATTAGGTAAATGGGCTCCTGGAGGAGTTATGGATGCTGATATTTATTTAGCATTGGTAACCATTCACGGTACGATTATGGTATTCTTTGTATTAACTGCAGGTTTAAGTGGTACATTTAGTAACCTATTAATTCCATTGCAAATTGGTGCTCGAGATATGGCTTCAGGATTCCTTAATATGATTTCATATTGGTTATTCTTCTTATCAAGTGTTATAATGGTAATCTCATTGTTTGTTGAAGCTGGTCCAGCTGCAGCAGGATGGACAATCTATCCTCCATTAAGTGCTTTGCCTATGGCTCAAGGTGGATCTGGAATGGGTATGACTCTATGGTTAGTTTCTATGGCAATCTTTATTGCTTCATCATTATTAGGTTCTTTAAACTATATAGTTACAGTAATAAATTTAAGAACAAAAGGAATGTCTATGACTAGACTTCCATTAACAATCTGGGCATTTTTTGTAACTGCTATTATTGGTGTAGTTTCTTTCCCAGTATTATTATCTGCAGCCTTATTATTAATTATGGATAGAAGTTTTGGAACATCATTCTTCCTATCAGATATTTTTATTCAAGGTGAAGTTTTACACTATCAAGGTGGTTCACCAGTTTTATTTGAACACTTATTTTGGTTCCTTGGGCATCCAGAAGTATATATTGTAATTTTACCAGCCATGGGAATGGTTTCAGAAATTATGGCATCTAACTCACGTAAACCAATTTTTGGTTATCGTGCCATGATTGCTTCAATATTAGCTATTGCATTCTTATCTACAATAGTTTGGGGTCACCACATGTTTATTTCAGGAATGAATCCTTTCTTAGGGTCTGTATTTACATTTACAACACTATTAATTGCAATACCTTCTGCCGTGAAAGCATTTAATTGGATTACAACCATCTGGAAAGGTAATATACAAATGAACACTGCCATGCTCTTTTCTATTGGTTTTGTTTCAACTTTTATAACAGGAGGTTTAACAGGCATTATTCTTGGAGATTCTGCTTTAGATATTAATGTTCACGATACATATTTCGTAATTGCTCACTTCCATTTAGTAATGGGTATATCTGCTCTTTACGGAATGTTCGCAGGTATCTATCATTGGTATCCAAGAATGTTTGGTAGAATGATGAATAAAAATTTGGGGTATATTCACTTTTGGGTAACAGCAATTTGTGCTTATGGAGTTTTCTTCCCAATGCATTTTATTGGAATGGCTGGTTTACCAAGACGTTATTATACAAACTCTAATTTCCCATTATTTGACGATTTAGCAAATGTAAACGTAGTAATTACTGTATTTGCAATTATTGGTGGAGTATTTCAGTTAGTATTCTTATATAATTTTTTTGTTAGTATTTTCTTCGGAAAAAAGGCGCCTCAAAACCCTTGGAGATCGACTACTCTAGAATGGACAGCACCTGTAAAACACATGCATGGAAACTGGCCAGGAGAAATTCCTCATGTACATCGTTGGGCTTACGATTATAGTAAACCAGGACATGAAGATGATTTTGTGCCTCAAAATATTCCTTTAAAAGAAGGTGAAGAAGAGCTCCAACATTAATTGTAGTTCTTTAAATAATACAACAGAAGCCTTTCTATTTTAGAAAGGCTTTTTGTTTATATTTGTGATATATGAACGAAAACTTAGATCCTACAGCAGAAAATTTTACACCAGAAGAACTGGATGTAGAAAAAAAGTTAAGACCCTTGTCTTTTGATGATTTTACAGGGCAAGATCAAGTGTTGGAAAATTTAAAAATATTTGTTCAGGCTGCAAATTTAAGAGATGAAGCTTTAGACCATACCTTATTCCATGGACCTCCAGGTTTGGGTAAAACTACTTTAGCTCATATTTTAGCAAGTGAACTTAGTGTAGGTATAAAAGTTACTTCAGGACCAGTTCTAGATAAACCAGGCGATTTAGCTGGACTTCTTACTAACCTTGAAGAAAGAGATGTTTTGTTTATTGATGAAATACATAGGTTAAGCCCAATTGTTGAAGAGTATTTATACTCAGCAATGGAAGATTACAAAATAGATATAATGATTGAATCTGGACCCAACGCAAGAACAGTTCAGATAAATCTAAATCCATTTACTTTAGTTGGAGCAACAACACGTTCAGGATTATTAACTGCTCCAATGCGAGCTCGATTTGGAATCCAAAGTAGATTACAATATTATAACACCGAATTATTAACTACTATTGTACAAAGAAGCTCAACCATTTTAAATGTTCCAATTTCAATGGAAGCAGCAGTTGAAATTGCTGGAAGAAGTAGAGGAACCCCTAGAATTGCAAATGCATTATTGCGTCGTGTTAGAGATTTTGCTCAAATTAAAGGAAATGGAAGTATAGATATTAAAATAGCAAGGTTTTCTTTAGAAGCTTTAAACGTAGATGCTCATGGATTAGATGAAATGGATAATAAAATATTAAAAACTATAATAGATAAATTTAAAGGAGGGCCAGTAGGTATAACTACTCTAGCAACTGCTGTAAGTGAAAGTGCTGAAACCATAGAGGAAGTCTACGAACCCTTTTTAATTCAGCAAGGTTTTATTATGCGAACACCTCGAGGTAGAGAAGTTACTGAACTAGCATATAAGCATCTTGGAAAAATAAAGGGGCCAACTCAAGGAGGTTTGTTTTAAAAATAGAAAGTGTTACTTCTTACTTAGAAGAATAGAATTGTTGAAAAATTCTTATCTTTAACTAAAGCTATTCTTAATCAATTGATAATGGCAACTTATAGTTTATATAATATCCGCCAATCAAATCAAGACGTTTTTAAACATTTCAGTGTAAAAGGCAGTTATTTGTTATTTATAATTGCCCTCAGTTGGATAAAATCGTTAAATTATATACTGCCCATAATCAAATAATATTTTTCAATTGCAGGTAAACGTACCTTTCATCAAGGTAATGAATCATGGACTATTACCAAGGATACCTCTTATATGATTAAGCGTACGGCATTTCATCAAGAACTTCATGATGATATTTAAGGTTGGGTAGTTTTGGCTTTTTATATAAAAGATGATTATTTCAAATATATATTGGATGAATATAGGTCATTTCTTAATTTCAATGACTTACCAAAGCTATTAAACGATATGCTATTATACATACACTTAAATGATAGAATTAGAGAGTGTTATTTAAGCATGATACCATATTTTGATGAAGACAATATACATCTAGAAGATATTATAGAGATGAAATTTAAGGAACTTCTATATAATATTTTCAAAAATCAAGAAAACAGACATGTTTTGGCTTATGTAAATGCTATTTCAGAGGGTTATGAATTGCCAATCTGGGAGGTTTATGGAAAATAATTTCATGTATAATTTAAAACTAAATGAATTTGCGCAGATTGCTAATAGAAGTTTATCTAAATTTAAAGTTGATTTCTTTGAACATTACAAAACTACTCTAGAAAAATGGGTTTTGAACAAAAGATTAGCATACGCTAAACAATTATTAGCAACAACTTCAAAAAATATCAGTGAAATTGCTTATGAAAGTGGCTTCGAAATTATTTCACATTTTAGTCGTGTTTTTAAAACAAAATATAAAGCATCACCTTCTGTTTTAAAAAAATCATTCAACATTATTTAGTAAAACTTTATAGCAAAGTAATTTGACTTTTTAGAAAACGCTTGAAATACTTTTTCATATAATTTTATAAAGAACTTTCATGCCAATAATTGCGATTTTATTTAATAATGCAAAATTATTGTAAAAGTTGAATTTTTGATAAATAAAGTAAATCAATACTCACTTCTATAAATATGAGAGGAATAATGAACAAAAACCTTCTTCCACAATTCTAATATTTGATTAATAGCCATAAATGAATATTAATTTAAAATCTATTAATTATGAAAACAAAAAACCAATTATTAATTCGAACAGTATCAATCAATTTTGGGAGGCTAATACTTTTCTTTTTTACTATTGTATTATTTACATTATCGTCATGTAGCCCAAACGAAGAATTAAGGACACAGTCTGAATCAAATTTAATGTTAAACAGAATAACCGAACCAGGAACACCTGAATTATTAGCATCACTTCCTAGTGGAGGTATGGGAAGCGCTATAGGCCCTGAAGGTGATTTATTTGTTACTCAAAGTGGTGCTGGAGGCAGTATTTTGCGTATCAACAAGAAAACAGGAAGTATCACTACATTTGTTAGTAGATTACCAACTTCAGTAGTACCTATTGGAGGAGTATTTGATGTTACTTTTATAGACGAAACTACTTATGCGCTTGTTACACTCGTAGGTCCTTTTTTTGGAGATAATAATATTAATGGAATTTATCGTATAGATAGCTCTGATAGTTGTACAATTATTGCAGACATAGGTCAATTTGCTTTAGACAATCAGCCAACTGGATTTGATTATGCCATTACAACTGGATTGCAATATGCGATTGAAGTGTATCATGGTGGGTTTTTGGTGACAGATGGTCATCACAATCGCATGTATCATGTTACATTGGAAGGCGAGGTTACAGAATTTAAAACGTTTGATAATATTGTTCCGTCAGGATTGGCCGTTAGAGGAAATTCCATTTATATGACTGAAGCAGGTACTACAGTCCAGTTTTATGGAAATAGTAAAATCGTGTCTATTGATTCAAAATCGCTAAGCATTTCTGATGTGGCTACAGGAGTGCCTTTTCTTGTGGATGTTGAGTTTAACAGAGGTCGTACACTTTTTGCCATTTCTCAAGGTGAATGGGCAGGAGGTGCAGATGGTGATGCTACTGAACCAAATACAGGTTCATTGTTGAAAGTAAATTCAGATGGTACTTTTACAGTAATTGCTGAAGGTTTAAATCGTCCTACTTCATTAGAATTCATTCAAAACACTGCTTATCTTGTTACACTAACAGGAGAAATATAGACAGTTTCAAACGCTACAAGTTCTCCATTTGGCAATAGACAATAAGAAAAGAAATAGTTATTTGAATCTGTTTATAAAACTGGCTAGCATAGTCAGTTTTATTTTTCTATTAATAAAGTAAATTAAACAAGATTGTTTTAAATTCGTGATGTGGTTAATAAACAAGAAAATTCTGAACTAATTAAAACCGAAGCCAAACGCCTCGGTTTTTTGTCTTGTGGTATTAGTAAAGCACAATTTTTAGAAAAAGAAGCCCCAAGATTAGAGAAGTGGTTAAAAAATAATATGCATGGCGAAATGCAGTATATGGAAAACCATTTCGATAAACGTCTAGATCCAACCAAACTAGTAGAAGGCTCAAAAAGTGTAATTTCATTACTTCTTAATTACTACCCTGAGGAAATACAAAAAGAAAACACCTTTAAAATTTCTAAATATGCTTATGGAATAGACTATCACTTTGTAATTAAAGACAAACTTAAATCTCTTTTAAGTTTTATACAAGACGAAATTGGCGAAGTTGAAGGAAGAGCTTTTGTAGATTCTGCTCCAGTTCTAGATAAAGCTTGGGCTGCTAAATCTGGTTTGGGTTGGATAGGAAAACACACTAATTTACTCACCAAACAAGTAGGTTCCTTCTATTTTATTGCTGAATTAATTATTGATTTAGATTTAGAATACGATTCCATAACATCAGATCATTGTGGAACTTGTACTGCCTGCATCGATGCTTGTCCTACTCAAGCTATTACAGAACCTTATGTGGTAGATGGTAGTAAATGTATTTCCTATTTCACCATAGAATTAAAAGAGAATATACCTTCAGAGTTTAAAGGAAAAATGGACGATTGGATGTTTGGTTGCGATGTCTGCCAGGATGTTTGCCCTTGGAATAAGTTTTCAAAACCACATAACGAACCACTTTTTAATCCACATCCAGAATTATTGCCCATGACCAAGAAAGACTGGGAGGAGATTACGGAAGAAACGTTTAAAAAAGTGTTTCAAAAATCAGCAGTAAAGCGTACTAAATATTCTGGATTAAAAAGAAATATCAAATTCTTAAAAGATTAGGCTTTAAGTTTGAGTATTGTTACATTTGTTAGTTCAGAAATATTTTTTGAATACAGCTTTAATTAGTAGCAAGAATGAGCAAACAAAGTAAACGAAGAGAAGCCTTAGTATATCATGCCAAGCCAACACCTGGCAAGATTCAGGTAGTACCAACAAAAAAATATGCCTCACAAAGAGACTTGTCTTTAGCCTATTCTCCAGGAGTTGCAGAACCTTGTTTAGAAATAGCTAAAGAAGTTAATAATGTGTATAAATATACTGCTAAAGGAAATTTAGTAGCTGTAATTTCAAATGGAACAGCTGTTTTAGGATTAGGAAATATTGGCCCTGAAGCTTCTAAGCCTGTAATGGAAGGTAAAGGCTTGTTGTTTAAAATATTTGCTGATATTGATGTGTTCGATATAGAAGTTGGAACAGAAAATATAGAAGAATTTATCCAAACAGTAAAAATGATATCTCCAACCTTTGGAGGAATCAATTTAGAAGATATAAAAGCACCTGAAGCGTTTGAAATTGAAAGACGATTAAAAGAAGAGTTGGATATACCAGTTATGCACGACGATCAACATGGAACAGCTATAATCTCAGCTGCAGCCTTGTTAAATGCATTAGAATTGGCGAAAAAGAAAATAGATCAGGTACAAATTGTTATAAGTGGAGCAGGTGCTGCAGCCATTTCCTGTACCAGATTATATCAATCCTTTGGAGCAAAGAGAGAACATATTGTTATGCTAGATAGCAAAGGTGTTATCAAACAAGATAGAGAGAATTTAACTTCAGAAAAAGCAGAATTCGCTACCCATAGAAATATAGATACTTTAGAAGAAGCCATGGAAAATGCTGATGTGTTTATCGGACTTTCTCAAGCTAATATTGTAACTCCCGAGATGTTGAAATCAATGGCTAAAAAGCCTATAGTTTTTGCAATGGCTAATCCAGATCCTGAAATAGAATATCAATTAGCACTTGATACAAGAGACGATATTATCATGGCAACAGGTAGGTCTGATCACCCAAACCAGGTTAATAATGTGCTTGGATTTCCATTTATTTTTAGAGGAGCTTTAGATGTTCGAGCTACTAAAATTAATGAAGCTATGAAAATGGCAGCTGTAAAAGCTCTAGCTAAATTGGCAAAGGAACCTGTACCAGAACAGGTGAATATTGCCTATGGAGAAACACGATTAACTTTTGGGAAAGAGTATATCATTCCTAAGCCTTTTGACCCTAGATTAATTGCCGAAGTACCACCTGCTGTGGCTAAAGCAGCTATGGAAAGTGGTGTCGCCAAAGAGCCAATTGAAAACTGGATTAAATATAAAGATGAACTATTAGAGCGATTAGGGTCTGATAATAAAATAGTTAGACTGTTATTAAATAGAGCTAAAATAAATCCTAAGAGAGTAGTTTTTGCTGAAGCAGATCATTTAGATGTTTTAAAAGCTGCACAAATAGTCTATGATGAAGGCATAGCAATTCCAATCCTTTTGGGTAGAAGGGAAACAATAGAAAAATTAAAAGAAGAAATAGAATTTGATGCTGATGTTGAAATAATTGACCCAAAATCTGACGAAGAAGAAAAACGAAAGAACAAATATGCTAAGGTTTATTGGGAACAACGTAAGAGAAGAGGTGTTACATTATATTCTGCTCAAAATATTATGAGAGAACGCAACTATTTTGCAGCAATGATGGTTAACGAAGGAGATGCAGATGCTATGATTTCTGGTTTCTCAAGATCCTATCCTTCAGTTGTAAAACCAGTTTTAGAACTTATAGGTTTAGCTCAAGATTCTACAAGAATAGCCACAACTAACGTTATGATGACTCAGCGTGGACCTATGTTTTTAAGTGATACAGCAATCAATATTAATCCTTCTGCAGAAGATTTAACTAAAATTGCACAAATGACTGCTGGTGTTGTTAAAATGTTTGGAATGGAGCCAGTTATGGCAATGATTTCTTATTCTAATTTTGGATCATCAAAAAATCAAACAGCAACTAAAGTTAGAGAAGCAGTTGGATATTTACATAAAAGACACCCAAATTTATTAGTTGATGGTGAACTCCAGGCAGATTTTGCTTTAAATAGAGAAATGCTTCAAGATATATTCCCATTTTCAAAATTAGCAGGAAAAAAAGTGAATACCTTAATTTTTCCTAACCTTGAATCGGCTAATATTACATACAAATTATTAAAAGAATTAAACAAAGCAGATTCTATTGGACCAATAATGATGGGTTTAAGAAAACCCGTTCATATTCTGCAGTTAGACGCAAGTGTAGATGAAATTGTTAACATGACAGCTATTGCAGTTATAGATGCGCAACAAAAAGAGAAAAAAGAACTTGAAATTAATGCTGTAATAGAAAAATAAACGGCTTTATAATGCGAATAATTTTATTACATTTGAGAGTTTATTAAAAATTTGTTAATGATTACACATATTCAAGGAAAGCTTGTCGAAAAAAATCCTACTGATGTTATTATAGATTGTAATGGTGTGGGTTATTTATTGAATATTTCTTTGCATACTTTTTCACAAATTCCAAACCAAGAAAACCTAAAATTATATACATATCTTCAAGTTAAAGAAGACTCTCATACTCTGTTTGGGTTTTCGTCATTAGCAGAAAGAGAAATTTTTAGATTATTAATTTCAGTAAGTGGTGTTGGTTCAAGTACTGCTCGTACTATGTTGTCGTCGATAACACCTAAGCAAGTTAGAGAAGGAATAGCTATGGGAGATGTCGCTTTAATTCAATCTATAAAAGGCATCGGTGCAAAGACAGCTCAACGAGTAATTTTGGATTTAAAAGATAAAATTTTGAAAGTCTATGATATTGACGAACTTTCAACTCAAAAAAGCAATACAAATAAAGATGAAGCGTTATCTGCTTTAGAAGTTCTCGGTTTTAATAAAAAACAATCCGAACGTGTAGTAGATAAAATATTATCTAATCAACCAGATGCAAATGTCGAAGGAATTATAAAACAGGCTTTAAAAAATTTATAAAAGATTTGAGTACAACCAACTATACTTATTCAATTAAATTAAAGCAATATATATTATTAAGCTTTTTTATGCTTTTTAGTTTGTATTCTTTCTCCCAGATAACACCTACAGAACAAGATAGCACAAGAACAGGTTACTCTTTAGGAAATTTAAATATGCCTAATCCAAACAGTATTGAATCTAAATACACTTACGATCCACTTACTGATAGATATATTTATACAGAAACAGTTGGTAGTTTTAATATTAATTATCCTATTATTTTAACTCCAGAGGAGTTTAGAGAATTAGTATTACAAGAAAATTTAAGAGAATATTACAAACAAAAAATAGATGCTTTCGATGGTAAAAAAGAAGGAGCAGAAGAGGAACAAAAAAATTTACTTCCAGAATTTTATGTAAGATCTGGTTTTTTTGAAACTATTTTTGGAAGTAATACAATTAATGTAGTTCCACAAGGATCTGTTGAAATTGATTTGGGAGTACTTTTTACTAAACAAGATAATCCTACTTTTTCACCTCAAAATAGAAGTAATTTTACTTTCGATTTTGACCAACGTATAAGTTTAAGTTTATTAGGTAAAGTAGGAACCAGACTACAAGTAACTGCAAATTATGACACAGAATCTACATTCGATTTTCAAAATCTAATCAAATTAGAATACACTCCAACTGAAGATGATATTATTCAAAAAATAGAAGTTGGAAATGTAAGCATGCCATTAAATAGTTCATTAATAACTGGAGCTCAAAGTTTGTTTGGTGTAAAAGCAGAATTACAGTTTGGTAAAACCACAGTTACTGGTGTGTTTTCTGAACAAAAATCTGATAGAACATCAGTAATAGCCCAAGGAGGAGGAACTCTTGAGGAATTTGACTTTTTTGCTAGAGAATACGATGAAAACAGGCATTATTTCTTAGCTCATTACTTTAGAGATAATTATGACAATACTCTTGCAAATTACCCATTTATAAATTCGAATATTCAAATTACTAGAATTGAAGTTTGGGTTACAAATAGAAGTAATAGTACAGAAAATGTTAGAAATGTTGTGGCTTTACAAGATTTAGGAGAATCTAATCCTGACCCTAATGAAAATAATATAGTACTGCAGCCTATTCCTTCTGGATTTATTAATGTAGGCCCAAATGCATATCCAGATAATGGTAATAACGATTATAACCCAACTCAAATTGGGTCAGGTTCAGTTCTAACACAACAAATTAGAGATATAGCTACTGTTCAACAAGGTTTTGGCTCTCTATCAAATACTGTTAATGAAGGCTCAGATTATGCAAAACTTGAAAATGCAAGAAAATTACAACAAGGACAAGAATATTCTTTAGATTCTCAATTAGGTTTTATTTCTTTAAATCAAAGATTAAATAATGATGAAGTATTAGCCGTAGCATTTCAATTTACAGTTGGAGGGCAGGTTTATCAAGTTGGAGAATTTGCAAATGATGGATTAGATGCTACAGGAATAAATACAAATCCCGGAGGAATTACAACGGTTACCAATAATAACTTAATACTGAAGTTGTTAAAAAGTCCAATTACCAATGTTGAGCAACCAATTTGGGACTTAATGATGAAAAACATCTATAATACTGGAGCTTATCAATTAAGTCAAGATGATTTCAAATTAAATATTTTTTATAATGAAGCTTCACTTTTAAACTTCATTTCCCCTGCTGATGGCAACTCTTTTGGTGTAGATATAAATGGAAATCCAGTTGGACCATCAACACCACCTGAAGATCTTATTCAAAATACAACCTTATTACGATTATTTAATTTAGATAGATTAAACTATAATGGAGACCCACAAACTAATGGAGATGGGTTTTTCGATTTTGTTCCTGGGATAACAGTTATTCCTCAAAATGGAAAGATTATTTTCACAAAAGCAGAACCGTTTGGAGAATACCTATTCGATAAATTAGCACTAGGTGGTGAAGATTATAATAATGATGTGACTTATAACGAAAATCAAACAAAATATGTGTATGATATTCTTTATAAAGAAACTAAAACAGCAGCATTAGAAGCAGCAGATAAAAATAAATTTAAAATAAAAGGACGATACAAATCTTCTGGAGGAGATGGAATTCCAATTGGTGCTTTTAATGTTCCAAGAGGATCTGTACAAGTAACTGCAGGAGGTCGAGTATTAGTTGAAGGAATAGATTACACTGTTAATTATCAGCAAGGAACTGTTCAAATACTTGATGAAGCTTTAAAAGCTTCAAATACTCCAATTCAAGTAACTACAGAAAATAATGCTGTGTTTGGGCAACAAACAAAACGTTTTACAGGTATAAATGTAGATCATCAGTTTAATGAGAATTTTGTGTTAGGAGCTACTTGGTTACATTTAAATGAAAGACCAATAACTCAAAAAGCTAATTATGATCAAGAGCCTATAAACAACCATATTTTTGGAATCCACGGTAACTACTCGACTGAAGTGCCATTCTTTACTCGATTAGTTAACAAATTACCAAACATAGATACAGATGCTCCTTCAAATTTATCTGTTAGAGGAGAATTTGCTTATTTAACTCCTGGATCACCAAAAGGAACTGAATTTAATGGAGAAGCTACTTCATATATAGATGATTTTGAAGGTTCTCAAAATGCAATCGATTTAAAATCTCCTCAATCTTGGTTCATCTCAAGTAGACCTCGTGGAATAAATTCAAATAATGATGATGTTAATGGAATTGAACAAGGATATGATAGAGCCTTATTAAACTGGTATAATATTGACCCAATTTTCTACGGAAATCAAAGCCCAAATGGTATTTCAGATGATGATATTTCTGATTTGTATACAAGTCGAGTTTTTATTCAAGAACTTTTTCCAAATCAAGATGTTGCACAGGGACAAACAACAGTTGTTAACACTTTAGATTTAGCTTATTACCCAACAGAGAGAGGTCCTTATAATTTTCAAAACACAAATATTGATATACCTACAAACACTTTAACTGCTCCACAAAATAGTTGGGCTGGTATAACAAGACAACTTACTTCTACAGATTTTGAACAAGCAAATGTTGAGTATATTGAGTTCTGGTTACAAGACCCATTTCAAGATAATCCATCAAACCCAGGTGGAAAATTAGTTTTTAATCTTGGAAATATTTCTGAAGATGTAATTAAAGATGGTAGAAAATTATATGAAAATGGTTTACCAGCAGATGGGAATGTTATAGGAGTCTTACCTACCTCACCATCATGGGAAACTGTTTACCCTCAAAACCAATCTCTAATTTATGCCTTCGATACTACTGGTAACCAGCGTACTAATCAAGATGTTGGGTTTGATGGTTATAATGATGCTGAAGAAGCGCAAATTTTTACAGATTATTCTGGGTTACCAGACCCTTCAAATGATAACTATACCTATTTTTTAAATACTGATGGAGATATTTTTGATCGTTATAAACAATATAATGGCGTAGAAGGAAACTCACCAGATACTTTTACTGATACAAATAGAGGCTCGACAACTCAACCAGATGTTGAAGATGTAAATCGTGACAATACAATGAATACGATTGACAGCTATTTTGAATATGAACTTGATTTAACTCCAGCAACATTAAACGAAAACAACCCATATATTGTAGATATTAAGGATGATGAAGTTAGAGAGTTACCAAATGGGCAAACAGTTACACCAAGATGGTTGCAATTTAGAATACCAGTAAGCGAATTTACTAATGCAGTTGGAGGTATTTCAGATTTAAGATCAATTCGATTTACGCGTATGTATTTAAAGGAGTTTTCTGAAAAAACAGTATTTCGTTTTGGGACTTTAGATCTTGTTAGAAGTGATTGGAGAAGATACACATTGACTCTAGATGAAGATGGTGGTGACCCTAATTTAGACAATACCGAATTTAGCGTTGGTATTATTGGAACAATTGAAAACGATGGAACCTATATATCACCACCAGGAGTTGAACCTGAAGAGTTTTATAATAACAATACATTAATTCGTCAAAATGAGCAATCACTTGTTTTAGATGTATGCGATCTAGAACCTCAAGATGCAAGAGCTGTTTATAAAAACATCAATATCGATATGCGTCAATATAAAAAGCTTAGAATGTTTATACATGCTGAAGAAGGTGATATTCCAGGCTTAGACGATGAAGATTTAGTTGGTTTTATTAGAATGGGTAACGATTTAACTCAAAACTATTACCAAATAGAAGTGCCATTAAAAGTTAGCGAAGGTACTTCTAGAGATTTGCTATGGCCAGAAGAAAATGAAATAAACTTGCAATTAGAATTACTCCAAGACATAAAGTCTGAAGGAATTAGCAACGGAACTATTAGTAATCCTAATCCAACTTTTTATGACGTTATAGATGGCACTTTAAGTGAAAATCCAGTGCCAGAATACTCACCATATACTCTAGGTCAACAACGTATTGCTATTATAGGTAATCCAAACTTTGGTGATATTAGAACTTTAATGGTTGGGATAAAAAATGCTGCAGCAACAGATAAATGTGCTGTACTATGGTTTAATGAGTTGCGCCTATCAGACATGGACAATGAAGGTGGTTGGGCAGCTATATTAAGTGTTGACACTAATTTTGCAGATTTCGCAAATGTAAGTGCAACTGGTAGAAAAAGTACAACTGGGTTTGGTTCAATAGAGCAAGGTCCAAATCAAAGAAGTAGAGAAGATGTAGAACAATACGATGTTGTTACAAACGTTAATATTGGACAATTATTACCTCAAAAATGGGGAGTTCAAATTCCTTTTAATTATGGTCAAGGAGAAGAATTAATCACTCCAAAATATGATCAATATTATAAAGATTTAACTTTAGAATCTAGATTAGATGCAGCAGACTCTAGTGAAGAAAAAGACAATATTAAGGAGCAATCAGAAAATTACACAAAAAGAAGAAGTATAAATTTTATTGGAGTTAGAAAAATAAAAACAAATGATTCTAAACCTCGCTTTTATGATGTTGAAAATTTAACTTTCAATTATTCATATAATAAAATTAAACATAGAGATTTTGAAATAGAAAACTCTATAGATCAAACAGTAAGAGCTGGAGTAAATTATGCTTATAATTTTGAACCATTTACTATAGAACCTTTTAAGAAAAACGATTCATTATTTACAAGCGACTATTTAAAGCTTTTAAAAGATTTTAACTTTAACCCACTCCCATCAAGTTTTACAGTCAATACAAATATAAACAGACAGTATAATAAACAAAAGTTTAGAGAAATAGATTTAACAGGTAATAATATTGGTCTAGATGAATTCTACAAAAGAAATTATACATTCGACTACCAATACACAATTAATTACAACTTAACAAAATCGCTTCAATTAAATCTTACGGCTTCAAACAATAATATTGTAAGAAACTATTTTAAAGATAATATTATTAATGGAGAACAAGACCCAACATTAGATGTTTGGGATGGGTTTTTTGATTTTGGAGATCCAAACAGGCAATTCCAACAATTAGCTGTAAATTATGATATTCCATTAAATAAAATACCAACATTAAGCTTTATTGATGCTACCTATTCATATAGTGGAGATTTTCAATGGCAAAAAGGATCAGATTTATTTGGAGATTTAGAAGTAAATGGAGTAACCTACGATTTAGGAAACACAGTTTCAAATGCTAATAGACATAATATAAATTCAACCTTTAATATGAATAAGTTTTATAATTATATAGGACTTAAAAAGAAAACGGTAAGAAGAAATACAACTACTAGAACTCCACCTGGAGCTAAAGAAGGAGATGATAAACAAGGTGGAGATAAAATAGCTAAAGCCAAGAATAATGGACAAAAGCTAGCAAATGTTGGAATTGATATTCTAACAAGTGTTAAAAGAATTCAGTTTAATTATGCCGAAACAAATGGAACATATTTACCAGGTTATTTAAGAACACCAGGGTTTATTGGAACATTAAAACCAACTGTTGGATTTACTTTTGGTAGCCAGAACGATGTAAGAGACCTTGCTGCAAGAAAAGGATGGTTAACGGTTTATCCAGACTTTAATGAGCAATATACAGCTGTAAAAACTCAGCAATTAGATTATACTGCAAACATTGAGCCTCTAAAAGATTTAAAGATTGATTTGGTAGGAACCAGATTGTATGCTGAAAACTACACCGAAAATTATAGAATTAATGATTATGGAGATGGTTATGAATACGAGTCTTTAACTCCAAACTCATTTGGAAATTTTACCATTTCAACCATATTAATTAAAACAGCATTTAGTAAAAGTGACGAAACTCAATCGGCAGCTTTCGACGACTTTAGAACTAATAGAATAGAAGTTGCTAATAGATTAGCAGAAGATCATTATGGAAGCTCAACGTTCCCTTTAGATGCTGAAGGTTATCCTGTAGGTTTTGGAAAAAACAGCCAAGCAGTCTTATTACCTTCTTTTTTATCTGCATATAAAGGAAAAGATGCAAATGGAATTTCTTTAGATGCAATTAGCGATTTTCCAATACCAAACTGGGATTTAAAATATACTGGTTTAATGAATTTAGATTGGTTTAAAAAACGCTTTAAACGTTTCTCTTTAATTCATGGATATCGTGCAAATTACACCATTAATCAATTTAGATCTAATTTAGATTACGATCCTTTAAACCCTGAAGAATTAGATCAAGGTGGGAACTTTAAAAACGAAACAATCTATAGCAATATTAACTTAACTGAAATGTTTAGTCCATTAATTAGAATAGATATGGAGATGAAAAATTCAGTTAAAGTATTAGCAGAAGTTAAAAGAGATAGACTCTTATCTCTTAGTTTCGATAATAATTTAATGACCGAAATTCAAGGTAAAGAATATATAATTGGATTAGGTTATAGAGTTAAAGATGTTAGAATTAAATCTAAATTGGCTGGTCCATCAAAAAGAATTGTTAGTGATATAAATATAAAAGCTGACTTGTCTTACAGAAGAAATGAAACAATTATTAGATATCTAGATTTGGATAATAATCAAATTACTTCTGGTCAAACAATCTGGTCAGGTAAATTAACAGCAGATTATTCATTTAGTAAAAATCTAATTGGAATTTTCTATTTTGATTACATGTTTTCAGAATATGCAATCTCTACAGCTTACCCACAAACTACAATACGTTCAGGAATTACTTTAAGATATAATTTCGGTAATTAATAAAATCTGTTTGATATTAAAAATTGAATAAATACATTTGCGAAAATAAATACATATATAATGAATATTCCATCAAACCTAAAGTACACAAAAGACCACGAATGGATTAAAATAGAAGGAGACATTGCTACTATTGGTATCACAGATTTTGCTCAAGGAGAATTAGGAGACATAGTTTACGTAGAAGTAGAAACAGTTGACGAAACTTTGGATGCTGAAGAGATATTTGGTACTGTTGAAGCTGTTAAGACAGTTTCAGATTTATTCTTGCCACTTTCAGGAGAAATTATTGAGTTTAACGAATCTCTTGAGGACGAACCAGAAAAAGTAAATTCAGATCCTTATGGAGATGGTTGGATGATTAAAGTAAAATGTTCAGATCTTTCTCAAGTAGACAATCTAATGTCTCCAGAAGATTATAAACAGTTAATTGGTGCTTAAAAAAAGAGCATTATTTTTTTCAATTTTATACACATTTTTACTTGCAACGGTAAGTTTAATAACACTAGATTTAGATGATGTTGAAGAAATAATACCATCGTTTAGTGATAAATTATTTCATTTTTTAGCTTATCTATTGTTTACTTGGCTTTGGTTTAACACATTTTTTTATAGATTTAATATCAATAAAAAGTATAGTATTTATAGAAGTATTTTTGTTTCGGTTTCTTTTGGTATAATTATTGAAGCATTACAACATGTAATAACCACTACTAGGAATTTCGATTCTTTAGATATTGTTGCAAATATACTTGGAGTGTTAGTTGCTGCTATTTTAATAAACAACTATATTAAAATAGAAGTTAAAAAATATTAATCGTTTGCTTTATTGCCAAATATTTGGTTATTTTAGCAGTCAGGAAAATTTTAAAATCATGGAACAAAAGAAAAACCCTCAATCTAACGTAGGTAGAAATAGTGCTCTGTATTTTGCAGTAGGTTTAGCGTTAATGCTTTTTATAACTAATTATGCTATTAATTATAAAACATACGATAAATCTGCAATAGATATTGGAATGTTAAATCTTGATGAAGAATTAGAAGAAGAAATTCCAATTACAGAATAATTACAAACACCACCACCACCACCACCACCACCAGCTGCTCCTGAAGTGATAGAAGTTGTTGAAGATGAAGAAGAGGTAGAAGAAACTGTAATAGAATCTACAGAAACAAATCAAGAAGAAGAGATTGTAGAAGTAGAAGAAGTAGAAGTAGAAGAAGTAGAAGAAGATCTAGAGGTTCCATTTGCTGTTATTGAAAACGTTCCAGTATTTCCAGGTTGCGAAAGTGGTAACAATGAAGATAAAAAAGCATGTATGAATGAGCAGATGCAAAAGTTTATTCAGAAAAAATTTGATACTGATTTAGCAGGCGATTTAGGATTAAGTGGAATTCAGAAAATTAGTGTATTCTTTAAAATTGATAAAACTGGAGAGATTGTAGATGTAAAAGCAAGAGCACCACATCCAAGGTTAGAGCAAGAAGCAATAAGAGTGGTTGGTATGTTGCCAAAAATGAAACCAGGAAAACAACGTGGTAAAGCAGTAAGAGTTCCTTATTACTTACCAATTAAATTCCAGGTACAAGACTAAGAGTTTTAGTGTTCGAATTGAATATAAAATCCCGTTACAATTACTGTAACGGGATTTCTTTTTTGGTATGCTTATTGATATTTTATCATAATATTAACATTTAAATTTATTATTATGATTTCACGAAAGAAAAATTGTAATCTCAATCGGCAAATTGAGAATAGCGAATCAAGATCTCAAAAGCATGATGCAAATCTACAAAAAAACTCATCGATTTATTTCCAAATTGGATTGATAGTATGCTTACTAGTTGCTTATGGTTTATTTGAAGCTTCATTTAAAACGGCTCATGTTATACCTCCAGAAATTGGAAAATTACCGGAAGAAGACATTTATGTATATAATGTCCCAATTAAGATTTACGAAGAAAATAATGATGTTGAAAAAGAAAAAATAAAACCTATAAAATTAATAAATACCATTGTTATAGATGATGATTCTAGAATCACACCTAAAGATTTTGTTCCAGTACCTGAAACAATTAATCCTCCGGTAGACCCTAGAAAAATTAAAGTTTTGGAAGAACCAGATGATTTGCCACCTTTTAATATTATGGCAGTTGAGCAAGTTCCAATTTTTCCTGGTTGTGAAGATGCAATAACTAATGAAGCTAGAAGACAATGTATGTCTGATAAGATTAGTTCTCATATTCAGAAAAAATTTAATATTGGAATTGCTGAAAGAATAGGATTATTAGGTGAACAAAAAATTTATGTAATGTTTAAGATAGATAAACAAGGCAATGTAGAAAATATTAAATCTAATTCTAAAATTAATCAATTAAATGAAGAAGCAGAACGTGTTATTAGTACGTTGCCACAAATGATTCCAGGTAAACAAAAAGATAAAAACGTTGAAGTTATGTATAATGTACCTATAAAATTTAATATTATAAATTAATGATTTAAATATTTCATTATTAAAAGCCGTTATCATCGTTGTTAACGGCTTTTTTCATATGCTCATTATTAAAAAAATAGTATCTTTCAACGCAAATTAAAATTTACATATGGTTACTATGAAGAAACTCTTCGTAATTACTTTTTTACTTTTTACGGTTCAATTTCATGCGCAAAATGATTTTCTATACGAAAAACCACCAGTATTTTCTGAATGTGAATCAGTAGATATAGAACTATTGCAAAAGTGCTTTGATAATCAAATATTTTCGCATGTATTTAATAATTTTAAAGTGCCTGAAATAGTTAAAAATGAAAATTATATTGGTGATGTTGTAGTGCTTTTTGAAGTTGATAAAGAAGGAAATTTTAGGATTATATATGTAGATGCAACTTATCAAGAGTTAAAAGATGAAGCCAAACGTGTTTTTGCTGAATTACCAAAAATAAATCCAGGCACATATAATGGTAAGCCAACTTACAAACAATATTCTATTTCCATAAAAATACCACTTGTAAATCAGTCAGTTGCAATCAAAGACTTATCTAAGGATGAAGATCCTTCTGAAGATAAAGAATTAACACAACTAGAAAATGCAGCTAAAAAGGAATATGATAGCGTGAATTTAAAACTCTTACCATTTTCAAATAAAGAATACAAAAGTCAGTTAAACATACCTTTTACACATAGTAACTATGCTAGATTTGAGAGAAGTATTAATTTAGTTGGTACTAATAGCCATACAGCTTCAAAACCATATATGTATGAAGATGTTTCTGGTTATTACGATTTTCAAGCTGCTATAGACACCTTGTCTAAAGAAAGAAAAACTTTTGCAGGTAGGAAACTTTGGAATGAAAGGTTGGTTAGGGTTGAAGGTAAAGATTATTGGTTTACTATAGATCCTATCTTCGATTTTGAAGTTGGTAAAGATACAGAAGCAGATTTTTCAAGCACATATAATAACACTCGAGGGATAAATATTCAAGGAGGATTTGGAGAGAAATTTAATTTTTACACATCCTTTTTTGAAAGTCAAGGTCGCTTTGCACAATATTACAATCAATATGCTGTATCTATTAAAGCAGCAGATGAAGCTGCCATAATTCCAGGTCGTGGAATTGCTAAAGATTTTAAAGATGGAGGTTTCGATTATCCAGTAGCTGAAGCTTATTTGTCTTATACGCCTTTTAAGTTTTTAAATGTTCAGTTTGGTCATAGCAAAAATTTTATAGGAGATGGTTATCGCTCTTTATTTATAAGTGATGTGGCAACGCCTCATCCATTTTTAAAATTAAACACAACCTTTTGGAAAATAAAATATACAAGTACATGGATGTGGTTAAGAGATGTTAGACCAGAGGTTGAAGTAGATGGAGCATACATGCCAAAGTATATGGCAACACATTTTTTAAGTTGGAATGTGTCTAAAAGATTAAATATTGGATTTTTTGAATCGGTTATTTGGAATGACGCAAATAATAGAGGCTTTGATATTAATTACTTAAACCCAATCATATTTTTTAGAGCCATAGAATTTGAAACAGGACAAGATGCAGGAAATGCACTTATGGGATTATCTGGAAAATATAAGTTAAATGATAATATGAATGTTTATGGGCAATTTATTATTGATGAGTTTTCAACAAGCGATGTAACTGGTGGTGAAAAAAGCTGGAAAAACAAGTTTGGGTATCAACTTGGATTTAAATATTACAATGCTTTTAAAGTGAATAATTTAATGCTTCAAACAGAATATAATAGAGTAAGACCTTATACTTATTCACATAATACCGTTGTTTTAAATTATGGACATAGCAATCAATCCATGGCACATCTTTGGGGCTCAAATTTTAGTGAGTTTGTTCTTATAGGACGTTATCATTATAAACGTTGGTTTGGAAATGCACAAATGATTATAGGAACTAGAGGATTAGATTTTAACGATGGAACAGATAATTATAGTTATGGAGGAAATATTTATAGAGATTATAACGAAAGACCTTATGATACAGGTGTAGAAGTTGGGCAAGGAAATAAAACATCTTCATTTTTTGCAAATTTACAAGTTGGATATGTAATCAATCCTGCTACTAACTTAAAATTATTTACTGATTTTTCTTTTAGAGATTTTAATCCAGATGTTCAAACAACAAATGCTATAAAAAGCAATACAGTCTGGTTTAATATTGGAATAAGAACAGACCTATTTAATTGGTATTTTGATTTGTAGAATTAACTTTTCAAAGTATCTTTGCAATCGCGAATTATCACGTATAAGCACAAATTACTTTGAGTAGAGCCATTACTTCAGAAACTAAACATTCTATCATCTCAGATTTTAAAGAAATCACTAAAATCCGTTTGTCGGTAAGTGTAGTATTTTCTTCTATTGCAGGATATTTGCTAGGTGTAGAATCGGTAGATTATAACACACTTATTCTTTTAGCTTTAGGTGGTTATTTTATGGTTGGAGCTTCTAATGCTTTTAATCAAGTTATTGAAAAAGATTTAGATGCCTTAATGAATCGAACAAAATACAGACCAGTTCCTGCTGGACGTATGTCTGTAAATACTGCTCTTATTATTGCAACCATATTTACTATTCTAGGAATAGTAATTTTATATACAATTAATCCTCAAACAGCCATGTTTGGCGCAATTTCAATATTTCTATATACTTGTGCATACACACCCTTAAAAACAAAAACACCTTTAGCGGTTTTTGTAGGAGCTATACCTGGAGCCATTCCGTTTATGCTAGGTTGGGTTGCGGCTACAGACGATTTTGGTATTGAACCTGGTACATTATTTGCAATTCAATTTTTTTGGCAGTTTCCACATTTTTGGGCTATAGGCTGGTTTTTATTTGAAGATTATAAAAAAGGAGGTTTCTTTATGTTACCAACTGGAAAACAAGATAAAGGTACAGCTGTTCAAACAATAATGTATACAGTTTGGACAGTATTAGTCTCAATTATTCCAGTTTTTGGTGTTACAGGACGTTTATACTTAACACCTATTTCAGGAGTAATAGTATTTATATTAGGTTTAGGAATGTTGTATTATGCAATACAGTTATATAAAAAAATGACAGTTTTAGCTGCAAAACAACTCATGTTAGCTAGTGTATCTTATATTACATTATTGCAAATAGTTTACGTATTAGATAAGTTTATTAGATAAATCATGGATTTAACTCAAGGTACTTTAGAAGAGAAAAATAGCAGAGCAAAAAAAATGATGCTTTGGTTTGGAATTATATCATTAATTATGTCTTTTGCAGGATGGACAAGTGCTTTTGTGGTAAGCAGCAGCAGACCAGATTGGTTAAAAGAATTTCAATTACCTGATGCATTTATTTCTAGTACAGTCGTTATTATTTTAAGTAGTATCACATTTATTTTAGCAAAAAGAGCTTTAAAAAATAATAAAAGACAAGCTACAACACTTTTTTTGATTGCCACATTTGTATTAGGAATAGCATTTATAGTAAATCAATTTAATGGCTTTCAGCAAATAATTAATCTTGGTTATAATTTCACTGGTCCTACAAGTAATGTTACCATGTCTTATATCTATTTAATAGCTGTTGTGCATATTTTACACGTTGTTGTTGGCTTAATCTGTTTGTTTGTGGTAATTTATAATCATTTTAAACAGAAGTATAATTCATCAAATATGCTGGGCTTTGAACTAGCAGCTACCTATTGGCATTTTGTAGATATACTATGGATATATCTCTTTTTGTTTTTATATTTTGTGAGATAAAAAATATTGTCTTTTTAAGAACATGCTTCATATCTTTAGACATCCTTATTTAGAGTGTTTAAATTTTAGGAAGGGATGTTTCGTTAGAAAAATAAATTGATTATTTTTGTGCAACTTTTAAATACTAAACCAAACATATGGATACTACAGTGGTAAATACTGGAACAGAAGGAAAAACTTGGGGAGGAGGAAATGAGCCTTTAAAAGCAAGTTATGGAAAAATGATGATGTGGTTCTTCATTGTTTCTGATGCTTTAACATTTTCTGGGTTTTTAGCAGCCTACGGATTTTCAAGATTTAAGTTTATTGGATCATGGCCAATAGCAGATGAGGTATTTACTCACGTTCCATTTTTTCATGGGAATTACCCAATGATATATGTGGCCTTTATGACATTTGTTCTTATCATGTCGTCTGTAACTATGGTGCTTGCTGTAGATGCTGGACATCATATGAACAAGGCAAAAGTTACTTTTTATATGTTCCTTACAATTATTGGAGGTTTAATTTTCGTAGGATCTCAAGCTTGGGAATGGTCTACATTTATTAAAGGAGATTATGGTGCTGTGCAAACAAAAGGAGGTAACATACTTCAGTTTGTTGATACAGATGGTAAAAGAGTAGCCCTTAGAGATTTTGTGGTTGCTGAAGAAAAAGATAGAACTGCACACGAAAGTAAAAATGGTCTATGGTTTGTTAGTGAAGGAACTTTGCCAACTTATACAGTAGACGAAGTTGTTGCTGGATTAGTTGCAAATGAAAATATTCTTGTTAGAACTCAAGAAATAAATGAGCATGGAGAGAAAACAGTATTAGATAGAGGTGCATCTTTACAGCAACTAAAAGTAAATGGAAAAGTAGTAGTGGAAGGGGCTAATCTTCATGTAAATGAATATGGTTCTCCATTATTTGCTGATTTCTTTTTCTTTATTACTGGTTTTCACGGATTCCACGTATTTTCTGGTGTGGTAATTAATATCATTATTTTCTTTAATGTTATTTTAGGAACATACGAAAGAAGAAAAAGCTACGAAATGGTTGAAAAAGTTGGTCTTTACTGGCACTTTGTAGATTTAGTTTGGGTATTTGTATTTACATTCTTCTACCTAGTTTAATAACAGAAACACAATTTAAAATGGCACACGCACATAAATTAGAAATATTAAGAGGGTTAGTTAAATTTAAATCTAACACTCAAAAAATTTGGGGAGTTTTAATCTTATTAACTATTGTTACTACAGTTGAGGTAGTTTTAGGTATATACAAACCAGAAGTCTTAATGGGTCATATTATTGGAATGAAAATATTAAATTGGATTTTCATTATATTAACTATTGTAAAGGCTTACTATATTACTTGGGATTTTATGCACATGAGAGATGAAACTGCTGCATTAAGAAGAATGGTTGTTTGGACTGCAATCTTCTTAATTTGTTATCTAATATTTATCTTGCTTCAAGAAGGTGGATATATAGAAAGTGTTTATTCAAATGGATATATTAAAAGAGATTTTTAATAACTTTTATAAAGTTAAATAGATATTAAAAGACGGTTTTTTAAACCGTCTTTTTTATTTTTGCAAAACCATCATCAGATTAAAATACAATTGAATAACAATTAAATATAAGTAGATAAAAGACATTCAAAAAATGAATACAAAGCTCATTAAACGCTATACAGTTCTTGGAATATTATTCTTTCTTCCAGTATTATTTTTGTTAATGCTTTTTCCTGCTAAACACCATTATAATGCTTTAGATATTGTTAATAATAATGTTTTAGATTTAAATACATTTACTTCAGAAGACAATCAAAGTATAGTACTAAAAGATCATATTTCAGTAATTGGATTTTTAGGTAATGAACCTATGAAAAATGCTATAGCAGCTTCAAACCTAAAAGAATTAGTGTACGATAAATTCAAAGGCTTTAAAAAATTTCAAATTGTCATATTACTACCTTATGGCACAGAAGATCAAGTAGAAATATTAAGGAGAGAAATTAAATCATATGAAGATTTAAAATATTGGCATTTTGTTTTTGGTGAAGAAAATGATATTCAAAACGTATTTAATAGTTTGAAATATAGAACAGAACTAGATTCTGAATTATCTACTTCAGATGTATTTATAATTGATAAAGATCTAAATCAACGTGGTCGATTAGATGATAGAACTGATAGCGAAAAAGAAAAGAAAAAATCTATTTATCCATTATATGCTTATAATTGTATTGAGGTTGCAGAAATAAAAAATAAAATGAGTGCAGACGATTTGCGAGTTTTATTTCAGGAATATAGAGAAAAAAGAAAAGGAAATTTTAATTCGTCATCTAGACGAGCTAACGATTTAAAAGAGAATCATGAACAATAAATCAAATTATTCTTACGTAGGTGTTGCGTTTATTATTTTAGTATTTGGAATTATTTTTATTCCAAAAATTATAAATAGAATATCAAACAATTCAATTGTTGAAGACGATAGATTGAACGTTAAAAATGAAAAACATACCACTAAATCAGAAAGTGATTTAGCATTTATTGAGATTAATGGTGAGGCTAAAAAAGTGCCTTCATTTTCTTTTACCAATCAGAATGGAACCCTAATAACAAATACAGACTATAAAGGTAAAGTTTATATAGTGGAATTTTTCTTTACTACCTGTCCAACAATTTGTCCAAAAATGAATAATAATTTAGTTCAAATACAAAATACTTTTCAAGAAAATGAAGATTTTGGAATTGCATCTTTTTCAATAAATCCAGAGCATGATACCATTCAGGTGTTAAAAAACTATGCCGAACAGTATGGAATTACTAATCCAAATTGGCATTTAATGACAGGAGAACAAGCAGATATTTATAAATTAGCAAACCAAGGTTTTAATTTATATACAGCTCAAGAAGATAGTGTTGAAGGAGGTTTTGAGCATTCAGGCAACTTTGCTTTAATAGACAAAAATGGGTTTATTCGTTCTAGAATAGTAAATGGAAATCCATTAATTTATTATAATGGTATTATTTCTGAAGCAGAAGGTTTGGATGATGATGGTCAAGAACAACAAATAACAATGCTTAAAGAGGATATAATAAAATTATTAAATGAGAAACTCTAATCAAAACGAAAAAAAATATAATAAATGGATTGTTGTTCTTTCAATAACAATCCCTTTAATTGTTGCTGCATTGTTTGGAGTTAATCTACGTGATTTAGGCTTTAATGTAAAACCATTAACCATGTTGCCTCCAATTTATGCAACTATAAATGGGTTAACAGCTGTTATTCTTCTTTTTGCATTTATAGCTATCAAAAATAAAAATATTGTTCTTCATGAAAATTTAATGACCACAGCCATTGGTTGTTCAGCAGTGTTTTTAATTTTATATGTAGCGTATCACATGACAAGCGATTCAACAAGATTTGGTGGAGAAGGAGTTGTAAAATATATCTATTATTTTATTTTAATTACGCACATAATACTATCAATTATTATTATTCCATTTGTATTAATAACATTTGTTAGAGCTATTACTGAGAATTTTGAAAAGCATAAAAAAATAGCTAGAATTACGTTTCCATTATGGTTATACGTTGCTGTTTCTGGAGTATTGGTATATATTTTAATATCACCATATTATTAAATAAATTTCAAAGTGAATAAAGTTATAATTACACTAATTCTTGGCTTATTAATTAGTCTTCCAGCAGAAGCACAATGTGCTATGTGTCGTGCTGTTTTAGAAAACGAAGAAGGACAAGAAACAGCAAAAGGAATAAATGATGGCATTATCTATTTAATGGCTATTCCTTATATTCTTGTAGCAGGTATTGGTTTTTTAATTTATAAAAAGTTTAACAAGGCAAAAAAAACCTAGCCTAAAATTATATTTACTTTTGTTGTAACATTTTGAGCTTTATTTAGTCTAACTTTTATAAAGCTATTAAAAGCAACAAAATTACATATGTTAAACATTAAAAAACTTCACAAATCCTATCCAATAGGAGATTCGAGTTTACATGTATTAAAAGGAATTGACCTTTCTGTTGAAGAAGGAGAAATGGTTGCCATTATGGGTTCTTCCGGTTCGGGTAAATCAACATTACTTAACATTATTGGTATGTTAGATGAAGCTGATGAAGGCGAATATATACTTGATGGTGTTCCTATTAAAAATCTTACAGAAAAAAAAGCTGCCATATATAGAAATAAATTTTTAGGATTTATTTTTCAATCATTCAACTTAATAAATTATAAAAACGCATTAGATAATGTGGCTTTACCTTTGTATTATCAAGGTATGAAAAGGCAAGAAAGACAAGAGCTTGCTTTATTTCATTTAGAAAAAGTTGGATTAAAACCTTGGGCAGATCATTTGCCAAACGAATTGTCTGGAGGACAAAAACAACGTGTTGCTATAGCTAGAGCCTTAGCTGCAGACCCTAAATTGCTTTTAGCCGATGAGCCAACAGGAGCACTAGACACAAAAACTTCTTATGAAATTATGGATTTTATTCAACATTTAAATGATGAAGGTAAAACCATATTAATAGTAACACACGAAGATGATATTGCACACATGTGTAAGCGTATAGTTCGCTTAAAAGATGGAGTAATAATGGAAGACGTAAAAGTAGAACAAGTAAGAGCCTCACAATATGTTTGATAGAGATCTTTGGAGAGAAATATTTCAAAGTATTAATATGAACAGAACCAGAAGTGTTTTATCTGGTTTTACTGTGGCATTTGCTATTTTGTTATTTACTATTCTATTTGGAATTGCAAATGGTTTAAATAACACCTTTGCAGAAGCCTTTGCAGACGATGCTAATAATTCCATTTTTATTCAATCAGGAACCACTACAAAAGCAAATAAGGGGTTTCAGGCTGGAAGACAAATTCAGTTTAAAAACAAGGATTTAGATTATATAAAAGAAGAGTATGGAGATAAAGTACAATACATAACTTCTAGAATTTATTTAAATGTTAATGCCTCTTTTAGAAACGAAAAAGATTCTTACTCTGTAAGAGCTGTCCATCCAGATCATCAATATTTGGAGAATACTAAAATTAAAGAGGGTAGATATATCAACCAATTAGATGTCGATAATAAGTCGAAAATAATTGTTATTGGAAGACTTGTAGAACAAGATTTGTTTTTAAAAACTACAGCCTTAGGTAAATATTTAAGTTTAAATGGGTTGCAATATAAAATTGTAGGAATTTTTGAAGACGATGGTGGAGATGATGAAGAGAGATTAATTTATATGCCTTTTAGTACAGCGCAACGAGTGTATGGCAATAATGATTATATAGACCAAATAAATTTAACTTACAATCCAGAGATGGATTACGATAAAGCAATTTCTTTTAGTAATGCATTAACTAGAGACTTAAAAGACAGATTTGATGTTGCTCTAAATGATCAAAGAGCTATTCGAGTAAGAAATTTAGCAAACGAATCTAAATCTGTAAACCAGATGACTTTTGGTCTTGGAGTTATTATAATTGTTATTGGTTTTGGAACTTTAATAGCAGGAATAGTAGGTGTAAGTAACATCATGATTTTTATTGTAAAAGAACGTACTAAAGAAATAGGTATTCGTAAAGCATTAGGTGCTTCACCAAATTCTATTATCTCTATTATTTTAATGGAATCTATTTTAATAACTGCAATTGCTGGTTATATAGGTTTATTAATAGGGATGGGAGTTTTAGAATTTGTTGGACCTAGCTTAGAAACCTATTTTATAAAAGACCCAAGTGTGAGCACAACATTAGTTGTTGGAGCAACTATTACACTTATTATAGCTGGTGGAATTGCAGGGTATTTACCTGCTAAAAAAGCATCGCAAATCAAACCAATAGTAGCCTTAAGAGACGATTAATATGTTTAAATTTTTATTCGAAAGAGACACTTGGCAAGAAGTATGGGATAGTCTTAGTAAAAACAAACTAAGATCGATGCTTACAATGGTTGGTGTTTGGTGGGGAATTTTACTTCTTATAGGTCTTTTAGGTTCCGCTAAAGGTATAGAAAATTCATTTAACAGACTTTTTGGAAGCTTTGCTACAAATAGCGTTTTTGTTTGGGGACAAAGCACCAGCAAACCATTCAAAGGATTTCAAGAAGGAAAGAGAGTTAGGTTAACTCTATCTGATGCTAAAATAGTTGAAGAGAATGTTGAAGGTATTGAGTTTGTTGTTCCAAGAAACCAAAATCAAGCTTTCGTTGTAAAAGATAAACTATCTGGTACGTATGGTATTAATGGCGATTTTCCTTTATTAGATAAAGTTCAAAAGAAAAAATTAATTAGAGGTCGATTTCTTAATCAAACAGATATTGATGAGAATAGAAAAGTAGCAGTTATTTCTGAAGATATTTACAAACAATTGTTTGAAAAAGATACCGAAATGATTGGTGAGTTTATGCAAATAAACGGAATGAACTTTACTGTTATAGGGATGTTTGAAGTTGGTAATGTAAATATGGGACCAAGTAGCGACATACATATTCCTTTTTCAACTTTTCAACAAATTTATAATCAAGGAGATGACATAGGTTTTATGATGCTTACAGGAAAACCAGATTATGATATTGAACAAATAGAAGCAGATGCCAAACTTATTCTACGAAATTTAAATAACATTCACCCAGAAGATAAAAGAGCTTTTGGAAGTTTTAACCTTGGTAAAGAATTTGCAAAAGTTACAGGGTTTTTAATAGGTATGCAGTTTTTAACTTGGTTTGTTGGTATTGCAACACTAATTGCTGGTGTCTTTGCAATTGGAAACATTCTGCTTATTACGGTAAAAGAAAGAACAAAAGAAATAGGTGTTCGTCGTGCTTTAGGTGCAACACCTTTCGAAATTAAAAGACAAATAGTAGTAGAAGCAGTTTTTATTACATTACTAGCAGGATTTTTTGGAATATTAACAGGAGGGTGGATATTAATTGGAATAGACTCAGCATTTGGGCAAGGAGACGAAGCAGTAATTGTTAATGCTTCTGTTTCAATAGCAGTTGTATTTATAGCATTAATAATATTGGTAGTATTAGGTACCTTGATAGGTTTAATTCCAGCATTTAAAGCAACTAGTATCAAGCCAATTGATGCATTAAGAGAAGAATAATCAATCAAAATAAAATGAATGACTTATTGACAAGAGTCATAAAACAAACCAAAACAATAATAAAAGAAAAATGAATAAAACAGTAAAAATCATCATTGGAATAGTATTGCTAATACTTTTTATATGGGTAATTAAGTATTTTAAAGACTCTAATTCTAAAGCAGTTGAAGATTATAAAGTTGAAGAGCCTTTTTACACTTCAATAAATACAAAAGTAGTTGCTACTGGTAAATTAAATCCAGAAGAAGAAATTGAGTTAAAACCTCAAATTGCTGGAATTATAGATAAAATTTTAGTTGAAGAAGGAGATATCGTTAAGAAAGGAGATCTTATAGCTAAGATTCGCGTGGTACCTAATGAGCAAAACTTGGCAAGTGCTAATAGTAGAATACGTACTGCAAGATTAGATTTAGATAATGCTCAAATTCTATACAATAGAAATAAAGGACTTTTCGAAAAAGGAGTTATTTCTAAACAAGATTTTGAAAATAGTGAGTTATCTTATAATCAAGCAAAAGAATCTTTAATTCAAGCTCAAAACGATTTTCAAATTATTAAACAAGGATCTCTTTCTGGTGGAGGTTCAGCAAACACAAATATTGTTGCGCAAATTCCTGGTACAGTTTTAGAAATACCAGTTCGTGAAGGAGACCAAGTAATCGAATCAAATAGCTTTAATGCAGGAACAACAGTTGCTACAATTGCAGATATGAGCAAAATGATTTTTGAAGGAAAAGTTGATGAAGCTGAAGTGGGTAAAATTGAAGAAGGTAAAGAAATTAGAGTTGTATTAGGAGCATTAAACGAACAAGAATTTCCTGCCATATTAACATTTGTTGCTCCAAAAGGTTTAGAAGAAAGTGGTGCTGTACAATTTACTATTAAAGCAGATGTTACTGTAACTCCTTCAACTAAAATTAGAGCTGGATATAGTGCTAACGCTGAAATTGATATGGAAAGTAAAGACAGTGTTTTAGTAATCAAAGAAGCGCTACTTCAATTTAATAGAATTACAGAGAAACCTTTTGTAGAAATACTTAAAGAAGATAATTCTTACGAAGAAAAATATGTTGAGTTAGGAATTTCAGATGGAATTAATGTTGAAATTTTAGAAGGTGTCGCTGAAGGAGATAAAATAAAAGTTTGGAACAAAGCATCTAAAGATAATAATGATGAAGATGAATAAAAACATATTTGCAACAACAATATTAATTCTTGTTATAAGTGTTACTTCAATTGCTCAAGAGAAATTATGGACACTTGAGGAATGTGTAAATTATGCCTTAGAGAATAATATAACAGTTAGAAAAGGGGCTAATGTACTATTATCAAATGAGCAAGATATTATTGAAACGAAAGGTAATTTTTTACCATCTGTAAGTGCTAGAGCAAGTCAAAGTTTAAACTTAGGGAATCAAGAAGTCTTTCAAGGGCAGTTTGTGGATAGAACAAGTCACAACACTAATCTTGGACTAAATTTAAATCAGACTATTTTTAATGGTTTTAGAAATACAAATTTGTACAAACAAGCTCAACTTAATTTAGAGATAAATCAGATGGAGCTAGATCGAATTAGAGATGATATTTCTTTAAATGTGGTAAATGCTTATTTAAATGTGTTGTTTAATAAAGAGAATTTAGAAATAGCATTAGCACAAGTAGATTTTTCTAAAACACAAGTAGAGCAAGTTAATAAATTGGTTGATGCTGGAGTTCAACCAAGAGCTAATGTTTATGATGCTGTTGCTACAGCTAGTCTAGATGAACAAAACTTAACTATTGCTCAAAATAATTACGATTTAGCTTTACTTAGTTTATCACAATTTTTACAACTTCCTTATGAAGGGTTTCAAGTAGCTATTGAAGATATCGAAAGTCCTTCGGCAGCATTAATGTATAATGATGTTAATCCAATTTTGGAATATGCTTATGCGAATAGACCAGAAGTTAAAGTAGCTGAGAAGAACATAGAAAATTCAAAGTTAAGTACAGATTTAGCAAAAAGTGGTTTTTTACCAAGTGTGACCTTTGGATATGGCTTTGGAACTAATGTATTCTTTTCTAATTTAACAGATGATGAGGCTTCATTCTTTGATCAGTTGAATGATCAAAAATCTCATAATTTTCAAGTAAATGTTGCTATACCAATATTTTCAGGTTATGATAATAAAACAAATGTGGCAAAAACTAAAATTCAACAAGAAAACAGGGTTTTAGATTTAGAGCAAGCAAGATTAGATTTGGAGAGTAACATTCAACGTGCTTTTACAGATGCTAAGGCAGCATATAAAACATACGAAGCTTCTAAAAAAGCTGTAGAAGCTCAAGAATTATCTTTTTTAAATGCACAAGAAAGATATAATATGGGAGCTTTAAACGCGTTCGATTTAGAACAAACAAGAATCCAATTAGTAAATGCTCAATCTAATCTTACTAATTCAAAATACGATTTTGTATTTAAAACAAAAGTGTTAGATTTTTACCTTGGCAAATCTTTAGTAGATTAAATAAGTGGAAACAATATTAAGCATAGAAACAACTACAACAAATTGCTCAGTCTCTCTTTCTTATCAAGGAGAGACTTTTGCACTTTTAGAAGATAATAGTAAAGAATATTCTCATGCAGAGCGTTTACATGTTTTTATTGAAAGAATTCTAGCAGAAAATAATTTAAAAGCGACTCAATTAGGAGCTATTTCAGTTAGTAAAGGACCAGGTTCTTATACTGGATTGAGAATTGGAGTTTCAGCTGCAAAAGGCCTTTGTTTTGCTTTAGGGAAGCCCTTAATTTCAGTGTCTACCTTAGAGGCTTTAGCACATCAGGTAAAAATTGATGAAGGTGTAATTATTCCCATGCTTGATGCTAGACGGTTGGAAGTGTATTCAGCAGTTTTTGATGAAAAATATAATGAAATTCGTGCTGTAGAAGCTCAAATTCTAGAAGCAGATTCTTTTAATAATTATTTAGAAAAAGGACCAGTTTATTTTATTGGAAATGGAGTTGATAAATCTAAAACAATTATTCAACATAAAAATGCTAATTTTATAGAAAACAAATTACCTTCAGCAAATGAAATGAGCTTAATAGCTTACCATAAGTACAAAAAAAACGACATCGAAGATGTCGCTTATTTTGAACCTTTTTATTTAAAAGATTTTATAGCCTTAAAGCCAAAATCTAAATAATTTATCCTTTTTTCTGAATTTCAACTTGATGTGGATAAGGAATTTCTATTCCAGCAGCATCAAGAGCTTCTTTTATGTTTTCAGTTGACTCAAAGAAAACAGCCCAATAATCTTCAGTTTTACACCAAGGTCTAACCGCAAAATTTATAGAGCTATCTGCTAATTCAGAAACGTTAACTGTAGGTGCAGGATCTGCTATTACTTTAGGGTTTGATGTTAACACATTCATTAATACTTCTTTTGTTTTCTTAATATCAGAATCATAACCTACACCAATAGTTAAATCGACTCTTCTAGTTCCTTCCGTAGAATAATTAACTATATTTCCATTTGAAAGTGCTCCATTAGGAATGATAATTTCTTTATTAGAAAGTCCAACTAATTTGGTGGTAAAAATTTCAATTTCTTTTACGACACCAATCTCCCCTTGTGCTTCAACTAAATCTCCAATTTTAATAGGTTTGAATATCATAATTAAAACACCTCCAGCAAAATTACCTAAAGACCCTTGAAGAGCTAATCCAACTGCTAAACCAGCTGCAGCAAGAATAGCAGCAAATGAAGTTGTTTCTACACCAAGTTGAGATAAAATGGCAAGAATTAATAATATTTTAAATGTCCAGTTTAATAAATTAAGTAAGAATTTTTGAAGACTTTCATCAAATCCTCTTCTAGTCATTACAGTACTTGTACCTTTTAATAATTTTTTAATAACCCAAGAACCAATAATCCATATAATTATAGCACCTAATATTTTTATGCCATATTCTGTAGCTAAATCGATGGCTAGAGTAGTCCATTTTTCGATATTCATATTTTTGATTTTAAATTAGTTAGTAAAGTTAAAAAAAATGATTGTAACAAGAGGTTTAATTAGAGATTGAAAATATGAATTATTTAAAATAAATGAGAATCAAAGTAATAATTGCTGGTAAAGATTGGATATAGAATAGTCTTATTTTTTCGGTTGAATAAGCGCCATAAATTCCAGCAATGGAAATACAAATCAAGAAGAAAACAGATATTTCTTGATCGTTGATAATCAGTGAAAAAAGAAGTCCTGCTGCTAAGAATCCATTATATAATCCTTGATTTGCTGCTAGTACTTTAGTTTCTTCAGCAAAAGATTTAGATTTTAATCCAAAAGTTTTTATTCCTTTAGGTTTGGTCCATAAAAACATTTCCAAAATTAAAAAGTAACCATGTTCTATGGCTATAAATACAATTAGAATGTTAGTTACTAGTTCCACAAAATTTAGTTTTTTAATAATTCAATCGCCTTTTCTATTTCTTTTACTGGTAATTTACAGGCTTTATTGACACAGACATAAATATAGGTTTCATTTTCTACATACCTATTTTTTAATAATGGCATGTTAGACTCTTGAGTACTTCCGATAATTAATTTATTTGGGATATATGATTTATTTAAGTCTTTAATTTTTTGTGTTGCTTCACGTCCAGAAATAGCAACTTCATAAAAAGGATTTGTGTAATTTAGCATTAAATCCAACCAATTGGAATAGTTTGAACCATAATTTTCAATTTCAGGTTTTACATTATTCAACATATTAGTTGCTGTTTTGTAATAATACTTATTATCAAAATAATGAGATAACTTAAATAAGTTTTTTGCCATTATAGAATTACTTGCCGGAATTACATTATCTCTATATTCTATATTTCTGGTTACTAACAAAGGGTCTTCGTTTGAAGTGAAGTAAAACATGCTATTAGAAGTTTCATAGAAATAATCGAAAGTGTAATTGGTTAAATCTCTTGCTGTATTAAGCCATTTTTCATCTAATGTGTTTTCATATAATCCAATAAACGCATCTATGGTTGTTGCATAATCTTCTAAATAACCATTAATGTTACTTGTGTTATTTTTAAAATTATGATTTAATCCTCCATCTTCACGCAATTGATTGTGTATAATGAAATTGGCATTTTTTTCAGCAGAAATTAAAAAGTTTTCTTCCTCAAACACACGATATGCATCTACAAAACCTTTTAACATTAAAGCATTCCAAGAGGTTAAAGTTTTGTCGTCTAGTCTTGGTCTTGATCTTCTGTCTCTAGTTTGTAAAAGAATTTGTTTCCAGTTTTGTTTCTTTTCATTTAATGCTTCGATTGATAAATTATGTTTTTTAAGAAAGCTTTCATCGTCATCCTTTCTTATTAAAACATAATTTTTGTTTTCCCATAAACCATAATTGTTGATGTTGTAATAATCTGAAAACAAGTCGAAATCTAAAGTTAATAATTTTTGTAATTCTTCTTTTTGCCAAACATAAAAAGCACCTTCTTCTAAGTGACCTTCTGGCGTATTACTATCTGCATCTAAAGAAGAGTAGAAGGCTCCATTTGTTGAGGTTAATTCTCTGTTAATAAACTCTAATGTTTCAAAAACAACATCTTTGTACAGTTTGTTTTTAGTAATAAGGTAGGCATCAGAATATAAACTAACAAGCTGTCCATTATCATATAACATTTTTTCAAAATGTGGTACATGCCAATTCACGTCAGTTGCATAGCGTGAAAAACCACCTCCAACTTGATCGTAGATGCCACCATATGCCATTTGAGTTAAGGTAAGATTTACAAATTCTTGAAGTTTAATATTGTTAGATTGATAAGCATAACGTAATAAAAAATGGTAATTATTAGGCATCATAAATTTAGGTGCACGTTTTAGTCCACCTTCTCTATGGTCGAAATATGTTTCCCAATTTTTTAGTGTTTCCTCTATATATTCAACATCAAATTCAGCTTCATTAGTATTAAGTGCAACAATGTCCATAGATTTAATACCTTGTTCTAATTTGTCTGCATAATCATAAAGTTTTTCAGGATTTCTAATATATAAATCTGAGATTTGCTCTAAGGCACTTATCCATTGTTCTTTTCTAAAATAAGTTCCTCCCCAAACTGGTCTGCCATCTGGAAGTGTTACAACATTTAAAGGCCATCCACCACTTCCTGTCATAAGTTGGACAGCATTCATGTAGACTTGGTCTACATCTGGACGCTCTTCTCTATCCACTTTAATGTTTATGAATTTAGAATTCATAACCTTAGCAACAATAGTGTCTTCAAAGCTTTCGTGTTCCATAACATGACACCAATGGCAAGCTGCATAACCTACACTTACTAATATTAATTTGTTTTCTTCTTTCGCCTTTTTTAGAGTAGTTTCGTTCCATGGATTCCAATCTACAGGGTTATGTGCATGTTGAAGTAGATAAGGACTGGTTTCGTGAATTAAGTTGTTTGTATATGTATGATTCATAGATTTTTTATTTTGTCCTTGACAACTTACTAGAATACCAAAAATAAGTAAGAGTTGATACTTCATTTATCAAAGTTAATGAATTAAAAACATAAAAAAGGCGTCCAAATATAGGACGCCTTTCAATTATTATATATTAATAAATTTAACCGTTTATAGCAACAACACTGCTAATTTTATCTTGTAACATTTCTTTTAAAACATTTTCAATACCACTCTTAAGTGTATAGGTTGAAGAAGGACAACCACTACAAGCACCTTGTAAAACAACTTCTACCACTTTGCTTTCTGGATTGTAAGAAGTGAATTGAATATTTCCACCATCACTTGCAACAGCTGGTTTAATATACTCTTCAAGAATATTGATAATTTGTTTAGAAATATCATCTAAATCGTCGAAAGATTTATCTAATTGTTCTGTAGTTTTATTTAAAACTTTTTGAGCATCAGGAAGTAATATTTCTTTTCCTTGTTCTATATAACTTCTTATAAATTCTCGAAGTTCCATAGTAATATTGTTCCATTCAGCAACCTCATATTTTGTAATAGACACAAAATTTTCATCTATAAAAACTCCTTTTACAAATGGGAAATGGAATAATTCTGTCGCTAAAGGAGATAGTTTGGCTTCGTCTATAGAAGTAAATTCAAAAGAAGAAGTAGCTAATTTTTTATTAGCGACAAATTTCATAGCAGACGGATTAGGAGTGCTTTCAGCATAAACTGTAACAGGCACTTTTTTTGGCACTGAAGTTTCTTCTACTACAACGCCTCCATCATTTAAATAGGATTCTATTTGTTCAGCTACTTCATTTTGAACATCTTTCCATTCTACAATGTTATATCTTTCAACTGCAATAAAATTGCCAGATATATAAACTTTTTTTACAAATGGTAGATAGAATAATTGTTGTGCTAATGGCGAATTTTTAGCCTCATCAATGTTGTTGAATTCGAAGCTTTGATGTTGTGTAATAAACTGATTAATTTCGAATTTTAAAATGCTATTATTGGAAGTTTCTTTAATAGAAACTTGAAAAGTATTCATATTGATAAAATTTTTGACAAAAATACTAAAAGATAACTTTAGTAATCCATATATTTGGCTTTTTCGTTTTTTAAAAAGCGAGAATATTTTTTTATCTCTTTATTAAAGTTAGTCTTTAACTTTTGTTTAGAGACTGAGAAACAGTAATTTTTATATATTTGGTTTCTATTTATAATTTTATTGCAAAAATTAAGTTTTATATTTAGCCTATATTTCGAAAAAATTAAATAGAGTCCCTGAAAACTAAAATTATGATATTAAAACGGTTCTATATATTAGCTTGTGTGTTTTTACTTGCACTAACAGCTAATTCTCAAGAAGGAATGCCAATATATTCAGATTATTTAACCGATAATTATTATTTAATTCATCCATCTATGGCTGGTGCAGCTAATTGTGCTAAAATTAGAATAACTGGACGTCAACAATGGTTTGGAGATGAAGATGCACCTAGTTTATTAACTGCAAGTATAAATGGTAGAATTGGGGAATCTAATTCTGGTATTGGAGCAATCTTATATTCAGATAAAAATGGATACCATTCTAATAATGGATTTTACCTAACCTACGCACACCATATTATGTTTTCAAGAAGTGAGGTAGATTTAAATATGCTTTCTTTTGGGTTGAGTATTGGAGCAATACAGTATAAACTTGATGAAACGGCTTTTGTAAACGAACCTTTTGATCCTATAGTTGCTGGTATTGAACAAAGTGCTACTAATTTTAATATAGATTTTGGGTTTTCATATTTCTTATATAATTTTTACGCTCATGCTACAGTAAAAAATATGCTTAAAAATGAAGGTGTAAATTCGAATGAAAATGGACTTTTTGCATACGATAATCCACGAGAGTTTTTATTAAGTGCTGGATATGTATTTCAGAAATTTGGAAGTGAATGGAGTTTTGAACCATCAACTTTGTTTATTTATAAAGATGGAACCAAAGAATCATCAATCGATATAAATGCGAAAGCTTATAAAGAAATGGAATTTGGTAATTTATGGGGAGGAATTTCATACAGAAGAAGTTTAGATGGAGCTGAATTTCAAGATGGAACTGAAGTTTCAAGTCAAAAGTTACAATATATAACTCCTTTATTAGGGGTAGATTATAAAAACTTTATGTTTGCTTATACGTATTCTTATCAAGCAAATTCTGTTGTTTATAACAATGGCGGATTTCATCAAATAACGTTAGGTTATAAATTTGGTTGCAAAAAAGAACGTTACCATTGTAACTGTCCTGCAATAAATTAAATGATATAAAGCCTTGAAATTTCAAGGCTTTTATTTTTTCATTACTTTTATTCTTTATAGATTTTAATATTTTAAGTTATGCCAATAATTATGCCTGTAAATGGAAAAGAACCAATTATTCCAGACAATTGTTTTATAGCAGAAAATGCCACTATAGTTGGAGAAGTAACTATGGGAAACGACTGTAGTGTTTGGTTTAATGCTGTTATTAGAGGTGATGTTCACTTTATTAAAATGGGAAATAAAGTCAACGTTCAAGATGGAGCAGTTATTCATGCAACATATCAAAAATCTCCAACAACTATTGGAAATAATGTTTCAATTGGTCATAATGCTATTGTACATGGTTGTACTATTAAAAACAATGTGTTAATAGGAATGGGAAGTATTGTTATGGACGATTGTATTGTTGAAAGCAATAGTATTATTGCAGCTGGAGCTGTTGTAACACAAAATACTATAGTTGAAGCAGGAAGTATATATGCTGGTGTACCAGCTAGAAAAGTGAAAGATATAAGTAAGGAATTGATATCTGGTGAGATAAATAGAATTGCTGAAAATTATGTAAAATATTCTAGTTGGTTTAAAGTAGATTAATATGAAAAAATTAATAATAATAACATTGGCTTTTGGGATTTTTGTAGGTTGTAAAAATGAAGAAAAACAACCAGTTAAACCCCTTAAAAGTTATGATAGAATAGAAGATTTGCAGTGGTTAATTGGTAATTGGACAAATATATCTGAAGAATCTCAATCTTATGAAAATTGGTCTAAATTAAATGATAGCACTTTATTTTCGCATAGTTTTACATTAGTTGAAAATGATACTGTTTTTGCTGAACATGTATTAGTTCAGCAAAATAAGGATGAGGTATTATTTACGGTTACAGCGTATAATCAAAATGATAACAGACCAGTAATATTTAAAATGTTGCCTACAGACAATAAAGTATATACTTTTGAAAACCCTGATCATGACTTTCCTACAAAAATTTCTTATTCTAATCCAGTAAAAGATTCAATTTTTGCTTGGATAGAAGGAACAATTAAAGGGGAAAATAGGAAAGTTGATTTTAAATTTAAACGAAAATAAAATATAGTACTAAAAGTTTAAATACTCTACTGAATACTTTTCTCCAATAAGTGAAGCTAAAACTTCAGGATTTCCATTAGAATAAAATTTAATTTTAGGTTTGCTTGTAGCGCTATTTAAAAGGAGATGTTGTTTTAAAACTGCTTGCGTTTGTCTGGCTACTGCTTCGCCAGAATCAATTATTTTTATGTTTTTTGGTAATAATTCTAGAAGCTGAGGCATTAGATAGGGATAATGTGTACATCCTAAAACCAAATAATCTATATTGGTATCTAGCATAGGCTTCATATAAATTTTTAAAAGAGAAGACATCTCTTCTGAATTTATTTTACCAGATTCTATTAGTTGTACTATGCCTTCTCCAACTTGTTCTACTACTTTAATTCCATTAGTAAATACATTTGTAGTTTTATGAAATAATTCGCTTGAAAGTGTGCCTTTTGTAGCTAGAATTCCTATGGCTTTAGTTTTTGTTTGTAAAGCAGCAGGTTTTATTGCTGGTTCAATACCAATTATAGGCAGATTATAATTGTCTCTTAATATTTTTATAGCATTGGTAGTAGCTGTATTACATGCAACTATTATTAGTTTGCAATTCTTTTCTATAAGTAAATCGATGTTTTTTTTACTTAATGCTATAATCTCTTCCTTAGTTTTTTCTCCATAAGGTGCATTCTTGCTATCTGCAAGATATATGGTGTTTTCTTTAGGAAGTAAAAGATTTAGTTCCTTCCAGATGGATGTGCCTCCTACACCAGAATCGAATATACCTATTGGTTGTTTGTTCATTACAGTCAAAAATAAAAAAAGCCACTTGATTTAAGTGGCTTTTAAAAGTTATATTTTTTTAAAAAATTTAGATACCTAAATCTTTTTTAACATCGTCAAGTAAGTTTTTACCATCAGCCATAATAACACCACCACCTTGAGTAGAGTCTAGCACATAATCAAATCCTTGAGCTCTAGCAACTTTTAAGATTGCAGCTTTAGCTTTTTCAGTAATTGGTTTTAATAAATCAATTTCTTTTTTCTGCATTTCTTGTTGCGCTTGATTTTGATATTGTTGGATGTTTTGTTGCATAGTCTGAACTTCAACTAATCGTTTTTGGTTTTCCTCGTCAGTTTTAGATGCAGCTTCAGCTTCATATTGTTTCATTTTGTTTTGGTATTCTGTAACCATAGCTTGAATATCTGCTTCGTAAGTTTTTCCTAGCTTATCCATTTCAGCTTGAGCAGTATTCATTTCTGGCATAGCTTGTATTAATGTTTGAGTATTAATATGTGCTACTTTACTTTGAGCTTGTGTAAAGCTTGTTGCTGCAATAAATAAAGCTGTTGCTAATAAAAAAGTCTTAAAATGTTTCATTTTTAAATAGTATTAATGTGTGTGTTATAAATTTTAATTGTTATCAGTTTCATCAGGCTCTGTGCCATCTGTGTTATTGTTTTGTTGCGCGTTATTTTCTCTTTCTTCTTTAGCTCTTTGTCTTTCTTCTAATATTTGTTGTTTTCTTTCTTCTAATTCTTGTTGTCTTAGTTCTCTATCTTTTAATTTTTGTTGTCTACGTTCTTCTAAAATTTCTTCTCTTGTTTTTTGTTCTCCTTCGACTACCTCTCCATTTTCGTCCAAAACAGGCTCATTCGTAGAGTTTTCATTCATTCTAGCATTTAATTTTTCTTCTCTTATTCTAGCTCTTTCTGCAATTATACTGTCTCTTCTTTGTTGAGCTTCTAATTGTTTTTGTTCACGCTCATCTAGTATTTCTTGTCTTCTCTCTTCATCTGCTGCCTCTCTAGCTTCTTGTTCTTTATCTATTTCTGGATGAAGCTCTTCATCTTCAGCAGCTTTTCTTTCAGATCTTGATTCTGCTTGAGTACGTTTAGCACTTCTAGAAATACTTCTAATAACTTCTTCGCTAAAATCAAATCTTTCAGCTGAATATAGCATAACAACATCTGCTGATTTATCGAATACAAAATCATATTTTCTATTCTCAGCAATGTCTTGAACTGCTGCAAAAATTTGATCCTGAATAGGCTGAATTAATTGTCTTTTTTGAATCATTAAATCGCCATTTGGACCGAAACGTTTTTGTTGATAATCTAATATTTCTTTCTCTTCGAAAGTAATATCTTCTTCACGCTCTTCAATTAATTCTTTAGTTAATAGTGCCTTTTCGTTGCTTAGATCTTTGCGTTTTTGTTCAATTTCGCTTAATTGACTTTCTATTTCAGTTTTCCATTTTTGAACTTTACTTTCTAATTGAGCAGAAGCTTCTTGATATTCTGGAACGTTTTGTAAAATGTATTCTGTATCAATATATCCAATTCTAACACCACGTTGTGCTTGAATCGATATACTAATCATAGATATTATAACCAGTAAAAAAAGAACTTTTATTTTCATCTGTTTCATATTTTATAATTTATTGGTCTATAAATTCTAAAAAGAGACAGCTGATTATTTAATATGTCTGTCAATTTTTGAATTAGTATTTTCAAAATTAACGAAATTTAACTTTAAAAATTTTAATTCTGTATTTAAATAATCAAATAGTTATTAGAAAATATCGTGCCAAATTAAAATTGTTGTCCAATAATAAAATGTGTTTCCCATCCATTTGGACTAGATTGACCAGGAATTGGATCGAATCCATAACCAAAATCAATTCCTAATAAACCAAAGGCAGGCATGAAAACACGTAATCCTACACCAGCTGATCTTTTTAAATCGTAAGGACTATAGTCTTTAAAATCGTTAAAAGAAATACCACCTTCCATAAAACCTAATACAAATATTTTTGCTTGTTGTTTTAAGGTAATAGGGTATCTTAATTCTAATGAGAATTTATTGTAAATAGTTCCACCATCGTTTGTTGGGTTACCATTAGCATCTACTGGTTGAATAGATTGGTTTGGATAACCACGCAATGCAATAGATTCTCTTCCATCTAAACTATAAGATCCTAGTCCATCTCCTCCTAAGAAGAAACGTTCAAAAGGAATATCTCCTCTATCTTGATTATAAGCTCCTAAAAATCCGAATTCAGCACTAGGTTTTAAAACTAATTTTTTAACTATTTCTTGATACCATTCTGCTTTAAATTTTACTTTATAAAACTCTAACCAATTAAAACGTTCTTGATCAATTTCAGCAATACCATTATAAGCTTCATTACTTTCAGCTGGTGTATAAATATTGTCAGGATCTTGGACAATGTATTCTAAATCTTCTCTTTCGTCTTTCAATTCTTTATAGTCTACACCATTAAATAGTGAATATGGTAAAGTTAATTTAGCACTAACACTAAAGTTTGAGCCACCAACAGGGAAAACAGGATCATTATAAGTGCTATTTCTACTTAATCCAATGGTGTAAGCTAAATTATTAGAATAACCATCGCCAAATGTAAATAAACCAGTATTATAATTTTTCAGATTATAATGTTGATAACTTAAAGCTTGAGATAACGTGAAATAGTTATCAGGTATATTTAAACGTTTTGCTAAACCAACAGAAATACCTGTTATATTAAAAGCTTTGTCTCTGTCAGCTTTACCAGTTCTAGAGTCATATAAAAATTGTTTTGTATGAGAAACAGAAGTTGAAAATTGTACAGGTTTTTCACCACCTAACCATGGTTCTGTAAATGAGAAACTATAAGTTTGATAAAATTGACTTGCTTGTAATCGTAAAGCTAGTTTTTGACCATCTCCTCTCGGTACGGGTTTGTATGCTTTTGGATTAAGAATGTTTTTTAAAGAAAAATTGTTAAATGATAATCCAAGTGTACCTATAAAACCACCTCCACCATAACCACCTTGCAATTCTATTTGGCTAGATCCTGTTTCTACAACTGTGTATTCTAAATCAATTGTACCTTCGTTTGGATTAGGATTAGGAAAATCTGTTGTTAATTGAGCTGGGTCAAAAAAACCAAGAGCACTTAACTCTCTAATAGTTCTAATAACATTCGACTTGTTATATAATTGTCCTGGACGTGTATGCAATTCTCTATAAATAACATGATCATTAGTTACATCGTTTCCTACAACAGTTACATTATTAAAATAGACAGGTTTTCCTTCTGAAATTCTTATTTCTAAATCAATAACATTACCCTCTGCACTTACTTCTACGGTGTTAATGGTTGAGAATAAATACCCATTGTTTTGATATAAGTTAGTTATATCTACTGCTTCAGGGTTTTCAGTATCTGCAATTCTTTTTTCAAGTAAAATACCATTATAAGTGTCTCCTGGATTTATTCTTAATATTCTTCTTAAAACATCGTCTGAATAAACAGAATTTCCAATAAAATCTATTTTACCGAAATGGTATAATTCACCTTCTTCTAAATCTATGTATAAGGCAACATTTTTTTGGTCTATAACAACTAAACTATCAGATATAATTCGAGCATCTCTAAAGCCATTTTCTTTAAACTTGTCTACAACACTATTAAGGTCTGTTTTAAAATCTGCTTCAATATATTTAGAACGTTTAAGGACGTGAGTTATATTTTTTTGTTTTGTATTTTTCATAGCTTTTTTAAGCTTACTATCTGGTAAAACAGTATTACCATTAAATACAATTTCTTTAACTTTTACTTTTTTTCCTTTGTCAATATTTACAACCATATTCATAGCTCTTGTTGATGTTTGCAAAGTATCAACTTCTTCTACCTCAATGGTATTAATATTAACTTTAGTATTATAAAACCCTTCTTTCTTATATTTGTTTTCAAGGTAGTTTTTAGTAGTTGTTAATAGGTTTTCGGTTACTTTAACACCTTTGTTTAAAGTGTTTTCTTCAATAATCTTTTCCTTTTTAGATTTTTTTACACCATTAATTTTAACTTCGTTAATTTCTGGTAAATCTTCAAGTCTTATTTCTAGAAAAACTTCATTTCCTTCAATTCTATTTACATACATTTCTATGTTATTAAATAGATTAGAATTCCAAAGTTTTTTAATGGCTGCACTAATCTTGTCGCCAGGTATAATAACTTCCTCTCCTTTTCTTAGACCAGAATAAGTAATAATTGTTTGTTCGCTAAAACTAGTGTTTCCTAACACCGAAATTCCTCCAATAACATATTTTTTGCCATCTTGAGTATTGTCCTGTGCATGTGTAAATTGAATATTTACAAAAAATAGTAATGTAAAAATTGGTAGTAAATATGTTTTCAATAGTAATTTATTAATTAATTTGTTCACTTGTTTTCCCAAACCTTCTTTCTCTTTTTTGATATTCAATGATTGCTTCATATAAATGCTGCTTTGTAAAATCTGGCCAAAGCACACTTGTAAAATACAATTCTGCATAAGCAATTTGCCATAATAAGAAGTTGCTTATACGTTGTTCGCCACTAGTTCTAATAAGCAAATCTACATCATGTAAATTTCGCGTGTAAAGATGCTCATTAATAACCGATTCATCAATATTTTCGGGCGAAATTATATTATTTTTAACTTTAATGCTTATTTTTTTAACTGTATTTATTAATTCTTCTCTAGAACCATAACTTAATGCTAGCGTAAGTGTCATTCGGTTATTGTTTTTTGTGCTTTCAATAACTTCTTTTAGTTCTTGTTGAGCTTTTTTAGGAAGTTCATTTAAGTTTCCTATGGCTAACAGTTTGATGTTATTATCTTGAAGTGTTTTTATTTCTTTTTTTAATGAAGTAACTAATAGCTTCATAAGTGTTTGTACTTCAAGTTTTGGTCTGTTCCAGTTTTCTGTAGAAAAAGCATATAGCGTTAAATTTTCTATGCCTAATTCGGCAGAGCCTTCAACGACTTGTCTAACAGATTTTGTGCCATTTTCATGACCTATAGCTCTTATGAAGCCTTTTTGTTTTGCCCAACGACCATTACCATCCATGATAATCGCAAGATGTTTAGGTAATTGGCTTGTATTTATTTTTGATTTTAAATCCATTTAAAAAACACAATAACAAGGTTTTTTCCCGAAAGTATAAGTTAATGTCATACCAGTAAAAACATACCAATCATTATTATTTTTGTTTCCAAAAGCTAATGGTGCATCGTTATCGTAATCTGGTGCGCTTCCATCAAGTTCATCACTAAAAGTATATCTAGCACCTATTTCAACAGCTAAAACAAAGTTTTCCATAAATTTTGCTTTAAATCCTAGTACCATTGGAATGCCATAAGCTATACTAGTTGTGTCTTCTGAAGTATAAACTCCTTGATTAGAAAAGAAAAAATTGTCATGATATGCTGCTGAAATTCCAGAATATAAATATGGTGTAGCTTTGGTTCTTCCATCATGAAGGTCGAAATCAAAAAATGTAAATTCTAAACCAAGTGATGCTTCAACTATATGATTGTTGAACTTATAACCTCTTTCTTCTCTTCTGGGATCGTCTGAATCTAAATCGTCTCCTACCAACTCAGAATATATTAATGAAAAACGAAAAGAATGTCTAGGACTTCTATTCCATTTATAAATACCACCAATGGCAAGCTGGTTAGGGGCTATATAAGTTGTAGCTCCAACATCACCAATAAAATTACTGCCACCAAGAAACACACCAATTTCATGTGTTTGCGATTGACTGAATTGAATAGTTATTATGAAAAATAAAATAGTGGTTAAATACCTCATAAATGTTCAAAAGTTTGCAAATATAATAAATAAGATTAGCCTATAACAATTTGAATCAAATTGTATTAGAATAAAACAACATTTCTAGAAAATTATTGTTTAATTTCTTCGGTCTTCTCCCCAAAGAAGCTTTTTGCGAAGTGTATCTAAAAAGCTTTCTCTTAAAAGTTCTATCATTTTAATTTTAAAAGGTGCTTTTTTTATAGTTACAATAGTATTATTGCTTAAAGTGGCAATTCTTGAGTCTAGCGAAATTAAAAAATTATCTTCTCGACCACTTACTTTAAGCTGAATTTCAGTAGAATCAGTAATTATTAAAGGTCTTGCGCTTAAATTATGTGGAGCAATAGGAGTAAGTACAAAACTATTTGTATCTGGTGTTATTACTGGGCCTCCACAACTTAAAGAGTATCCTGTAGAGCCTGTTGGTGTAGAAACTATTAAACCATCACTCCAATAAGAAGTTAAATATTCGCCATTTAATCTTGTCTCAACAGTTATCATAGAAGTCGTGTTTTTTCTACTTACTGCTATTTCATTCAATGCAAAATTTAAGTCTTCAAATTCTTTGTGCTTTGGATAGGTGTTAATTGAAAGCAAACTGCGTTCAGATATTTTGTAGTTTCCCGATAGGATATCATTTATTGCTTCAATTATATCTTCATTTTGAATAGTTGCCAAAAAACCTAAACGTCCTGTATTTATACCAACTATTGGGATGTCTAAATCTCTTACAATTGTTGTAGTTCTTAACATAGTACCATCTCCACCTATGCTAATTAATAAATCAAAATTTTTATCTAAAGTTTGAAATGTTTTAAACTTGTCGTAATTTTTATGGTTGGTTAGTTGATGATTAATAATGTCAAAAAAGTTATCTTCAATGTATACATCAATATTCTTATCAAAAAGATAATCTAGAAGTATTTCTACTGCTTCTTCGGCATTTTTATGATAGAATTGTCCAAAAATTGCAATTTTCATAGTTATCTACATGTTTAAATATTTGTTTAAATAATCCGATCGTTCTTTTAAACTTTCAAGATAACTATCTTCTTCATGTCCAGATATAATATTATAACTATAGCGTCTGAATGTATGCATAATGTCGTTTAATCCAGTATTCCCTATTTTAAGAGTTATTTGTGCGACATCGTTTTCTGTTTTAGAAATAAAGGCTCCTAAAATTTTTCCATCATTAGATTCAACAATCTGGCTTAATTCACTAAAGGAATAATCATTAAATCCTTTTTCTATAATTAAAATGCTACCAGCTTCTGCGAAAAAAGGAGTTTCATTAAACAAACCAATAATATCATTTAATTCATAGTATCCTAAATAGGTGTTTTTTTCATTTAAAACAGGCATAATATTAGTAGAGTTTTGTGCAAACGCTTCTAAAACATCCAACCAAACCGTATTGTGTCTAACAAAAAATCCTTCAATAGCATGTTTGTATTCAGATATGTTCTTGCTGCTATTATAGCAATGTGCATCTGTTTCAGACATACAACCTAAATAAACACCATCTTTGTTTTTAATTGGTATATGCGAATATGTTAATTGGTTAAATAATAATTGGATGTCACCAATTTTATCTTCAATTAGTAATGGTTTTATGTCGTTTATTATAAACTCTGAAAGATTCATAGGTCAATTAATGTTCCTGCAAATTAATCAAAAAATTACTATAATAACCTTGAATGACTTTGTATTTTTGTCTGAATAAATTAATGGACATGACAAAATTAAGTGTTAATATAAATAAGATAGCTACTTTAAGAAATTCTCGTGGTGGAAATATACCAAATGTAGTTCAGTTTGCTAAAGATGTACAAAGATATGGAGCTGAAGGCGTTACTATTCATCCAAGACCAGACGAAAGACATATTAGATATCAAGATGCTTACGATTTAAAATCAGAGGTTTATACAGAATATAACATTGAAGGTAACCCAATAGATAAATTTGTAAATATGGTTTTAGAATTAAAACCAACTCAAGTTACTTTAGTGCCAGATGCTTTTGATGCCATAACTAGTAATGCAGGTTGGGATACTATAAAACACAAGCATTTTTTAGTAGATGTAATTAAAGAGTTTAAAGATCATGGCATTAGAACGTCCATTTTTGTGGACCCAGATTTAAATCAAATTGAGGGAGCAAAAGCAACAGGAACAGATAGAATTGAACTTTATACAGAAGCTTTTGCACATAATTTTAGTTTAGGTAATAAATCTGCTATCAAACCTTATACTGCTTGTGCAGAATTGGCAAATTCTTTAGGAATTGGCGTTAATGCGGGACACGATTTGTCTCTTGAAAATATTAAATTTTTTAAAGAGCACATCCCAGAATTATTAGAAGTGTCCATTGGTCATGCACTTATTTCAGAGAGTTTGTATTTAGGAATTGAAAATGTCATTCAAATGTATTTACAAAAATTAAAGTAATTATTCATGCAATTATATTCTAACATATTGGGAGATGGAAAACCGTTTGTTATCCTTCATGGTTTTTTAGGGATGAGTGACAATTGGAAAACCCTAGGAACAAAGTTTAGCGAACAAAATTATGAGATTCATTTATTAGACCAACGTAATCATGGAAGGAGTTTCCATAGTGATGATTTTAACTATCAAGTGATGGTTGAAGATTTAAAAAACTATTGTGAAGCAAATAAGTTAAATGAGATTATTTTACTTGGTCACTCAATGGGAGGAAAAGTTGCCATGCTTTTTGCAGCTACATATCCAGAATTAGTTTCAAAGTTGTTAATTGCAGATATTTCGCCTAGATTTTATCCAACACATCACGATGCAATCCTAGAAGGGCTAAGTAGTCTAGATTTTAAAAAAATGGAAAGTAGAGGAGAAGCAGAAGATCAACTTTTTAAGTACGTATCAGATTATGGAACCAGACAATTTTTATTAAAAAACCTGTATTGGAATGACGAAAAAGAGTTAGCGTTAAGAGTAAATTTAGAAGCTTTAAAAGAAAATATTGAAGAAATAGGCGAGGCTTTGCCAATACATGCACAATATAAAGGAGACACACTTTTTCTTCGTGGAGATAAATCAGAATATATAGGATTACAAGACGAATCAATAATAAAATCGCATTTTCCGAATTCTAAAATTGTAACAATTTCAAATGCTGGTCATTGGTTGCATGCCGAAAATCCAAACGATTTTTATAATGAAGTAATGAGTTTTTTAGGTTAATTTAAAGTAGATTACTATCTTTAAATTCAAACTAATCAAACTAAACTAAATTTTATGAACTTAATTATTCGTATCTTATTAACAGCAGTAGCTGTGGTTATATTAGCTAAATTCCTGCCAGGAGTTGCTGTCGAAGGTTTTACTTCAGCTATCATTGTGGCAATAGTTTTAGGGTTACTAAATATTATTGTTAAACCTATTTTAGTCATTTTAACATTGCCTATAACCGTAGTTACTTTAGGTTTATTTCTATTGGTTATAAATGCTTGTATTATTTTAATGGCTAACAGTTTTATAGATGGTTTTGTTGTAGATGGCTTTTGGATAGCCTTGCTATTTAGCTTGTTACTGTCTGTACTTGAATCCATAATGTTTTCTGTCTTAAATAAAGATTAAAATAGACTGAAATACAATACGTTAAAAACTTTGTTGGGTTGTAAAAAATATGTATTTTTGCAACCCAATTTTTATGTCAAAAAAATAATGAATATTACAAGAGAAAACATCGATGCATTAAATGCTGTAGTAAAAGTAGATATCGCTAAAGAAGATTATAGCGCTAAAGTTGAAAAAATCTTAACAGACTATAGAAAAACAGCTAACATACCAGGTTTTAGAAAAGGTCATGTGCCTATGGGAATGGTTAAAAAACAATATGGAAAAGCCGTTTTAGTTGATGAAGTAAATAAATTATTACAAGAAGCTTTAAATAAATATTTAACTGAAGAAAAGTTAGATGTTCTTGGACATCCACTACCTAAACCTCAAGATAATTTAGATTGGGATTCAGATAAATTATCATTTGAATTCGAACTTGGGTTGTCACCAGAATTCGATGTGGAATTAAAAAGCAAAAAAGCTATTACTAGTTATACCATTGTTGCTGGAGATAAAATGATTGATGAACAAATTACAAACATCCAAAAACAATATGGGAAATTAATTTCTCAAAATGAAGTAACAAAAGAAAGTGAAGTTACTGGAACTTATAATAACGAAGAAAAAGGAATTGAAAATACCGTTACCTTAACTTTAGATAAGTTTAAAGGAAAAACTACAGAAAAGAAATTTGTAGGCGCAAAAGTTGGTGATGTTATTACCTTAAATACAAAAGGACTTTATAATGACGATCATGAATTAATGCATGCTTTAAAATTATCTCATGATGAAGTTCATGGATTAGATATTGAAGTAACATTCACTGTAACAGAAATTAACGAACGTGAATTAGCAGATTTAGATCAAGAATTATTTGATAAACTATTTGGCAAAGACACAGTAAAAACTGTTTCAGAAGTTAAAGAGAGAATAAAAGAAGATGCTGAAAAACAGTTTAAGCAACAAGCAGATCAAAAGTTGTTAAACGATGTTACAGAGTATCTAGTTGAAAACACTAAATTCGACTTGCCAGGAGAATTCCTTACAAAATGGATGCAAACATCTGGTGAAAATCAATTAACTGAAGATGAAGCTAAAGATGAATACGAAAAATCTGAAAAAAGCTTACGTTACCAATTAATAGAAGGTAAATTAATTACAGACAATAACATTCAAGTAACAATGGATGATATTAAAGGTCATGCTAAGCAAATGATTAAAATGCAAATGGCACAATTTGGACAAATGAATCCTTCAGATAAAGAATTGGAAGATATTGCAGCAAGAGTATTATCTAATCAAGATGAGGCTAGAAGAATTTCTGAGCAAATTATCAGTCAAAAATTATTAGAGCTATACAAAGAAAAAGCAAATCTTAAAACTAAAGAGCTTACGTACGAAGACTTTATAAAAGAAGTTTACGGAGATAAATAACTTAACAAAGTTTTAAAGAATAAATCCTTATATTTAGGCGTTAAAATTGTATTTTTAACGCCTTTTTAATTCAATTTATACACAAGACAATTTATGGATTACGGAAAAGAATTTGAAAAATTCGCTATAAAAGATCAAGGTATTAGCAGTACATATTACAATAAAATTATTAGTAGTATGTATCCAACAAACTTGACTCCAAACATTATTGAAGAACGCCAAATGAATATTGCTATTTTCGATGTGTTTTCGCGTTTAATGATGGATCGCATCATTTTCTTAGGCACAGGAATTAATGACCAAGTGGCTAATATTATACAAGCACAATTATTGTTTTTAGAAAGTACAGACTCTTCTAAAGACATTCAAATTTATATCAATTCGCCAGGCGGATCAGTTTATGCAGGACTTGGTATTTACGATACCATGCAGTTTATTAAACCAGATGTGGCTACAATTTGTACAGGAATGGCAGCCTCAATGGGAGCCGTTTTATTATGTGCAGGTGAAAAAGGAAAACGTAGTGGTTTAACTCACTCTCGTGTTATGATTCATCAGCCTTTAGGTGGAGCTCAAGGTCAAGCAAGTGATATAGAAATTACAGCAAGAGAAATCTTAATCTTAAAAGAAGAGCTTTATAAAATTATTAGTAAGCACTCAGGACAAGATTATGATAAAGTCTATGCAGATAGTGATCGAGATTATTGGATGAAAGCCGATAAAGCTAAAGATTACGGAATGATTGATGAAATTTTAGTAAGAAGCTAAAATATAATAAGAAAACAATTCCATTTCAAAATATTTGGAATTTTAAACTTAGAATTTATTAGTAATGGCAAAGGAAGATTTAGAATGTTCGTTTTGTGGTAGGAAAAAGCCAGAAACAAATTTATTAATTGCAGGATTAGATGCTCACATTTGCGATAAATGTATCGAGCAGGCTCATGGTATTGTTTTAGAAGAATCTAAACAAAGCGATAAAAGCGAGCTCTCTGCAGAGCTTATGCTTCGCAAACCACAGCAAATAAAAACGTTTTTAGACGAATATATTATAGGTCAAGAAACAACTAAAAAAGTCATGTCTGTGGCTGTTTACAACCACTATAAAAGGCTTTTACAACCACCAAGTGATGACGATATTGAAATTCAAAAATCAAACATCATTATGGTTGGACAAACAGGAACTGGTAAAACTTTAATGGCTAAAACCATAGCAAAAATGCTTAATGTGCCTTTAGCTATTGTAGATGCAACAGTTTTAACTGAAGCTGGTTATGTAGGTGAAGATGTAGAAAGTATTTTAACACGTTTGTTACAAGCAGCCGATTACAATTTAGATAAAGCCGAAAAAGGCATCGTATTTATTGATGAAATAGATAAAATTGCACGTAAAAGTGATAATCCATCTATTACAAGAGATGTTTCTGGTGAAGGTGTACAACAAGCCTTATTAAAGTTGTTGGAAGGTACTGTAGTTAATGTACCACCAAAAGGAGGTCGTAAACATCCAGATCAGAAATTTATTGAAGTAAATACTGAAAACATTCTTTTTATCGCTGGTGGAGCATTCGATGGTATAGAGAAAGTGATTTCAAAACGTTTAAACATGCAAGCTGTAGGTTATAGTGCTTCCATGTCTGAAGAAAGAGTTGACCAAAGTAATTTACTGCAATACATTATTCCAAAAGATTTAAAAGATTTTGGTTTGATTCCAGAAATTATTGGCCGTCTTCCTGTATTAACATATATGGATCCTTTAGATGCTGAAACCTTAAGAGCTATTTTAACAGAGCCTAAAAATGCCATTATTAAACAATACAAAAAATTGTTTGAAATGGACGAAATAGATTTTAGTATTACAGATGGAGCTTTAGATTTTATTGTTGAAAAAGCTATTGAATATAAATTAGGAGCTCGAGGTTTACGCTCTTTATGCGAAGAAATTTTAACCGATGCCATGTTCGAGTTACCTAGTACAAACGAAAAAGAGATAAAAGTTACCAAAGCCTATGCCGAAGAAAAATTATCCAAAACAACTATTAAGAAATTGAAAGCTGTTTCATAGAATTATAAGAGCTTATTTGAAAAGGTTGTCAAAATGGACAACCTTTTTTGTTTTATAGTGAATAAGGTTGATTGTTAAAATTGAAAAACACAGGTTAAAACCCATGAATATTATCACTAAATTTATGCATATTAAGGGATGTTTATATTAATTAAATGAAGAAGAAAATACTAATCATAACATACTCATTTTTATTCTCATTTATGGCTTTTTCACAAGAATTAGAGATTCATGAAATTAAATTAAAAGATACTATTTTAAAAAGTACAATTTCAGACTACATAAAAGAAACAAAAACTTTCGATTCAGAATTTAATCATATAGGATATATAATTGTAGTTATTAAAGGATTAAATAATTATAATAAAGAAAAAGACATATTCAGAATTTATAATATTTATGATTCTTCATATCCTTTAGAGAAAAATGATCAAGATATTATGTATCCTAATTATTACACCTATGTCGATGACAAATTAGTTTTAATTTATAATGATCTTAATAAAGAAGTATTTGATTATACTTTTTCTTGTAAGAGTAAAAAGAAAATGAGGACATTAATGGAAACTTTTTTAAGCCCTAAAATTAAATCTAAAGATTTACCTAAAAATAAATTAGAAAGAGATTTTATAAAAGATTTTAGAGAGCAATATGTGAGATTTAGGCATACTGAATTAATTATTATAAAAGATAAAGAACCGATAGTTATTAAAAATGTTCATTAAAATGAAAAAAATAAGACCACTCCAAAAGAGTAATTTTTATGCTTTTCTCTTGAAATAACAATACAGCTCTATATTCATAAAAATCAACAACAAGCCATAAATTGAATCTTCAATAGGAATATTAAACAACCGTATTCTTAAATTCTCAGCATCATTATACCAAACAATAGGTTCCACTAAAAAACTACCTGTTAAAACACCATTGCTTAGAAAGAAGAATGGCAAGACAAACAGATAACTTAAATAATGCAAAGATAGGTCTGTCTTCTTATAGATTAAATACATCAAATAAAAACTGGTTCCAAAAAAAGTGACAGACGTGTATAATTTACCGTAATTGAATATGGCTGTAATAAAGAGTACTGTAATAAGTATATAAGAAAGGATCGTTTGATATTTCTGTAATGCATTAGTCTTAAAAAAATATTGAAAAGCAAAATAGCTAAAAACACAAGCATAAGGAATACAGATAAAAAATAAAATCTCTTCAAGTGGTAAATTACCAATATGAATTCCTGTTAAATACGTTCCGTTAAAACCCCAAACACCTATTTTAGTAAATAATGAATCCCAAATAACAAATAATAAAGTCACTAAAATGTTGGCCTTATAAAACGATTTCCAATCTTTATAAAATGCATGTTTTGGATAAAAACTGGCAATGAAAGGGATTGATATACAAGCTAAATTAACCAATAAATAGGTGTAAGCATCCATAGGTTATTTGTATTGGTTGTGGTATTTTTTGGGAACAAACAGCATTCCAAAACACTCGCCTTTTTCTTTGCCAAGGTGTTTGTGGTGTACTTTGTGTGCTTTGCGTAAGCCTAAGAGAAATTTGTTTTTTGTGTTTTTAAACCATTTAAAACGTTGATGAATTAATACATCGTGAATTAAAAAATAGGTAAGACCATAGAAAAAAATGCCCAAACCAATAAAAAATAAAAAGTTTAACTCTGGAACAGCTCCAAAATAGAAAAACAAGATACTTGGGATGGCAAAAATGATAAAAAAAGTATCGTTTTTTTCAAATACGTGTGGATATTTTGGTTGATGATGATCTGCATGCAAATTCCATAAAAACCCATGCATCACATATTTGTGTGTTAGCCATGTCACTATTTCCATAAGAGCAAAAGTGCCAAGCGTAATTAAAATATATAATAGAATAATCATAATGAAAGTTACTGATTTTTAAATTAAAGAAAGTTCAACTTGTATCTTAAATACGATTTAGTAAGGATAAAAACTTTCAAGCCATTCGAGATTCTTATGCGTCCATTCAGTATTTTTTCAGAATCTGCTTTTTTAAGTTTTTTAAGCAATTTTAAATAATATCTATAGGCAATATATACACCAAATCTGCTTTCTAATGGTAATTGAATTATACCTTTATATGCTTCTTTTAAGTCTACATTTATATCAGAAATAATTTCCTCTTTAGTAGCACTGTTTAGTGTATTATTTGATAGGTTTGGAAAATATGAACGTCCTAATTGTTCCATATCATCTTTAATATCTCTTAAAAAATTAACTTTCTGAAAAGCTGAACCTAAATGTTTCGCTGAATCTTTTAAAGCGTTAAATTTAGTTTCATCATTATTTACAAATACGCGTAAACACATCAATCCAACAACATCTGCAGAACCATAAATATAATTTTCATAAGCTTCTATTGTAGTATAATCTGTAACGTTCAAATCTGCTTCCATTCTTTTTAAGAAATCTTCGGCATATGTATGTAAATTGTAATTGTGCACAACCTCTTGGAACGAGTTAATAATAGGGTTTAAGCTTATTTTTCTATCTAAAGATTTTTTATAATCTTCTACAAAATCCTTAAATAAGTCTTTTTGATTATAGCCTTCAAAAGAATCTACAATTTCATCAGCATAACGAACAAATCCATAAATAGCATAAATTTGTTGGCGAATGGAAGGAGCAAATAATTTAATTCCTAAAGAAAATGAAGTGCTATAGGTATTGGTAACAACTTTGCTACATTTGAGGCTTGAGGTATCAAATAGTTTTTTCATTTTTTATGATATTTAAAAATTAAATCGCTAACAATTTTTCCAGATATTAAAGAAGGAGGCACTCCAGGTCCTGGAACGGTAAGTTGTCCACAGAAGTATAAGTTGTTTATTTTTTTACTTTTAAGTTTGGGTCTTAACACATGTGTTTGTGTAAGTGTGTTGGCTAAGCCATATGCATTTCCTTTGTAGGAATGGTAGTCTTCTTTAAAATTATTGACACAATAAGATTCTTTAAATAGAATGTTATTTTTTACAGACTCTCCAGTAATTTTTTCTAATCTTTCTATAAGTTGCTTAAAATAATGTTCTCTAATTTCTGGTGTGTCTTCTACATCTGGAGCAATAGGTATTAAAAAAATACCAGCTTCTTTACCTTCTGGAGCAGTGGAAGAATCAGTAATACTAGGAAAGCTAGCGTAAAACAGAGGTTTTTCTGCCCATTCTTTAGTGTCATAAATGGTTTTGGCATGTGTTTCAAAATCTGTATCAAAAAACAAAGTATGATGAGATACGTGCTGTAATTTTTTATCAAATCCTACATAAAATAACAAGGCAGAAGGAGCAAATACCTTTTTGTCCCAATAGTTTTCAGAATACTGCCTTAATGCCTTTGGTAATAAGGTTTCAGTATGATTATAATCGGCACCACTTAATAAAATATCACAAGGATAATAACCTGAGTTGGTTGTTACTCCAGTTGCCGTTTCATTTATTATTTCTATGTTTTCAACTTCGCTATTAGTTATTATTTTTACACCTAAACTTTTAGTAAGAGTAGTCATGGCTTTTACCACTTCGTACATACCACCTTTTGGATGCCATGTGCCCAATTTAAAATCGGCATAATTCATAAAATTATAGAAGGAAGGTGTGTTGCTAGGTTTAGCGCCTAAAAACAAAACTGGAAACTCTAATATTTTTTGGAGTTTTTTATTCTTTACATAACCAGAAACCTGATCTTTAATGGTAAGAACAAATTCGTAAAGTTTTAAAAATGTTTTGCGATTAATAATTTCAAATAAATGTTCACCTGGTTTGTAAACTAGGTCTTTTATGGCAATGTTGTAATTTCTGTGCGCTTTAGTTATAAATTTTTGAAGCTTTTTACCACTACCTTTTTCAATATTCTCAAATGTTTGTTTTATATCTTCAAAATTATCAGAAATACATATGGAATCTTTAATACCAAAGTAAATTTGGTACGCAGGATTTAGTTTATTTAGGGAATAATAATCATTTGTTGATTTATTAAAATCATTGAAAAATTTTTCAAAAACATCTGGCATCCAATAAAATGTTGGTCCTATATCAAAAACAAATCCTTCTTTTTTTAGTTGTCTAGCACGACCACCAACAGTTTTGTTTTTTTCTAAAATTGTCACATCATACCCTTTGATTGCTAAATAACAAGAGGCTGAAAGGGATGAGAAACCTGAACCAATTATGACAATTTTTTTTGTTTTCATTTAACACTTTTTATTTTAAAGATGTAAACCGACAACCATTAAAGTTGCCGGCTTACTAATCAACCAACTAAAACCAATTTGTTACCAAGCAGTTTAAACAGACTGTTTGGTAGTAATTCCCATTATAGATTAGGAATCATTACTTTATTTATAACATGAATAACACCATTTCCGGCTTGTACATCTACAGCAATAATGCCTATATCTGAAGCGCCAGAACCATCAGTGATATTTGCAATATTATCACCTAAACCAGGCAATGTTATTGTTATGTTATCACCTTCTAAAGTTGGAGCAGTAGTATCTCCAGGATTATTTAACATGCCAGAAGTTATATTAGACTCATTAATGACATGGTGTAATAATACTTGTGTTAATACGGTTTCGCCTGGTACAGAATCTAATGCATCAAATGCATCATTTGTAGGTGCGAAAACTGTAAAGTCTGGATTTATACCATCTGCATTACTACCTTCAGTTCTTGATAAAATAGATGCAAAGTCAGTTCCTGGTGTTAAGGTTGTTAATGCTGAAACTAAAGTTGAAAAATTAGGATCTGCTAAAGCAAATGTTACAACTGTTGGTATACCAATTACAGTATCAACTGCATGAATAATACCATTTGCACCAACTACATCAGCTTGGAAAACTGTAGAAATACCATTAAATGTAACGTTATTTGTTGTGTTAAAATATAAACTCATTGCATTTCCACCAGCACCTGTAGCAGCTGTGTTTGTGTATCCTGAACCAGCATCAACTAATGAACTGGAAGTTACAGCTGAACCAGCAATAACATGGTTCAATAATATTTGAGATAAAACAGCTGTATTAACATCTCCTAAAGGAGTTCCATCTAAAAAGGTTGCAAAGGCATCATTATCTGGTGCTAATACTGTAAATGGTCCAGCTCCTTTTAATACGTTAACTAAATCCCCATCTGCAGCTCCTAATGCTGTAACCAAACTAGTAAAAGATGGATTTGCCACAGCGTGATCTACAATATCAGGTAACCCTAATACATTATTTATAATGTGAATGGTTCCATTAGATGCATCGATATCTGCTGTAGAAACAGAAGCAGCATCATTAAATCTTACTCCATTTGTAGTATCAAAGAAAATACTGATACTTTGGTTTCCTGCACCTGTAGCACTTCCTTTAGCATAACCTGATCCTGCAGCAATTAAATCATTTGCTTTAACATCTGACATGATCACATGATTCAATAAAACTTGAGATAATACATCTGTTGGTACTTGATCTAGAGAGCTAAATCCATTGTCAGTTAAGAATGCTGTAAAAGCAGCATTTGTTGGAGCTAAAACTGTAAATGGTCCATCTCCACTTAATACGCTTACTAAATCTCCATCTGCTCTTGAAAGTGCAGCTACTAGCGTAGTTAATTCTGGTGTGTTTAGAGCAATCTCAACAATGTTATTTTGCATTGGAGGTGTTGATGGTTGATTGTTGTCATCATCATTACTACAAGATGTAATAAATAATGAGAGACTAAATAATACGATAAATAAATTTTTTGTTTTCATAATGTCTAATAAAATTTGTTTAAACTTAGACAAATATACATAAAAATAAATGTAAAGTCCAAATAAAATATAAAAAAGTTAGACAAAATAATTTTATTTTATAGCTTACATCAGCATTTTTTGTTTAATTTTGCTCTGTAAAACATTAGACATGAGTACATATAATATGGCGCAAATAGTTGCGTTAACTGGCGTAAAAGCGCATACATTACGTAAATGGGAATCTAGATATAGTTTCTTAGAGCCTGAGAGAACAGATACAAACATTAGGTACTATACAGACACACAATTAAAAAAATTGATGAATATTGGTATTCTTACTAGAAATGGATATCGTATTTCTAAAATAGATAAAATGTCTGATGAAGAAATTCATGAACTTATTAAAGAAAGTTTATTAAATAGTTCGAATGAAGACGATATTAGTGCATTAATAATTAGTACTCTTCAAATGGATGAAGTTGCTTTTGATAAGATATTAAATGAGAAAATAAAGAAGAAAGGCTTATTAGAAACAACCACTCAACTTATTTATCCTTTTTTAAATCAAGTTGGTGTACTTTGGGGAATTAATAAAGTGATGCCTGCACAAGAGCATTTTGTTTCAAATTTAGTTAAGAAAAAATTATTTTCTGCTATAAATATGTTGGACTATCCTAAAAAGGACGCTCCAGTTATTTTAATGTTTTTAACAGAAAATGAGCATCATGAAATAGGATTGCTATTAGCTTATTATTTAGCAAGAGAATTGGGTTGGAAAGTATATTATTTAGGACAAAATGTGCCAACAGAAAATATTAAAAAAGTTATTAAAGTTGTTAAGCCTAAAATCATGTTAACAATGTTTGTAACGCCTACTCAAGAATCTATAAATACAAAAATAAATACTATTTTAGAACAAGCAGATATACCATTAATGGTTTCTGGAAACCCTGAAGTAATAGAAGAATGTTTAAAAGATAAAAGGGTTTTGTATCTGCAACAACCAGAAGATCTTATAGACAAATTAAAATAAATAAAATAACTATATAATTAAGAAAAAACCCAAGCTATTGCTTGGGTTTTTTCTTAATTATATGGATGTTAATTAATAATTTGACACTATGATAAAAATTCTTTTGTCAAAATCTTACTGGTAATTTACTCTTAGAAAACGACATCCATCTGGTATTTAATTGGTTGTTATAAATACCAGACAAATGATATCGTTTGTTATTAATAGCATTGTAAAACTAGCAATTTAATTGTGAGAAAAAAATGACTTACTTTGTTTTTAGATGAAGCACAAAAAATAGTCGTTATAAATATATTTTTTACTTTTTTTCCCGATTAAAGACCACTTATTTATTTAAATTTAAAAGAGCATCTAAATAATCTCGAGTATTAGATAGTCTTGGTACTTTGTGTTGGCCACCAAGCTTGTTGTTTTGCTTTAGCCAGTCGTAAAACAATTGCTCTCTAGCTATGTGTATGGTTGGCTTGTTAAGCGTCATGTTATTATATCGTTTTGCTTCATAATCAGAATTTAATGCTTTCAATGCATTGTCAAACAATTCATTAAAGTAGTTAATATCTGAAGGAGCAGTTTTAAATTCAATAAGCCATTCGTGAGCACCTTTTTCTTTTCCTTGCATAAAAATTGGAGCAGCTGTATATTCTACAATTTCAGCTTTTGTTTTTTTACAAACTTTTCTTAAAGCATCTTCAGCATTTTCAATAATTAATTCTTCTCCAAAGGCATTTATATGATGTTTAGTTCTGCCAGAAACTTTTATTCGATATGGATTTGTTGAAGTAAACCTAACAGTATCTCCAATTTTATAGCGCCAAAGTCCTGCATTGGTTGTAATAATAACTGCATAATTTTTATCCTTTTCAACTTCGCTTAAAGGAATAATCTTCTCATATTTTGTACCGTATGTATCCATAGGAATAAATTCGTAAAATATGCCATAATCTAACATAAGCAGTAGCTCGCTTGAATTGTTGTGGTCTTGAATGGCGAAAAAACCTTCAGAAGCATTGTAAATTTCGTAGTATCTAAAATCTTTTTTGGGTAAAATATTTTTGTATTGGTCTTTATAAGGAAGAAAACTCACACCTCCATGAAAATAAACTTCAAGGTTTGGCCAGATATCAAATAAATTGGTTTTACCTGTTGTTTCTAAAACATTATTAAGTAAAACTAACATCCAAGATGGAACTCCTGCAAGACTAGTAACGTTCTCTTGAATAGTTTCGTTAACTATAGCTTGCATTTTTTCTTCCCAATTACTCATTAAAGAAACTTTGCTGCTTGGTGTGCTGCTAAATTCTGCCCAAAAAGGCATGTTGTCTATAAGTATGGCAGATAGATCACCAAAGGCAGTTCCATTTTCTTTGTAGAGCTCTTTACTACCTCCAAGGCGTAAACTTTTTCCAGTAAATAATTGTGAGTTTTCATTATTATTCAAATACAAACAAAGCAAGTCTTTACTTGCAGCATAATGACAGTCTTCCAGAGAATCTTCGCTTACTGGAATAAATTTACTTTTAGCATTTGTTGTGCCACTAGATTTTGCAAACCATTTAATGGGTTGCGGCCAGAAAATATTGTTTTCACCTTGACGAGAACGCTCAATATCTTTCTGATAATCTTCATAAGTAGAAAGAGGCATGCGTTCTGAAAAAGTTTTGTAATCTGTTATGGATTCAAAATCATATTTTTTGCCATATTCCGTGTCTTTTGCTTTATTTAAAAGATGCGTAAGTAGCTCTTGCTGAACTTCGTTAGGGTATTTTAAGAACAAGTCTATTTGATGAAACCGTTTTTTTAAAAACCAGGAAGCAATAGAATTAACTATAGGAATTGGCATAATTGCATTATATTTAAAAAATAAAAATAAGACTTTTTTTTATGACCTACCAAGGTGTTCTAACAAAAATGGCAACGGAGTTTTCCGAACCCATTCAATATTATTTAGTATTTGAATCAGATTTTATTAACATGAATCAAATGTTAAATAAAACCATAAGTATTCAATTTGTTAATTATCAATGTTTAAACTGTGGTTTAGATAAGCCTATATTTAGGCAAGGATTTTGTAAAAGCTGTTTTTTCGATATTCCTCAGGCTGCAGATTGGATTATGAGACCAGAACTAAGTACAGCGCATTTAGATAAAGAAGATAGAGATCTAGAATATGAGAAAAGAGTGCAATTACAACCTCATGTAGTATATTTAGCAAACTCTAGTAATGTAAAGGTTGGTGTTACAAGAAAAAGTCAGATTCCTACTAGATGGATAGATCAAGGAGCTCATGAGGCTATTGAAATTGTAGAAGTACCTAATAGATATTTAGCTGGAATTACCGAAGTTGCTTTAAAAGACTATGTGGCAGATAAAACCAATTGGCGAACCATGTTAAAAAATGAAATAGCTGACGAAGACTTGGTAATTTGGAGAGATAAATTGAAACAATACATTCCTAACGAAGCTAAAGACTATTTTATTGCTTCTAATTCTGAAACTAATTTGGTGTTTCCTGTCTTGCAGTATCCAGCAAAACCTAAAAGTTTAAACTTAGATAAAACTCCTAATTACACGGGAAAATTGGTTGGCATAAAAGGACAGTATTTAATTTTTGAAGACAATACTGTTTTTAATATTCGTGGTAATGAAGGTTATGTGGTTGATATTTCAATTTTCTAATGAGGTTTCTTAAGTCTCATTTCCAGATATTTATTTGTAAAACCTAAGCTTTCATATAGTTTTATAGCTGGATTATTTGGTTCTACATGTAATGCAATATCTCCATTAGCAAGCTTTATAGCTTCTTGCATTAGTAGTTTGCCAAAACCTTTTCCTCTAGCATTTTTATGGATTGCAATATAAACTAAGATGTTTTCTGGAATATAATCTTTCATTCCAGTTTTATTAATAATGGTAACTCCTTGTGCCTTTTTATTTTCTTTTAAAACCAAAACAAAACCTCCAAAAGAAGAAACATTATTTTTTAAAGCATAATCTAAGCATTTAGAAATAGCTTTTTTAGCATCTCTAAATTCTTGTAAATGCTTGTATAAAAAATTTATTATGTTTTGTTTTTCTTCTTCTGAAGGTTTTGATGTTGCATCAAAAAGACTAAAAGAAAGCATGATTTAGATTTCTTCTTGGTCTCTTAATCCTTGAATATATGAAGCTTTTTGTACTTGTCTTCGTCTCTTAACTGAAGGTTTTGTAAAAAATTGATTCTCTCTTATATTCTGCATAATTTTTACATTTCTATGTTTTTTCTTATAGCGTTTAAGAGCTCTATCTATCTTTTCTCCTTCTTTAATTTCAATTCTTATCATGTATTTATTTTAGTATATTAAAGTATTTATTTAAGATTATCCTAAATATGTTTTAAGTATTTTGTTTTTTGATGTGTGGCGTAATCGTCTGATGCCTTTTTCTTTAATTTGTCTCACACGTTCTCTAGTTAGTCCAAAGGTATCACCAATTTCTTCCAGACTCATAGGTTGTTCGTTATTAATTCCATAATAAAGCCTAACAACATCTGCTTCTCTTTGCGAAAGTGTATTTAAAGCTCTGTTTACTTCAAGATTTAATGAATCTTTCATTAAAGCAACATCAGGATTTGGTGATTCTCCAGATTTAACAACGTCGTACAAGCTTGAATCCTCTCCTTCCTTTAAAGGAGCGTCCATAGATAAATGACGACCAGAATTTTTCATAGATTGTTTTACATCACTAATTGTCATGTCTAATTCTTTAGCAATTTCTTCAGGACTAGGTGGACGTTGGTGAGCTTGCTCTAAATAAGAGTATGCTTTATTTATTTTATTTATGGATCCAATTTTATTTAATGGTAAACGTACAATTCTAGATTGTTCTGCTAAAGCTTGTAAGATGGCTTGTCTAATCCACCAAACAGCATAAGAAATAAATTTAAACCCTCTAGTTTCATCAAAACGTTTGGCGGCTTTTACTAAGCCTGCATTCCCTTCGTTTATTAAATCTGGAAGGGTTAAACCTTGATTTTGATATTGTTTTGCAACAGAAACCACAAATCGTAAATTGGAAGTAGTTAGTTTGTCTAAGGCTAATTGATCACCTTCTCTAATTCTTTGTGCTAATTCTACTTCTTCATCTGCAGTAATTAATGGGAGTTTACTAATATCTTGTAAATATTTATCTAAAGATTTAGACTCTCTGTTTGTTACCTGCTTCGTGATTTTTAATTGCCTCATATATTCCTTTTAGATTATTTAATTATTACGTATCCTTACATAATAACCTTTTTTTTTGAAAATCCTAATAAAAGCAGGTTTCTTTGCCAAAAATCAATAAAAACAGTTGATTTTTAGCAAAAAATTAACAATTTGCTATGAAGCATGATTGATTTTATATAATTCTAATATGAAAAATTATTGGATACTATCCTTTTTATTTTTCTTACCACTTAGCAATCCACCTAGAATATCTTTTATACTATTATTAATTGTATTGTTTGTTTTAATAGTATCATTTTTTATAGCTGTTGTATCTTGATTTGTATTATTAGATTCTTCAGATATTCCTTCTAAAAAATCTTTAATGGCATTAGAGCCTTGATTCAAGAGTTTTTGTTTTTCAATTTCAATAAGTTGTTTAGTCAGTTCTTTTACTGCCGAACTTAAATCTGTTTTAATAGTAGGATTGTTAAAAGAACCAGTAATATTTGCAGTAACAGGAATGGATGTTTTATTTACTTTCGGATCGTTTATTTTTCCAATAAGTCTATTAATATCGTTTCCTAGATATGTTGCAGGAACGTCAAAAACAATGTTGTAATTTATGTTTTTATTGAACCCATGAGTTCCATTAATACGTATATGGATATCTTGATATTTAATAGTAAACGGTTCTATGTTTACAAGGCCATCTTTAAACGTTACATTCGTTTTTAAATCTTTTAAATCAAGCTTGTTTAAATCTATAAATTTTAGTGTATTACTTATAGAATTTAATATTTTACTGTTTTCAGTTTGAATATTAGTTGTTAATAATTCGGCAAAGGCTTCACCAGAAACTGTTTCTAAATCAGGCGTAAATTGATCGTCTAAATTACCATTTAGACTAATTGTTGAATTAAGTTTGCCTTCAAGTACTTTAGCAATTGGAGCTAAAGCCTGTAATAATTCTAAATCTTTAAAAGCTGTAGATATATCGAAATTAGCAGCACCAAGATTAATGTTAAATGTTGGTGTTTCTTTTTGCGTTGAAATATTTCCAATAACTGCTAATTTTCCGTTAAAAATATCTGTAGTCATGTTTTTTAAAGAAGCTTGTTGATCTTTTATAATAAGTGTTCCTTGTACATTTTCTAAATTCAAATTATCATAAACAACAGTTTTTGCATTAGCTTGAATCGTACAATCTAAAAAATCAGGGATTTTAAAGATTTCTGAAGTGTTTGTTTTTTGTTCTTCTGGATTATTGGAAGATGATTCTTTTATAAAATCACTTAAATAAAAAGCATTGGAATTAACATTAAAATCTCCTTGAAGTTTTTTGTCACTAAAGATGAATGCTAATAAATTATTAATAGTTCCATTAGCATTAATGTCACTTTTTCCAGTTGAAGCATTAAACTTATTAAGTTTAATAGTTCCAGGATTGAATGCAATGGTTGCTTCCGAAATTTCAATTGGATTAACAAGGTCTTCAGAAGTATATTTGAAACCTTTAATGTTTAGATTTCCATTACTTTTTATACGTTGATACGCATTATTTTCAATGGCATCCATATCAAAATTAGTAGCTAATTTGGTAATTAGAATACCTGTTAAATCAGTTTTAAAATCAATAGGATAGGCTTTACTTAGGTTTGCCAAGTTTAAAACACCATCTATATTAGCTTCGACATTTATATTGCTGGTTAGGTTTTTAATTGCTGCTGAAGATTTAAAAACATCTTGGTCAATTTTAAAATTCAAGGTTTGTAAGTCTATATAAGTATCGTCTGTCTTACCAGTAGTGTTTATTACTGAAGCGTTTATTGAAATGTCTTCAACACTTTTTGGTAAATCTGGATATTTAAATGCTGCGTTATTTGAAGTCATGTTAATGTTTAAAGTTGGAATAGTCTCATCGGTTATTATTCCTTTTATTATTCCTTTAATTTTAAAGTTTCCAGAAGTTTCTACTTGATCTAAGTTTTTAGAATATGTTTCAGGAATTATTGCCAGAAAATCTTTAAAATCTGAGCCTGAATTTTCAAATGTAATATCTATTTCCTGACCATCTTCAAGCAATTGAACATAACCTTGAAATTCTAATGGTAATTGATTAATGTGAGCTTTATTCTCTTTAAATGAGTATTTATTGTTGGGTAAATCCAGACCAATTAAGGCCTCTAATTTAATATTGTTGTTGCTTAAATATTCAGTGCTGTCAATTTTTAAACTCATTCTAGCACTTGTTTTTGTGTCTAATTCTGACAAGTCTCCAGAAAAAGTACCTTTTCCAGAATGGTTTAGTTCTGTAATATAAAAAGTTAAGTTAGTACTTTCATCTAAATACGTTATAGCACTGTTATCTATAGCATAATCTTTTACATCCAAGGTAAAGCCTTTTGAGGAATTTTGGGCTGTTTCTGGGTTATCTTCAGAATCTTTAAAAATGTCGAAGTTGGTTTCGCCTTTTTTGTTAGTTTTAAGAGTAATTAAAGCTTCTTCTAAATAAATCTCATTCACTACAATTGGATCTTCACTAGGTTTTTTAAACAGTTCTTTAATGGACATATCTAACGAAATGGATTTGGCAGTCGCTAGAGTTTCATTTTTAAAAGGCGCAAAATTTGTAATTATTAAATCTGTAACATCTACTTGTGCTTGAGGAAATCTTTTTAGAAAGCTTAAGTTAACATCACTAAATTCTACATGAGCATTTATGTTTTGGTTAATGGTTCGCTTAACAATCTCTTTTATTTTCGACTGAAAAGCAAAAGGGATTGCTATTAGTAATAATAATATAGTTAATAAAGTAATTCCAGTAATTTTGAATACTTTTTTCATGCAAAGTGACTTTTTTGGTTTATTGTAAGTATATACGTATAAAATAAGGTCAAAGTTGTTTAAATACAAAAGTTTAATAAAATTTTAATACTCTTAAAGAAGATCTATTTCTTCATTTGTTTTTAAGTTAAAACGTTTTTTAAAAAGATAAACGCCTAAATAGAGAAATGGTGTGTCGAATATGGCAATAAGAACTTTAAATGTAAACCCAGCAATTAATAAGCCACTAAATTTATTCCATTCTATAATATTGAAAGAACAAAGAAGAAGTAATATGGTACAAGTGTCTACAAATTGAGATAAGAACGTAGAAAAATTGTTACGCAACCACAAATGTTTGCCTTTGGTTAATCGTTTCCAAAAATGATAAATTTGAATGTCAACAAATTGAGCAAATAAGTAGGCAAGCATGCTTGCAGCTACAGCAATAGCGGTATTTCCAAAAACAGTTGAGAATAATTGGTCGTTAACAGGAGACCAGTCTGTTGCTGGAACAACATTGGCAACCAAAACTATTAAAAGAGAAAAAAGCGAAGCAAAAATACCAGCCACAACTACTTGATTGGCTCTCTTTTTGCCATAGATTTCGCTTATTAAATCTGTTATTAAAAAGGTAATAGGATAGGGTAAAATACCAACCGAAATCTCAAATAGTTTAACTCCAAAAATTTCAATATCTAATGGGTGCCAATAAAAAAATTTTTGAAATATTAGGTTAGAAACCACTAAAGACGTGATAAACAATGCAGCTAGAAATAGATATATTTTTTGAGCAACAAGCTTGTCTTTAATGTTCATATAAAATTGTGGATAAATAGGTATGGTAAATATAAACTATTAAATTTTCTTTTAGTTAATTTGTTTTTTCAATGGATACGCGACAAAAAATTTACATTTCACTAGGCAGTAATAAAGGAGACAGATTAAAAAATCTGCAAGATGCAATTAATCTAATTTTTAATAAAATTGGAAAAATAAATATTATTTCTAAAGTATATAATACGCCAGCTGTAGGTTTTAAAGGAGACGATTTTTTAAATTGTTGTGTGGTTTTAGAAACAGACATAGCGCCAGAAAATGTTATGTTTGGATTGTTAGAGATTGAAATTTCCATGGGAAGAGTGAGAGAAACAAATGCAGGCTATCAATCTAGGATTATTGATTTAGATGTTTTGTTTGTTGATGAAGTTGTTATCAACACCAAAATACTTCAGGTGCCTCATCCAGAGCTTCATAAAAGAAGATTTGTTTTAAAGCCATTGTTAGAAATTGCACCTAAACTGATACATCCAACCTTGAATCAAAACATGACTGATTTATTGGAAGATTGTGAAGATACAAGTGTATTGGAGCCAATAAACATTTGGTTGAAAAACCCAAGCAAGCAATTTCAGTTTTCCAATTACAATTACATAGCTATTGAAGGGAATATTGGCGCAGGAAAAACCAGCTTAGCAACCATGATTTCTAATGATTTTAATGCGAAATTAATCTTAGAACGATTTGCTGAAAACCCGTTTTTGCCTAAATTTTACGAAGATGCCAAGCGCTATGCGTTTACACTAGAAATGTCTTTTTTAGCAGATAGATACCAACAAATTAGTGACGATTTATCGCAACTCGATTTATTTAAAGATTTCATCATTAGTGATTACGATATTTATAAATCCCTTATTTTTTCGAAAATTACACTTCCAGAAGACGAATTTAAACTGTACAGAAAACTCTTCTATTTAATGTATAAAGACATTGCTAAACCAGAATTGTATGTGTATTTATATCAAAACATCCAGCGTTTGCAAGAGAACATTAAAAAACGAGGTCGAGAATATGAACTCAATATTGAAAATGACTATTTAGATAAAATTAACTCTGGATATTTAGAGTTTTTGAAAAATCAAACCGATTTAAATGTGAAAATAATAGATATTTCAGATCGAGATTTTGTTGATAGTCGTGAAGACTATCTGTGGATTTTAGCTCAAATTTGTGAATAGTCTTTTCACTAAATATATGAAACAAAAGTCCTTTTCTTTTTTACTTTTCGTTTCATTTTCAGCTTGTGTATTAGCACAAAATAAATCTTTTGATTCGGTAATCTCTGGTTTGCAAAAAGATCAGTTATTTTTCGAAAAGGTATTTATTCATACTAATAAGAGCGAATACAATAACGATGATACCATCTGGTTTAAGGCTTATGTTTCATCAAATGAAAATAAACCGTCGCTAAAAACAACTTTGCTTTATGTTAGTTTATTTTCATCTTATGGAGAATGGATTGATACAAAAAATGTATTCATTCATCAAGGAGTTGGTGTAGGTCAGTTTGAGATTTTCGATGCGTTAGAATCTGGTGAATATGTTATTCAAGCACATACAAATTACATGAGGAATTTTGGTAAAGAAAATAAGTTTGTAACCAAAATAAAAATCGGGAAATTTACTAATCGTTTGGGTACTAGCAATAAAACGATGTATGATGTGCAACTCTTTCCAGAAGGCGGTTATTTGCTAGAAAATGTTAAAAATAGTATCGCAATTAAAGTATTAATAGATGGAGAAGGGTCTGATTTTTCTGGAAGCATTATCGATTCAAAAGAAAAAGAAATCACACAATTTAAAAACGAACATCTTGGAATGGGTAAAAGTGAATTTTACTATATGAATTCTGAGAATTACCAAGCGATTATTCATGTAAATGATACCATTATAACAATAGATGTTCCAAAGGCAAACAAAGAGGGAATGTCATTAAAAATTGAAGATGATTTTGATAAAGTAAACATTCAACTTCAAACCAATTCACTAACCTTACAAGCAAAAGAAGAAGATTATTTTATTCTATTTCATCAAAATAACAAGTTGATCGATTATGCAGATGTTGTACTTAAAGACACGTCCAAAATAGAATTGAAACTAGATAAAACTAATTTTTATAATGGTGTAAATACGGTCACCATATTTAAAAATAAAACACCCATTCTTGAAAGGAAGTTCTTTGTTTATAAACACAATAATAAAAAGAATTTAGAATTAAATGAACAAACTAAAGAAGCAGATTCTATCGTTTTTATATTAAAAATGAAAAACAATTTAAGTCCAGCAAATTTAAGTGTTTCTGTCTTGTCGGGTAAATTAAACCATCTTGGAAACACAAATATTGAATCTGCATTCTTGTTAACACCTTATTTAAAAGGTTACATAGAAACTCCATCTTATTATTTTAATGAAGCAAATAAGAACAGATTTAAACAAATAGATTTGCTCATGTTAACACAAGGTTGGACACTATATACAGCATCAAAATATATGGATTTTTTAAATCCGAAATACAAATTCGATTTTGAGATAGGCTATAAACTAACTGGCAAATTAAGTCCTCTGGCTTCCAATAGTCTCGTGCTAATAAGTAATAAAAATGAAATAATCGATAAAATTTTTCTGAACAATAAACTGGATTTCACCTTCAAAAATTTATTGATTTTTCAAGGAGATTCAGTTAAGGTTTCCTTTATTAAACCAAATCAGGAATTGGTAAAACCTAAAAGTGTTTTGTTTGATACTTTTACAAATGTTCAACAAAAATTAAAAGGAAATGTTGTTAAAATCAATCATTCATTCATAAAAGTAAAAAGCGATAACGCTTTAGTACAGGAAGATGATGTCAATATGTATCAAAATAAATCCACAAAATTAGATACAGTTAATCTTTCAGGAAAAACAATTAGCAAGTCTTTTCTTAAAAAGAAAAAATTAGTAGATAAATACAAAGATATAAACTTCGATATAGGTAAATACATGCCATTAGAAGTAGATGAAAATTATAAGCAAGAACACTTACTCAATTACTTATCAAAAAAAGAGGGTGTCACACTTAAAAATTGGAACGGAATAGAATGGTATCTTGCCGTTGGAGTTGGTCAAGAAGCTATTTTGTATGTAGATGGAGAGCGAATTACTAATGAAAGATTCAACGGTTTAAATATAGAAATGAGCGAAATAGAAAGTCTCATGATGCAACCAATTGGAAGAGGAAATAGAGCTTACCAGGTTTTTACAACTAGCAATTACCAGAAAGGAATTGTAGAATTATATAACAACTATGTTTTTAATTATGGCTTTAATAAATCTAAAAAATACTATACTCCAATCTACGAGTTTGATTTTGATAGCGGCTCCCAAGAAATAGATTGGAAACCAATAATTAAGATGGATAATTTAGGGGAAGCCTATCTAAAAATCGAAAAGCAACAACAAGATTATATTTTTTATATTCAAGGTTTTACAGAAAATGGCGACTTAATTAATGAAATAATTCGGTTTGATTAAAAAGATAATAGTAACGATGCAACACAGAATTGAGCAAACTAAAGATAGATATGTAGTTGGAATGAAAGCCAACATGAGCATTCAAACCATCAATCAAGAAACTGGAAATTTGGCAAGACAATTTATGCCACGAAGACATGAAATTTCTACTCGATTTGGAAAACACGTGTTTTCTATACAAGATTATGGTAATCTTCAAATAAAAGATGTAACGCCACAAACTACTTTCGAAAAATGGGTTGGAGTTGAGGTTGTAAATTTTGATGTTATCCCAGAAGGTATGGAGCCTTTTATCTTGAAAGCTGGAATCTATGTGGCTTTTACTTACAAAGGTTCGATGCAGGATTTTCCAAAAAGCAGACAATATATGTTTCAAGACTGGTTGCCAAACTCTAAGTATTTATTAGATAATCGAGCACATTTTGAAATTTTATCTGAAGATTATAGTAAAAATTTACAGAATATTGAAGAAGAAGTTTGGATTCCTATTATTGAAAAATATAGCTAAAATAGCTTGTATAATGTCGTGACTATGCGTCCCTTATTGTGTTCCAATATGTGTTCATCCATCAATATTTCATTTTTAATTTCTAAATGAAAAGGAGCTTCTAATAAATCCACACCACTTTTTTGTTTTAGCCTAATACCTTGACCCGAAATAATGTCTTTGTTTGGTGTAAACGTACCTAAAGGAATATGTTCTGTTAGAATAAGGTATTTGTAGTGGTTTAGTTTTTTAACAACTGCTTTAATTTCTGCATTAGATATATGTTGCAGCACTTGTCTTAAAATAAGGCAATCTGCTTTTGGCAATTCATCTTTAGAAATGTCAAGACATTGAAACTCTACGTTGTTTTGTTTGAATAGTTTTTTGTTTCTTTCAATAAGTGCATCTACAATATCTACTGCAATATACTTTTTAGTATAAGAAACCAACTGTTTGCCTATATTAAAATCGCCACAACCTAGATCGCAAACTACCAATACATTGTTATGTGACTCTAAAAAAGTAATGACAGATTTTAAATAAGGATTTATAGTTTTTGGGTCGTGAGAGCCTGAACCTGAATAAAAATCAAATGTTTTTCCTCCCCAAAGTTTCATGTCATAAATTTGAGTCATGACATCTTTTGTCGACCAAGGTTTTTTTGTGCTTTTAGTCACTTATTTTTAGTTTGTTGTCAATTTTGAAAACAAATCCCAAACCACCACACCACAACTCACAGAAATGTTCAAAGAATGTTTGGTTCCAAATTGTGGAATTTCCAAAACCACATCGCTATTACTTACTATATTTTGGGCCACACCTTTCACTTCATTGCCAAAAACCAAAGCGTATGTTGTGTTCTTTTCAGGTGTAAAATGGTTTAACATGGTAGCGTTTTCAGCTTGTTCAATGGAGACAATTTGAATGTTGTCTTGTTTTAGTTTTTCAATTAAATTTAAAGTGTTTTCAACATATTCCCAAGCTACAGTTTCAGTACTGCCTAAAGCCGTTTTATGGATGTCTTTATGTGGAGGTGTTGCAGTAATACCACAGAGATAAATTTTTTCTATTAAAAACGCATCACTGGTTCTAAAAACAGAGCCAATATTATTTAAACTTCTTATGTTGTCAAGAATAATAATTAAAGGTGTTTTTTTAACCTCCTTAAAATCTTCTACACTCAATCTGTCTAACTCGCTGTTTTTTAGTTTTCGCATTTTTAAAATTGTGAATAATTGTAAATAACTTCTATCCTTTAGACTTTACAAAACATGAAATAATGGTTACATTAGCAACCTTGCATTTAGAGCAAAAGTAACACAAAAATCCTATAAACATTGGCAAAAAAGACTAAAAAAGTAACGCCTTTAATGAAACAATACAATGCCATAAAGGTAAAGTATCCAAATGCCTTGTTGTTATTTCGTGTTGGAGATTTTTATGAAACTTTTGGAGAAGATGCCATAAAAACAGCTAAGATATTAGATATTATCTTAACCAAACGAGGGGCAGGTAGTGAAAGTGAAATAGAACTTGCTGGTTTTCCTCATCATTCATTAAATACGTATTTGCCTAAATTGGTTAAAGCTGGTGAACGGGTTGCTATTTGCGATCAACTTGAAGATCCAAAGCAAACCAAAACCATTGTAAAACGTGGTGTTACCGAACTGGTAACTCCTGGAGTGGCTTTTAATGATGAGGTGTTAAAATCGAAATCCAATAATTTTTTGTGTTCGGTTTATTTTGGTACTACGTCAAGCTCAGCATCCAATTCTAAAATAGGAATTTCATTTCTGGATATCACTACAGGAGAGTTTTTGACCTCTCAAGGGAACGAAGAATATATTGATAAGCTCCTTCAAAATTTTAAACCCAGTGAAGTGCTTGTTTCTAAACAAAAACGCAGCGATTTCAAATCGGCTTTTGGAGACGATTTTCATACATTTTATTTAGAAGATTGGGTTTATCAAATAGATTATGCCAACGAAACTTTAATCAAGCATTTTAATACCAAAACCCTTAAAGGCTTTGGAATAGAAGACTTGCAAGAAGGGATTATTGCTTCGGGCTCTATTTTACATTATTTAGCCGAAACCCAGCATAACAAACTGCAACACATAACTTCTATTGGCAGAATTGCTGAAGACGATTATGTGTGGATGGATAAGTTTACCATAAGAAATTTGGAGCTATATTTTTCTACAAACAATAATGCAGTCACACTTTTAAATGTTATTGACAGAACCATTTCTCCAATGGGAGGTCGTTTGTTAAAACGATGGTTGGCTTTGCCTTTAAAAGATGTGAAGAAAATAAAACAGCGTCATGAGGTGGTTGACTATTTGAGTAAAAATAAGCAAGTACTTCAAAAAATACAGAATCACATCAAGCATATTGGCGATTTTGAACGCTTAATTTCTAAAGTAGCCACAAGTAAAGTGAATCCTCGGGAAGTCATTCAACTTAAAAATTCTTTAGAAGCGATAGTTCCAATAAAAGCTTTAGCGTCTAATTGTGAGAATGATTCTTTAAAAGTGATAGGAGACACACTCCAAAGTTGTGATGTATTACGTGAAAAAATAAAAGAAACTTTAAATGAAGATGCGCCTGTTAATGTGTTGAAAGGATTTACGATTGCTGACGGGTTTTCTTCGGAATTAGATGAGTTACGAGGTTTATCTCAATCGGGAAAAACTTATTTGGACAACATGTTGCAACGTGAAACGGAACGCACTGGAATCACGTCCTTAAAAATAGCTTCAAACAACGTTTTTGGTTATTATATTGAAGTAAGAAATACACATAAAGATAAAGTTCCAGCCGAATGGATTAGGAAGCAAACTTTAGTGAATGCAGAACGTTACATAACCGAAGAACTTAAAAAATACGAAGCTAAGATTCTTGGAGCTGAAGAACGTATTTTAGCCATAGAACAACAATTGTTTTCAGAATTGATAGCTTGGATGATGCAATATATTAAAGCCGTTCAGCAAAACGCTAATTTAATTGGGCAATTGGATTGTTTATGTGGCTTTGCTCAATTAGCAATAGAAAACAAGTATGTTTATCCAACTATTGATAATTCAACCGATTTAGATATTAAAGACGGAAGGCATCCTGTAATTGAAAAGCAATTACCACCAAGTGAAGCCTATATTGCTAATGATGTTTTCTTGAATAGAGATAGACAACAAATAATCATGATTACTGGACCTAATATGTCTGGTAAATCGGCAATTTTACGTCAAACTGCACTTATTGTCCTATTGGCTCAAACTGGAAGTTTTGTACCTGCAAAAGAAGCCAGAATAGGTGTGGTTGATAAGATCTTTACTAGAGTAGGAGCGAGTGATAATATTTCTATGGGAGAATCGACTTTTATGGTTGAGATGAACGAAACAGCATCTATTTTAAATAACTTATCTGAGAGAAGTTTGGTTTTATTGGATGAAATAGGAAGGGGAACAAGTACCTATGATGGGATTTCTATCGCTTGGGCTATTAGTGAATATCTTCATGAGCATCCAGCAAAAGCAAAAACACTATTTGCTACACATTATCATGAACTCAATGAAATGACTGAAACATTCGAACGTATTAAAAACTACAATGTTTCGGTAAAAGAATTGAAAGACAATGTGCTATTTTTAAGAAAATTGGTAGCTGGAGGCTCTGCTCATAGTTTCGGTATACACGTAGCTAAAATGGCTGGTATGCCACAACAAGTTTTACATCGAGCCAATAAAATATTGAAAAAATTAGAACAATCCCATTCCAGTGAGGAATTAACTGAAAAGGTTAAAACTTTGGATAATGAGATGCAATTAAGTTTTTTCAATCTAGATGATCCACTATTAGAAAATATCAAAGAAGAAATTTTACATATTGATATTGACACACTTACACCTGTTGAAGCGCTTATGAAGCTCAATGAAATTAAGCGCATGTTGGTTAAGAAAAAGATGGCTTAAAAATAAATTGTATTATTTTTTAAAAAAGGCTTTGCAGTTCCTAGAAATATTTTAAATTTGCATCCGCAATCGAGAGATTGTACGTTCATTAAAAACTGCGAAAGTAGCTCAGGGGTAGAGCATCACCTTGCCAAGGTGAGGGTCGCGGGTTCAAATCCCGTCTTTCGCTCTAAACTCTGATTAAAATATAATGCTGAAGTGGTGGAATTGGTAGACACGTTGGACTTAAAATCCAATGAACATTAGTTCGTGCGGGTTCAAGTCCCGCCTTCAGTACAATAGAAATCCGTAATATACTTGTTAATCAATTATTTACGGATTTTTTGTTTATAGTTTAGACAACATCTTCTAAATACTTACTAGAATTATTAATAAGTATTCGGTATTTGGCTAAACTTCCATACACTATCCATACACTATCCATACTTAAGCTATACATTATCTATATA
>NZ_VSFC01000032.1:16131-150535 GCF_008084905.1 Xanthomarina maritima | reverse complement strand
CTAACTGTTGGGATAACTATGTGTTTAACACTGGAAACTGTTCTTGGGAGAACCAAGGGTCAGAACCTGTAGAACCAACTAATTTAGAATGTTGGGAAACTGCAACATTCAATAACACGACTTGTATTTGGGATATAACAAATGATGGAGATTCTGTAAACCCAGTATGTAATGTTCAAAATATAACTGTAGAATTAGATCAATTTGGAAATGCAACTATTACAGCTGACCAAATAGATAATGGTTCGACAGATAATTGTGGTATAGATAGGATCACTGTAAGTCCAAATACATTCGACTCAAACGATATTGGAGAGAATACTGTAGTATTTACTGTAACAGATTATAGTGGAAACATGTCTAATTGCAATGCAACTGTAACAATTACTGAAAACACGTTAGGTAACACAGTATTTAATTACGAGCATATAAGTATTCAGCCAAATCCATTTAATAGCTTTATTAATATAGTATTCCCTATTACATCAAGCAATGATGTTTTTAGAATAAATATTTATGATTTGAATGGAAGACTTGTTTACAATAAATCACTTTCAACAATAAATGGAAAATTAACTATAAATGGTTTAGACAATTTAGAACAGGCACCATACTTTATTAAAATTACAAATATAAAAGATGGTCAATCAGTTGTAAAAAAGCTAATTAAGTATTAATAAATTATAATTCACATAAACTGTGCTGATATGCATGTATTAGCACAGTTTTTATTTCATTGATTATCAGGTTGTTGTATATTTATAATGCATTACATCGATTTTATTTGCATTTCATAGATAAATTATATTATATTTGCTTTAACTATTAATCCAAATAAATTAATTAGTCCCAAACTAATAAATTAACTACTTATGAAAAATATTACTCTCAAAGAGTTGTGTCTCTTAACGGTATTAATGCTAACATATACTTGTTCATTTTATGCTCAAGAAATTGGAGTATTAGGTAACGGTACCTACATTGCGGATAACGATGTGACTCCAACAACTACAGATTGGACCAATTTTGGTACTGTTAATTCTAGAAACTTTACCATTGATAACATACAAACTTCAGGGAATACAACTTTAAATATTACTGGAATTACATTATCAAATACTACAGATTTTTCTGTATCTACAAATCCAAGTCCTGTAGGTGTACCAAAAAATGGCCCTGACCCAACATTTACAATCACTTTTATTGGTTCAGGTACTGGTACTTTTACATCTACAGTAACCATTACAAGTAGTAATGCAAGTAACGATGGTGCAGACAATGCTTGGGTTTTCACAATAAGTGCTGACAGGCTACCAGAAATCAACATTCAAGGAAATGGTCAAAGTATAGCTCATAATGATGCTACGCCTACAACAACGGATAGAACAGATTTTGGATCTATAGATGTTTCATTAAGTGTTCCACATACGTTTACAATTCAAAATACTGGCAATGCACCTTTATCTATTGGTGCCATTACTTTTGGTGGTGCTAATCCTGGAGACTTTTCGATAACAGCTGCTCCTGCAAGTACAGTTGCAATTGGTGCAAGCACAACATTTCAAGTTACTTTTACCCCAAGTGCTGTAGGTGTTAGAACCGGAAGAATAAATATTGTAAACAATGATAGCGATGAAAATCCTTATGCATTTACAATACGTGGAACTGGACTTACTCCACAACCAGAAATAAACATCACAGGATTATCTAATACAATTGTAGATGGAGATACAACTCCTAGTGTTACTGACGATACAAATTTTGGCAGTACAGGCACTGGTTCTCCTATTAACCATACTTTTAATATTCAAAATACAGGCTCAGTAGCATTAACTATTGGAGCCATTACATTTTCAGGTGCTAATCCAGGAGATTTTTCAGTTACAACACCTCCTGCAGCTTCTGTAGCTGCATCTGGAAACACAAATTTTATTGTAGCTTTCAATCCTTCTGGTAACGGAACAAGATCTGCAACTATTTCAATTGTAAATAACGACAGTAACGAAAACCCATACGATTTTACCATTCAAGGTACTGGAGTTGTTCCTTTAACAGAAGGTCCTGGAGGCGTAACAAACGACTTAGCACTTTGGTTAAAAGGTACTGACGGATTAGGATATACAGATGGCCAATCTGTATCACTTTGGGCTGACCAAGGTCGTGGCGCAAATGCTACTGTTAATACGGCTGGGCAAGAGCCTACATATTATGATAATCCTACACAAAACGTGAATTTCAACCCTGTGGTAAATTTTGATAATATTGCAACAGAATCTTCAGGAAGCTATAATTACTCGAATTTACCTCAACAATACCTTCAAGGTAGTGCTGGTTATTATACGAATGATATGTTTGCCGTAGTTATTCCAAACCAAACTGTTAATTCTACCTTTGGAAGTATGGACATCTTTTGTGCAGATCACGATATATTAACTCAAGAAAATGATGGTTCTGGCTTAGGCTTCGGTGCATACTCTCAAAGATTTTCTGGTGAAGTTTTATGTTATGCCTATGCATTATCAAATGGTGTAAATAACGGTTATGGTGTTTCTCAAAATGGAGCATCCATTACCTACGACAATGTTGGTATTATAAATGCTAGACATAATACAGCTGTTAATAATCAAGAATTATATTATAACGCTGTAAATAAAGTTAATAACACTTCAGATGCTGGAGCATTTGGAACGATTGCAGATGGAAAATATTGGATAGGCCGAAGTGAAGGCTGGAGAGGTAGTTTAGATGGAAGAGTATGCGAAATTATTACATATTCAGCTAGAAAAAACGATACCGATTTAACTGTTGAACGTAATAGAATCCAATCTTACCTTGCCATTAAATATGGCATCACTTTAGGTGTCAACGGGACATCTCAAGATTATGTAGATAGTAGTGGTTCTGTAATTTGGGATGCCAATACAGGAGTTCCTGCAAATGATGTCTTTAATTATGATATTGCTGGTATTGGTCGTGATGATGATTCCGATTTATTACAAAAACAGTCTCGTAGCGTTAATAATGCTACTGATGGTGGATTTAGAGCTCAAGGTGTCTTAACCATTGGAATGGGAAGTATTGCTAACACAAATAACTTAAATACAAATACCGAACTTGAAGATAAAGAATATTTAGTTTGGGGTAATAATGGTGTTGATTTAGACACAGCTTTACCAGATATTACTGTTAATATGAGTTCAGATATAGCTCCTGCATTAACTACTGATGTATCGTTTGAAGCTATAAGTAGAACATGGAAAGTAGTTGAAAATGTTGGTCCTGGTGGAGACATCCCAACTGTTGAAGTAGCTATCTTAAAAAGTGCTGTTCGTACTGCTACACCTCCAGACGGTCGTTATTTAATGTTTATTTCTGATACACCAAATTTTGACCCTACAGCTGATTATCGAGTGATGACAGAAGGAACAAACGAATTAGGTGAAGCTATCTTAAAAACTAATTATGATTTTGATGACACAAAATACATTACATTTGGCTGGGCTCCAGAACGTACATTCGAACGTTCCGTATATTTTAATGGCTCAACTAATTACATTGACATGGAAGATGCCTTAGATTTAAATGCAACTGCATTTACTATTTCTGCTTGGGTAAAAAGAGAATCAGGTTCTTTAAACAAATCTATTTTATCAAAGCGTGATGCTCCTTATACTGAAGGTTATGATTTTAAAATCAACGCCTCAGGAAATTTTGAAGTATCCTGGTATTCTTCTGGCACTAAGCAAAGCATAACTTCTAATACAATCATTCCTGAAAACACATGGCATCATTTAGCTATTATATATCAAAGCACTACTGCAAAATTATATATAGATGGTGTTTTAGATATACAATCAAGCAAAACAGATCCTGACAATAACACGAATCAGTCATTCTATATTGGTGCTGCTTCTAAGTTAGCTCCTGAAGCTTTCTTTAATGGAAACATCGATGAAGTTCGTGTATGGAATACAGCTATTACTGAGGGTCAATTACGTTATATCATGAATCAAGAAATAGAAGAAAATTCAGGTTTTGTTAGTGCAACATATTTTGTTGGAACAAGTATAACACCAACTAAAAATGAAATAGCAACTATACCTTGGACTGCTTTAGCCGGTTATTACCCAATGTCAACATATACATATACAAATACAAAAGACGAATCTGGTAATGGACATCAAGGTGCCTTAAGAACCCTAAGAACAGTAGATAGACAAACTGCCCCATTACCATATAAATCTAATGGTTCTGGTAATTGGGATGCAAATACTACTTGGTTAAATGGATCTTTGCAGACTATTCCTGGTGCTAATTCAATCGTCGATCCAGACAAAACTATCGATTGGAATATTGTAGAAACAGACCATAATATTATTATGAATAACAGTAGCTTAGCTACTAGTGCGAATGGGAATAGAAACCTACTAGCACTTAACAATAAAACTAACACAATTACTGTTGACGGTACTAATAATTCTAACGATGCAGATAATAGCACAGAAGATGGTACTGGTTTTGGACTAACTATTACACATTTTTTAAATATTAGTGGTAAAATAGACCTTGAAGGAGAATCTCAATTAATTCAAACACTTAATAGTGATTTGGTAGTTGGTGCTTCAGGAATCTTAGAGAAAGACCAACAAGGATCTAAAGATCTCTTTACTTATAACTATTGGAGTTCACCTGTTGGATATACAGATGCTGGTACAAACAATTATAGCTACACATTAAACAATCATATTTTTAAAGATGGAACGAACTCTTCTTCTCCTGCTAACATTTCATTTGTAGGAGGATACAATGGTAGTTCTGGTTCACCTATTGGTATTGCACATTATTGGATATGGAAATATGCAAACCTAGAGAGCGATAATTATTCTTTATGGCAACATGTTAGAAACACAGGAACTATAAAAGCTGGTGAAGGCTTTACCATGAAAGGAGTTGCTAATACATCTGGCGATGTTGAGCAAGAACAAAACTACGTCTTCCAAGGAAAGCCTAATAATGGAGACATCTTAACCTTAACATTAAATGCTGGCAACGATTATCTAATAGGTAACCCATACGCCTCTGCTATAGATGCTGACCGGTTTATTATGGATAATGGGAACACTTTAAGTTATTCAGACCCAGGTGGAATGCCAGAAACTGATCCATTAATTAGTGGAACCTTATATTTCTGGGAACATTGGGGAGGAGGCTCTCACGTAACTGCTGAATATCAAGGAGGATACGGAACTTACAACTTTTCTGGAGGTGTTCCTGGAGCAGGTTTTCTTGGAACATCAGATCCTGATGTAAATCAAACTGGAACTGGAACCAAAACTCCTGGAAGATATATTCCTGTTGGACAAGGCTTCTTTGTTACTGGACAAAATACAGGGCTTATTAATTTTAATAATGGACAAAGAGTATTCAAAAAAGAAGGAAGTACTTCTGTTTTTGTCAAACAAGCTGGAAAAAACCTTAGAACTGAAAATGATTTTGCAGATTCTAGAATGAAAATAAGATTAGGTTTTAATTCTATAAATACAATCCATAGACAATTATTAGTTACTGAAGACACAAGAGCTACTTTAGGAGTCGATTGGGGATTTGATGGCTTACTTTATCAAAACCAAATGGACGATATGTATTGGTCTATTAATAATGATAAATATACTATTCAGGGTGTAGATAATATTTCTGAAAGTACAGTTTTACCTATTGGAGTTCATACTTCAGACCCAGGTATAAACAACTTTATTATTGATGCATTAGAAAATGTTCCAGAGAATCTAAACATTTATATACATGACAAAGAGTTAAATATTTATCATGATTTAAGAGTCAATAAATATGAAATTTATTTAGAAGCTGGAGAATATCTAGATCGTTTTGAAATCACATTTACTAATCAATCTTTAAGCATTGAAGAAATTGAATTAGTAAATACACTTCAAGTATCTTATGTAAATGCCAGTGAAAGTATTGTGATTCAAAATCCGAAATTTGTTAAAATCAAATCGGCTGAACTATTAAACGCTATAGGACAATCTATCAACACGTTCGAAAATTTTAGTTCTGAAGCTACCATTGAAATTCAAACAAAAAAATTAAGTGCAGGAACTTATATCATTAAACTGCAAACAGAAATAGGAGTAGTTAATAAAAAAGTGTTAGTTAATTAAAAGATAGCCCCAAATCTATCATAAATTCGACTATACTTTGAAGAGAGTCCTGGATATTTTTTCAGGACTTCTTTTTTTCTATATATAATTACAAAAACATAGTACGAAAATAAATAAGTAACAACAAAAAGTCGTCATTGCGAAGGCTATACGAAAAGCAGCAATGCTTCTTTGAGAATACCTAGCAAAGCTAGCGACTGTGACAATCTTATTGAAGGTTGGAGAATTATATTATACAATATTACATTACTCAAGTATTTCTAAAGTAGTAACACTACCTATACCAACTAGCAAGCAACCCTAGAGATACTAGCGGGCAACCCTATAGATACTAGCGAGTATCCCTATATAAAATAAAAAGAGAAAGAAAGTAGAAGTAAAAGAATTCAAACTGAATAAAAAGAAGAGAACGGAAGAAAATGGAAAACAGTAACAAACTCACGATTACTAATTTTACATTTGTGTACCTTTTTTCAGTCTGCAGATAAATTAAAAATAGATTCTCATTCGTGTATTTATGGCAACGTTAATAAGATACTGTAATTGAATTACTCAAACTTAGAAATTAATTCTGTTAACGATAATTTAACTTGTTCTCCAGAAACCATATTTTTTAAAGTATAACTTTCAGTTTCCATTTCCTTCTCGCCTACTAAAACTATAAATGGAATGTTGCGTTTGTTTGCATGATTCATTTGCTTTTTCATTTTAGCAGCATCAGGATATAATTCGGCATTGACACCATTTAATCGAAGTTGTTTAATAGCTTTTAAACTAAACAACCCTTCTTTATCTCCAAAATTAATAAATAGTAAATCGATATTTTTAGTCACAGTTTCAGGAAATAAATTTAGCTCATCTAGAACCAGATAAATTCTATCCAATCCAAAACTAATCCCAACACCACTTACATCTTTTAGTCCAAAAATACCAGTTAGATCGTCGTAACGTCCTCCTCCACCAATAGAACCCATTTGCACTTGTTCTGGAGCAGAAACTTCAAAAATGGCTCCTGTGTAGTAATTCAATCCTCTAGCAAGAGTAACATCCAACTTTAAAGTAGCAGTTTGTAAACCTAATTCTGAAATAGCTTTATCAATAAATTCTAATTCTTCAATCCCTTTTTTACCTTCTTCAGAAGAATTTAAAATAGATTTTAATTGTACGACTTGAGAATTAAAAGAACCTGAAAGAGTAAACAATGGCTGAAGTTTTTCAATCCCTTTTTTAGAAATCCCTTTTTCTAGCATCTCTTCTTTTACCTTCTCCTCACCTATTTTATCCAGTTTATCTAAGGCAACAGTAAAATCAATTAATTTATCGCTTGCTCCAATAACTTCTGCAATTCCTGATAGTATTTTTCTGTTATTGATTTTTATAGTAACACCTTCTAATTTTAAAGCAGTAAAAACGGCATCATATAATTGTATAAACTCTACTTCTTGCCATAAAGAGTTAGAACCAACCACATCAGCATCGCACTGATAAAACTCTCTAAAACGTCCTTTTTGAGGTCTATCTGCTCTCCAAACGGGTTGTATCTGGTAACGCTTAAAAGGGAATTCTATTTCATTTTGGTGTTGCACTACATAACGTGCAAAAGGCACTGTTAAATCGTAACGTAAAGCTTTTTCAGAGATTTTAGACGTTATAGCATTAGAATCTTTTTTACTATAAAGTTTATCATCAACTTTATTTAAAAAATCACCAGAATTCAAGATTTTAAAGATTAGTCTGTCTCCTTCATCACCATACTTCCCCATCAAGGTGTCTGAATTTTCAAAACTTGGTGTTTCAATAGGCTGAAATCCATACAATTCAAATTGTTTTTGAATGGTATTAAAAATATAGTTGCGTTTTGCTACTTGTTCTGGAGTAAAATCTCTAGTTCCTTTTGGAATGCTTGGTTTTTGTGCCATAATTGGTACCTGCGAAAGCAGGTATCTCTTTTAATTAATTATCAAATAATTCACCTCCACAACTATAAGATTCATTATAGTCATTGTATGATGAAGAGTAACAAAAATAAAGAATAAAAAACGTCTGTTGGGATTTTCTATTAGAAAAATCCGTGATTTTAATTGATGAGATTCCTACTTTCATAGGAATGCATTAATTAATCAACTTATTTAAATACGTATATAATTCGCCTTTAGTTATTACTCCACCTTGCTGGATTAATTTAAACTTATCTGCATTTTTATCGTTGGTGTAACCCTTATTTGCTTGTAAAAACTCCACATCGTCATCCATTAAGTTTTCTCTCAACCAGTTAAAACCATCTGTAGTTGTTAAATCGATTGGATTTTTTATCTTAATAGCAATCAGATGCATATTTTCATCTTTTAAATGAAATAAATGAATTTGTTGAGGAGAAACATGCTCAATATATTCCACTTTATTTAATACACCTTCCCAAACTAAATCGCTAAACACATCTAATTCCTGTTCAGCTACTTCTGGTTTATTTTTCTTAATATCTTCCCATTCTTGAGATGTAATGGTTTGAGATGCAAGAAAGTTTATAAACTCTTTATGCAATTCTTCAAATTGTTCTTTTGATAATCTGGCGTATTTCATACTAAAAAAATTAAAAAAAAAGCCTCAACGAGGTTGAGGCTTTTAATATGTTAATCATAAATATTAAGCTTGTGCAATAACTTCAAAAGGAATTTCGAAAGTTACTTCTCTATGTAAACGAATTACAGCATTATACTGTCCTAAACGTTTAATGTTTCCACCTGTAATATTGATGAATTTTTTATCGATTTCGTGTCCTGCTTTTTCAAAAGCTTCAACTAAATCTGCTTTGGTAATAGAACCAAATAATTTATCTCCTGCAGAAGCACCTTCAGTAGCTTTAGCTGGTATTTTAATTTCTAATGTTTTAATTGCTTCAGCAGTTTTAGTAGCATCTTCAATTATTTTCTTATCTTTATAAGCACGTTGCTTTAAATTTTCAGCAAGTACTTTTTTAGCAGAAGCTGTAGCTAAAACAGCTTGCTTTTGAGGAATTAAAAAATTTCTACCATAACCGTTCTTAACCGTTACAACATCGTCTTTAAATCCTAAATTTTCAACGTCTTGTTTTAATATAAGTTCCATTGTTATGAGTTTTTTATTTTAATAAATCTGCCACATAAGGCATTAATGCTAAATGACGAGCTCTTTTTACAGCAACTGACACTTTTCTTTGATATTTTAAAGAGGTTCCAGTTAAACGTCTTGGTAAAATTTTACCTTGTTCGTTTACAAAACCTAATAACCAATCTGCATCTTTGTAATCTACATACTTAATTCCAGACTTCTTGAAACGACAATATTTTTTATTCTTGTTAGTTTCAATATTTAAAGGCGTTAAATATCTAATTTCTCCGTCCTTTTTTCCTTTTGCTTGTTGTTCTATAGATGACATAATTACGCTTTTTGTTTAAGTTTTTCTCTTCTTCTCTCTGCCCAAGATACAGCATGTTTGTCTAAAGTAACAGTTAAGTAACGCATAAAACGCTCATCACGTCTAAACTCTACTTCTAATGGATTGATAACCTCTCCATCTACTTGATACTCGAATAAGTGGTAAAATCCACTTTTCTTGTTTTGAATTGGGTATGCTAATTTTTTTAGTCCCCAATCTTCTTTAGCTACCATCTTTGCTCCTCTAGAAACAAGAAAATCTTCGTATTTCTGTACTGTTTCCTTTATCTGAGTTTCAGATAAAACGGGATTCAAGATGAAAACAGTTTCGTAATGATTCATATAAATTGTATTTATTGTTAAAAATGGGTGCAAAAATAGGGATATTATTTATATATTACAACATAAAAAGAAACATATTTAATGCTTAATTTTAAAATGTTAAATTGTGTTAAAATAAACCTTTTACCGATGTTTTTTGGTTTTTAACCGAATTTTTTGTACTATTGTCGATATCTTAACCGAAATAAATTAAATGTTATGACTTTAAACTGTGTAGTAGTTGACGACTCAGCGATTCAGCGCCTCTCAATTGTTAAGTTAATTGAAAATCACCCTTCTCTTAACCTAATTGCTGAATACAACAGTGCTCTAGAAACTAAAAATGGACTTAATACACATAAGGTAGACTTGATATTTTTAGATATCGAAATGCCTGTATTAAATGGTTTTGAACTTTTAGATGTACTTAACAACAAACCCCAAATTATCTTTGTTACTGGAAAAACAGAATATGCTTTTAAAGCATTTAACTATGATGCAACTGATTATTTGCACAAACCAATAACAAGAGAACGTTTCAATACAGCCGTCGATAAAGCTGTAGAACAACACAAATTGAAATTAGACTTTAACGAAACAGAAGGTGAACACATTTTTGTGAAAAGTAATCTTAAAAAACGTAAAGTCTATATTAAAGACATTAAGTGGATTGAAGCACTTGGAGATTATGTAAAACTAGTAACTGAAGAAACTAGTTTAGTAGTACTTTCAACTATGAAAGCTTTTGAAGCTGAATTACCTGAAGGTAAATTTTTAAGAATCCATAAATCTTATATTGTCAATTTAGACAAAATTGACAGATTTAACAGTAAGAATGTTGAAGTTGGCGCTTATGAAATTCCTTTAAGCAGGAATAAAAAGACGCAATTAGTTGATGCTTTAAATAATATTACAACTTAGGCTAATAATTATCGACATTTAAAATTACTCTTACAGCCCTAAAATCTTTTACAGTAGAGAAGCTATTATTTATTTTAATAATAGCTTCTTTCGTTTTAGAAACAGACTGCTTTGGTGGTATTTTAACTAATATATGTTTTATATATTGATTTCTTATTCTTGATACTGGAGGGAATTCTGGACCTAATACATCTGTTTTAAATATAATTCTTAAAGATTTGGCATACCAATCTGCTCCTTGATTAACTTTATTATAATCACGATGTTTAATTGTTATTTTAATCAGCCTATAGACTGGTGGATATTTAAAATTACGTCTTTCTTCCAGTTGTTCTTTATACATCTCTACGTAAGAATTTGTAGAAACTTGCTGCAGTATGTTATGATATGGATTGTACGTTTGAATTAATACCTTGCCACGTTCTTCAGTTCTTCCTGCTCGTCCAGATACTTGCAACATAAGTTGAAAGCTTCTTTCATGAGCTCTAAAATCTGGGAAGTTTAACATGTTATCTGCATTCATTATTCCAACAAGTTTCACATGTCTAAAATCCAGCCCTTTGGTTAACATTTGCGTCCCAACCAAAATATCTACTTCTTGCTGTTCGAATGCAGTAATTATTTTTTCGTAACCATATTTTCCTCTAGTTGTATCTAGATCCATTCTAGCCACTTTGCTATCAGGAAATAAGTCTTTAACTTCTTCTTCTACTTGTTCGGTTCCAAAACCTTTATTATCCAAATCTATGCATCCACAAGCTTCACATGCTTTTATCATGACAGAATAATAACCACAGTAATGACAACGCAATTGATCTTTGTATTGATGATAGGTTAAACTTACATCGCAATTTGGACATTGTGGTGCATGACCACAGGTAATACATTCAATGATAGGTGAAAAACCACGTCTATTTTGAAACAATATAATTTGATGGCCAGCTTTAAGAGTTTCTGTCATTTCTTCGATTAAACGATCGCTAAAATGACCTGTCATCCGTTTTCGCTTATGCTTGTCCTTGACATCTACAAGTTCAATCTCTGGCATCAACACATTATTATAACGTGTATGTAATTCTACCAAACCATATTTATTTTGCTTGGTGTTATAATAACTTTCTAAACTTGGTGTTGCTGAACCAAGGAGTGTTTTACATTGAAATAAGTGTGCTAAAACTATGGCTGTATCTCTTGCATGATAGCGTGGAGCAGGATCAAATTGTTTATAGGAAGCTTCATGTTCTTCGTCTACAATCACTATTCCTAAATTATAAAATGGCAATAAAACAGAAGAACGTGCTCCTAAAATCACTTGTGCTTTAGATGAATTTTCTAACACATGATTCCAAACCTCTACACGCTCTTGTGACGAATATTTAGAATGAAATACAACTACTTTTTCTCCAAAATAATCTTGCAACCTATTTACTAATTGTGTTGTTAGTGCAATCTCTGGTACCAAATACAAGACTTGTTTCCCTTCCTTTAACACTTCTTCTATAAGCTTTACATATATTTCTGTCTTTCCTGAAGAAGTTACACCATGCAATAAGGTAATTTGATTTGTCTTGAACGATTCCTGAATCTCATGGTAGGCTTTAAATTGAGGTTCGTTTAAGATTTTAATAGGATTATTTTCTTCACCAGAATACTGTATCCTATCTATTTGAAGATGATATTCTTCAAGAATATTTTTATCTATTAACGATTTTATAATAGCTGCTGATGTATCGCTTTTTTTAGTTAATTCTGAAACTTTTATAGGCTTTTTAGTTTGTGCAGACATAGAGAAAAGAGTCAATACTACCTCTCTTTGTTTTGGAGCTCGACTTAACTCCTCTAACAATTCTTGTAATTTGATTTCAGATGAATAATTTGTGCCAAGCTTTACATAACGCACCAATTTTGGTTTATATTTTTCGTAAACCTCTTCTTCAACAGTAACCACCTCCTTATCAATTAATCGTTTGATAACTGGAAGTACGTTCTTTTTATCTAAAATACTAACAATTTCTTGTATTTTGAGTGAAGATTGATGATGTAAAGCATCGTAAATTAAAAATTCATCGTCTTTTAAATCTTCATCATTTATTATTTTAGAGGTATTTCTACTAATTACAGTTTCACTTTCTAAAATAAAAGCATTTGGTATTGCAGCACGCATAACATCTCCTAAGGTACACATATAATATTCTGCAATCCATTGCCAATGGTTTAATTGCATTTGTGTTATAACTGGCGTTTCGTCTAAAATTTGATGAATGACTTTAGCTTCATATATTAGAGGTTCATTATTATGAATACTATAAACTAAAGCTGTATATATTTTAGATTTTCCGAAAGGAACAGACACTCTCATACCTGATTTTAAAAAATCTGCTTCAGCTTCCGTAACACTATAAGTAAATAGTTTAGGTAAAGGAATAGGAAGTATGACGTCTATAAAATATGGCATGTAAAGATGTTATTCTTAAAGGATTCTTTTCCAATACTGTGTTGCGTAAAAAAAAGAAAGGTATCCTCTAACTAATAGTATGTCTGGATTGTCTTCAACTAAAGACAATCTGCATTTATATGTTTTACCTTCTTCAGGGTCGAAAATAGTTCCGTTTTTATAATATATTCCATCTTTAGTCAAATCTTTAATGATGGTTAATCCTAAAACAGGTTTATTGTAATCAGCTCCTTCGCATGTATTACAAAGAGCATCACGATCTTTACTATTATATATTTCTATAATTTTTCCATAAACTTTTCCATCTTTCATGTAAATCTCAATTGTTGATTTAGCTTCACCTGTTTGATCATCAATTGATTTCCATTTTCCAAAAATATCTTGGGAATGCATAGTTAATGGCACAAAAAACAATATCAATAAAATTTTATACATAATCTTTATTTATTTTTTTTAATCTATTTAAAGATGCATTTAACTCGTAACCTAAAAGTAAAATATTAGAATTTAACCATAAATAAAACATTAAGATTAATAAGGCTCCTATAGAACCATACAACTCGTTATACTTAGAAAAATTTTCTATGTAAACTCCGAATAAATACGAACTTAAAATAATAAGTACAGTAGTAAATAAAGCTCCAACGGAAAAGAATTTAGATGCTTTCCCTTCGGTTGTACCAAAATAATATAAAATAGCAGTTGCTAAATACACCATGATAACAAAAAAGAGATATTTAGCTAATACAAACCAGAATTGGATATTGTCTTTTTGTAAAATGCCATAATTTTCTAAATTACCTATAACATATATTTGAAAATAACCAAGAATAACAACTGTAAGAATTAATAAAAAAGCCAATATTAAGGCAACACCTAATGCGAACAGATATTGTCTAACAACATTTCGTGTGAGTTGTTCATGATATGAATTTTCAAATCCGGCAAAAACAGCACTTATACCATTTGCCATTAAAAATATTGAAGCCAAAAACACTGTTGAAATAAGACCTCCACGTTGCGACTCTTCTATATTTTCAAAAATATTCTTAAAGAAAAAATCAGAGGTGCTCGGTGGCAAAAATGAGTTTAAGAAATTCAAGAATTCTATTTTAAAATCATCTATTGGAATAACAGGAATAACAATTAAAATAAACAACAAAAAAGGGAATATAGCCATAAAGAAACTAAACGCAATGGCACTTGCCCTTGTAGTTAATGCACCTTTAACAATACCTGTAATATACAATTCTACAAGGTCGTAAAATGAAAGCCCTTCTAAACCTGGAAGTTTAATCTGTTTAAAAAAACGTACTAATAAATTTAAAATAGGAATCTTGTCTAATTTATCTTCAATGGGTTTAGTCATGTTTAAACGGCTTTTAAACTTAAATCCATATTGTAAACGGAATGTGTTAATGCGCCAGAAGATATATAATCGACTCCGCATTCCGCATACTTTCTTACTGTCTTTTCATTAATGCCTCCTGAAGATTCAGTTAAACAGGTGTCTCCAATTAAGGCTACAGCTTTTCTAGTGTCTTCGAAGTTAAAATTATCTATTAATATTCTATAAATCCCATCTGATTGAAGAATCTCTTTAATTTCATCTAAGTTTCTTGCTTCAACAATAATTTTCAAATCTTTATTGGTTTCTTTTAAATATGTTTTTGTTTTATTAATAGCATTAGTAATTCCTCCAGCAAAATCTATATGATTATCTTTAAGCATCACCATATCATACAGAGCAAATCTGTGGTTCTCTCCTCCTCCAATTTTTACAGCCCATTTTTCTAATGCTCTAATTCCTGGAGTTGTTTTTCTAGTATCTAAGATTTTGGTGCCAGTTCCTTCTAGTAAATTAACAAATTGCTTTGTTTTTGTAGCAATAGCACTCATACGTTGCATGGCATTTAAAACTAATCTTTCTGCTTTTAAAATAGATTGAGAAGAACCTTCTACATAAAAAACAATATCGCCATATTTAACCTGAGAACCATCTTCTATAAGCGTTTCTAATATTAAATTCTTATCTATATAATGAAATACTTTTTTAGCAAATTCAACACCAGCAATAACACCTTTATCTTTAACTAAAAGCTTGGCTTTACCAGTAGCTGTTGCAGGTATACATGCCAAAGAACTATGGTCTCCATCTCCAACATCTTCTCTAATAGCGTTAGCTACTATTAATTCTATTTCTTTATTGAACTGCTCTCGAGTAATCATTTAAACTATATATTTCTTGTAAAAATAAGCATTGCTTATGAATAATTTTAATAATTAGAATTTCAAATTATAAAAAATGATAAATTTGTTACATGCAAATAAAACTCCTAGCCATTGGCAAAACAGATAATAAACAACTACAGACTTTAATAGACGATTATCAAAAACGTCTTGGTTTTTATATTAAGTTTGAGTTAGAAATAATTCACGATTTAAAAAAGGCTAAAAATTTAAGTGAAGATCTTCAAAAACAAAAAGAAGGAGAATTAATTTTAAACAAGCTTCTACCTCAAGATGTATTAATTTTATTAGATGAAAATGGAAAACAATTACATTCTGTAGGTTTTTCTGAATTCTTGCAAAAACACATGAACTCAGGAATTAAACAATTGGTTTTTGTAATTGGTGGTCCTTATGGTTTCTCGGAAGCAGTATACAATAAAGCCCATGGAAAGTTATCGCTTTCTAAAATGACCTTTTCACATCAAATGATTAGGTTATTTATTATCGAACAACTTTACAGAGGCTTTACTATTTTAAGAAATGAACCCTATCATCATCATTAGTGGGTAGAATAGGTATTCTTACGCTTTTTTAATTGAATATCTAAGTCATTGATTGTTTCTTTTACAGCCATTTCAAAATTCTTTTCTGTAGATGTAGCAAATATTTTTGGACCTGGTAAACTAAGTTCCATATTACATATCTTACCTTGAGCCTTCTGATTATTATCTTGTTTAAAAAAAACATCGCAACTAATTAGCCAGTCATACCTTTTTGCAAGCTTTTGAAGTTTTTCAGTAGTGTATTTAGATAAAGATTCGCTAGAATCCATGTTTACGTATTGAATTATAATATTCATAGTATTTTATTTTGTGAATTTATTATATAACAATATAAAAGAAAAATAGACAAATCAAAATGATAAATATCATAATTCACTTAAAAAAATAGTATACTGTAATGTTTGAAATTGAAAAATTTCAATAATAGAATAAAAATCGTATTAACAAGTAATCTAAATCAATGTTGCAATTGCAGTTTGAACTTCTGTATCATGAAAGCAATCAATAATGAAAATAATTATTTGGATTTTTATATAAATAGCTAATCCAATAAAACCAATAAACAAAAGATTCTCTGCTGCTTTTTCTGCTCTAAATACGGTATGGGTTTTCATAATAAATAAAAATAATTAGTTAAGCTATTAACTAGTAAAAATTGATATTTATATGATTGATGAACAGCAATTTACAAAAAATATTTGAATCTCCTTAACAAATCGTTAACAATATTTAATTATGATAGTCAAAAAATATCTTTCAAAACTTGTAATGCATTTCTAAACATCATTTTCTGACCCAATTCATTTGGATGCAATTTATCTTCTAAAAAATGTTCCGGTTGCATACCTCTTGAAAAATCAATATTTATTTTCTCATATGATTTACAATACGCTATTAACTTTTTTTGAAAGCTTAATATCTGCTTACTATAATTCTGATTAGCAAAATTTATTTCCTTTATACCGAATGTCTGTGTTGGAATTCCTATTATACATTCAGCATCATAATATTTTGCTTGCCTAGAAATAGCATGGATGTTAGATATTATTGATTCAGCTACTAAACCAAACCAGAGATCGTTTGTTCCACCTAAAATAATGAGATGTGACGGCTTATGTGCTAATAATAATTTTTCTGTTCTAGCTAACATTCCAAAAGTTGTGTCTCCAGAGATTCCAGCATTAACAATTGGTAAATGCAATTCTTGTTGCAACAAATTCACCCAGCCATTTTCTGAATTTATACCATATGCCTCAGTTAAACTGTCGCCAATACAAAGAACTTTAGTTTTATTCAAGGACAACTCTTTTATCGTTTAATTGTATCGCCTTTTGTTTACCTTCAGTAGCAAGCCTTCTATTAGTTGCTCTTTTTAAAGTTAAATTATATTGATCTATTGCATCAGAGTATCTATTTTGACTCATTAGCCATTCAGCATATAGTTCATTCGTTGGTTTTTGTATAACTGGAGGACCATAACTGTAACTTAGCTTTTGTTCTTCAGCAACAGATTCTTTTAATAATCTTTCTGTTTCAACCATATTGTTATCTAACCAGAATCTTAACGCTTGTAACTGTTTTAACATAACTATAGATTCATCAATATTAGTTTGCGTTGGTGTATTTCTAGAAAGAGATGAGCAGACTGTAAAACCATCATTTATATTTTCTACTAATAAAGTTTCTTTTTCAATATTCTGAGCAGTTTTTTCGATTATTGAATCTAATTTTGAAGTAGCTCCATTAACAAATGCTTTATAACCTTCAATAAAATAATATTGAGATTGAACAGTCAAATTTAAATTTGACACATCTATATTGATATCAGCAATATAAGATTGCCAATTATTAGATTCCACTAAGTAAGTCCCTTTTAAAAATACCAGATGTACTTTAGAACGGTTAGAAGGTGTCTCTTTAGTAAACTGTTCCATTTCTAAAACCATTTTATTAGCTTCTTCTATCAAGCCATTTTGTAAATAACCATATTCCAACCAATGAAATGCATGATAGCCTCTTGCATCGTTGTCTAAACCTTTACGTTTCATTCTATTCAAACTTGCTTGATAAGAATCAATATTTGAATTTATAACCTCGTCCCACATGCCTAAAGCCACATAAATATGAGATGGCATGTGCAAAGCGTGACTAGCATCTGGAGCCACTTTGGAATATGAGTTTGCTGCATCTATTGCTAATTGAGCATGATAAGGATCATCGTATGAATGAATTAAATAATGAAGGGCTCCAGGATGTTCAGGATTATCTTTCAATACCTTTTTTGCTACTTCGGCTCCTAAACCATAAATAGAATCGTTTCTTCCTTCTGGAACAGAACCTAATAATGAAATGGCATAAAAAGCTGCTAGCTCCTGATTTTCTGGATGTTTTTCATAAAGAGATTTCATATACTCTTTATAAGCTTCATCTCTTTCAATTTTAGATGTTTTTGGAGTATATAGGATTTTAATGGCTGCAACCAACTCTTTCTCAACATCTGTTATATTATCTAAATTATTAATTTTTTCAATAGCTGAATAACCTTCATCATATTCTTGTTCTCCCCAAAGTGTATGATTGTAAGTCATAGCTTCTCCCCAATATGCCATGGCCATTTTTGAATCTGATTTTTGAGCTTTTAAAAATTCTTCTCTAGCATCTTCATATTCAAAACTATGCAATAACAAAAGGCCTTTTTCGAAATGAATTTGCGCTTCCTCGTTACCTGTTACTTGAAATTCTACAACTCCTAGTTGATCTGTTTTTACATCTTTCTTTTTACAAGAAAATATAGAAATAAAGACGAGTATAAATACTAGATTTTTCATTTTTTAGTGGTTTAAATTACTGATTTAAAGATACATAAATTATTCAAAAATGACTTTATCTGTACTTTCAAACCATTCTTTATAAAATTCCTGATGAATTTTCTCGATACTATTTCGTTTCACTTTTAAACTTGGAGTTGTTAATCCGTTAGCTACATTCCAATCCTCTTTCATTATAATAACCTTTTCAACTTTTTCATGTTTTTCAAGATTAGGATTAATGCTATTTACTGTAGCAATCAACCCTTCAACTAATTGTGCTTTCAATTTTATTTTGCCAGTTTCAGATAAGGTTATTAAAGCTATGGGTTGAGGTATTCCTGTTCCTACAATACATATTTGCTCAATATCTGTATTACTTGAAAGCATTAATTCTATATGTGAAGGTGAAATGTATTTTCCTTTATCTGTTTTAAATTGATCTTTTACACGACCAGTAATAGTAAGAAACCCATCGTGATCATACTCGCCAATATCGCCAGTTTTCAAATAGCTTTCTTCATCAAATACATCTGCAGTTGCTTCTGGGTTTTTATAATATCCCACCATCAAGCAATTATTTAGCAAACATATTTCTCCTTCAGCAGATAGTTTTGCTTTTACTCCCATTAACGGTTTACCAACAGTACCAATTTTGGAAGCCTGTGGTGTATTAAAATGAGAAACACAACAATCTTCTGTCATGCCATACCCTTGATGAATAACTATTCCTAACTTTCTATACCATTTAACTAAACTAGAAGCAATAGGAGCAGCAGCAGATACTATAAATACAGCTTCTTTTAAACCCAGCTTTTGTCTTAATTTATTTTTAACTATCGAGTTTAAAATAGGAATATTTAATAAAATATTCAATTTTTTTTGAGGCATAGAGTCCAGTATTTTGTCTCTAAATTTGGTCCAAATTCTAGGAACTGCAAAGAAAATGTGAGGTTGCGTGTCTTCCAGATTTTTAGCAAATGTCTCTAAAGACTCTACAAAAGATATAGATGCACCTAAAGTTATTCCAGAATTACACATGGCACGTTCTGCTACATGTGCTAATGGAAGATATGAAAACATTCTAATATGCTCTTGCAATTGCATAACCTCTCTAAAAGTTTTAGAGCTTTCAGCAAAGTTATTTACCGTATGCATTACTCCTTTAGGATTTCCAGTAGTTCCAGACGTATAAATAATGGTATGTAAATCGTCATGCTTTGGAATATAAACATCCTGCAAAGGACTATGTTTTTGAACTAAATCTTCCCACAAATCTCCTTCATATCTACCAAACATGCCAACACTAATCATAGGCATTTTTGGAATGCCTGATTTTTGAGTTTCAAAATTTTCCAATTTCCCTACAATAATCGCTTTTGTTTCACTATGCTCTAAAATTTGTTTTATAGACGCATCATTTAAAGTTGGATAAATAGGAATAGACACATGTCCAGCCATCATAATAGCAATATCTGCCATCATCCAATGTGCGCAATTATTAGATAATATAGCAACATGACTTCTGTTAGGCAAATGATAAGATTGTATAGCAGAAGCTATTTTTCGAGCCTCTTCACCTGCTTCAGCAAATGAATAGGTTTTTATTTTACCATGAATTGGTTGCTTTAAAAAAATATTTTTTGGTGCTTTTGCTTCCCAATATAAGAAAGCTTCCAATGGTGAGTGAAAGTCTGGCATTTGTTAGTTGGTTGAATTTCTTAAAGATACTAAAGATATTTTTATTCTATAATTACTTCCAAAGAATTATAAACAAAAGTATCTGGCAGTTATTTTAAAGAGACAACTAAATTCTCACCTAGTTTGTTATTATTATTTATTTACTTGGAAAGTTTAATAACGCTTTCAATTCAATAAATCTAGGATTATTTTGAATGTCTTCACTTAAAAATAAATCTAAACCATACAAATAAACACTTGGTGATTTTTCTTTAATACTTTTTTCCATCCAATAAAAAAATAAATCTAAATCGTCTTTAATTAAATAAACGAAACTAACAGCAACTGGGTCGTTATAATTTGTTTCATTAACTTCGCTTAAATAATTAGTAATGGCAGTATATTTTAATTCATCAAAATTACATACACCATATATTTCTATAAATGTACTCTCTAATAAATCACCTCCTCTGCCATTAATTAGGCTTCGTGCTTTATTCGTGTCTTCTAATGCTAAATCACATTTATGTAGAAACATTCTGGTATAGCCTCTTTTTATATAACCCCAAATCCAATTTGGATGAATATCTAGAGCTTCACTAAAAGCTAGTTCTGATGTTTCAAAATTCCGAGCCAATAAATTAACCCAACCTAAATTATGAAGACTTGAAATAGATATAGGGTCTAACAATATAGCTTTATCAGCTAAAATTAAAGCTTCATCATATCGTTTCATTGCTGCTAAAAATGCCGAATATCTAATTAAAGCATTTACATTTAGAGAATCTAAATCAAATGCTTTTTTATAAGACGCTTCTGCTTCGCTCCAATTAAAATCTCCATAAAATTTAATAGAACCATCAACAACATAAGCTTCAGAATATTCTGGATCTAAAGCTATTGCAGTTTGAACCGCCATTCGAGATTCATTGAAAATTTCATCTCTTGTTGCTGTAGAAAACATAGCTTGGATAATTTTTTCATTTGCAATAGCAACGTAAGCTGGCACAAATTTCGGATCAATTTCAATAGCTTGCCTAAAGTGATTTAAAGCTTTTTCTGCTTCCTCAGATGTAGAACCATAACTTAAAGCGCGACCTTTCATATAATGTGCTTGTACTTCAGGATTATTGCTTTTTAATTGTTGTTTTGATTGATTTTCTTTTCTTGAAGAGCTTGGTAAAGATTTCAATAAAGAATTAGTAATAAGATCTTCAAGTTCCACAACATTATTATTTTTAAATAAAAACTTGTCTCCCCAAATTTGCGTTCCATCACCAACATTAACTAACTGACAATTCACCATCAATTTATTATCTAATTGTTCAATTCTACCTGAAAGCATTAAATCAGCATCCAACTTTTTTTGTACTCCTTGAGCATTTCTATCTGATTCGTTAAGTATGAAAGTTGAATTGCGAGATAAGACTCTTAAATTTGTTAATCTTGATATATGATTAATCAGATTTTCTGGAATTCCATCAGATAAATAAACAAATGATGCATCATTTGTTTTATTTTCAAATGGTAAAACTGCTAATTTTCTAAAATTAATTGATGCCTGAGATTTAGAATAATTATTAAAATCTTCAGCATTTGCCCAATAAAAACTAGCATACAAAACAGTTATAATTGTTATCAAACCATAAATTAATTGTTCTTTTCGGGTTACTTTTTGAATACCTTTCTCTCCATGATTCCAATTCCATAAAACTGAAATAAAAAAGCCTCCAATTAATAGTATTAGGGTTAGGGTTAGCATTTTTGAGTTTAACCCATATTTTGAAATAAAAAAATCTACTGCTTGAAGAATAATAAAAGAAGCTGCTGGATAGGCTACAAAAGACTTCCAAACTTGGCGATTCTTTAATTTATCAATAAATGAAGTATTCATATATAGCTAATATCTGAATTTTATTAGTAATTACATATAAATTAAATAGTTAATTATTAAAACGAATAGTCAAAGAATAATAAATATTTAAAGTACTTCGGAAAAAATTAGCTGTAACTTTGCAGACAATTAAAAATGACATACTATTTGTCATTCTACAAATACAATATATGTCATTTAACAAATTAGGTCTTTCTGAAGCTATTCTTAAAGCTGTCAGTAAAAAAGGATACAGTGAGCCATCTCCAATACAACAAAAAGCCATTCCACCCATTTTACAAGGAAAAGATGTTTTAGCATCTGCACAAACTGGAACTGGAAAAACAGCTGGTTTTACATTACCAATGCTTCAAATACTTTCGGAAAGAGAAAAGTCTAAATTCAGACCTATTCGTGCTTTAGTATTAACACCAACACGAGAATTAGCAGCTCAAGTGTATGCGAATGTTAAAGAATATAGTGAGTTTTTAAACATAAGAAGTGTTGTTATTTTTGGAGGTGTAAATCAGAAACCACAAGCTGCTGCCATACGTCAAGGAGTTGATATATTAGTTGCAACTCCAGGAAGATTATTAGATTTAGAAAGTCAAGGGGTTTTATCATTAAAACGCATTGAAATTCTAGTTTTAGACGAAGCAGATAGAATGCTAGACATGGGATTTTTACGCGATATTGAACGAATTATGGATAAAATGCCTGCAAAACGTCAGAATTTAATGTTTTCTGCCACATTTTCAAAAGATATTAGAAAATTAGCAAATGGTATTTTACACCATCCTATTCAAGTGGAAGCGACTCCAGAAAATTCGACTGTTGATGCTATTAATCAAAAAGTATATCGTGTAGCAAGTGGTAAGAAAACAGATTTAATCATTAAGTTAATTTCTGATGGTAATTGGAAACAAGTATTAGTTTTTACTAGAACGAAACATGGAGCCAATAAACTTTGCAAAAAAATGGTAAGTGCTGGAATATCGGCAGCTGCTATTCATGGCAATAAAAGTCAAGGAGCCAGAACTAAAGCATTAGCAGGTTTTAAAAACGGAAGTGTTCGTGTTTTAGTTGCAACAGATATTGCTGCTCGTGGGTTAGACATTCCTTTATTGCCACATGTTGTTAATTTTGAACTTCCAAATATTTCTGAGGACTACGTTCATAGAATTGGTAGAACAGGTCGAGCTGGAGCAAGTGGCGAAGCTATTTCATTAGTTAGTGCAGATGAAACAACCTATTTAAAAGATATTGAAAAATTAGTAGGCATGAAAATTCCTAAAGAAATTTTGGAAGGTTTTGAGCCAGATCCAAATGCTTCAACAGAACCTAGAAAACAAGGTGGAGGAAGAAATTCGCGTTCAAACAATAATAACAAACGCTCGCAAAATTCAAACAAATCTAACAACAGTAACAAACCAAGTAATTCTAGACGTCCTAAAAGAAACAAAAGACGTTCGGAAGACAGAAGAAATTAATAAATGACTCAATCTCTTAAAGAAAAAATAGTAGACGTTTGCAATAAAAAGATTGAACAAAATGGTCCAAATGTTGGCTTATCTTTTTATGCTTTTTTTTCTAATAAGAACGATAACCCTGAATTACTTATGGAAACTGCAACTTGGTGGATTTTAACTCATAAGTTAGACCATTTTGAAAAAGCTGTAAAAATTAAAAAACTAGTTTTAGAATTATAAATGGAAACACAACCAAACAATCCGTTGCATGGAATAAAATTAGAGCAAATAGTTACTGACCTTGAAGCGCATTATGGTTGGGAATATATGGGACATAAGATTAATGTTCGTTGTTTTCAAGATAACCCTTCAATAAAATCGAGTTTAAAATTTTTAAGACGAACACCTTGGGCTAGAACAAAAGTTGAAAACATGTATTTAAACATGTTGAGAAAAAAGATATAATCTATTTTTTATTGACTCCCAATTTGTATCCAAAAGCTAATTTTGCTTTAGATAGGTTAAAAGTATATTTATTACCATGATCTAAATTAGTTGCATAAAAACCATCGTTATAAATTAGTGTTAAGTAATATCGCTTGGCATTATAACCCAAAGCCAACGTGTAATCTAATTTATAAAGCATCGGTTTTAAAGGTTTATAAGTGTCATCTTGTATCTCTATGTGTTTATTCATTAGCGCTATTCCTGGCATAATATTACACGATGCAATAAAGTTTTTAGGTAACATAAAAACAGATAAAAACCCTCCTAAAACTCCTACTGCTGCACTATTATATCGCTTAATTTGCGCATACTCGTCAAAATACAATTCACCATTTTCAGGCATGATATCATTATCAGCAGAAAAATAATCGTACACCCCAAAAAGTCCAAGTCCTCCTGTAATGTAAACACTTTTATTTCTTTTAGCTAAACCAGCTTTTAAGAGCGAATATGAAAACTCTATTTCAGATAAGGTAAAAAGATAATTAAACCCAACAGTTACAGATCTAATATCACTTCTAAACTCAGTAGGTTCGTTAAAATCATTTTTAATATTAAACCCTTTATAGGTCTGTACAAACCCATTGACATAATGGTTTTTTCCAGCAATTAAAGTGCCTTGCGCATCAAACCGATTGGTAACATCTTCTTTATTTGTTTTTAAATTAAAAGCTATATCTATTAAAACCTTACTACTGGCAAAACCAAAACCAATACCATACTTATTGTTAGGTACATATTTTAATTTTGAATCATCATTTCGAATACTAAACTTTTTAACCTTATAATTAGAAAATAATCGAAGTGAATAGTTTTTAATATTTCGATCTATAAATAACGAATCTGCTATTTGCATAACACTTATAGATTCATTATTCTTTCTTAAAGAATCTGCATCTTTTAATATTTGAGACTGCACTGAAGCCGAAACTATAAAAAATAAAATAAGCAGGAAGAATCTATTTATCATGTAATATAAAACAACTAAATTTGAGTGTATTTATTTCGTTCAAATCAACAAAAGCTAAAATTACATTAATTCAACTAATATGCAACTTGTTTTCGCAACCAATAATTTAAATAAACTTAAAGAAGTTCAACGTTTAATTCCACAACAAATAAAACTCCTAAGTTTACAGGATATTGGTTGTTTAGAAGATGTTCCTGAAACCCATGATACTATTGAAGGCAATGCCATTCAAAAAGCCGAATATATAAAAAAACATTATGGCTACGATTGCTTTGCAGACGACACAGGTTTGGAAGTTGAAGCTTTAAACAATGCTCCTGGTGTTTATTCGGCACGTTATGCAGGACCTCAACGTGATGCTACAGATAATATGAACAAGCTTTTAGACGAACTCAATCTCTCTAGTAACCGACAAGCCCAATTTAAAACAGTTATAGCTTTACATTTAGATGAAAAATTACACACTTTTACTGGTATTTGTAAAGGAGATATTACTACCGAAAAACATGGCGAACAAGGGTTTGGTTACGACCCTATTTTTAAAGCCAAAGGGTACACAAAAACCTTTGCAGAAATTTCTTTAGATGAAAAAAACCAGATTGGACATCGTGGAAAAGCAATAAAACAGTTGGTTAATCACCTTAATAAGATGTAATTATTATGTTTCATTCAAAAAGTTTATTTGCTAATAAGTTATATTTGAGTTTATATTACAAGTTGTGTGTAATTTTGGAGCAACTTATTGAAAATTGAATCAACTAAAACAGATTAAATAACAGTAATTTATTGATTGAATAAAACAGTTGCTATCACCTCATATAATTCAAACTTACATTTGAACTAGTATAAACAACAAACAATCAATACGTTTAATCTATATGAATTGCACCTACTTTCTATATTTTAGGGATTTCAATTGATATATCCATTATGTTGCATCGATTGTTTATTAGATTTTATTTTTCTTATTATTATTATCTTTATCCTTAATTAAATTTCCAACTTTATGAAAAAATTATCGTTAAAATTTGTAACAACATTCATTGTTCTGCTATTTTTAGTAGGCTGTGAACAAAAAAAAGCAGTCGTCTCTTCAGATGAGCCTACAGAAGCTGAGTTAATGCGTGGCTTTAAAGGAAAGATTGAATTAGACACCCGTGATTCCAAACCAGATTGGGAACCATTTCTTCCTAAGAAGGCACCAAAAGGAGCCCCAAACGTTCTTTTTATTTTATATGATGACACAGGGCAAGCTGCATGGTCTCCTTATGGAGGTCGCATCCAGATGCCAACATTAGACAAACTTGCTGCCGATGGGTTATTATATACGCAATGGCACACTACTGCATTGTGTGCACCAACGCGTTCTACGCTGCAGACTGGACGCAATCATCACTTGAATGGATTTGGATCAATTACCGAAACCGCTAGCGGATACCCAGGATACAACGGTCGCTTCCCTAAGCAAGTTACAACCGTTGCTGAAGTCTTACAAAATAATGGTTATGCTACTTTATGGGTTGGTAAAAACCATAATGTGCCTGAACAAGATGTTGCTCCTGGAGGATATCGTGGTGAATGGCCACTAAATCAAGGTTGGGATCGCTTCTATGGATTCCTTGGTGGTGAAACCAATCAGTGGTTTCCTGACTTAGTAAAAGATAATGATTTTATTGATCAGCCATATATGCCTGATGATGGTTATCACTTATCCAAAGATCTTGCTGACCAAGCAATTGAAATGTTACGTAATAAAGATGCATCCAATCCTTCTAAACCATTCTATATGTGGTTTAATCCAGGAGCCAATCATGCACCTCATCAAGTTCCTCAAGAAGAAATAGATAAATATAAAGGTAAATTTGATGATGGATATGATGCTTATCGTACATGGGTAACTGCGCGTATGAAAGAGAAAGGGGTTATACCAGAAAATACAGTTAATACAGCCATTAATCCTATTCATGGTGATTTAGCGAATAAACTAGATCAAGTACGCCCTTGGGATTCCTTAAACGACAATGAAAAGAAACTTTTTAACCGTATGGCTGAAGTATTTGCTGCCTATTCAACATATACAGATGCGCAGGTTGGACGTGTTATTGACTATTTGAAAGAAACTGGTCAATACGAAAACACACTTATTATATATGCTGCAGACAATGGCACCTCTGGAGAAGGCTCTCCAGATGGTTCTGTTAACGAAAATAAGTTATTTAATGGCTGGCCAGATACATTGGAGGAAAACATGAAGTACATTGACAAATTAGGAGGTCAAGACACTTATGAACACTTCCCTACCGGATGGGCATCTGCATTTTCAGCACCTTATAAAATGTTTAAGCGCTACGCCGAATATCAAGGAGGTACTGCTGATCCACTAATTATTTCATGGCCTAAAGGCATTAAGGCACGTGGCGAACTGCGTCACCAATATCACCACTCAGTAGATATTGTACCAACAATCTTGGAAGTGATTGGTCTTGAAATGCCAGAGGTTAACCATGGTGTAAAACAGTATCCATTATCAGGTGTTTCTATGGCTTATACTTTTGATGCTAAACCAGATGACCCAACAGAGAAACATGTACAGTATTACGAAATATTTGGTACACGAGGAATTTGGAAAGATGGTTGGCATGCAGCGGCTATCCACGCACCTATTAACGGTACTAGTGACTTTGATCAAGATAAATGGGAACTTTATAACTTAGAAGAAGATTGGTCACAATCAAAGGACCTCGCTGCTCAGCATCCTGAAAAATTAGAAGAATTGAAAAAACTTTGGATGGAAGAAGCAAAAAGAAATAATGTGTTGCCATTGGATGACCGTGTAGCTGTTGAAATCCTAGGTACTCCTCGTCCATCTGACGAAGCTCCGCGTGACACTTACATTTACTATCCAGATACAGAACCAGTTCCAGAAGGTGTAGCCGTTAATGTGCGTGGTCGTTCATACAAAATTGTTGCAAACGTTGAAGTTACAGATAATTCTGAAGGTGTAATTTTCGCTCACGGATCACGATTTGGTGGACATTCACTGTTCATTAAAAATAAGAAACTGTATTATGTTTACAACTTCTTAGGTATTGCTCCAGAACAGGTGTTTGAATCAGACATTACATTAAAACCTGGCAAATACACCCTTGGAATGGAATTTAATATGACTGGCAAAGGTGAACATGGAAAAATTCTTGGTAATACTAATCTATATATTAATGATAAGGTAGTAGCCTCTGGTAACATGCAAACTCAACCAGGTAAATTTACACTTTCAGGTGACGGATTGTGTGTTGGGTATGATAGCGGTGATGCTGTTAGTGCTTTGTATAAATCTCCTGCTAAGTTTACAGGTGGTCAAATTCAAGGTGTTGCGGTATCTGTAAAAGGAGAACCTTACGAAAACCTAGAATCTGAAGCACGACGTGCTATGTTGAGTCAGTAAAAATTATTTTAAATAACAGACCTTGAATATCAAGGTCTGTTATTTACTTTTTCTTTAGCTAAAGATTATTCCTCATTTCTTCATTGTTTATTAAATACTAATACATATGTCGGCGTATAAATATTAATACCTGAAACTGTTGTTGAATTATTTAATATTTAATTACCCGAAAATGCCACTTACAAATATAATTTAGTAAATGAATACCCTTGGATGACTATTCGTGGTGATTTTCCAGATAATGACTATAAATTTGGCATTGAATCTTACTTACAGGAAACTGTCTGACTTCAATGTATTGCCTATTGTGCGAGGCATACAAATTTCGTTGTATTATGTTTATTTAATACTTCATTACAATTTTCACAGAAAAGAGCTATTATATATCTATCTGTTTTGATGATAACTATTCTTGAATCTTCTTCCTTTCATTTTCGTAAGGCTCTGTTGCTGGAGACAGATAAATTGTTCTAAACATGAATAAAGTTTGTGTTCCACATTATTCAAATTAGTATTACATTCCAAAATTTTAAAAGTAGGTAACTATGATAAATCAAATAGCCTTCTAATAAGCTAAATCAATGTTTACTTATTATATTAATGTAAAATTGTTAATTATGTTTTTGTTTATCAACTAAGGCTACTTGTTTTACACTCGTCATTTACCACCCTTTTGACGCGTCCTGAATAAAGCACTTTTTCAGGCTAAAAAATTATTTACCTTATTCATAATTCAAACAAAAGAATACTGTATTGTAGCTATGTATGCACACAGATATTTAAAAGAAATAAGATAAATATTAGTAAGACCCAAGGAAATATTGCTATGAACCAACTTGTATACTGACAGGAATATCACATGTCTGAACGCTTAAACGGCAACTTAAAAGATGAATTTTATTTCGACAAGACCTTTAAAAAGGTGGATTATGCCAAAAGAGCTGCAAAAAATGCCATTAATTTATACAATGAAGTAAGATTACAATTATCTTTAGACTTTATAAAACCTAATATGGTGTACCTGCCCGACTGGCAAGCAGGTAAATTTTCAGCTTAATTTCAATTTTAATCTATAGACATATTTCAGGATGAGACACAAACCACTAATCTATGATTAAATTCTTTAGAAAAATTCGACAAAACTTGTTTATGGAAAATAAAACTGGAAAGTCTACCTTGCCGGTAGGTAGGTATTTGAAATATGCTATTGGCGAAATAGTACTGGTTGTTATTGGTATTTTGATAGCTTTACAGATTAATAACTGGAATGAAAACCGAAAAAATAAGATTGCTGAAGCTGATTATTACTGTTGAATTTTAGATGACTTTGAATTAAATGAAAAAATAATTGATGAAACTTCTAAACTGACAACCAACAAAATAAAATTCTGCAAAAAACTTTTAAGAGATTTAAACAACATACCAAATGATAGAAGTAAAATTCTAAATGATTTTGTTGTTGCTGTAAGACAAGATGTTTTTGTACCTAGTACAATTACTTTTGACGATTTAACATCTTCAGGACAATTGAAACTATTAACAGACATTAAATTAAAAAACAGACTGATTGAGCATAGTACATTTATAAACAATACTTTAGATCTACTTCAAGAAAATAGGAATGAACTTATTAAAAGAATGATGGACTATGAATCCACAATTGAATTTGGGTATCAAGATATTGATAATTTAAACCAAGAACTCGATGAAGAAATTATTGCTCTATTTCCAAAAAATAACTGGACAAATAACCCTAATCACGCAATATTCTTAAAGTTTCAGGATAATCTAGTATTTATGGTTGCCATGTTCATAAGACAGAAACAACATCTTTATAATCTAAAAAAGGAAATGCAAGAACCTATTGAATTATTAAAAGAAAAAAAGTGTAAAAAACGAAAGCACAACAACGTGTAGATTAATTACTAAATTTCAAGCTAAACAAAAGGCATTGTATTTTTATTTACAGTGCCTTCTGTCTACACTTTATAACATATCTATCTTCATATTAATATGCATCCATTTAGTTGGAACAGAATCTGATTCTCCATAAACAATTTTATCATAATCAATTCCCCAATCAAGTAAATTCATTTGTCCTTCTACTACTAGAGAACTAGCCATCATGTCCTTTGGATATCTAATTCCAGTTACAAATAACTTAACATCTTTTTCTACTCCTTTTATTGACAATTTACCATTAACCTGATACCAATCAAGTCCCATAGTATAAACTTGAGTGGATTTGAAAGTCATGTTATCTTTATTCTCGTTAATAAATAATCCAGGTGTTTTTACTCTTTCTGTTAATTCGTCTCCAGCACATACATTAAACGTGTTTGGGTCTACTTCAAAAGAGATTTCCATGTTTTCAAGAGGATTGCCAAAGTCAAGCCTTTTAGAAACATCGACTTTTAAATTCTCAACAATTCCTCTAAAAGGTGTGCTGCAATGTCCATGTGTTACAAACAAATTAATAGTCTGAATTTGATTGGTTACTTTCAATAGAACGGTTTCATTTTTTGGTAAAACCGAAGTGCTTTTAGTATAGCCACTAACAACAATAATAATTAATAAGGCAACAAATGACCATACAATATTTTTGATTTTCTTCATGATATAATATTTATTATTTCTACGAATATAAGACGAGTATCTTTTTAAATCTGTCAAATAAATGTAAAAAAAGTGTAAATTTATGTGTTTGAAACTCAAATAGGATTCTTCTACAAATTATAAAAAATCGAATCTAAACTCCTAATTTAAAGATTCTTAAAGTCTCTATATTAAAATCTCAAATAAATACGTACCTTTGCACCTTGAAAATTCCTCAGAGTGAGGATGTGTTACTAGAAGTTTAGGTTTAAGTATGTCGATTCACTTCTTTTGTAACACTACAAAACATAATCGATTACTTATTAAACACGAATGAGCACATTCCAAGATTTAGGTCTTAATGAAGATCTATTACACGCAATTACAGATTTAGGCTTTGAAACTCCAAGTGAGGTCCAAGAAAAAGCAATCCCAATTTTATTAGAAAAAGACACAGACTTAGTAGCATTAGCGCAAACAGGAACAGGTAAAACTGCTGCTTTTGGCTTTCCAATGCTTCAAAAAATTGATATCGATAGCCGAACAACTCAAGGATTAATCTTGTCTCCTACTCGCGAACTTTGTTTGCAAATTACAAACGAGATGAAACAATATGGTAAATATTGCAAAGGCCTTAACGTTGTTGCCATTTATGGTGGTTCTAGCATTACAGATCAAGCACGTGAAGTAAAACGTGGCGCACAAATTATTGTTGCTACTCCTGGTAGAATGAAAGATATGATTAGTAGACGTTTGGTTGACATCTCTAAAATACAGTACGCTGTTTTAGATGAAGCCGATGAAATGCTAAACATGGGTTTTAAAGAAGATATAACAGATATTTTATCGCATACACCAGCAGATAAAAACACCTGGTTGTTTTCAGCAACAATGCCTAAAGAAGTTGCTACAATTGCAAAAAAATTCATGAAAAGTCCACAGGAAATTACTGTTGGAAATAAAAATGAAAGTACCAATCAAGTCTCTCATGAGTATTATTTAGTGAATGCTAGAGACAGATACCAAGCTTTAAAACGTTTGGCAGATGCTAATCCAGATATTTTCTCTGTAATTTTCTGTCGTACAAAACGAGATACTCAAAAAGTAGCCGAAAACTTAATTGAAGATGGTTATAGTGCAGGTGCTTTACATGGCGATTTAAGTCAGAACCAACGTGATTTAGTCATGAAATCTTTTAGAAATCAACAAATACAAATGTTGGTTGCAACAGATGTCGCTGCTCGTGGTATTGATGTAGACGATATTACTCACGTGATTAATTACCAATTACCTGACGAAATTGAAACTTACACACACAGATCTGGACGTACAGGACGAGCTGGAAAAACTGGTGTTTCTATGGTTATAGTTTCTAAAAGCGAAGTACGAAAAATAAAAAGTATTGAGCGTATTATTAACCAAAAATTTGAGCACAAAGAAATTCCAGATGGCATGGAGATTTGCGAAGTACAGTTAATGTCGCTTGCTAATAAAATTCATAACACAGAAATCAATCACGAAATTGATAAGTATTTAGATAGTATCAACGAACTTTTTGCAGATACTACAAAAGACGAATTGATTAAAAAATTCTTTTCGGTAGAGTTTACCAGATTCTTTAATTATTACCAGAAAACTAAGAACCTAAATGTATCAGATACTTCTCGTGGAGAAGACAGAGAGCGTGGAGGAAGAGGTTTTAGTGAAGGTTCTAGTGGACCTCGTTACTTTATAAATGTAGGTAGAAAAGATGGTTACGATTGGATGAAATTGAAAGATTTCTTAAAGGAAATTTTAGACCTAGGAAGAGATGATGTCTTTAAAGTAGACGTGAAAGAAAGTTTTTCTTTTTTCAATACAGAGGAAGAGCATAAAGAAAAAGTATTAGCATTCTTTACAGATTTTAAACATGAAGGACGTTTTGTGAATGTTGAAATTAGCGAAGATAAAGGAAGAGGCACTAGCCGAAACAAAAGACGTCGTGATGGTGGAGGAAGTAGAAGACGTAACGATGATAAGCCAAGAGGTGACAGGCGTTCAAGTTCTAGTAATGATAAACCAAGAAGTGATAGGCGTTCAAGTTCTAGAAGCGATGAAAACAGAAGCGAAAGAAGAAGCTCTAATACTGAATCTCGTTCAAGACGCTCAGACTCTGGATCAAGCTCAAATTCTGCCAGACCAAGACGTTCTAGACGTTAAACCTTTTTGTTAATTTTAAGTCAAAATATAAGATACCTAAATGTATTCTCGTTTAGTTTAGTACTTTTATACTCAAATTGCTTTAATGAAAAAACTTTTTTTTCTTTTTATTCTTTTAATTAGTACCACTTTTACATATAGTCAGGAAGACACTACAGTAAAAGGAGTTGTTATTAATGCTTCTGAAGGAATCCCTTTAGAAAGTGTGAATATTGTTAATTTAAATCAAGTAAAAGGAACGATAACAAATGCTAGAGGTGAATTTGAAATAAAAGCGAAAGCAACAGATACGCTTCATTTCTCGTATTTAGGGTTTAAATCTATTAAAGTACGTGTTACAAACGACTGGATAAAATTTGGAAGCTCAACCATTCAATTAACCGAATTGGCATTTGCTTTAGAAGAAGTTGTTATTAACGAATTTAAATTAACAGGTTTTCTTGAAGTTGATATTAAACAAGTGCCTATTAATACAAATTATAGGTATAATATTTCTGGGCTTCAAACAGGTTATGAAGCTGGAGGTTCATCTACAAATGCTGTAACTCGAGTCCTTGGTGCTGTATTTAATCCTGCCGACTTTCTGTATAGCATGTTTGGCAAACAACCAAACGAAATGCGTAAGTTAAAGCAAATGAAGCAGGATGATGAAATTAGAACCCTTCTTGCCAATAGATTTGATAGAGAAATGCTTACAGCACTATTACAAGTAGATCGTGCAGATTTAGATGAAATAATCAGGCAATGTAATTATTCTAAAAACTTTATTCAAACAGCAAACGATCTTCAGATTTTAGATGCTATTAGCGAATGTTATGAAGAATATAAAGTTTTAAGTAGGAGTAAGAATAAAGGAAGACTATAAAAATAAAAAGCGAAAGATAATCTTTCGCTTTTTTTATGTTCTAGAATGTAAAGCAATTCTATTCCCTTCGGTATCTATAAATGCAGCCATATAGCCATGCTCTGCCGATATTTGTGATTTTGGTTGATAAATAGTTCCACCTGCTACTTCTACTCTATCTAATTCATTTTGTACATTTTCACTTATAAAATAAACCAATGTTCCTTCTTGACTTGGCAAATAAGTATCTTGTTTAATTAAGGTACCTTGAGCTCCTGGCACCTCTCCTCGATCTGGAAACCATCCCATTAATATACCACCAAAATCATGTATAGAAATCTCAACTTTAAAAACAGTTTCATAAAATTTTTTGGCTCTTTCCATGTCATTTACTGGCACTTCAAACCAACCTATCATATTATGTTTCATACTCTTATTATTTTTCTAATATGTCTTTTAAACTGGCTAATCCTTCTTCAAAATCTTTACCAACCGCTTTTTCAAAATTAAAAAACAACATGAAAATATTCATAGGTATTGGATTATTACCTGTAAAACCCCAAGTAACATTGGTTTGGTTCGCATCTACTTCAGTCACTTTTATATAGGCATCTGAAGTTGATTTCCAAGGCTTAAAAAACCTAAGTTGAGTTTTAATTTGCTCATTATGTTCAACATGAAGAATTTCTTGCTCTCCTGATCCAACTTCTTTATTACCATCCCATTTAGCAACAAAGCCAACTTCTCCATCTATTCCAACAGATTCTTGTTTCATATGTGGGTCTTTCTTTTTCCAAGGAGACCAATTATCTTGGTTTTTTACAAATTTTAAATACTGAAAAACCTCTGGAAGTGATTTGTTTATAATAACACTTCTATTTACTTCGTATTGCTTTGGAGCTATTAAAGCTAAAAGAATAATTAAGCCTATTAGTCCGAGTATTATGTAAAGGAAAATCATGATTATTAGATTGTTAGTTCTTATAAATTTACAAAAATTATTTTTTATAAAAACAGGTTACTATCTCGTCATAGCTTTTTATTGTTTTTTTAATCCAATCTAATCTCTTCTCTTGTTGCTCTTCTATAGATAATTGCCAAGAAACATCTGATAATCTTAATTTAGTTGTAACATGTTGCAAAATAATAGCTGCTGATACAGAAATATTCAAACTTTCAGTAAATCCTGACATGGGAATTTTAAGAAAGCAATCAGCTTCATCTAAAACTTCTTGAGACAGGCCTTCTGTCTCTCTACCAAAGAAAAAACAAGCTTTTTGTGTAATATCAAATTCATGTAACAAACAATCTTTTGTATGAGGTGTTGTTGCTACAATTTGATATCCTTTTTGTTTTAAATCTTTTATAGAATCTTTAACAGAGTGGTATCTGTTTAAATCTACCCATTTCTGGGCTCCCATGGCTATTTCTCTATCAATACGTTTAGTATTGGTTTCTTCAATAATATTGACTTCTTGAATTCCAAACACATCGCAGCTTCTAATAACTGCACTTGTGTTGTGCAGTTGATACACATCTTCTGTGGCTATTGTAAAATGCTTGGTTCGTTGTGAAAGTACTTTGTCGAATCGTTGTCTTCTATTTTCTGTTAAATAAGTTTCTAAATATTCAAGAAGTTTTAAATCTACCATGTTTTAAAAATAAAAAAACCTGATCTATCATCAGGTTTTAAATTCAAATTTATTTTAGGTTAATCATTTGAACCAATGTTTCCTTGGGCAATAACTGTAGGCTGCACATTGTTTAAATGCACTTTTATATTTCCATTAACACCTAAGACATCTGTAAATCCAAATGGAGTATCATCATCTAATGTAGCCAAATTAGTTTGACTGATTCCAGTATTTCCATCTACAGGACTAAAAGAAAACAAAACAGTTCCTGGTGTATCAACATCATTGGAATACATAAAAGCTGGATGAATACCATCTATTGGTGTGTTTTGTAATAAAATGACTGCTAAAGCTTCACCACTAGTTCTTCCATAAAAAGTAGCGCTACCACTAATTCCAGACATATCAACTTCGTTTAAATTATACGAAATAAAATCACCTGTAAGCTCATTTTCTCCAATATCACCTTGCGCAATAATAGTGTCTAAATTCATATCACTTTCATGTACATTAATGTAGCCATCAAAACCTATAATATCTATATACAAAAAAGAAGTAGCATCGTCTAATTCTTTTACATTGGTATAACTTTTACCTGTCTCTCCATTAACTGAATTGAAGGTAAATGCAATATCTCCACCTTCTACAGCAGTATTAAAATGTATATGTGCAGGGTGCAGCTCTCCTATAACCGTATTTAATAATTGTATAACTGCTAGAGATTCACCATTTTCGCGTTCAGAAAAAACAGCTGTTCCAGAAATTCCAGGAATGTCTTTTTCTCCTAATGTATAGGTTTTTGAAACTCCAGTTAATTCATTCTGACCAATATCTCCTTGAGCAACTATTATATTTAATTGAGATTCGCTTTCATGTACATTTATATAACCATCAAAACTCATCAATTCATCATAGGTAATAGGTGTTCCATCATCTAAAGTTGTAAAAGAAATGGTACTAAATCCTGTATCACCATTAACTGTTCCTAATGTAATTGCAATGGCTCCACCTTCAGCTGCAGTATTATAATGAATATGTGCAGGATGCGAACCTCCTGTTGGAATAGCTGTAAAGTCTAATTCTACTGTAGTTGAATTATCATCGTTTTTAATAAATTTAGCTATACCAGAAACGTTATTATCATCAATAGAACTTAATGAAAATGATTTAGAGATTTGACTAGAAGGGAGTGGTGTTATATTATCGTCCCCACTACAATTAAATAAAAATACTAGTGGCAAAACTAAAAATAGAGATTTAAAAATATGTTTCATAATCCATATTAATTTATTTGTAATATTACACATAATATATAAATTTTTAAAGTCTGAAAGCAGACCTTTTTAATTTTATTTTACGAATTTTAAAATAAAGCCTATAAAAATGAAACATATAGTTGTACTTACAGGAGCTGGAATAAGTGCCGAAAGTGGTATTAAAACATTTAGAGATGCTGATGGTCTTTGGGAAGGACATGATGTTATGGAAGTAGCTTCACCTGAAGGATTTGCTAAAAACCCTGAATTAGTTTTAAATTTTTATAACGAAAGAAGGAGACAATTATTAACTGTTCAACCAAATGATGCACATATAGGTTTAGTTAATTTAGAAGCTAAATTTAAAGTAACAATAATTACTCAAAATGTAGACGATTTACATGAGCGAGCTGGAAGCTCAAATATAATTCATTTACATGGCGAATTATTAAAAGTAAGGAGTAGTTATTTTGAAAATGACATTAAGCAATGGAATCAAGATATTTGTTTAGGTGATTTATGCGAAAAGGGATTTCAGCTTAGACCACATATTGTATGGTTTGGTGAAGCTGTTCCTAAAATTGAAGATGCCATTGTTAAGTGTGAAACTGCTGATATTCTAGTTATAATTGGTACATCTATGCAAGTATATCCAGCTGCAAGTCTTTTAGATTTTGCTCCAAGAAATATTCCTATTTTTTATATAGACCCAAAACCTGCTGAAATAAATAATAAAAGAGTCACAGTCATTTCAGAAACTGCTACACAAGGAGTTAAACAGCTTTTAAAAATGTTATAAAACTGAAGGAAAATATATTAGTTTTTCTTTTTCTTCTTTTTAGGTGGCATAGTTCCAAATACTTTATCCCAAAACGTATTAGATACACCAAAGGCTTTATTAGGATATTTATAATGGTGTAAACTATGGTGGTGCCATAATTCTTTAAATCGTTTTGGAGGACGCATCACATGAGTAGCTCTATGAACAAAAGAATACATTAAATAACCAATAAAAAAACCTGGGAAAAAACCGTAAACTAATTGTGAAAAGCCTGCAATCCAGAATATTATAAAAAACATTCCAAATAACAAAGAAGCTAAAATAATTCCAGGAACGGGTGGCATTAATAATCGCTCTTTATCTGTAGGGTAATTATGATGCGCTCCATGCATGATAAAATGAAACCTTTGTGACCATTTAGCCTCTGTAACCCAATGAAAAACATAACGATGCAACATGTATTCTGCAAAAGTCCAAAAGAACAAACCAAAAACAAATAAGCCTAGGAAAGACCAAACGCTTAGACCCATTACTCCAATAGCTATGTAAACTAAAAATGCATTTACCAATCCGTAAACAATTATATTAGAAACTGGATCTGTTTTTGTAAGCCGCTCCAGTATGGGATTTTTAAATATTTCAGCTTGACCTGTTTGAAAATCAGTAGTTACTTCTGGTTTCATTTTAATTAAAATTTATTTTATGCAAAATTATAAAAATTTAGAATATATTGTTAAAATAAATTCTATCTAGAATAATTAGGAGATTCTTTAGTAATTGTTACATCATGTGGATGACTTTCATTAATGCCAGATGCTGTAATTTTAACAAACTGACCTGTTTCTTTAAGAGTTTCTATATCTTTAGATCCACAATAACCCATACCTGCTTTTAATCCTCCAACGAACTGATGTATACTTTCATTAAGTTCTCCTTTATATGGAACTCTACCAACAATACCTTCTGGTACTAATTTTTTGATATCGTCTTCAACATCTTGAAAATATCTGTCTTTACTACCTTGTTTCATAGCTTCTACCGAACCCATACCACGATATGACTTAAATTTTCTTCCTTCGTAAATAATTGTTTCTCCTGGACTTTCTTTGGTACCTGCTAATAAAGAGCCAAGCATCACACAATCAGCACCAGCTGCAATGGCTTTAGGTATGTCTCCAGTATAACGAATTCCTCCATCAGCAATAACAGGAACTCCAGACCCTTTTATGGCTTCAGCAACCTCTAAAACTGCTGAAAATTGAGGGAATCCAACACCAGCTACAACACGTGTTGTACAAATAGATCCTGGACCTATTCCAACTTTTACTGCATCTGCTCCTGCTTCAACTAAATACTTAGCTGCAGCTCCAGTTGCAATATTTCCAACGATAACATCCAATTTTGGGAATTTTGATTTTAATTCCTTAAGCACAGAAACTACACCTTTTGTATGTCCATGAGCAGTATCTACAATAACAGCATCTACACCAGATTTTACTAATGCTGAAGTTCTTTCAACAACATCTGCTGTTACTCCTAAAGCAGCAGCAACACGTAAACGACCAAAAACATCTTTATTAGAAATAGGCTTCTGTGTTAGTTTTGTTATGTCTCTAAAAGTAATTAAACCAGCCAACTTGTAGTTATCATCAACAATCAATAATTTTTCAATTTTGTTTTGTTGCAAAATAACTTCTGCTTGCTCTAAAGAAGTTCCAACAGGGGCAGTAACTAAATTTTGACTAGTCATTACTTCAACAATTGGTCTGTTATTATTTTTTTCGAATCGTAAATCTCTATTTGTTACAATTCCTTTTAATGTACCAAGTTCATCAACAATTGGAATCCCTCCAATACTATGCTCTGCCATGTTTTGCTTAGCATCAAAAACTTTTGCATCTAAAGTTAGAGTTACTGGATCTGTAATCATCCCACTTTCAGCACGCTTTACTTTTCTAACCTCATTTGCTTGATCTTCAATACTCATGTTTTTATGCAATACACCTATTCCACCTTCTCGAGCCATAGCAATAGCCATAGCACTTTCTGTAACCGTATCCATAGCAGCAGAGACTATTGGAATGTTAATGGTAATGTTTTTAGTAAACTTTGTTTGAATATTTACTTCTCTAGGTAATACTTCTGAGTATGCAGGAACTAAAAGGACGTCATCGTAGGTTAAACCTTCTCCTACAATTTTGTTTGAATGTGATGTCATGTTGCAATTACATTTATAATTGCGTGCAAATATACAATATTAATAACGATAATAGATTTATGCTTACATTAAATTAATCATAATTATTAATACAATAGGTCCTTAGGGTATTTATAGCGTAGTTATATCTGTTTTCTTTATCAGATAAATCTCCTGAAAAAGCAACTTCTTTAGGTACAATGAAGGTGTAAATACCTTTACCTTGTGCCATTTTATCAATAGTCTTCAATGTTTTGGCATCTATTCCATTATATATTTCTTCCAGCCAATTGTATTGTTCTTTATAAATTATTGATTCATCCCAAGTTAAAGCGTCTTCTTTATTTAATATTGATTCTGAAAAATATAACTTTTTTATTATACTAAATGCCTTATTGAAAACCGTTTTACTTCCTTTTGTTGCATATAGTTTTACCTCTTTTCTAGTGAACATATTAAAAGGGAAGGAATTGATGTTTTCTAATTTATTTGAAATGAAATGTGCCATTTTTGGCCATACTACATCTCTTTCATTTAAAGTAGTATATAACCACAAATAAAAATCGGTTCGCTCTTTTATTGTTAAATATTCTGCTGGTAAGTTATGTTTTAGATTATATTCATTTGCTTGTTGCCAAACCAAGGTATTGTTTTTTCTGTCTTTACTAAGCCAATCTGAAGGTTCTAATAGTATCTTTCCGGATATCTCATGATACTCCTTTAAGTTTTTATATTCTTTAGAATAACTTATTGTGGTTAGAGAAAGAAAAAATAAATAAAAAAATGACTTCATATGGATTAAATGAAGTCTAAAAATACAAGAATATTCTAAATATTTACTTTTTTAAAAAATAATAGTTGTTTCAGAATTATCAATATTGAAACAGTAAAAGTGAGTGTCATTAAAATACCTGAAAGCATGACAATATATTTCATCCATGAAAGGCCTAACCAAAGTAAATAAAGACCTCCAAAAGTAAGGGTAACAGACAGAAATGGCTCTATAATTAAAAATAGCTTTAGCTTGCTATTTAGTTTGGTAGTACTTAGTATTAAACCCACTAAAAAGAAAATAATAGACATTGATAATATGTGATTATGAACCAACGTAAGCATTTCTTGCTCGCTTTTTTTAAACTTCATAACCATAGCATCCTCATTAGATTCATTTCCTAAATATTGTTCTTCAATACCATTTGGTTTTGTTGTAGATGTTTCGCCAACAAAAAGTAAACCTGTATAAAAACCAATACTTAATACAACAATAAATGCTGCAATTAAAAGTTTAATTTCTTTAGGTAACGTATAAATTAATCCATTGAGTTGCATATTATATAATGTCTTTTTCATGAAGTATTTTAATTGACTTCAGTAAGTTATTTATAGCAGTTGTCATGGATCTTACTGAAATTGTAGCACCAGAAATAGCCATAATATTTTCACCATAATTTAAGGTGTCGTTTTGTGTTTTGCCAACAAACTGTTTTAACCAACGTTTACTTCCAATTTCTCCACCATAATCTTCTCTATATATTAAAACCTTAGTGTTAACTACCACCAATTCTAAATCTAATAAAACTAAATAGTCAAATTGATCTGTTTTACTTGGTGCTTTTGAAACATAAGCATAACCTAACAGCTTATTATCAGATAGAATTTTAAAAAAATTATTAGCTTCAAATATTGAAGGTAAGTCTATAGAAATGGCACGAGGAACGTTAAAAGATTCAAATTGGAATGCTTCAATCTCAAACGTTTCAGAAATTTCCTTATCAACTTTCTTTTGAATATTTTTAGGCAAATGAATATTTTGATAAGCCATAAAAACCATAAGAATAATTATATATTTCAAATTCATGTTGCAAAGGTATTTAAATGTTTACAGTTACCAATTAAAATGCCAAATAGCTAGAGAGAAATTAAAATTCTACTCTAGCTAAAGGACAATTAAAAACTAATTCTTGAATTAGAACCATACTCCAATTCCAAAATTTAATTGGTTAGGTAGACTATTATTAGTGGCATCATTCTTAAATTGATAATCTGCTTTAACAACAGCTCCTGGAGTTAATTTATAGCTTAAACCTAATGTCCATTCACTTCTGTTAAACGCATCGTTAACAAGTAAATCTCCTTCTACTTTAGAGTTAGTGTCATAATCTTCATAACGTGCAAAAGCGTAAAGTTGCTGTTTTTTTGTTAATGGTAATAAATTAAAAGAGGCTTCTAAATACCATCCTTGCATAGCACTTCCTAGTCCTTGAGTTGGATCAGCATCTAAATCGTAATACAATTCGTTATAAGCTTCAGTATCTGATAAACCAGCATAAACAATCTGTCCACGTGCAGCTAATCTTTTATATGCATATCTAGCATCAAATCCTACCATAGATAATCCAACACTAGAACCATCAATATCTTCCACATCATCTTGAGCTTGAGAACGACCAAAATATCCAGCTAAACCTAAACGCAATCCTGGAAGTCCGTAGTAATCTAGTTTAGCAGAAAAGTTTGGAGATTCTACTGTAGATTGAATTCCTTTTTGTCTTCCGTTTCTTAATCCATCTTTTCCTCCTAAAAGCTTATCTCCATTAACAGAAGCAAATCCTGTAAATATATAGGCTTGATATCCTAAAGAAATCTCATTAAATCTTCCAGCTACACCTACACCAATTTCTCTCCAAGTTGTTGGTACAATACTTTTGTCCATACTAGGTCTTTCAACTCCATTAAACGTTGTAGGTTCATGATATTCGTTAACAATTCCCATAGGAATTAACATAAGTCCTCCACGAAGATTAACATGATCTGTTAAACTATACTGTAAAAAAGCCTGTTCTACATAAACTTCTTCAACATGTTCTAATTCTATTTCAGTTACAAATTGTACTCTATCACTAAATTTGTAACCAAATAATAAAACTAATCTTTGAACATCTAATTCGCCATTATTACCTTCTGGCTGATTGTAAGTGATTTCTCCATAACCACCAACTGTTACCCCAGAACTAACGTTTCCTGATAAAATACGTTGAGCAGCGTTTTCTTGTTGTTGTGGATTTGTATATAATGAATCTGGAACTGTTTGGGAAAATGTAATAGCTGAAATTAACAAAGCTACTACCAATAATACATTTTTCATTTTAGTTGACTATAAATTTATTTTTATTTAGACTTGTTATAAATAGTGAATTAATTCTTCGACAAAAATAGTATAGGATTTTAAATACGCAAAGCTTATTTAGATTAATTTAAAATAAAAAATGTGATTAAATTTTAACTTACTGAAGATGTGAAGTATAGACTAAAATATAATTAGTGATAAACAGTAAATATTTTGGTTGCTTCATTATAAGCACTTTCAAAACTAAGGGCATTTAGGTTTGAAATCTTCTTCTGAGTAAAGTAAGAAAGTAATTTTTCGGTAGGCATATTACCAGTTAATTCATCTTTTGCCATTGGACAACCTCCAAATCCTTGAATGGCACCATCGAATCTATTACATCCAGCTTTAAAAGCTGCATCAACCTTTTCAAACCAAGTTGTAGGAGTAGTATGTAAATGTGCACCAAATTCTATATCTGGATAATTAGGTATCAAATTAGAAAACAAGTAGTTTATATTTTCAGGGTTAGAACTTCCAATGGTATCGCTTAAAGATAAAATTTTAACTCCCATTTTAGATAATCTTTCTGTCCACTCACTTACTATATCAACATTCCAAGGATCTCCATAAGGATTTCCGAAACCCATAGAAATATAGACTACCACTTCTTTATTTGCTTTATCTGCTACTTCAAGTATTTCACTTAATGTAACCACAGATTGTGCAATAGTTTTATGTGTATTTCTCATCTGAAAGTTTTCAGAAATTGAAAATGGATACCCTAAATAATCTATTTGTTGATGCACAGAAGCATCTTGAGCACCTCGAGTATTAGCTATAATTGCTAACAATTTACTCTGAGTTTTACTTAAATCTAATTGGTCTAATACTTGAGCTGTATCAACCATTTGAGGAATGGCTTTAGGAGATACAAAACTACCAAAATCTATGGTGTCAAATCCTACTCGTAATAAAGATTGAATGTATTGCACCTTTTTTTCGGTAGGAATAAAGTCTCTAATTCCTTGCATGGCATCTCGAGGACATTCAATAACTTTTATTTGATCTGACATTTTTAAGACTTTGGAAATGTAAAAATAGTATTATTTTATTTAAAGCAATATGAAAACTGTAATACCTACAAACACTATAATTTGTAGCCATTTAAAAAACAAACCTACTTGATGATGCTTTTTCATATAACTTGAAATAGTTCCTGCAAGCAAAGCTATGGAAGAAAAAATAATGAATGAAACAGCCATAAATAAAATCCCTAAAATATAAAATTGAGTAATTTGACTAAGTGTATTACTAAAAAGAAACCCTGGGAATAAAGCTAAAAAAAACAAAGATACTTTTGGGTTTAAGACATTCATTAAAAACCCTTGCTTAAAAAGTTGAAATATACTTTTCTTTTCAACATGATTTGAGTTTAAACTTAAATTTGAATCACTTTTATAAACCTTATACGCTAAATACAATAAATAAGCAGCTCCAAATAGTTTTAGAATAAAATATATATACTCGTTTTCTTTTATAATTACCGACACACCAAAAGCAACTAATGTAGTATGTACCAAACACCCAGAAATTAACCCTGAGACTGTTGCCAAACCATATTTCTTACCATTACTTATACTCTGCATTAGTACATAAATATTATCTGGTCCAGGTGAAATTGCTAAGGCAGAAGTAGCAAAAATAAAAGATATAAGAGTGTCGTAGTTCAATAGTTATTTTTCTAATATCGCTTTATTAATGTCCTTAATTAGTTTTGGTCCTTCATAAATAAAGCCTGTATAGAGTTGAATTAAATCTGCTCCTGCTTCTAATTTCTCTAAAGCATCTTTAACTGAATGAATGCCTCCAACTCCAATTATAGGAAAAGCTTTATTGCTTTTTTCTGCTAAAAACCTAATAACTTCAGTAGAACGATTAGTTAATGGCTTTCCGCTTAGACCACCAATTTCATTTTTATTTTCGCTAGTTAAACCTTCTCTAGAAACAGTAGTATTTGTAGCTATTACACCTTCTATATTTGTGTCTCTAACAATGACAATTATATCTAACAATTGACTATCTGTTAAATCTGGAGCTATTTTTAGTAAAATAGGTTTCTGCTTGAATTTTTTATTATTTTCTTCTTTTAAAGTTTGTAACAGTCTTGTAAGTGGCTCTTTATCTTGTAATTCTCTTAGATTAGGAGTGTTTGGAGAACTTACATTTACTACAAAATAATCTACATGATCAAATAATGCATGGAAGCATTTTTTATAATCTTCAACAGCTTCTTCATTTGGAGTAACTTTATTTTTACCAATATTCCCTCCAATTATAACACCATTGTTTTTCTTAAGTCGTTTTACAGCCTCGTCTACTCCACCATTATTAAAACCCATTCTGTTAATTATAGCATTATCCGATTTTAATCTAAATAAGCGTTTTTTAGGATTTCCGTCTTGAGGTTTAGGAGTTAGTGTTCCTATTTCAATAAAACCAAAACCAAAATTACTTAACTCATTATAAAGTTTTGCATCTTTATCAAAACCTGCTGCTAAACCTACTGGGTTCTTAAATTTTAATCCAAATAATTGTCTTTCTAAGCGCTTGTCTTGAACAAAATATAACTTTCTAAATAGGCTTGGAATAAATGGTATTTTACTTATAAAACGAATAAAAGAAAAAGTAAAATGATGAATTTTCTCCGGATCGAAAAGAAAAAATAGAGGTCGAATTAACAATTTATACATGACAGATTTTTGAAATGCAAAAATACAATTCTAAATACATAATTAATTATATCTATTGTAATTATTCTTTTAAATGAGAATGTCTGATATACTTTTCAACAACTACTGCAGTTACAATTACCATATAAAACTGTCCTAACATAGCAAAAAACATAGTTGTTTTTTGGGCAATATCTGAAATAGGAGTAATATCACCATAACCAATAGTCATTAAAGTTATATAACTGTAGTATAATAAACTATCTAAGTTATCTGTTATTGTACCTCCTTCTATTAATCCTTTAAAAGAATTTGGCTCAGCTAATTCAATACTAAAAAATACAAAAAAACCAATAAGCCCAATAGAAATATATCCACTCATTAATCCAAAAATAACATTTCTGTTGACCTTTTCAGATTGCCATACTTGTCGGACAATTTCAAATGTAATTAAACTATAAAAAACAAAATAGATAGCAACTTTTATGTAATCAATAAGATCTTTTTCATTGTTACCTATAAATCTATACAAAAACACAATTACAGCTATTATTAACAATAATATACTAATCTTTGATTGTTCACGATTTCTTGAGAAAATAACATAACCAGATGAAATATTGATTAAGAATAATAGATGTGAAATAATTTCTGTAAACAATACTTTTGGGAATACTATCGACCCAAAAAGTATAGCTATTTGGCTAAAAAAGAATAGTTCAAATCGATATGTGTAAAGCCGTTTAAACCTCATCTTTTAATCTTCCATTAAAGATTCGTTAAATTTATAATTGTTATAACTAATTTCATATAACAAACTATAAAATGAAGGTATAAATAATAGCGTAATAAAAGTACCAAATAATAAACCAACCATGATTCCAACTGCCATTCCTTCCCACATTTCTCCTCCACTTAAATATAATGGTATTAATCCTAACACAGTTGTAAAAGTTGCTAATAGTATAGGTCTAAAACGTTGTAAACAGGCTGCAATAATTGCATCTTGAATAGGTCTTTTTAAATCGGTTTCTTCAATTTGAATTCTATCAATTAAAACAATCGCGTTATTAATTACAATTCCTGCTAAAGAGATAACACCTAAAAACGGCATAAAACCAAATGGTTCTTGAAATATTAACAAACCTATTACTACACCAATAATACCTAATGGAATTGTTGATGCTACCATAATTGTTTTTCTTACAGAATTAAACTGAATTATCAATAGCATAATGATAATGAATCCTGAAAGTGGTAAATAACCCACAACTGCTCCCATATTTTCAGCAGTGCTTTCAGCATCTCCACCAAATCTATAGGTATATCCTTCAGGCCAAGATTTTGATTCTTCCACAATCCAAGGGGTCACTTCTTTCATAATTGCATTGGCATTCCCATCTTCATTTAATTCACTACTTACAACTACTGTTCTATCAATATCTAGACGTTTAATTTTAGCATATTGCCATTCTGGAACAATGGTAGCTACCTGACTAAGAGGAACGCTTTTACCTGTACCTTGAGCATATATATTTAAAGTTTCAATGGATGCTAAAGTTTGTTGTTGACTAGCATCACTACGCATTAAAATAGGTATGGATTTATCGTCTTCTCGGTATTCTCCTGTTTGAAAACCATCTAAAACAGTTTGTAAGGAAGTAGCTATATCTTGGTTTGAAACTCCTGCTAATCTTGCTTTATTTTGATCTATATCTACTACAAACTTTTTACTTTTTGGTCCCCAATCATCTTTTACATTTTTTGTTCCAGTAATTGATGACAATTTTTGTTTGGTTTGTTCTCCTAATTCTGCTAGAATATCAGGATTTTCACCAGAAATTTTAACCTCAATAGGTGTTCCTCCTCCACCAGAGCCTAATAAACTAACTTTTATATCTGCTTCAGGAAATGCACTATAACAATAAGTATCTAATTTTTTTACAATTTCTGTATTATAAATAGCATCAGATACATTTATTAACATATGAGCATAACTTGCATCAGGTTCGTCTGGTGTATATCCTAAATCATAAGATTCAGGTCCAGATCCAACATAAGCAGACCAATCTGTAATTCCATTTACTCTATTTTCATTTACTAGTAGCGAATCTCTTAAGTATACTTCTAATTCTTTTATTAATTCTTCTGTTCGTTCAATTCGAGTACCTTGAATTAAATTAATATCAACAGTAACCATGTTTCTATCACTATCCGGAAAGAAAAGAAAAGGTATTTTTGTGAACCCCAGAAGAGATAAAATAAATAACCCGACAATAGTAATTAAAACCGTTTTTTTATAAGCCAAAGCATAAAGAATTAAATCTTTATATTTTTCTTTTAATTTATAGATTATTTTATCAATAGAGCTAGGTTTACGCTCATCTACAGGTTTTACTTTTAAGAATAAGTAGCATAATAATGTAATAACCGTTAATGCTATAAACCAAGAAGATAATAATGCTAATGATATAACAACAAATATTGGACCTACAATATCTCCCATTGTTGACTGAGCTAAATAAAAGGCTAAAAAGGCAGCAGAAGTTGTTAAAGTTGAAATTAATAAAGGTGTAAATAGTTCTCCACAAGCTTCAATTGCTGCTGTTTTAGCTGGAGTTCCTTTTTCCATCTTTACCATAATAGTTTCTGCAACAACAATGGCATTATCAACCATCATACCTAGAGCCATAATAAGAGCTGCCAAAGTAACTTGGTTTAATCCTATGTCTAAAACTCCCATTAGAAAAATAGTTGTTATAGTAACCATTGGTATTAAACTAGCAATAATGGTACCTGTTCTCATTCCTAAAAACAATAACATGACTAAGAGTACAATTACTATTGACTGAATTAGATTTACAATAAAATCACTAATCTTAACATCGATATAAGTATCTAGAGATGCTAACCTTATTAATTCTAAACCAACAGGTAATTTTGCTTGCCAATCTGCTACAACTGTATTTATATCTTGCCCTAATTGAATGACATTAGCTCCTTCTTTTAAACTTACGTGAATTGAGATGGCTTCTTTACCATTTACTGTAACTATTTGTGTAGGTGGATCTATATAACCTTTAACAATGGTCGTAATATCTCCTAAATAAACCATTTGCGTTCCATCTCCAACTTGAATTAGGGTGTTTTTAATATCTTGTACAGAGTTAAAATTTCCAGTTGGTTCAAGAATTATACGCTCACTTTCTAAATTTACTTGACCTCCAGAACTTAAAATGTTTGTTGCAGCAATTGCCGATTGTAATTTTGAAGCAGATAAACCATATTCTTTTAAACGTGCATTATCGAATTCAACAAACACACGTTCGTCTTGAACACCGCCTAATTCAACTTTTGCTGCTAATTCGAGTTTAATAAGGTCGTCCTTTATATCGTCTACATATTCCTTAGATTCAGCGTAAGAATATCCGTCTGAAATTATACCAACTGCAATTCCAAATACTTCTCCTATCCCATCATCATCTAAATATGGAACAACTCCATTAGGTAAACCATCTATAGCGTCTAATTTACGTCTTAAACGATCCCAAACTGCTTGCAATTTTTCAGGTTTTACCTCATCTTTTAATTCAACAGTAACAACAGATAATCCTGAACGAGAAGTACTGGTAACCTCTTTTAATTCAGGTAATTCTTGAGATACTTTTTCTACTTTATCAGTAACTAAAAGTTCAACACGTTCTGGACTTGCACCTGGGAAATTAGTAACAATATTAGCTGTTCTTACAGTGTATGGTGGCATACTATCTCTTGGTAGAGAATTGTACATTACAATTCCCATTAGCACCACTGTGACTAGTATTGTAAATGTTATTCTATTGCGCTCTATGGAAAACTTTGCTAAATTCATATTTGCGCTTAATTTAATTTAACTTTTTGTCCATCTAGAAGGGTTTGCAATCCTGCAGTTGCTATTTTTTGACCTTCTTCTAATCCTGTTTTAATAATAAATCCTTCAGAAGTTAATTCGCCTAGTTTTACAGGCTGTTTTTTTATAGTGTAACTATCTTCTGAGCCTTGGATTAAAAACACAAATCTGTTGTCGCCATCCTCACCAACACTTACTGGTGGAATAACCAATTGCTTTTCGTTTGAAACAACTGACCCAAAATCAAAAACGACACTTGCTGCCATTCCACTCTTAATTCGTTCATCTTTATCAATAATGGTTACTCTTATTGGGTAAGTTGATGTATTATTATCTAAGGATGACGATACTTCAGAAACTAGAGCATCAAATATTTTATCTTCAATTGCTGTAAAAGAAACTTTTACTGGCATGTCTTTATGAACATTATTAATTACACTTTCTGGTAATCCTATTTCAATTTCAATTGCTGTACCTGCATTTAAAACTCCTATAGTTTGACCTGGGGACACATTTTCATCAACTTCTGCAACTACAGAGGCTATAGAGCCATCTTCTGGTGCATATAAATATCCGAATTTTATTTGTTCCTCTTGAATTGCAACACTTCGTTTTGATGATTCAAAACTTGCAACTGCTGTTCTATAAGAATTCTTTGCAGATTCATAATCGCTTAAAGATGTACTCCCTTTTTCAAATAAAGTCCTTACTCTATTTAAACTTAATTTTGCTGTATTCATTTGAGATTCAGCACTATTTTTAGACTCAATAGCACTTTCATAATTAAGTCTAGCTTGCACATTATCTAGTTGTGATAATAAATCACCTTTTTTTACTTTCTGACCTAGTTTCATGTCAAGCATTACAATAATACCAGTGTTTCTAAAACTTAAATTTATAATCTTCTCTGTTTTTGCTGTACCACTAAATCCTCTTGTTTTTTCTCCACCAGATAATTTAACTTCTGTGTATTTTACAGGTCGAAATACTTCTTTAGTTACTTCTTCATTTTTTTTTCCACAACTAGAAATCAATATCAAGCCTGCTAGGGATAGTAATTTAAACATTTTTATATACTTCATAATTCTTTTATTAATTGTCAGTTAAGTTATTTTCAAATTCTAAAAAACGAGCAATAAATGCTTGTTTTTCCTCTTCAGTTTCAAGTAAAAAGAAATTCCCTAAATATCTTTCTAATTGTAAGGAACTTAATAAATAATTATATGTTGCTGTTGAACTTTCTAATTGGGCTTGTAAATAATTGTTTTGTGCATCTAATAATTGCACAATATTTACTGCTCCATTAGCATAAGATGTTTGCGTTAAATCTAATACTTCTCTTGCTGTTTCTTCAAACACTTTAGATAACTCAATATTTGAAATTTGGTTTATAAGCTGTAAAACAGCATCGTTGATATTTCTCTCAATAGTTAATTTATAACTTTCTGTAGTTGTTTGTATCTGCTCCTTTTGAATGGTGGCAATTTGCTGATTTATATTTTGTTTGTTTTGATTAAATATAGGAAGAGACAAACTCACACCAACATTATAAAACCCATCTGGTGGTGTAGTAAATATAGGAGGAAACGTACTTCCTTCTCCAGATCTACTAAATGTATAATTGTATTGTCCTTGTAATGCTAAGGTTGGTAAAAATCTTCCTGTTCCATATAGTTTTTCACTTCTTTCTGTTGCTTTTAAATTAAAGTCGAGAGACTTTAATTCTGGTGAATTTGCTAATCCTTCTTGAACAAGAAAAGCAATAAAAGGTTCTCTAAGTTTAGGACTATCTAAAAACTCACTAAATTGATGATAATTATAATTTTTAAAAACACCTTCGTTTAATTCGGTATCATTTACATCTATTTTAGTTGAAATAGGATTGTTTAATATTTCATTTAATTGTAAATACCCTTGTTGAAGTAAGTTGTAAGCTTCAATATCTTGCTGAACGTTCTGAACAAGTTCACTTCTAAACCTTAAAACATCTGATTTACCAGTCTGTCCTGCTTCAAAATTCTGTTCTGCTATTTGTAAGTTTCGCTTTGTTAAATCTAAGTTTTTATTCTGTATTAGAAAATTTGCTTTTAAAATAAGTGCATTAAAATAAGCTGTTGTTGCATTAAAAACCGTATTTAATTCTTCACTATTATAATTCTCTTTTTGAGCTTCATATAAAGCTTTTTGTATGCTAATATTTGCATTAGCAGATTCAGAAAAAATGGTTTGAGACAAAGAAATATTCCCACTTGTTGTTAATTCTGGGTTTTGTCCATTAGAAGCTGCTGCCATTTCAGGATCTACATAGTTTCCAGAAACACTCCCAAAAACATCTGGCAAATAATTACTTTTAGCATATTTTACATCCTCATCTGAAATTAACACATCTTGCTTAAATGTTTTAAGAATTAAATTTTCTTCAATAGATTCTTTCATAACGTCTACTAAAGAATACTTTTTATCAACATACGTTAATGAAAAATCTCCAACAAAATTTGTTGATGGAACTAAACTATATTTAAGTGGAATTCCAATTCTATTGGCTGTATTAATATTTAGAGTTAAGCTTTTATTTAATTCCAATAACGTTGAAACTTCTTCAAACTCTTCGCCAACTACAATAGACTCTACACTTAATGCAACTCTTCTATAAAATTGTTCGTAACTTGATTGGTCATTATTAGTAGCTAATAATCCAAATTCTACATCTCTGGCATGTGTTGAAGTAAAAGATGCTATTTTTTTATCTATTAAAACTTCTGCTAAGCGTTTAATTTCATTTTCCGTAAAATAAAAACCTCCTACCAGATATACTGCATCAAACCCATCTACATTATTTATTATATCTTCTAAATTTTTATACGTTATAAATTCTAAATCTACTTCTAATTCTTTTTCTATGTCTGTAAATACTTGATCAACAATTTCACTATTTAAAAATTCTTGTTCAATAAGAACTCCAATTCTTTTAGGGGCTACTAGTTCATTTAAAATATGTAAATCTTCTTGATATGATAGTATGGTAACAATTGAAGTAAAATTTTTAATTTTTTTAGGAGAACTAAATTGCGATCTCTCTAAAAGTTTATCACTTACTACACCAAATAAAATAGTTGGTTTTTCATAAGTATTTATTTCAGTTAAAACTTCATTGTTAAAGTTACCAAAAGCTATAATAATATCTACTTTATTAGTAATAAGTTTATAATTTTCTAATGCAAGTTGTTCGTTATTATTATTAACAAGTCTGTATTCTTTAGAAAATTCTATAATTGCATCTTCACCTACTACATCTGTAATTTCTTCCTCAAGATGGTCTAATAATAAATCTGTTTCGACTGAGCTTTTATCTAAAAGAAATCCAACTTTAAAAGTTTTAGTTTGACTAAAACTAATTGCATTTATTGCAAATAAAAAAATGATACATAATATGAAGCGCATTTCTCTGTTATTTTTAGGCTTAATTTTGATAAAAATAATATTTAATTAATTACAAACACCGATAAACGATGGTGTTTTTTAACTTTTTTACTTTACTAAAAGTATACTAAGAAACAAGTATAGAAGAAAACCAATCCCAATATTTAGAATTTTAATAGTATTTTTGAACATCTAAACTAACATAAATTCTCATTATCAAATGATAAACAAACAACACATTATAAATCGATTTATAAGCTATGTAACTATCGATACAGAGTCCGATCCAAAAAGTGATACCACACCAAGTACAGCCAAACAATGGGATTTAGCCAATAAATTAGTTAAAGAACTAAAAACTATTGGTATGCAAGATATTACTATAGATAATAACGCATACATTATGGCAACGTTACCAAGTAATGTATCTCACCATGTTCCAACCATAGGATTTATTTCGCATTTTGATACCACACCAGATTTTACAGGAGCCAATGTAAAACCACAAATTGTTGAGAATTATAATGGAAAAGAAATAATTTTAAATGCTGAAGAAGACATTGTATTATCACCAGATTATTTTGAAGACTTATTACTTTACAAAGGTCAAACACTTATAACTACAGATGGCACAACCCTTTTAGGAGCTGATGATAAAGCTGGAATTACAGAAATTATTTCGGCTATGGAATACTTAATAAATCATCCAGAAATTAAACATGGTCCTATTCGTGTAGGTTTTACTCCAGATGAAGAAATTGGTCGTGGTGCTCACAAATTTGATGTTGAAAAGTTTGGAGCAGATTGGGCTTATACCATGGATGGCAGCCAAATTGGCGAATTGGAATATGAGAATTTTAATGCTGCTGGAGCTGTTGTAAAAGTAAAAGGAAAAATTGTGCATCCTGGTTATGCTAAAGGAAAAATGGTGAATTCTATGTATATAGCAACCGAGTTTATAAACTCGTTACCAAGACTAGAAACACCAGAACATACAGAAGGTTACGAAGGCTTTTTTCACTTATACTCTATTCAAGGTGAAGTTGAAGAGACGGTTTTAGAATACATTATTAGAGATCATGATAGAGAACATTTTGAAGCCAGAAAAGAAGTCATGTTAAAATTAACCAACGATATTAATGAGCAATATGAAAGAGAGGTAATTACTACGGAAATAAAAGATCAATATTTTAATATGAAAGAAAAGGTAGAACCTGTTATGCACATTGTAGATATTGCTGAAGAAGCTATGAAACAATTAGACATCAAGCCATTAATTAAAGCTATTCGTGGTGGCACAGATGGTTCTCAATTAAGTTATATGGGATTACCTTGTCCTAACATTTTTGCTGGAGGCCACAACTTTCATGGACGTTATGAATATGTTCCAGTTGAAAGCATGATAAAGGCCACTGAAGTTATTTGTAAAATTGCTGAGTTGACAGCACTTAAAAAATAAATTTACTAGTTTGAAAAAAATATCCTCTGTAGAAGAATACATTGAAAACCATGCTCAATTTGGTGAATCATTAAATATCCTAAGAGATATTATTAATATTACCGAATTGGAAGAAACCATTAAATGGAGTTCTCCTGTTTATGCTTTAGATGGTAAAAATGTAGTTGGACTTGGTGCTTTTAAAAATCATTTTGGAATTTGGTTTTTTAATGGAGTCTTTTTAAAAGATGGAAACAAGCTTTTAGAGCAAGCTCAAGAAAAAACTAAAGGATTAAGACAAATGCGTTTTAATTCTATAGATGATATTGATAAAAATATTGTTTTAGCTTATATAAAAGAAGCTATAGAAAACCAGAAGTTAGGCAAAGAAATAAAACCAGAACGCAAAGGTAAATCGGTTACTATCCCTAAAGAACTTTTAAATGAGTTAAATGCTAATTCAGCCTTATTTGATGCCTTTAAATTGCTTACACTAGGAAAACAACGTGAGTATTGCGAGCATATAGAAACAGCAAAAAAAAATGCTACTAAATTATCTAGAATAGAAAAAATAAAACCAATGATTTTAAAAGGCATTGGTTTACATGACAAGTATAAAAATTGCTAGCTAGTCTACAATAAAAAACGATAATTCAACGATAACAAAAAGGACTTTCTATTACCCAATATACCACCTTCCGTTCTTAACTGCCAATGTTTGTTAAATTGAAATTGGGCTCCAAGAATACCATTCCATTTTTGTTCCACTTGTTTATCAAGACCATACTTAATTATCGCACTTCCATCTGCCGCTTCCAGACGATCTATAATTGGTGTTAGAACACGATCGGCAATTACTTTTTCTGGAATGGTAGCTTCATTATCATACCAATCATTATAATTAGCTACAATTTGATCCCTTTTAGTACCATCTGAAGACGGTAAGGCTTCACTTAATAATAACTGCCCAGAAGTATCATTTCCTGTTTCCATAAACATAGCACCTACCCAAACTGCAAAATTACTTTGAGGTTTGTTATTAAAAACGAAACTGTGTCCAATTCTAATTCCAACAACTCTAACTGGAACTGCTTTATCTAATAATTCCGGTTTATTCCAAGTAAAATTGGCATCCAATGAGAAAAATACAGGTCCTAATCCTCCAGCTGCCATGATTCCAATACCGTAAGTAGATATATTTTGTTCAACAACCGAACGCAAATTTATTGGATAAACTAAATTTACTTCTGTTCTTGTTTGTCCATATCCTAAAAGGCCATACACGTTTAGAAAGGGAAATACCCAAACATCTGGTCGGAAATTGACACTATAAGATGTATTTGTATTATTACCAAATTGAATAAAATCAATAGGTGTTAAACCTATATCAACATTACTTGTTTCAAGACCTAATTGAAGGTTAGTAATAGATATTCCTTGATCCATCCAAACAAAATTAGCCATAACGCCAATAGGATAAGGTATATCGAATCCTTTAGAATATGCTTTTTTTCCCCAAATAGGAAAAAACTGATCATAATTTACATGTTTTAAGCTGTCTCTATAGGCTTCGAATTTAGGTCTAATTTTAGTTTTTGGTTGTTGCGCTTGAATTGACTGAACAAAAAAGCAGGCAATTAAATTTATAAGAATAAGGTGTTTCAATTTCATATTTAACTTTTCAATTCAGATTTTAATGGTGTTTTAGTAGTATCCTTACTTTCACGTGCTTTCATACTTTTTTTAGCTCCTATTGGTCAAGTAACAGATAGAAACAGATACCAAAAAATAATTTATTATTTAACTATATATACTAACTGAATCTACATATACTCCATCTTCATTTATTAAATCAACTCCAGCTGCTTCTATATCAGATTCACTAAATTTATTGATTCCTAATTTATATTTCACCAATACATTGGTAAATATATGGATTTTTTTTACTTTGAATAAAATAAAATCCAAAATAAAAGTTGTAAATATATAGGAAGCATCCAATCCTGATATGGCTGACCAATTTAAACCACCTTCAATTATAAATTCTAAATCTGTAGAATTTAATTTATCTCCAAATATCAAGGATAAAAGTACTTGAGAAGTTGCTGTATGAATTGCAAACAAAAGAATTAAACTACATAGAATTATTTTTTATGATTACAAATTTTAAAGTACTAATATTGCTGATTTATATAAAAAATACAAAAAAACCATTCAAACAAATGAATGGTTTTTTTTTAAAAATTTACATGTAATATTATTTTTCTATTTTATTGAGTTTTTTACTCATTTCCATAGAAATTGCAGATTTATCGAATTTAATTTTTCCTGCTAATGTTTCAATAACACAACTAGCATCATTATCATTTAATTCAACAACCTTACCATGCATGCCACTTTTGGTAATTACTTTATCGCCACGTTTTAATTCTGCAGCGAATTTTTTTTCTTGTTTTTGTCGTTTCATTTGTGGTGCAATCATAAAGAAATACACAACTACAAACATTAAAATAAACGGCAAAAAACTACTAATACCTTCTCCCATTTAATTAATCGTGGTTATGACCTTCGTGACCAGGTTGCGTACTAGATTTTTTTGGTGCTCCAGCTGCAGGTGCTGCCATTGGGCTACCTCCAATTGCAGGAGCTTGAGCTTGTGCTTTTACTGGTGCATTAGGATCTGGCTTTACAAAAGCAGAAATAGTTACAGTTTCTTTACCAGTTTCAGTATTTGCAGTAATTGTAACTGTTTTAGATACTTTATTTGCTCCTGATCCATTAAACTTAACTGTAAAATGTCCTTTATCTCCTGGATTTAATGGCTCTTTACTCCAGTCTTGAGGAACGGTACATCCACAAGAACTTTTAATATCTGTAATTACTAAAGGAGATTCTCCTGTATTAGTGTAATTAAAAACAGTTTCTACATTCTCTTTAGCTTCAATTTCGCCAAAATCATGTGTTGTTTTGTCAAATGTAATTACTGGAAATTTTGATGAATTAGCATCTCTTTCTGCTGCAACTGCAACATTTTCTTCATTAATTTTTTTCGAAGCATCTTCTTTACAAGAAGTAAATGCTATTAAACATAGAGCTGATAACCCTAAGATTGCTTTTTTCATAATAAATTATTTTTTTAAATTAAGATTGTAAAAGTAATAATTATTTCTAATTACATCAACCCTCTACCTGTTTTATTTAAAGTATCGCTTTCTTGATATTCTTTAACTAGCTTATCCAAAATACCATTTATAAAAATACTACTCTTAGGAGTAGAGTATTCTTTGGCTATTTCTAAATACTCATTTATAGTTACTTTTACTGGTATAGTCGGGAATTTTTGTATTTCGCAAATAGCCATTTTTAAGAGCACTGTATCTAAACTTGCTATTCTTTCTGTGTCCCAATTTTGTGTTTTATCTTGAATTATTTCACCGAATTTAAATTGATTAAGAAGCGTTTTTTTAAATAAATCTATGGCATATTCATTGTCTTCTATATCTTTATATAGTTTTGGTAAAAAATATGCTTCATTAGACTGTTCTTTAACCTTGCGCAATAGTTTTAAAATGGCAGTGTTTACAACTGGCAAATCGTCTATCCAAGTTAAGTTTTTATCTTCAAGATAGTCGTATAGCTTATTATTTGGAGCTATAATTTCGCTAAATATATCAATAACAAACTTTTTATCTTCTTTAAAATTAGATGTTTTGGTTTGCATATATTCAGAATATAATTCGCTTGCTAAAATTTCACGAAAAATAATTTCAACGTATTCTGAATCTAACTCCCAATTACTAATTTTTCGTCGTTCGAATTCGTCATTAAGAAGAACATTGTTTTTTAACATAAGAAGCACCTGATTGTTTATCAGCTTCTTATTTGGATTTTTCTCCTCTTTTGTTGCTAAATGTTTTTTACTCGATTTTTCTAAATGGTCTTCTGCTCTTTTTTGAACTTCAATAAGTAAAGACATCATTAATAAATACAAGTTGTAAATATTATCTAGACTGTATAATAAGAACTTTTGTTCTTTATCAAAACTATCGCTTTCTCCTCCTTGAAAGGAATAAATAGTTTGCATGACTTTTATTCTAATATGTCTTCTGTTAAGCATATGTACAAAGAACTTTAATAAATTAATATGTTTTTGAAATTAACTTAAAAGTTGATTTCAATTTAATTTTTAATTAAAGAGGCGAAAGTTAAGATCAACTTTCGCCTCGCAAAAATAATATTATTTTAAAGAATTATCTCTTATTCTCTTTTTTTCTTGTCTCAATTCTATTTTGAGCAATGTTCAATGCTGCGTGATTTGTAGTAATATTATGTGTTTTAGCATTAGTTAATATCTCTAACGTTGTGTTATAAATATTCTCGGTTTTACGCATAATTTCTTTTTTATCGTAACCTTCTAACTCTGCATACACATTAATAATTCCACCTGCATTAATTAAAAAATCTGGTGCATAGACAATATTTCTTTCTTGAAGTATCTTTCCATGCTTTTCTTCAACAGCTAATTGGTTGTTTGCTGCTCCGGCAATCACTTTTGCTTTTAATTTATAGATGGTATCATCATTTATTGTTGCTCCAAGTGCACAAGGTGCATAGATATCCATATCCTCAGAATACAAGTCGTTTCCACCATAAATGGTAACACCATATTTCTTTTTAATAGCTTCTAGACGATCTTGGCTAATATCTGCAATAGTTACTTTAGCCCCTTCGTCTACTAAATGCTCTACAAGTGCTTCTCCAACATTACCAATACCTTGAACAAAAATGTTTTTATCTTCTAATACATCTGAACCAAATTTAAATTTAGCTGCTGCTTTCATTCCCATAAAAACACCATAAGCAGTTATAGGAGATGGATTTCCAGCTCCACCTAATTCTTCTGAAATACCAGTAACATAAGGTGTTACTTGTCTTACCAAATCCATATCAGATGTTTCCATTCCAACATCTTCAGCTGTAATATATCTTCCACTTAATGAATGAACAAATTCACCGAATTTTTTCATCAACTCTGGAGTTTTTTGAGTTTTAGCATCACCAATAATAACGGCTTTACCTCCTCCTAAATTTAAACCTGTAATTGCAGACTTAAAAGTCATTCCTCTTGATAAACGAAGTACATCGTTTAAGGCTTCCCATTCGTTGGTATAATTCCACATTCTAGTTCCACCAAGTGCTGGACCTAATACTGTATTGTGGATTCCAATTATTGCTTTTAATCCTGTATCTTTGTCGTTGCAAAACACAACTTGCTCATGATTATCAAATGAAAGTTGACCAAAAACTGGGTCTGCTTTGTGAAGTTCGTTTGCGTTGATAACGTCTGTAACCATTTAATTATTTATTTAATGTTAAAGGTTGTGTTTAATGATTTTTTAAAAACAACGCGCAAAATTAATCCATTATTAAGGTTTACACAAATTATTAATGATAAAATGCGAAATTGTTAAAAACTTTATCTGTTTTAAAAAGCTAAATGAAAGAATTACAACACCTTAATAAGTATTTTTTTAAATATAAATGGCAACTAATTATTGGTATTTTAATTACCATCGTTTCAAAAATATTTCTCTTATTCACTCCTGAGCTTATTGGCTCTTCTATAGATGTTGTTAACGACTATATTCAAGGTGTTATTACAGATAAAGCTGTTGTAAAAAAAGAATTGCTAATTAATATTCTATATATTATTGGAGCTGCTTTAATAACTGGAATTTTGACATTTTTTATGAGACAGACTATTATTAATGTCTCTCGATATATTGAATTCGATTTAAAAAATGAAATCTATCAGCATTATCAGAAACTCTCACTAAAGTTTTATAAAAATAATAGAACTGGAGATTTAATGAATAGAATTAGTGAAGATGTTGGACGTGTACGTATGTATGTTGGCCCAGCGATTATGTATAGTATCAACACCATTACTTTATTTGTTATCTCTATTGGTTTTATGTACAAACAAGCTCCTTCATTAACATTATATACTATTATTCCTTTACCAATATTATCGTTTATTATATATAAATTAAGCAAAGAAATTCATAGACGCAGCACGATAGTTCAAGAATATTTATCTCACTTATCTTCTTCAACACAAGAAACCTTTAGCGGTATTTCTATTATAAAAGCTTACGGTTTAGAAGATCAAACTTCTAATAATTTTAATGAATTATCTCAAACCAGTAAACAGAAGCAACTAAACCTTGTTAAAATAAATGCTTTTTTCTTTCCAATGATGATTTTACTTATTGGTATAAGTAATTTGATTGTAATTTATATTGGAGGATTACAATACATTAATGGCGAAATAACATTAGGTGTTATTACCAAATTTATTATTTATGTAAATATGTTAACTTGGCCTGTAGCTACAGTAGGTTGGGTAACTTCAATTGTTCAGCAAGCAGAAGCTTCACAAAAACGAATTAATGAGTTTTTAAATATAACACCTGAGATTAAAAATACCATATTAGAACCATCAAAAATCACTGGAAATATAGAATTTAAAAATGTTCATTTTACATATAGCGATACCAATATTGAAGCTCTAAAAGGAATTTCGTTTATTTTAGAACAAGGTAAATCTTTAGCTATTATTGGTAAAACTGGCTCTGGCAAATCAACTATTTTAGATTTAATTGGAAGACTTTATGATATTGATTCTGGTGAATTACTAATAGATAACACACCTATAGACAAACTAAATTTAACTAGTTTAAGAGATAGTATAGGCTATGTACCTCAAGATGCTTTTTTATTTTCTGACACAATAAATAACAATATTAAGTTTGGAAAAGAAGATGCAACAGAAGATGAAGTTATTCAAGCAGCCAAATATGCCCAAGTACATAAAAATATTATGGGTTTCTCTAAAGGTTATAATACTATTTTAGGCGAAAGAGGCATCACACTTTCTGGTGGACAAAAACAACGTGTTTCTATTGCAAGAGCCATCATTAAGGATCCAAAAATTCTATTACTAGACGATTCCCTTTCTGCTGTAGACACAGAAACTGAAGAGAAAATTTTAAAACATTTAAATAATTTGGCTAAAGATAAAACTACAATAATTGTAAGTCATCGTGTTTCTTCTGCTAAAAATGCTGATAAAATAATTGTTCTAGACAAAGGGAAAATAGTTCAATCTGGAAGTCATGAATCTTTATTAAATGTTGATGGCTTTTACAAACACCTTTATTTAAAGCAGCTAAGTGAAACTTCTAGCACTAACAATTAAACTTGTTAAACACTTCATTTTCACTATATAGAAGTAAAGCTTTCTTAATTAATTCAATAAGAATAAAAGAAATAACATAATTTGTTGGTTGGTAAATGTTTTTTTTAGATTTTTGAAAAACTATTTTAATAACAATACGATTATGAATAATAATGATATGATGGAGAAAGAAGAGATTTTTTCTAAAGTATTAAGAGCTGGAAGAAGAACATACTTCTTTGATGTTAGATCAACAAAAGCAGGAGATTATTACTTAACTGTTACAGAAAGTAAGAAATTTACAAACGATGATGGATCGTTTCATTATAAAAAACATAAAATCTATTTATACAAAGAAGATTTTACTGAGTTTAATAGTATTTTAAACGAAATGACCGATTACATCATTAATGAAAAAGGGGATGAAGTAATTAGCGAGCGTCATCAAAAAGATTTTAAAAAAGAATATGAATCAGAAACTGAAACTGTTGAAGCAAAATCTGAAGGTGATACTTCAACAGATAAATTTACTGATGTAGATTTCGACGATATTTAGAAACATATATCTCTTATAAAAAATCCATTGCACATGCAATGGATTTTTTATTGTTATTCGTTAAAGTTTTACACTTAACAAAGCAATTAAAAAGACAGTAATAAAATAAGTTAAACCATATATTAAACCTAAATTAAATACAAAAATTAAACTACAAAATAATATCCAAATAGGCACTAGAGTTATAGCTATAGTAAATCTAAAAGTTGCTATAAACTCTACTTCTTTAATTTTTGGTTTTATATAAAATCTCCAGATTATAAAAGGTAAAATCAAATTTAAAATTAGAATTCTAGTAAAAAACTGCTTTATCAAATTATTCCCTTTTATTGGTTTTGATTCACATTCATGAAAATTAGATTCTATACACCTATTTACTTTTTTTGGGCTTAAATAATCAACATTTAAGGCATGCAATTTTTTAATAGTTTCATTATAAGTGTTGTCTTCAATATGCGTTGTTAATTCTTTAATTTTATATTGAACGGTTTGCCTTAAAGCTACAATCTCTTCATTTGAAAATTTTGATACTATAGATTTTGTTGAAATTGGATTTCCATAATATAAAGCAACACTATCTCCAAAAGTTGTTCCTTCTTGATAATTAATTCCAACAGGAATCATTTGTAAATCTATATCTGGATACGCACTTAAAGTTTCAAATATTATTCTTGTAAACCCTTTACTTAAAGGTCTTACGGTTCTATTGATATGATGATTTCCTTCAGGGAATAAAGCAACAGCTCCATTTTTTTTAAGCTTCTCAGTACAAGTTTTAAAAATATAATTGTTTTTACTAATAGTACTCCAACCATCTCTAACTCTGTAAACAGGCAACATGTTGACACTATGTAACAATTTAGATACTAAAGGTTTTTTAAACACACTAGCTCTAGTTAAAAAATAAGAAAATCTACCAGATGTAGTAGCTATAAGTAAGGCATCAATTAAAGCATTTTGATGATTGGATAGAAAAATAACTGACTTCTCCTTTGGAATCTTACTTTCTTTAACGACTTTAATTTTTTTATAATAAAAGAATAATCCAATAGTTAAATAAATTCTAACAGTATGTAACCAGAGTTTTTTCAAGATAGTTCTAGTATTTTCTTATCCTTTGTAGACCAATAATATGAAATAATCAACCCGGAAACTATATGCCAAACACCCCAAAATGCTGCCATAAGTGCCATACCTCCTAACCCATTAAAAAAAGTAAATATTAACAACAAGCCTAAACCAGAATTTTGAATTCCAGTTTCTATCGCTAAAGTTTTCTGGTTTTCGAATGATAAATTGAAAACTTTAGCTATTGTAAACCCTAATAATATAGCTATTAAATTATGTACAATTCCAATTCCAACAACATGATGAGCATATTTGTTAAATACTTCTAGATTATTATAAAAAGCGATAACAACAATTATAACAAAGATTAAAATTGAAAGTGGTTTTAATCGCTTTGAAATTAAAATAGCAAGTTTATCATATTTAGCTCTAAAAAGCATTCCTAATATTAATGGTATTCCAAGAATTAAAGTCACTAATTTTAAAAGCTCGAATGGATTTAATTCTACCTGCTTTAATAATTCTGATGTTGGCTCATACAAATATCCATAAAACTGAAAGTTAAAAGGTGTCATAAACACAGCTATAAATGTGGCAAAAGCTGTTAAACTCACCGAAAGGGCTGCATTTCCATTTGCCAAATGCGTCATAAAGTTTGAAATATTTCCACCTGGACATGCAGCAACCATCATCATACCTAAAGCAATACTTGGTTGCGGCTTTATTAATATAATGAGCAAGAAAGTAATAAATGGTAACAAAACAAATTGTAGTAAAACACCAATTAAAACTAGCTTTGGTTGTTTAAATAAACGTTTAAAATCGTCAGGTTTTATTCCTAAAGCAACACCAAACATAATAATAGCTAATGCAACATTTAAAACCCAAAGCCCTTGATTATCAAAATTAATTTTTACGTTGTCTAGTTCTTGCATAGATTATAAAACAGTTGAACCATTTTTAACTTTTATTTCAGGTTTTAAAAGTATAACATCTTTTCCGTCAACTGCTCCTAAAATCAGACATTCACTCATAAAAGATGCAATTTGTTTTCTGGGGAAATTTACAACTGCAACAATTTGTCTGTTTAATAAATCTTCTTTTTTATAAAGTGTGGTTATTTGTGCCGATGATTTTTTAATACCTAATTCTCCAAAATCTATAATTAATTGATAGGCTGGGTTTCTTGCTTCTGGAAAATCTGCAACTTCAACAATAGTTCCTACGCGTAAATCTACTTTTACAAAATCGTCAAATTGAATGGTACTACTAGTCATTTAAATTTAAGTTAGTTGGTAAATTATATAATAAATTGCAATATAAGTATATCCAACTAATTCTTGACCATTTGGAATATTGATTATAAAATTGTAGTTTCTATTTGTAATATTAATGTAAAAAAATTATGGCAAGAACTCCTTCAAATATGATTCCCATAGGAACAAAAGCTCCAGACTTTAAATTATTAGATACAGTATCAGGAAAGTTATTCACTTTAAATGAATTAAAAGGACTACAAGCAACAGTAATCATGTTTATTTGTAATCATTGTCCTTTTGTAAAACATGTAAATAACGAATTAGTTACTTTGGCAAAAGACTACAAAAGTAAGGGTGTAAACTTTATAGCTATTTCAAGTAACGATGTTGAGAATTATCCTGAAGATTCGCCAGAATTAATGAAACAAAACGCTATAAATCAAGGCTTTATTTTTCCATATTTGTACGATCAAACCCAAGAGGTTGCAAAAGCATATGAAGCTGCCTGCACTCCTGATTTTTATGTATTTGATAAAAATTTAAAATTGGTTTATAGAGGGCAATTAGACAATTCAAGACCTGGTAATGATATTCCTGTAACTGGAGCAGATTTACGTCATGCCATACATTGTATTATTGAAAACAAAAAAAATACACATACTCAAAAACCAAGTATAGGTTGTAATATTAAGTGGAAAGAATAATAATTTATTTGTTTTTCTCTTCAATCCATTTACTTAGATACTTCGTGCTTTGCATACTTTGATGTAGCAGCATTTGTCCTGTAAAATTGTGAATTCGATGACTTTCTAATTGATTGATAGTAACTTCTATTCTATTTTTAAATTTTTTCTGAAAGTGTGATTTTTGGAAACGATTGTAAATAATCTCAAAGCCGTTTGTCTGCTTTTCCCTCCAAACTTTTTCATCTGTATATAATAAGACACAATTGTTTGCAAATTCTTGTGAATCATCTTCTATAAAACCATTTGGTTCCAGCCTTCCAAACATGGCTTCTGCTCCAATTGTTGTAGTTACACAAGGTGTTCCGTTTTGTATAGCATCAATTAACTTACCTTTTAATCCTGCTCCAAACCTTATTGGAGCTAAACATACTTTTGAATTTTGCATCACTTCTGAAACATCTTCAGCAAAGCCTTTAATTAAAAAACCTTCCTTTTCGTTATGTAATTGATTTACTTTTTGTGGTGTATAAGCTCCATAAACATGTAATTCTGCTTTTGGCAGCTGTTTTCTAATAAGTGGCCAAATGGTTTCTTTTAAATACAATACAGCATTATAATTTGGTTCATGAAGAAAATTACCAATAGAAATAAAATGTTGTCTTGTTTCAAATTTAGGAAGTTTTTCGATATTAGACTTTGATATTTTTTCTAATAAAAAGGGCAAATAACACAATAGAGATTCAGGAACTTGAAAATCTGTTTTAAGTATAGCCATTTCAGCTTCCGAAATAATCAAACTTAAATCACATCTATAAATACTTGCTATTTCACGCTTTGCAGTCTCATTAAATAAATAAGATAAACTGAACGGCTTCTTATCTTTTAAGGCCAATTGTCTGCCTTTTCGTAAACCATGTAAATCTTCAGTGTCTAATATTCGTAATGCATTTGGACATTGTTCTGCTACTCGCCAGCCAAATTGTTCTTCCATCATAAATCTATCGAACAAAACCACATTTGGATTTACATTTTTAACAAATACGTCAAAACTTGAATTATTAAGCTCTATGGAAACTTGTTTTACATTAATACTTTTAAGGTTAAAAGCATTGTCGCTTTTAGCACAAGGACTAGCAAAGGTTACTTTATAATTTTCAGATTGAAACAATTGAATAAGTTGCAACATTCTACTACCAGCAGCAGAGCTTTTAGGTTCTGGCCAAACGTATCCAATAATTAGAAGTATTTTACTCATAAAATTTATTCTGGTCTTGGCTCTAAACTGTATTTAAATCGTACTTGTTTAGCCCATTCCACTATATCTTTTATCTGAGAATCTGAAAGTTTTGCTTCTGTATGTGTCCATGTATAGGAAGGTAAAGGCATTTCTTTTTCTTCAACCATTTCTATAAGTTCTTCAAACTTATGGTCTTTTTTCTTTACAGAATTCCCTTCCCAATTTGACATATCAAAATGTTTTTTTCCATGTTTAACATGGTCTGCCATCCAATAATTAACTGGTGTTATATTACTATACCAAGGATATCTTGTCCTATTCGTATGACAATCGAAACAACTTTCCTTTAAAATAGCTTTGATGTTATCTGGAGGATTTGTTTCAGTTAAAAAAGGTTCTACCGAAGCTAAATCTCCTTCGTTTTTTTCTGGCCCAAAAAATTGAGCAATAATTATTACAATTAGTAATAAGAGTAATATCTTTTTAATAATTTTCATTTTAACTATTTTTAGAAATTAAAAATAAGAATTTATTGTGACTAAAGATCAACTTTATAATGAATTAAATTATGTGAATCATTCTCGTGAAAAACGAATTTACTATGCAAATTTAATTATTAATAACCCTGAATTACTTCCAGAGTTATTAAATATTTTGTTTCTGGTTAATGATAAAGTTTCTTGTAGAGCTGCTTGGGTTCTAGAGTTTATGTGTGGCGACAAACTGGAATACCTAATTCCATATTTAGATACCTTTACTTTAAACATGCATAAGGTTCATTTAGATTCTGCTGTGAGACCTATAGCCAAAATATGTGAATATTTAGTAAAAGCTTTTTATTCAAAAAAAACGAATAAAATTCAAACAGCATTAAAACCTATTTATATTGAAAGAATTGTAGAAGTATGTTTTGATTATATGATAAATGATGAGAAAATTGCTCCAAAAGCCTATTCTATGAATACTCTTTATTTACTTGGCAGAGATATTGATTGGATTCATCCTGAATTAGTTATGATTTTAGAACGCGATTTCCAAATGCAGAGTTCCGGATTTAAAGCTAGAGCAAAGCACATATTGAAAAAGATTAAAAAGTAGTTAAATAACTTCAAAAATTCATAAATCAAAAAATCGTCTATAGCAAATCATTTTCTTATCTTTGCATCTTCTAAAAACAACACAGAACATGTCTTTATCACCTCTTAATGCTATTTCTCCTATTGATGGACGTTACAGAAATAAAGTAAACGAATTAGCTCCTTATTTTTCGGAAGAAGCATTAATAAAATATCGTGTACAAGTAGAAATTGAATATTTTATTGCTCTTTGCGAGCAACCTTTACCTCAGCTTGAATCTTTTAATTCTAAATTATTTGATGAGTTACGTGCTATCTATAAAAAATTTACACCTATAGATGCTTCAGCTATCAAAGAAATTGAAAAAGTTACTAATCACGATGTAAAAGCTGTTGAGTATTTTATAAAAGATAAATTTGATGCTTTAGGCATTTCAGAATATAAAGAATTTATCCACTTTGGATTAACATCTCAAGACATTAACAATACAGCCATTCCATTAAGTATTAAGGAGGCTATGAACAATGTATATGTTCCTGAATATTTTATTCTACATAAAAAACTAAAAGAATTATCTGAAGAGTGGGCAAACATTCCAATGTTAGCAAGAACACATGGTCAACCTGCTTCTCCTACGCGATTAGGAAAAGAAATTGCTGTGTTTGTTGTTAGATTAGAAGAACAATTTAATTTACTAAACGATATCCCAAGTGCTTCGAAATTTGGTGGAGCCACAGGGAATTTTAATGCACATAAAGTAGCTTATCCAAACATTGATTGGAGAGCTTTTGGCAATAAATTTGTACAAGAAAAATTAGGTCTACAACATTCGTATCCGACAACACAAATAGAGCATTACGACCATATGGCTGCTTTGTTTGATTGTTTAAAGCGCATCAACACCATTCTAATAGATCTAAATAGAGACATTTGGACTTATGTGTCTATGGATTATTTTAAGCAAAAAATTAAAGCTGGTGAAGTTGGTAGTTCTGCCATGCCACATAAAGTAAACCCAATAGATTTTGAAAATAGCGAAGGTAATTTAGGAATTGCTAATGCTGTTTTTGAACATTTGTCTGCTAAACTTCCTATTTCAAGATTACAAAGAGATCTAACAGATAGTACTGTTTTAAGAAATGTAGGTGTTCCTTTTGGACATACACTTATAGGATTTAAGTCAACATTAAAAGGCTTAAATAAATTATTACTTAATGAAAGTAAATTTGCTGAAGATTTAGAAAATAATTGGGCTGTTGTAGCAGAGGCAATTCAAACCATCTTACGTCGTGAAGCATATCCAAATCCTTATGAGGCCTTAAAAGGCTTAACAAGGACTAACGATAAAATTAACCAACAATCTATTTCAAATTTTATTGATACCTTAGAGGTTTCAGAAACTATTAAAAAAGAATTAAAATTAATTACACCAAGTAATTATACAGGAATATAAACTTATGCTTACAGATAAACAATCTCTAATACTTTGTGCCATTGTTGTCTTTGGATTTTCTATCTCTGGAATGATAGGTATATTAGATAATTATGTGATTGTTGCTGTATTAGTAATTCTTTTTTTATTGATTATAATTAATATTTTTATACAGAAACCTGATGAAGAATATAATGAAGAAATTCTAGATGGTGAAGTCAAAAAATCGAATCCAAATATAATTAATAACGATAATATTTAAAAAAAGGCTTCTAAATTTAGAAGCCTTTTTTAATACTAACTTTAACTAATTATTTATTTAAAAAAATCTGTAATTCCATTTAATTGAGATTCATCAAAATCTGCATTTTGCAAAGCATCTACAAGGCTTACCATTTTTTCAGGACGCATATCATTACCTAAAATTCTTACTATTCCAAAACCTAAATCGTTTGAGCTAGCAAAAACCACAAATTCATCTGCTGTATCATCATCTCCAATGTATTTTACTATAATTTTAGCTGCTTTATCGTTGAATTCTATAAGGTCGTTGTACTTTTTATTGTTCAAAATAGATTTCACTTTAGAAAGTTCTAAAGTATAGTCCTCTAGATTGTTTTCTTTAATCTTATAACCTAAAAAGTTTAATCTTTTAACAGAATTATAGGCTTCCTTTTGGTCTTCAGACAAAGTTGTTTCGTCTATTTTAACTATAGTTGTTGGTACATCTGCAGATATAAAATCTGGCGTTTCTTGATTATCTACAAAATAAGTTTGTAGAGATTCGCCATTATTACAACTTACTAGCACGATACATGCTAGTAAGCTGAATAATAACTTTTTGATTGATGAATTCATATTTATTATTTTTTATTATTCTTTTCTAGATGCTCACTTCCCTCAATATTCATTTTTTTGGTAAGCTTAGAGATTTGATTTAGGTCTATGTCTCCAGTTAAAGATACGACTACAGTTTCAAACTCACGTTTTTCGCCATTCATATTAATATTTGCGTCTTTAGTAATGGCACTTAAACCATCAACAAACATTAAGAATTCACTAACATGATCTTCATCTTTACCTTCTTTCACATAAAAAGTCATATTTACACCATCATCTTTTACAACCATTAATTCTTCTAAAGAATTTTTACGAGATTGAACCCATTTAGAAACATCTCCAGAGATGGTTTTATTATCTGTTGTAATGACCTTAAAACTGGTAATACTGTTAACCATTTTAATGTATTCCTGCGCTTCTGGATCATCTGAATTGATATCCATTTTTGCTAACATTTGAAACATTTTTGGTTTAATAGACACATACGTTACATCTGGATTTTCGCTGTATTTCGCAAAAATATCTTGTGCCATAGATGTTAATGGAAATAACATGATTGCCATTAAAAAAAGGATTGCTTTATTCTTCATTTTACTTGTTTTTAATTTATTTATTGTTTTCATTTTGTTCGTTTTATTGTGCTGAATTTATTTCAGTATTGATATTTATTTAAAAATTATTTTTGTTGAATTTTCCATTTCATTTAGGTAACCAACTTTAGACATACCATTATCTAAACCGTTTAGATAACTTACTTTTTGTGTTCCTTTATTTAAACTGCTTGAAATTAACTCTAAAGACTTCACCACTTCGTTATAAGCCATCATTGGGTCTTCGTATGTTCCTAAATCTTCTTCTTGTTGAAACATTGGCATACTAAAATAGAAACCTAACATAAGAATTGCTACTGCTGCAACCGAAATCCATTTGTAATCAAAGATTTTTCTAGTTTTTAATGGAACGGTTTTGGTAAACGTTTCTTTTTGGCTAATTGAAAAATATGCAAACATGGGCTTATACATTTCTAAATGTGGCGCTACAGTTTCTTGAGAAAAATAGTTTTTTAACTGTTGCTCTTCTTTAAGAGTTGTTTCTCCGTTTTCGTACTTTTCAAGTAACTTTTCTATATTATTTTGTACCATAACTATGTGTATTAGTTAATTGCTCTCTTATTGATTTTCTTGCCCTAGATAAGGCTACTCTTACTGCTGTATTATTCATATCTAACATGTTTGCAATCTCATCTAAATCGTATTGTTCTATATCTCTTAATTGAATGACCATTTTTTGTTGTTCTGGCAAATCCTCTATAATTTTTGCTACCCAATTAACACTATCATTTAATTCAATTTGTTTTTGCAAAGACGTATTCTTGTCTTGATAATTGCTATGTACAATTTTTAAATTCTGTGCATGTTTAGATTTTAATTTATCTAAACAAAAATTCTTAGTCATTGTCATAGAAAATGCTTCCACATTTTTATAGTCTTCAATTTTTGCTTTATTATTCCACAATTTCAACAAAATTTCTTGCGTAGCATCTTCTGCTTCCTCTTTCGAAACCAGCAAACGTTTTGCTAATCGAAAGACTTTGTCTTTAAATGGCATGACTATATTTAAAAATTCAGCCTGTGTCATAATTTTGTTTGGTTCTACAGTTGGTTTATGCCTGTTTATTATTACGACGAAACACTTGTTGTTTTGTTACAAAAAATTTTTAATCTAAGATAAAGTAAGTATTTTTAAACTGAAAAAGAACATTTTAAAGTTATGAAAAAACAATTCTTAATTTTCATTACAATATTTAGTATCACGTTATTTGCTGGATGTTTTGAAGACTTAGACGACAACCCTGTTTCTACAAAAGAATTAAACGATTTTGTCTGGAAAGGCTTAAACAAATATTATTTATACAAAGATAATTTACCTGATTTAGCAAACGATAGATTTACAAATTCTGAATATGATAACTATTTAAATAGTTTTTCTTCACCTGAAGATTTATTTGAAAGCCTTATGTACCAAAGACAAACTATTGATAGATTTAGTTGGATAACCGATAACTATATTGAATTACAACAACAGCTAAATGGCACAACTTACAATAACGGAATGGAGTTTGGCTTGGTTAGGTTTTCAAGCACAAGCTCTGAAGTTTTTGGTTATGTTCGATATATTTTACCAAATACAGATGCTGAAATCAAAGGCTTACAACGTGGCATGATTTTTCATGCAGTAAATGGTACTTCACTTACTATTGATAATTACAGAAACTTATTAAATCCGAATAATTACACGATAAATCTTGCAATTTATAATGATAATGGAACTTCAGACACTGAAGATGATTTTGTAGAGCCTACTAATGAGAGCATCTCATTAACAAAAGCACCTTATACCGAAAATCCGATTTTTATTTCTGAAATCCTTCAAGTTGCAAACCAAAATGTTGGCTATTTAATGTATAATGGTTTTACCAGAGATTTCGATTCTCAATTAAACGACACCTTCAATTATTTTCAATCTCAAAACATTCAGAATTTAGTATTGGATTTAAGATACAATTCTGGAGGCTCAGTAAATACGGCTATATTATTATCAAGTATGATTACTGGACAATTTACAGGTCAGGTTTTTAATACAAATCAATGGAATACTGATATTCAAGCCCAATTAAACCCTAATGATTTAATAAATAATTTCATAAGTAATGATGAAGGAACTCCATTAAACAGCTTGAGTCTTGGTAAAGTTTATATTTTAACTACTAAAAGCACTGCTTCAGCTAGTGAATTAGTAATAAATTGCTTAAATCCATATATAAATGTGGTTCAAATTGGTGATAATACAACTGGAAAATATCAAGCTTCTATTACTTTATACGATTCACCAGACTTTAGCTATAATGATGTAAATCCGACCCATACTTATGCCATGCAACCTTTAGTTTTAAAAACATTAAATGCTGTTGGAAATACAGATTTTATAAATGGACTTACACCTACTTTTATGGTTAAAGAAAATTATGGAGATTTAGGAGTTTTAGGGAATCCTGATGAAACTTTATTAGCTATTGCTTTACAACATATTGAAGACACAGGACGCATTTCTTTACAACCATTAAGTTCCTTAGAAATAATTGGAGATAGTAAAGATTTTACTTTAACCAAAAATAGAATGTATATTGATAGGAATTAATTTAAACCTTTCAGGTCTTTAAAACCTGAAAGGTATTATTCTTAAAAATATTTTATAAAGTTAAACTAAACCCAAGATTAACATTTCTACCTTTTGTAGAATAACCATATAGCTCTTGGTAATCTTCATTAAAGATATTAGTGACATTAGCAAATAGTTTCATTTTGTTATCTAAAATAGTATGACTGATGTAAAAATCCAATAAATTATAACTATTTAAAGACACTTCTTCATTCATAAAAGTTAGATTATTATAAAACGAATCTGTTCTCTCATCAGTAAACTGATAGGATAAACTCATAAATGTTTTTTCACATACTTGAAAACCTAACAAGCCATTCACTTTAAATTCAGGAATTCGCAAACTTAAGTCTTCATCTACATGTGTATAAGTTGCATTAGCTGTTAACTTCAATGTTTTAGTAATGTTGTAATCTGCAACCAATTCTAAACCACTAGCAGTAAATTCTTCATTTACATTTTGATATTGATATACAAAGCTTCCTAAATCAACAAATTCTATAAAGTTTTTTTCTTCTCTAGTAAAGTAAACTACACTCACTGTTGCTTTGTCTAAAAATTGCACTTCTGCTCCAACTTCAAACGTCGCATTTTCTTCAGGTTTTAAATCTGTATTACCATATAAAGGATCAAAAAGTTGATATAACGAAGGTGTAATATAGGCTGTACTATAACTAGCTATTCCTTTTAAATAACCAAAGTTGAAATCTTTTTTATAGGAAGGATTTAAGCTATAAACCAAATGACTTCCATATTCACTATGATTATTTAAACGAGCTCCAGCATTTACATTCAAACCAAAATCTGAAATATAAACTACATTAGCATAAGGATCGATATTGGTATATTCTGCGACATCTGGATTGACACTTTGCTCAAAAGATGTGCCTCCAAAAGGAATGGAAAAGCTTTCCATGTTGTTTTGTTGCACATTTAGTCCCAACACTGTGTAAAACTTGTCATTAAAATTGTATTTATTAAAAACATCTGCAGTAAAACTTTCTGCATTGTATAAGGCTGGAAAACTAGATTCTATATCTCTTTCTACCTTATTATAAGCTGCATTTAAAGTGACACTTCCATTTTTATAAGCATATTCGGGTGAAAGCCCATATCTCAGTTGTTCAGTAGTTGAAAGATCGTTGGTATCAACTCCTGAGAACCCATCGTCAAAATCGGCTTTAAACTTATCCCAACTTCCATAAACAGTCAATTTAAAAGCATCCGAAAACTTATAACCTAATTTTAGATTTCCATTGATAACATTAAAAGCATCAGATTCTGTTCCATTTGCTAGAGACGACAAACCATCTGTATACTGATTTCCAAAACTAGCCAAATAATTAAAGTTGTCTAAAGTTCCATTAATGGATACATTATTTTGGAAATTATTTATTGCATAATTGTTATCATCTTGAGATTGATTGGTTCCAAAAAGACTTCTGAAATTAGCAGAAATAGCTTTTTTGGAAGCTTCCTTTAATTTTATATTAATAACTGCTGTTGCTGCTCCAGAACCATAAAGTGTACTTGAAGCTCCTTTTAAAATTTCAATAGACTCAACTTGATTGGCATTCAATAAACGTAGATCGTAATCGTTTGCAATTTGCGAAGGATCTGATACAACAATACCATCTATTAAAATAAGAACCTGTCTGTTTTTCCCTCCTCTTACATAATAATTTAAATTTTGTCCAGCATTGCTATTAGCCCCATTAATTTCAATTCCTGTTGTGGTATTGATAATTTCAGCAAGAGATTTTCCTTGTAATTGTTCTAATTCTTTCTGCGTAATTTTAGTAATTACTTTTCCTGAATTTTCACGTTTTAAATTAAATTTAGAATCTGTAATTACTACTTCATCTAATTGTTCCACAGAAGTTAAATCTGTTTGTTGCTGTGCAACAGTAAATAATGACATACTACAAAGTACACCAAAAACAAATGTTTTTTTGTTCATTTTAAATTAATAATTGCTCGAGAATAGCATGAAAATCACACCTAACTTTTGTCCCGAAAGTTTGACTTATTTTTTGTTGAAAATGGCAGGTCTCCTGACTTGTTTTATGCTATTGAACCTTCCCAGTTTTTAAAAACCAGTGGTTAAATATGAAGTAATAACATCTCAATTAAGAGGTACCCAAACAATATGGGTATAAACTTACAGTTGCGGGAACAGTTTTGGAATTGATTATAATAATCGCACCAAATTCCCTTTTAATTGGCGAAGCCATGCCGAACTTGTTTCGGGACCTTATAAATAATCCTCGAAATAATTCTTTTGTGGCATCATCAAACCAAAATTCGCTGCAAAAGTAATAGAATAAAAAATGTATATCTAAGAAAGATTACTTTTTCTTGTTGAGTTTGTAGATAAGATAAATAAACCCAACTAAAAAATGGAAGATTATTATTCCAGCTACTATATATATTGTTAAATTTGAACCGTCTCTCATGGTTTTTATTTTGTATAAAAATAAAAACCAATCCAATAATAGACAGTTACAAATGTTACATAATATATGGTTTTTAGATATTTTTTATTAAGTCTTTGTTTGGTTTTTATTAATTGTAAAAACAAACAACCTGAGTCTTCTGTGATTTTAGATGTATCTAAAGTAAAATTGTCTTATGCTAAAGGGTTTGAAATAACGCATCATGAAAACTTCAGCACTTTAACTATTAAGAGTCCTTGGCCAAAAGCCGAAAAAGCGTATCGTTATGCATTGGTTCATAAAAATATGATTCCAAAAATCACTTTAAACAAAGATGAATTTGATGGTATCATTACCATTCCCATTGAAAAAATAGTAGTGACTTCCACCACGCATATTCCAGCTTTAGAATTATTGGAAATTGAAGAAAGCCTGATTGGTTTTCCAGGAACAGATTATATCTCTTCAGAAAAAACAAGATTTAGAGTTGATAATGGAAGTATTAGAGAATTAGGGAAAAATGAAAGTGTTAATATTGAAGTCTTGTTAGAAATAAAACCAGATTTAGTTATCGGCTTTGGTATTGATGGAAACAATAAAACGTTTGAAACCATTAAAAAAGCTGGAATTCCGATTATTTATAATGGAGATTGGGTTGAACATTCACCTTTAGCAAAAGCTGAATGGATTAAATTTTTTGGTGTTCTTTTTAATAAAAGACAAAAAGCCGATTCTATATTTAATACCATTGAAAAAAACTATTTAGAGGCTAAATCGTTAGCATTGCAAGCCAAAAATAAGCCTACTATATTAAGTGGAGCCATGCATAAAGACAATTGGTATTTGCCAAATGGCACAAGTACAGAAGCAGACATTTTAAAAGATGCTAATGTAGATTACTTATGGAGTAATACAAAAGGAAGTGGCAGTTTGGCATTAAATTTTGAAGTGGTTTTTAAACAAGCCAAACATGCTGACATCTGGATCAATCCATCGTATTACACATCTTATAAAGATTTAGAAAGTGCCAACCAACATTATACAACATTTGATGCATTTAAAAACAAAAGCATCTATACCTTTGCTAACACAACTGGAGCAACTGGAGGTGTGTTGTATTACGAATTAGGAATTGCCAGACCAGATATAGTATTAAAAGATATTATTAAAATTTGTCATCCTGATTTATTAACAGATTACGAACCTTACTTTTATAAACCTTTAAATTAATTGCCTCATTCTAATACATATAAAATTACATTTTTAGTTTTAATACTTGTATTAATAGCAACTTTTTTTACTAATATTAGCTTAGGCTCTGTATCAATTCCTTTTAAAACTGTTTTTGGAAGTTTAATTGGTATTTCAGACAATTATATTATTCAAAATTATAGATTACCAAAAGCCTTAACTGCTATTTTAGTTGGATCTGGATTAGGTATTTCAGGCTTATTAATGCAAACGCTTTTTAGAAACCCTTTAGCTGGTCCATTTGTTTTAGGAATTAGCTCTGGAGCTAGTTTAGGTGTTGCTTTAGTTATTTTAGGTTCCGGAATTTTTGGAGGTGTTTTTGCTGCATTTTTAGTTTTTAAATGGACAATAGTAGTTGCTGCAAGTTTAGGTAGTTTCTTAGTGCTTTTAGCTATCTTGATTGTTTCTGCAAGAATCAGAGATACTATGGCTATTCTTATTATCGGACTTATGTTTGGCAGTATTACAGCTGCAGTTGTAAGTGTTCTTTCTTATTTTAGTTCTGCCGAATTATTGCAACAATACATTTTTTGGGGTTTTGGAAGTTTAGGAAACTTGTCCTGGAACGAAGTTTTTATATTTTTTATTATTTATAGTTTTGGAATATTATTAAGTATCCTTTCCATCAAAGGATTAAACACCTTATTATTAGGAGAAAATTACGCTAAAAGTCTGGGTTTAAACATTAAACAAAGTAGGTTTATTATAATTATTGCAACCAGTTTATTAGCTGGAACCATTACGGCTTTTGCAGGACCTATTGCTTTTATAGGTTTAGCCATTCCACATATAACCAGACAGGTTTTTAACACATCTAACCACAAAATATTATTGCCAGCAGTCTTTTTATTTGGAGCAATTATCATGCTTATTTGCGATAGTATTGCGCAAGTTCCAACAAGTGATTACACCTTACCAATAAATGCAATAACCTCTTTAATTGGAGCTCCTGTTGTTATTTGGTTATTGGTTAGAAAACGTAAAATGATATTTTAATGAATAAAACAGAACAACATATCATTTTAAAAACAGAAAGTCTTTCTATAGGTTATAAATCTAAAAAGACTCATTCTGTTATTGCTTCAAACATTCAAATAGAGCTTCAAAAAGGTGAACTTATTGGATTAGTTGGAGCAAATGGTATTGGAAAATCAACTTTGTTACGAACGTTAACTCATATGCAACCTAAACTTTCAGGAGACGTTTTATTAAATGAAAAACCTATTGCTAACCATTCGAATTTAGAATTGGCTAAAGTGATGAGTCTGGTTTTAACTGAGCCTATTGCTTCGAAAAATTTATCGGTTTTTGAATTAGTTTCTTTAGGAAGACAACCCTACACTAATTGGGTGGGAAACTTAACAACGAAAGACTTAGAAATGGTTAACCATGCTTTAAACCTAACCCATATTGAAACTTTAAAACACAAAAAATGTTTTGAGTTAAGTGATGGACAACTTCAAAAGGCTTTGATTTCACGAGCTTTAGCTCAAGATACCGATTTAATTATTCTGGATGAACCAACCACTCATCTGGACATGTATCATAAAGCTTATATTTTAAAACTGCTTCAAAAACTCGTTAAAGAAACCCATAAAACCATTCTGTTTTCTTCACATGAAATAGATTTAGCCATACAACTTTGCGATAAAATGATTGTTATGACAGAAGATGATGTTGTATCTGATTCTCCATGTAACCTTATTTCCAAAGGGACTTTTGAAAAACTATTTCCAAAAGACCTTATTTCATTCGACAAAAAAACAGGTAGCTTTCGAGTAAATAAATAAATTATTCCCGTATTTCATATATTAATTCAGTAACTTTACCTTATTCATTTCCAGTGCCTTAAACTGCTTTCAATAAATACCTATTTTACTTATTGCATTATTAACCATTAATCCAAAAAGTCATGAAATTCAAAGTGGGTTTAATCTTTATCACAATATTATCTATTATAGGTTTTTTATTTTATCAATTCAATAAAGAAGAAGCATTCGATTATTCAAAAAAAGTAGGCATGAACGCTATTAAGTGTACGCCTGCAAAGTTTCTTTTAACTGATGTTGATACAACCAAACAAATTTCACCACTCTTCGAAAACCTTGGAAATCATAATTATAAAGTAAGCACCAATAACGACTTAGCGCAACAGTTTTTTAATCAAGGCCTTAGATTAACTTACGCTTTTAACCATGCTGAAGCCCATCGTTCTTTTATGGAAGCAGCTCGATTAGATCCAAGTTTAGCTATGGCTTTTTGGGGACAAGCTTATGCTTTAGGTCCAAACATCAATGATCCTTTGCCAGATGATGAACGTAAAGCAAAATACAACGAAGCTATTGCAAAAGCTGTAAGTCTTTCTACTAATGCCTCAGAAAAAGAACAAGCTTTAATAAATTCTTTAACACACAGATATTCTTCAGATCTAGAAAAAGAAACTTCAGATTTAAATATGGAATATATGGAAGCCATGACAGAAGTAGCAGAAGATTATCCAGAAGATTCCGATATTTTAACCCTATATGCAGCTTCCATTATGAATACTGTTCCTTGGAATTATTGGGATAAAGAAGGTAATCCGTCGCCACATATTGCTGAAGCAAAAACAGCATTGGAGAAGGCAATGGTTTTAAGTCCGGATAATCCTGGAGCACATCACTATTATATCCACATGGTTGAACTTCCTAAACCAGATTTAGCCGTTCCAAGTGCAGACAAACTAGGCTTATTAATGCCTGGTGCAGGACATATTGTTCATATGCCATCTCATATTTATATTCGTGTTGGACGCTATAAAGATGCCGTTCTTGTTAATCAGCAAGCCATATTAGCCGATGAAGATTATATCTCGCAATGTTACGCTCAAGGCATGTATCCACTTGGATACTATCCTCATAATATTCATTTTTTATGGTCGGCATCTAGTCTTTTAGGAAATAGCGAGATTGCCATAGATGCTGCAAAAAAAACAGCTGAAAAAGTTCCTATTGGCGAAATGAAAGAATTGCATTTTTTACAAAATTTTGCTGCTACTCCACTTTTAGCTTACACGCGATTTGGTAAATGGAATGATATTCTAACGTATCCTAAACCCAATGATAGTATTAAATACTTAAATCTTATATGGCACTATACAAGAGGTGTTGCATTTGTTAGAAAGAATAATTTGAAGGATGCTAAAGAAGAACTTGAAGCGATACAAGTTCTAGTTGTAGATCCTGAAATGGAAACTATATATGCTTCTGGATTTGATAATGGAACTTCTATTGCAAAATTAGCCTATGAAGTTGTTGCAGGTGAAATTGCTCAATTAGAAGAAAATTACAATTTAGCTATAGCCCATTTTAAAACTGCAGTAGAAATGGAAGACAATTTAATTTACAACGAGCCAGCTGCATGGTACATACCACCTAGACAAAATTTAGGTGATGCCTTATTAAAAGCTGGAAAATACAGTGAAGCAGAAAAAATATATCAAGAAGATTTAGACGATTTAAGACAAAATGGTTGGTCTTTAATGGGACTGTATGAAAGTTTAATGGCACAAGAAAAGTTGGATGAAGCTGCTGCAATTATGCAAGAATTTAATACAGCCTGGCAAGATGCTGATATAGAAATTAAAACGTCTGTCCTTTAAAATTATATTGAATATAACTTCTTTTAATGCTTTTTATCTTCAAAGTAAAAATTTATCTTTGGGTAAACTTCTTTTTAAATGAACGATAATCTTATTCTCATTCTAGTTATTTTAATTTCTGGTGGTATTGGTGCTTATCTAGGCATGACTATTACTAAACTTAAAAATAAAGGAGAACTGAGTACTCTGGAAGAACGCCAAAAACAGTTAAGTCAAACTATTGATAATTTAAAACAGGATTCAAATAAAATTGAAATAGAGCGTAATGAAATTAGAAATGAAAAAGAGCTCTTAAATTCTGAATTAACCAGACGTAACACAGAATATGAGAATCTTCAGGAAAAAATCAAAGAACAAAAAGTAGAAGTTGAAAAGCTGCAAGAAAAATTTTCTAAAGAATTTGAAAATTTGGCAAATCGCATATTAGATGAAAAGTCAAAGAAATTCACTTCACAAAACAAAGATAATCTAGATGCTATTTTAAAACCATTGGAAGAAAAAATCAAGCATTTTGAAAAACGTGTGGAAGAAACCAACAAAGAAGATATTACCAGAAGTGCCGATTTACGAAGACAAATTTTAGGTTTGAAGGAGCTTAATGAGCAAATGAGTAAAGAAACCAACAATTTAACCAAAGCCTTAAAAGGAAACACAAAAATGCAAGGAAATTGGGGAGAATTGGTACTAGAACGTGTTTTAGAACGAAGTGGTTTAAAAAAAGACAGCGAATATTTTGTGCAACAAAGTTTTACTACAGAATCTGGAAAACGTGTTATGCCAGACGTTATTATTTCTTTACCTGGAGATAAGAAACTAATTGTAGATTCTAAAGTATCTTTAGTAGCCTACGAGCGTTATATTAACGAAGTAGAAGATTCTGAAAAGGCAACTCACTTAAAAAATCATTTACTATCTGTACGAAAACGTGTAAACGAATTGGGCGAAAAAAACTACCATCAAATTTACGAGATGGACAGTCCGGATTTTGTCTTATTATTTATTCCTATAGAATCGGCTTTTGCCATTGCATCTATGGAATATCCTGCACTTTATTCAGATGCGTTTGAGAAAAATATCATTATTGTTACACCAACTACCTTGCTTGCTGTTTTAAAAACTATAGATAGCATGTGGCAAAATGAGAAACAAAAAGCCAATGCTATAGAAATAGCTACTCAAGCAGGCAGACTTTACGATTCGTTTGTAAATTTAACCGACGAACTTCTCAAAGTTGGAAGCCAAATAGGAACTGTACAAAAATCTTACGAAAATGCTATGATTAAGCTAACTGGTAAAGGAAATTTAATTAAACGTGTTGAAACATTAAAAGCTTTAGGTGCTAAAGCTAGTAAACAACAAAATGAGAAACTTCTAAAACGTGCTGAAAACTCAGACATTGAAAATCTTTAAACTCATGAAAAAATTTCTAATTAAATTCTTTATTACCTTTATTTTAATTCTCGTAGGATATTTTGTATTTATCTATTTTGCAACTTATAGTGAAGGTATTCGAGCTGGAGAACTAGTTAAATTTAGCAACAAAGGTATTGTTATAAAAACATGGGAAGGACAAATTAGCCAAGGTGTTTCTGAAGCACAATTATTTGAATTTTCTGTAGAAGACAAAGAAACAGAAGTGATTCAAGATTTAAAAGACCTTCAAGGAAAATATGTCAAACTCCATTATTTTGAACGCTATAAAAAACTATTTTGGTTAGGAGACACCAAGTACTATATTACTAAAGTGGAAGAAGATAAAGAAAGAAGTAATAGAAGATTATAAAAAATATTCTTAAAACTTCAGTCCATTCTAATATTTCTTTTTTCATCTATTACCCTATTTCAATTTATGATAGATAGTTTTTCTACTATAATTTCTAGCTCAACTTAATAACAAACATAAATCTATTTATAATAAAGCTTGATAATAAATTTGCTTTTTTCAAAATTTATATTAATTTTATTATCACGCTTAAAGTGGATATTTTAAATTATCATGCTAAAAGTAGATATATCTATATATCCCTAATTATAACGAAATGTTTTGAAATTATTAAATAATTAAACATAATGACAAGTGTAATTACTGGAGACATAATAAAATCTCGTAGCATAGATAACCCAAAATTGTGGCTGGAGACATTAAAAAATGCATTAGTTAAAATAGAGAGTGATGCATCTTTATGGGAGATATATAGAGGAGATAGCTTTCAAATTGAGATTAGAGAAATTGAGAAAAGCTTTATGGCTGCCTTATATATTAAAGCCTGTATAAAAAGTATAAAAGGATTAGATGTAAGACTAGCCATAGGGATAGGAAACATAAGTTATATTGGCGAAAATATAACAGAATCTCAGGGAGAAGCATTTCAGAATTCTGGAGAAACTTTAGAAAGTCTTAAAAAGGTGAAACAAAATCTCAAAATAAAGACTTCAAACAAACAACTAAATAAAGAATTAAATCTTTACTTTAAATTAGCTTTACTAAGTATGGATCGATGGACAGTAAACTCTGCTGAAATTGTGAAATTAAGCATAGAGAAACCTAATACTATTCAAGAAGAATTAGGGAAATTAATAGGTATTAATCAAAATACCGTAAGCAGAAGACAGAAAAGAGCAAATTTAGATGAGATTTTAGAATTAAATAGTATGTATCAATATAAGGTACAACAAGAATTATGATACTATTAATAAAACTATTTTTGGCACATTTAATTGGTGATTTTGTTTTTCAGACTAAAAAATCGATAAAACAAAAAGAGAGGTTGAAACTAAAGTCTTCAGCTATTTACATTCATATTGGTATTCATATTATTTTATTATTCTTATTACTTTGGGATATAACCCTCTGGCCAATAATTCTTACCATTGGAGTTTCACATTTTTTTATAGATGCTTCTAAACTAGTTTTTCAAAAGAAAAAAACTAAAAGACTATGGTTCTTTTTAGATCAATGTCTTCATATAATCATGATTTTTGTAGCTTACTTTATATTTATAGACCATAGTTTTAAAATCTCATCTATATTTACTCAAAACAACTTACTTCTTATAACTTGTGTACTTTTTTTAACTCGACCTGTTTCTATTATAATGATGGTTGTTTTTAGTAGATGGAATATAGAAAAATTAACTAGTGGAAACGAGTCTCTAAAAGATGCTGGCATGTATATTGGCATGTTAGAAAGATTATTGGTATTTATCTTTATAATAACAAATCATTGGGAAGCAGTTGGATTTTTAATAACAGCGAAATCTGTATTTAGATTTGGAGATTTAAAAGAAAGCAAACACCGAAAATTAACTGAATACATTTTAATTGGTACTTTAATTAGTTTTGGGATAGCAATCTTAACAGGAATTCTATATCTAAATTTGAAGTAAAAAAATACCATCAGAAATCTGATGGTATTAAGATTATATATTTATTAAAATTACAGTTTAATAAATCGTTTGGTAATCGATTGTTCTCCTGAAGACACTCTAACTAAATAAACTCCTGAATGCCATTTAGATACTGAAATTTTATTATTTAGAGTACTAAGTGAATTTGAGTATATTTTTTTACCTAAAATGTCGAAAACTTCAACATGAGTATTATTGTTAAACTCAGGTAAATTAATATTAAGATGTGTTTTTCCTGGATTTGGATAGATTTTAAAATCTGCTTTTGTAAAAACTGGAGTACTTAATGTAAATGATTCTCTAGTAAATCCTCTATTTGATATGCCATGCCAACCTAAAGTATAAGTAGACGTGTCCTCAAATGACCAAACTAAATCTATAGATGAAGCTGAAGTTGAAAACACATGGTCGTTAGTATTTCCTGTATTTGGTAATCTTGTAGCAACAATATTTCTTTGTCCGCTAGAGGTTGTATTTGAAATAATTGTCCAATCTTGTTCTGCATCTAAAGCAGGTTCTGCACCTACTCCTAAAAAAGATCTATCAGTAAGCTTAAATGTTCCATCATTTAACCAAATAACAACATCTTTTCCAGCAGTCATACTTGCTGAATCAAATCCTAATCCTAAGTATTTATTATCTGGACCACTTAACGTTAATGTTACTAATGAAGCAGTAACATCAATTTGAGCTGTATATAAAAAACTTCCATTATTAACTAATTCAATTACACCAGTAGAATAGGTTTGACTGAATGAAAGAGAGGTGATAAAAGTGAAAATTCCAATTAAAGAAAAAGTAATTTTTTTCATAATCATTTATTTTTCTAATAATTCAATTATAGATTTATTATTATCCATTAAAGCATAGTCTAAAGCTGTTTTATCTCTACTATCTTTTAAGGTAACATCAACATTATAATCCATTAATAATTTGATAATAACATCATTATTTAATAATACAGCATAATGCAAAGGTGTTGTTTTATTTACATCTGCTATATTTGGGTTTGCTCCATTTTCTAATAATGTTTGCACTAACAAAACATGCCCTTTAAATACAGCTGCCATTAAAGGAGTACCATATTTACTGTCTCCATTAATATTATTTACATGTTTTATTAAAAATAATCCAACTGCTTCATTTCCATTATAACAGGCCAAAGTTAAGGGTAAATAACCTTCATCATTAGGCTTATTAATAGTGTCAATGTTTATTGCCATTAACTTCTTAACTTCATCAACAGTTCCAGCACGTGCTACATCAAAAATATTATTTTGAGCAAATGTGATTATTGACATAAAAAAACATCCAAATAATAAAATTTGCTTCAGATTCATTTAATAGACTTGATTTTTTATGCTAAAGTAGTAATTAATAGCAAAATAACAGATACCTTTTATCTAATATAACCTTTACTTGCTCAAATACATTTTACGTCTAGAATACAAATTATAGAACTCATCATCTTTTAAACTCTCAATAAATAAAATGCTTTCTCCAGTACTTTTCATCTCTGGACCTAGTTTCTTATTCACATTATGAAACTTATTAAAGGAGAAAACAGGTTGCTTAATAGCATATCCTTTTAATTGTGGATTGAAATTAAAATCTGTTACTTTTTTCTCTCCCAACATCACTTTAGTTGCATAATTCACATAAGGTTCTCCATAAGCTTTAGAAATAAATGGGACTGTTCTTGATGCTCTTGGGTTAGCTTCAATAATATAAACAATATCGTCTTTGATGGCAAATTGAATATTGATTAATCCAACAGTATTCAAAGCTAATGCAATTTTCTTAGTATGATCTTTAATTTGCTGCATTACAAATTCACCTAAATTAAAAGGTGGTAAGGTAGCATTACTATCTCCTGAATGGATTCCACATGGCTCAATATGCTCCATAATACCTATTATGTACACATTTTCCCCATCACAAATAGCATCAGCTTCAGCTTCAATAGCACCATCTAAATAATGGTCTAAAAGTAATTTATTGTTTGGAATACTACGTAGCAAATCTACTACATGTTCTTCCAATTCATTTTTATTGATAACAATTTTCATTCCTTGCCCTCCTAGTACATAAGAAGGTCTAACTAGGATTGGAAAATTTAATTTATCTGCAACAGCTAGAGCTTCTTCAGCTGTAGTTGCTACATCAAACTCAGGATAAGGAATGTTATTTTCTTTTAAAATGTTTGAAAAACTTCCTCTATCTTCTGCTAAGTCTAGAGATTGAAAGGTAGTGCCAATTATTTTAATACCATATCTATCTAGTTTTTCTGCTAATTTTAAAGCTGTTTGGCCACCAAGCTGCACAATAACGCCTTCAGGTTTTTCGTGCTTTATAATATCGTATATATGTTCCCAAAATACTGGTTCAAAATATAATTTATCTGCTGTATCAAAATCAGTTGAAACTGTTTCTGGATTACAATTAATCATAATAGTTTCGTATCCACATTCTGATGCTGCTAAAACACCATGAACACAGCAATAATCGAATTCTATTCCTTGTCCAATTCTATTAGGTCCTGACCCAAGAACTATAATTTTCTTTTTGTCTGAAACAACACTTTCATTTTCAGCAAAGCGTTTTCCGTTAGTTGTTTCAACATCGCTTTCAAAAGTAGAATAATAATATGGTGTTTGCGCTTTAAATTCAGCAGCACAAGTATCTACCAATTTATAAACACGATTAATTCCTAATTCTTCACGTTTATTATAAACTTGACTTTCTAAACAGCCAAGCATGTGAGCTATTTGTCGGTCTCCATAACCTTTTTGTTTGGCTTCAAGCAATAAATCTTTTTGAATAGTATCTATTTTGAAAGTGGAAATTTCCTTTTCTAGTAAATATAATTCTTCATATTGTTTTAAGAACCACATGTCTATTTTTGTAATCTCGTGTATTCTACTAAGAGGAATTCCCATTTGTATAGCATCATATATTACAAACACGCGATCCCAACTTGCATAAGTTAATTTACTTATAATCTGATCATAATTTTTGTATCCTTTTCCATCTGCGCCAAGCCCATTTCGCTTAATTTCTAATGATTGGGTTGCCTTATGCAGTGCTTCTTGAAACGAACGTCCTATTCCCATAACCTCTCCTACAGATTTCATTTGAAGACCAAGAGTTCTATCACTTCCTTCAAATTTATCAAAATTCCATCTAGGGATTTTAACAATAACATAGTCTAAGGTTGGTTCGAATAAAGCTGAAGTAGATTTAGTAATCTGATTATCTAGTTCATCTAAATGATAACCAATAGCTAATTTAGCTGCAATTTTTGCAATAGGATAACCTGTAGCTTTACTTGCTAAAGCTGAAGAACGAGATACACGAGGATTGATTTCAATAGCAATAATATCTTCGTTTTCGTCTGGACTTACAGCAAATTGCACATTACATCCTCCAGCAAAATCGCCAATACTTCGCATCATATGGATAGCCATATCACGCATTTTTTGATAGGTTCTATCACTTAATGTCATAGCAGGAGCTACTGTAATTGAATCTCCTGTATGGATTCCCATAGGATCCATGTTTTCAATAGAACAGATAATTACTACATTATCATTTGCATCACGTAATAATTCAAATTCATATTCTTTCCAACCTATTAAGGCTTTATCAATCATGACTTCGTGAATTGGTGAAATCTCTAATCCTCGAGTTAGTAATTCATCAAAATCTTCTTCTTTATATACAAAAGATGCACCTGCTCCACCTAAAGTAAAAGATGCACGTATAACTAATGGGAAACCAAATTCCTGAGCAATTTCTTTCCCTTTTAAATAAGAGGTAGCAGTGGCTTGAGGGGCCATTGGAATACCAATTTTTAGCATCAACTCTCTAAACTGTTCTCTATCTTCTGTTATGTTAATAGCATCAATATCAACACCTATTATTTCAACCCCAAAATCTTCCCAAATGCCTTTTTCGTCTGCTTCAATACATAAATTTAAAGCTGTTTGTCCTCCCATAGTTGGTAAAACAGCATCTATTTGAGGATGTTCTTTCAATATTTGAACAATAGATTTTGTAGTTAAAGGCAATAAATATACATGATCAGCCATAGAAGGATCTGTCATGATGGTTGCTGGATTAGAATTAATTAAAATAGTTTCTATTCCATCTTCTCTTAAGGATCTTAATGCTTGGGTTCCAGAATAATCAAATTCACATGCTTGACCAATGACTATTGGACCAGAACCAATAATTAAAATAGATTTAAGGTTTGAATTTTTAGGCATTTTTAAGTATTATATTGTTATAGATGTGTTTGCAAAATTAATGAATACTAGATACAAAAAAAGGCGTTACCGTAAAGTAACACCTTTTATATATTAACAATTGTTAATCATTATTTTTTATGTCTAGCTTCTGAAGATACAGATATTTTCTTTCTTCCTTTAGCTCTTCTACGAGCAAGCACTTTTCTACCATTGGCAGAAGCCATTCTTTCTCTAAAGCCATGCTTATTCTTTCTCTTTCTTTTTGACGGCTGAAATGTTCTTTTACTCATTACTTATATCTTTAAAAATCTTCTTTATTATATCTAAATAATCTGTTTTATCCCTTTGTCTAAAACTGGGGGCAAATATACAAAGCCTTTTTTATTTCACAAACCTTATTTTAAAAATATTTTTTCAATAAAATTTTAGTTTCTTTGTACTCCAAAATTAATCCTTGTTTTATGAACCAATTAGTTCTAAAAATAACTGTCTTTTTTTTACTTGTTTCCAGTTTTATTTCAAGTCAAAACACATTGGAATACAAGCTTAATATAGGTGATAACATGATAGTTACACAGACATCTACTCAAGATGTTGTGCAAGACTTAAATGGTTCTAAACATGAGATAACTAATAATTTAGAAAGTAATTATACGTTTATAATTAAATCCATTACAGATAGTTCCTACGTTATTAATTTTAAATTTGATAGGTTTAAATTGTTAACAACATCAAATATCTATGGTGAATTAATGAATATTGACACAAATAAAAGCATAGAAAAAGACGATTTAGAGGCAAAAATATTTTCAGGATTAACAAAATCTACTTTAAAAATGGAGATGTTGAAAACAGGGAAAATCTTAAAAGTATCTGGATCAGAAGCTATGATTAACAAAATGGTAACTGATGCTGGAATTGAAGATGAATTCACCAAAGAACTTATGATTGAAGCTATGAAAAAAGAATTTGGTAATGAAAGTCTTGCCAGAAGCTTTGAACAAATGACATATATCTATCCATCAAAAAAAGTAAGTATCGGTGATACTTGGACAAATAATTATTCTGGAGCTTTAAAGGCTAAAAACATTTGGACATTAACCAATTGGGGTAATCAAATCGAATTATCTGCTAAAAGTAATGTTACTATGATAACTGAAGAAGATTCCCATATAATGACATTAAAGGGCACGCAAAATACAAGTGTTTTTGCAAATAAAAAATCTGGAATAGCTGAATTAATAACTGTAACCTCTAAAGCAAATGGAACTACAGTTATGAAACAAATGAATGGCACAGAAATACCAACTAATATAAAATCTAAAACAACATATAAAATCAAAAAACATGTACAATAAAATATTTAAATTAATAATTGCAGGGCTTATAATTGCTTTTGGAATCTTTCAATTCACCGAAGGATTAATTGGTAATGGAATTATGTATCTTCTTTTATCTACTATTTTTATTTTTCTATATTTTAAAAACGAATTTATATTACTTGCTTTTTTACGCTTAAGAAAACAAGATTTTGTTGGAGCTAAAAAATGGCTTGATAAAATAAAGAGTCCTGAAAGCGCTCTTGTAAAAAAACAACAAGGCTATTATAACTATTTACATGGTATTATGATTTCTCAAGAAAACATGAATGAGGCTGAACGTTATTTTAAAAAAGCAGTAAGTTTAGGTTTATCTATGGATCATGATATGGCTATGGCTAAATTAAATCTAGCTGGAATAGCTTTTAGTAAACGTAGAAAAAACGAAGCAAATATTCTTCTTAAAGAGGCACAAACCCTAGACAAAAGAGGCATGTTGAACGAACAAATAAAAATGATGAAAGACAACATGAAAAAAGCACAAATGCCAAATCAGCATTTTGGTGGACATAAACAACAAAGAGCTGGCAAAAGAAGATAAGGTAAAAAAAAAGCCTTGACAATTGTCAAGGTTTTTTTTTAATCAGTTTTATAGTATCCTTCTTTAGGAATATCAATAAAATATTGTTTTCTAGATTTATTGTTTAAGTTAGGTTCTCTTAACCAAGGGTTGTGTATTTTTAAAATCTTATAATTTATGTTAAACCTTTTAGCAAATGCAGTGAAATCGGTTACAGCTGTATCTACTTCAACTTTATAAGTTGGAACTTCTGTATATAAATCTTTCTCTCTAAAATTGAACCCATACTTATCTGGATGAGACAATATTTCTTTTAGTGCAACAATTCTAAACAGATATCTTCCTGTTTCTTCACCTAAAAGTAAATCGTAATAATCATTTACCTCTTGTTCTTCTAATCTTCTAGAAACTCCTGAATTCCCTGCATTATAAGCAGCTGCAGCTAAAGTCCAAGATCCTAATTGTTCTTTAGATTTTATTAAATACTGACAAGCTACTTCTGTTGATTTTTCTAAATGATAACGTTCATCAACATTATCATTAACTTCTAAACCATATTCTCTTGCAGTAGCAGGCATTATTTGCCATACACCTCTTGCTCCAGCAGGTGAGACAGCATTGGTTAATCCACTTTCTATAACTGCTAAATATTTAAAATCGTCTGGAACACCATTCTTTTTAAGAATTGGCTCTATTACTGGAAAATATTTATGAGCTCTTTTAAACATTAACAAACCATTAGATTGCCAATAAGTATTAACTAGTAACTCTTTATCCATACGTTCGTAAATATCTGGATTATCTAGAGGCAATGCTTCGCCTGCAAAATCTAAATATTCAGGGATTTGTAATGCATAGACATTATAGTCATTAATTAATTTTTTCTCAAAATTTTCGTCTGTAGGCGCATCTTGTAAAGCATAAACAAATAACATTGTTAAGCTTAATAACCCAAAAAATGCAAACACATTTTTAAACCATTTCATCTGTAAAAAGTTTTTATAAAATTACGAAAAATACAGCAATTTTTAGGCCAATTTTTCATCTAAAATAATTTTTGGTAAATTTTCATTAAACCATTTATATTTATTAATAATCATTACATGAGTACCTCCTTTTACAGTGATACAGTCTCCTAAACAACGATGTGGAAAAACAGCATCTTTTTCTCCATGGATATGAATAGCTTCTGGAATTGGCTTGTTTTGATTCCAACAAATAACTTGTTTGATAGACCAATCTAAGTATTGTTTATTAGTAACAGAAAGGTATTTTCTATATAAAGACACACGTTTCTTTACGGTTTTTCCAAATGTGTACTTTGCCAATGCATCAATATTATTTACTAAGCTAGTTGGTAAAATTTTATATGCTTTAGTTATTCTGGCTAGTTTCATCCTTTTTGGCAATTCATGTTTTGTTTTAACACTAGAAACAACTATTAGTTTTCTTAATTTAATAAGCTTACTTATTTCTTGAGCTATAATTCCACCAAAAGAAACACCAATTAAAACCACATTTTCATGTTTAATATTCTCAACCATACGATTTGAATAATCTTCAATTGTCTCATTATCAACAGGAATTAACCATTCTAACACATGCGTTTGAAACTTGCTTTCAGGCAATTTAATGTTCTCAAAAATTAATGGACTAGCAGCCATTCCTGGCACAAAATAAACATGTATGATATCTTGACTCATAAGCTTTTAAGTAGGTAAATAATGATTTTATACAATTTTTTTTTGTAAATTTGCGTTACAAAACTATTGAAAAATAGTACTGACTCCTAAAATTCTCTTTAAATAAAAAACATTCTAATTATGATTGAGGCATCTGAACTTGTGGACAATGACTTTTTACGTCAGTATGAAATTAAAATTGATGAACATTTAGCAAAAATTGAATATTCACTACAAGAACGAAAGATATTTTTAACAAAATTGATTATTCCTGATGAAATAAATTCAGAAGAATTTCAAAAAGAATTTTTAGTAATTGTTTTTAAAGATATCGAAGATCGAAATTTAAGTGTAGTACCAACTAGTCCTGAAATAGCAAAATTTGTAAGAAAGAATAGAAAATATAAACGCATGCTTCCTGTTGGAGTAAGAATTTAAATCTAAAAAAACCGAAGTTAAAACTTCGGTTTTTTTTTATCCTGCTAATTCTTTAATAAATTCTAATCTTACCAATCCATCTTCGTCAATTTTTGTTAACTCAACTTCATGTAACGTATTTACTAATTCTGGATTCCAAGGCGCTTTTACTTTTACATAATTGCCTGTAAATCCTTGAATATATCCTTCTTTATTTTCACTTTCAAACAACACCTTTCTTTTAGTTTTTAATTGGCTTTCGTAAAAGGCACGACGTTTTTTAGCAGATAAACCTCTTAACATCTTACTTCTTTTTGTTCTAATATTTTTTGGAACAACACCTTCCATGCCTGCTGCCAAAGTATTATCTCTTTCAGAATAAGTAAATACATGCAAATAAGAAATATCCAATTCGTTTAGAAAATTATAGGTTTCTAGAAATAATTCATCTGTTTCTCCAGGAAAACCTACAATAACATCAACACCTATACAAGCATGAGGCATCACTTCTTTTATTTTAGCAACTCGATCAACGTACAATTCTTTCATATATCTTCTACGCATTTGCCTTAAAATTTGGTTACTGCCACTTTGCAATGGAATATGAAAATGTGGTACAAACGTATTGCTTTGAGATACAAATTCTATAGTTTCATTTTTCAATAGATTAGGCTCTATGGAAGAAATACGCAATCTCTCAATACCATCTACTTTATCTAACTCTTTAACTAACTGATAAAAAGTATGCTCGTGTTTTTTATTACCAAATTCACCTTTGCCATAATCTCCAATATTAACACCAGTAAGAACGATTTCTTTGATGTTCTTTTTAGATATTTCTTCAGCATTTTTTAAAACATTTTCTAGAGTATCGCTTCTAGAAATTCCCCTTGCTAATGGAATAGTACAATAGGTACATTTATAATCGCAACCATCTTGAACTTTTAGAAAAGCCCTAGTTCTATCACCAAAAGAATAGCTTCCTACATAAAAATCTGCATCTCCAATTTCACAAGAATGTATTTCACCTAAATCGTTTTTAGATAAATCGTTTAAATAGCTTGTAATTTTAAATTTTTCAGTAGCTCCTAAAACCAAATCAACCCCATCTACATCTGCTAATTCTTGAGGTTTTAATTGTGCATAGCAACCAACAGCAGCAACAAACGCTTCGGGATTTAATTTTTGGGCTTGTTTTACAATAGATTTAAAACGTTTATCTGCATTTTCTGTTACAGAACATGTATTGATGACATAAATATCTGCTACTTCATTAAAATCGACACGATTAAATCCTTCATCATGAAAATTTCTAGCAATAGTAGATGTTTCAGAAAAATTAAGTTTACAACCTAAGGTATAAAATGCGACTTTTTTTCTCATATAATTATTGAATCATTATAAAAAAAATATTCTCTGAAGCAACTTATAACCAAATTTTAGAACTATTTAGATTTATAAATTAAAATGTAAAAGCAGAAAATATTTTAATGCGAATGCAAAATTAACGAAAAAGAGCCCTTTAACCTGTTAAAGAGCTCTTTTTTTATTAGAAAAAAAGAAATCCTAATTAATATTTTATTATTTTTCTGGTAATACTTCCTTTTGAAGTTTCAATTTTCAACAGATAGACGCCAGAATTTAAACTTGATGTATCTAAATCTTTTTTATTATTAACTTGCAAAACTACTTGACCAGTAATAGAATACACTTTAGCACTAATCATTTGAATAGAATCATGAATATCAATATGAAGATCGTTTAGAACTGGATTTGGATATACTGAAACTTTATCTAAACTGAATTCTTCTATTCCAAGAAGATTACCAACCACATTCATTACATATTGGTTGTCAGCAAAACCAATTGAAGCAGTTGTTGAAGGAGCATTTATATTACACCCAGTTGATTTTATATAACTATCATCATTTTGACCTCCTGCATTTATTCCAGGGAAAAAAGTCTCACCTATATTAGTGCCACTATCACCAGCCAATACTTCAAATGCAATGGTAGAACCAGCTGGGATTATTGCTGTAATTGGTACAGATATTAAAGACAGATCGTCAGCAGAATTTGATACATGTGTTGCAGATTGCACTAAAGTTAAAGTTGCAGTTGCTAAATTATCTGTACTTGCAGTATAAATATTTACTGTAATTACTTTCCCATCATCTGCTGAACCTTGACCATATTCCACCGAACTAATTTGAAAATCTTCAGTTACAGCAAAATCAGCAAGATTATATGCTCTATAAAATGAATTTTCACGATACTCACCAGATGCTGAAGACCAACAAGCTACACCTCCATCTGTAACATTATTTGGGTCTACAGATTGTGTTAATGTAATTTGAGCATTTGAAGGAAAAATAAATAAAGTAAATAATAAAAAAAGAATGTAATAATTTTTCATAATTTTAAAATTTCGGATTAATAACATATTAAATATAGTCTTTTTATCTTATAAATGAAATTTAAACACCTGATTTTCTTACTCCTATTAAATTGCTCTTCTCAAAAAGAAAATTTACCCTCTGTTTTCAGATATAATGAACACAAAAATATTGGCTCATTAGACCCAGCTTTTGCAAAAGATAATGCAGATATTTGGGCAATAAATCAACTTTTTAATGGCTTAGTACAAATGGATGAAAATTTAAATATCCAACCTTCTATAGCTAAAAGTTGGATTATTTCAGAAGATGCTCTTTCATATAAATTCACTATTAGAAACGATGTTTATTTTCATAAACACTATTTATTTGGAAAAGATTCCACCAGAGTTGTCAATGCATTAGATTTTGAATATAGTTTCAATAGATTGTTAGATGAGAACATAGCTTCACCAGGCAGTTGGGTTTTAAATAAAGTAGAAAATTTTAAAGCTATAAACGACTCTATTTTTCATATTAAATTAAAGCAACCTTTTCCAGCTTTTCTTGGTTTATTAACAATGAAATATTGCTCGGTTGTTCCTAAAGAAATTGTGAGTCATTATAAAAATGATTTTAGATCAAACCCAATCGGTACAGGACCATTTAAGTTTAAACGTTGGGAAGAAAACATAAAATTAGTTTTTAGAAAAAACGAAAATTACTTTGAAAAAGATAGTAATGGACATAAGCTTCCATATTTAGAAGCCATTGCGATTACCTTTTTACCAGATAAGCAAAGTGAGTTTTTACAATTTGTTCAAGGCAACATAGATTATGTTTCAGGATTGGATGCTTCTTATAAAGATGAAATTTTAACTGCAAATGGCAAATTAAGAGACATCTATTCTAAAGATGTAAATATGCTAAGAAGCCCATATTTAAACACAGAATATCTTGCCTTTTTTATGGATTCTAGCATTCCTGAAATTCAATCTATATATATCCGAAAAGCTGTAAATCATGGATTCGATAGAGAAAAAATGATGATTTACCTTAGAAATGGTATTGGAATTCCTGCATATGGTGGTTTTATACCTAAAGGACTACCAGGATTTGATGATTCTATTGGTTATACATTTCAACCTGAGAAGGCAAAACTATTGATTGAACAATTTAAAATTGAGTCAGGCATACAAAACCCAGAAATAACAATAACAACAACTAGTAATTATTTAAGTTTTTGTGAATATATACAACGTGAACTCCAAAAAATAGGACTTCAAGTAAATGTTGATGTAATCCCAGCTGCTACCTTAAAGGATGCAAAAGCCAATGGTAAATTAGACATGTTTAGGGCTAGTTGGGTTGCCGATTATCCTGATGCAGAAAACTATTTATCTCTTTATGATAGTAAGAATTTCGCTCCAAATGGACCAAATTATTCACATTTTAAAAACAATGTTTTTGATGATTGGTATCAGCAGGCATTTACCGAAACAAACACTTTACAAAGAGAAATACTTTACACAAAAATGGATAGTTTAGTTATGGCTGAAGCTCCAATAGTGCCTTTATTTTATGATGAAGTTGTAAGGTTTACTAGAAAGAATATTATAGGTCTTGGAATCAATCCAATAAATTTATTAGAATTAAAACATGTAAGAAAAACGAATGATTAATCTCTTCTAAATCTTTTTGTTTCTTCAAATACATGCTCTAAAATAGCAGCATCTTGTTCTGAAAACTCTATTTCTCTACGAGACATAACAACTTTTGCTACCTCAAATGCTTTTTTAGTTAAAAACGTTGTAAAACCATTACTTCCACCCCAAGAAAAGCTTGGAACAAAATTCCTAGGAAAACCACTTCCAAATATATTGGCACTAACACCAACAACTGTTCCTGTATTAAACATGGTGTTAATACCACATTTACTATGGTCTCCCATCATCAATCCACAAAATTGCAATCCAGTTCTAGCAAAACTTTCTGTTTGGTAATCCCACAATTTTACTTCCGCATAGTTGTTTTTAAGATTAGAATTATTTGTATCTGCTCCAAGATTACACCACTCACCTAATACAGAATTTCCTAAATAGCCATCATGACCTTTATTTGAATAACCAAAAATAACTGAATTAGTTACTTCTCCTCCAACTTTGCTATATGGACCAACAGTAGTAGGTCCATAAATCTTAGCAGACATTTTTACTGTAGCTCCTTCACATAATGCAAAGGGACCACGAATCATACTGCCTTCCATAATTTCGGCATTCTTCCCAATATATATTGGTCCATTTTCTGCATTTAAAGAACATAAAGGTAATTTGGCACCTTCTTCAATAAAAATTTCTGTTCTGTTAAAAGCAACCGTCATTTCTGGAATAGGCTGAGACTGTCTGCCTTTAGTTAGTAAGTCAAAATCTTCTTGAATAGCTTCACCATTTTTAGAAAATATATCCCAAGTATGCTCAATTTTCAATACATGATCATTGTACTCTATAGCATCGTAACTATTCAAGTCTATTTTTTCTTGCGTGTTTTTGGTGTAAAATGCTATGACATCTTCATTTTTAAAAATAGCTTGATTAGCTTCTAAACTTTTTACCATTTCAACTAATTCTAAATTCGGTAAAAAGGATGCATTAATCATAATGTTTTCTTCCATTTCTACCATTGGATACTTATTAGACAAATATTCTTCAGTAACTGTTGTAGTTGTAAATTCCAAATAAGCTTCCCATTTTTCTCTTATGGTCAAAATTCCAATTCTAATATCAGCAACTGGACGAGTATATGTAAATGGCAACAAATTGTTTCTTGAAGGACCATCAAAAAGAATGTAGTTCATGTGAAGTTAAAGTTTAAGTTATTTATAAACCAGAATTAGTCTATTCAAAAGTAACGTAATTATAGCAACAAAAAAAGCCTCCAGAATAAATCTGAAGGCTTTTAAATAATATAATTTAGCTAAATTACTTTTTGAACTTAGCGTATTTGTTTTTGAATTTATCAATACGACCAGCAGTATCTACTAGTTTAGATTTACCAGTGTAAAATGGATGAGATGTTCTTGAAATCTCCATTTTTACTAATGGATATTCAACACCATCAACTTCTATAGTTTCTGCTGTATTTGCAGTAGATTTAGTTAAAAAAACATCATCATTAGACATGTCTTTAAATGCTACTACTCTATAATTTTCTGGATGTATATCTTTTTTCATCGCTTAAAGCTTTAATATCTTTCACAAATTTTGAGGTGCAAATTTAGGAATTTTTTATAAATGAACAATACTTTTATTTTTATTTTTTTAAGAATTATAAATTTTCAATAATAAGCTGTAACGTTTTCCTATATTTGTTTACTAACTAACTATAATCTTAACTAAACAAAAATATAATAAAAATGGAAAAATCCTTAAAAACCTTATCGATAAATAATGGTCTAGTTTTAGGCCTAATATTATCGGTTATAACAGTATTAATGTATGCTCTAAATTTAGATTTATTCACTAAATGGTGGGTAGGAATTATTTTATTTTTCTTATCATTAGGAATTGCTACCTATTCTGCAATAAAATTCAAACAACATCAAGGATTTCTTACTTTTAAACAGGGCTTTAGTTCCTACTTTATTACTGTTGCTGTAGGAAGTTTTATTGCTACAATTATTGGAATTGTTATTTTCACTTTTGTAGATCCAGATGCTGCAACCTATTTAAACGAACAAATACTTATAATGTCTAAAGAGGCTATGGAAGGATTTGGTGCTCCTCAAGAAACTATTCAAGAAGCACTTATGAAGGCTGAGAAAGTAAACAATTTTGCTTTAGTTGAACAATTAAAAGCATTTGTTTGGAGATTGTTGTTTTATAGTATCTTTGGGCTTATTGTTGCTTTAATAGTAAAGAAAAACGATCCTGCCTCAGAATAATTTCTCTATTTTTGTAAAGCGATTTATAAAAAAATACATGAATATATCAGTAGTTATACCACTACTTAATGAACAAGATTCATTAAACGAATTACATGATTGGATTGCAAAAGTTATGCAATCCAATCATTTTTCATATGAAATTATTTTTATTGATGATGGTAGTACTGATAAATCTTGGAAAACCATAAAACAGTTATCTCAAAAAGATTCCAATATAAAAGGTATTCGGTTTTTAAAAAATTTTGGAAAATCTCAAGCTCTACATGCTGGTTTTGAAAAAGCTCAAGGAGATGTTGTTATAACTATGGATGCAGACCTTCAAGATAATCCAGAAGAAATTCCAGAACTATATAACATGATTATTTCAGAACAATATGATATGGTTTCTGGTTGGAAGAAAAAACGTTACGATTCTGTTATTTCTAAAAACCTTCCTTCGAAATTATTTAATTATGCGGCTAGAAAAACCTCTGGTGTAAAACTTCATGATTTTAATTGTGGTTTAAAATCTTACCATAAAAATGTGGTTAAAAACATAGATGTAAATGGCGAAATGCACAGGTACATTCCAGTATTAGCCAAAAATGCTGGCTTCACAAATATTGGAGAAAAAGTGGTACAACATCAAGCTAGAAAATATGGTGTAACTAAATTTGGAATGGACCGGTTTATTCATGGTTTCTTAGACTTAATTACCATTTGGTTTTTATCTCGTTTTGGCAGAAGACCTATGCATTTATTTGGAGCTTTGGGCGTTTTAATGTTTGCTATTGGTTTTGCTTTTGCCATATATTTAGGAATAGATAAATTATTTCTAAATCCGTTTGGAAGATTAATTACGCAACGTCCTCAATTTTATATTTCTTTAGTAACCATGATTATTGGAACTCAATTTTTTGTGGCAGGATTTTTAGGCGAAATAATTCTTAGAACCAAACAGGATAAAAAGCGTTATTTAATTAAAGACCAACTGAATTTATAATACCCAAACTAATTAGAAGTAATTTCATCTTATCTTTTTAGAATTACTTATTTTTGCATCACATTTTTTTAAACATGATATACATTGAACCGGAATTATTAGAAAGAGTAAATACATGGTTAACACCTGCTTTTGATAATGATACGCAAAAACATATAAAAAAATTAATTGCTTCAAATCCAAAAGAACTTAAAGAAAGTTTCTACAAAAACTTAGAGTTTGGAACTGGTGGTATGCGTGGTGTTATGGGAATTGGTACTAACAGAATTAATAAATATACTCTTGGGAAAAACACACAAGGATTAAGCAATTATTTACATCAATCGTTTCCTAATGAAACACTAAAAGTAGCCATTGCTTTCGATTGTAGACACAATAGTCAATCACTAGCAAAACTGGTAGCCAATGTATTTTCTGCCAACAACATTCAGGTTTACTTGTTTGAAGATTTACGACCAACACCAGAACTGTCATTCACGTTAAAACATTTAGGTTGCCATTGTGGTATTGTACTAACAGCATCTCACAATCCTCCAGAATATAATGGTTATAAAGTATATTGGCAAGATGGAGGTCAATTGGTACCACCTCAAGATGCCGAAATTATAATTGAAATAAACAACTTAGACTATTCTGAAATCAAATTTGAAGCTAATAATAAGTTAATTCAATATATTGGAAAAGAGGTTGATGAAGTTTTTATTAATGCGTCTATAAAAAATGGAAGTTTCAACACAGCTCAACAAGCCAAAGACAACATAAACATTGTGTTTACATCTTTGCATGGGACTTCTATAACCATTATTCCAGACACCTTAAAACAAGCTGGCTATAAAAACGTCCATATAGTTGAAGAACAAGCCGAGCCTAATGGCGACTTTCCTACTGTGGCTTCGCCAAACCCTGAAGAACCAGAAGCCTTAAAAATGGCTTTAAATTTAGCAGATAAAGTTGAAGGAGACATTGTAATCGGTACAGATCCAGATAGCGATAGAATAGGAATTGCAGTTAGAGATTTTAATGGAAATATGGCCTTGCTTAATGGAAATCAAGCCATGCTAATGATGACAGATTTCTTATTAAAACAATGGCAATCTCAAGGAAAAATTAAAGGCAAAGAATTTATAGGCTCGACCATAGTTTCAACTCCAATGATGAATGTGCTTGCTAATGCTTATGGTGTAGAATGTAAAATTGGATTAACCGGTTTTAAGTGGATTGCTAAAATGATCAAAGACTTTCCAGAACTAGATTTTGTTGGTGGTGGCGAAGAAAGTTTCGGTTTTATGGTTGGCGATTTTGTTAGAGATAAAGATGCCGTAACTGCTTCTCTACTCGCTTGCGAAATTGCAGCTCAAGCTAAAGCAAAAGGCTCTTCACTTTATAACGAATTAATCAAACTTTATGTTACACACGGTTTATATAAAGAACGCTTAATATCAATCACTAAAAAAGGCATTGAAGGTGCTCAAGAAATCAAGCAAATGATGATTGATTTCAGAAAAAAACCACTTACTGTTATTAACAATTCTAAAGTAATAAAAATTGAAGATTACCAAAGTTCTATAGCCTTAAACCCAATTTCCGGAAAAGAAGAAGCTATAACTGTACCAAAATCTAATGTGTTGATTTATTACACTGAAGATGGCAGCCAAATAGCCTTAAGACCTAGTGGTACTGAACCAAAAATTAAGTTCTATATTAGTGCAAACACGAAATTAGAATCTGAATCAGATTTTATTGAAGTTGAAAAGCAATTAGAAACAAAAATCGATGCCATTATAAACGACATGAAACTAAACTAATGGATTATATCAAGAAACTTTCTCGTTTTATTAAACCTTATAAAAGCTATGCTGTTTTAAATATAATATGTAATATATTCTATGCCTTATTTAGCACATTAGCTATGGTTTCTTTAATGCCTATGATAAATGTTCTTTTTGGAGAAAGCGAAAAAGTATATAACAAACCATTATATAAAGGAGTTAAACACTTAAAAGATTACCTTGAAAATTATTTAAACTATATAGTTACAACAACTAGTGAAAACGATGGGCCACAAAGAGCATTGTTTTACATGATTGTCTTAATTATAAGTTTATTTCTTCTTAAAAACATATTTAATTATTTAGCCTTATTTTTCATTACATTTTTAAAAAATGGTGTTTTAAGAGATTTAAGAGATGAGATTTACTTAAAAGTTATAACCTTACCCATTTCTTTCTATTCAGAAAAAAAGAAAGGAGACATTATTGCAAGAATTTCTGGAGATGTTACTGAAGTAAAAAATTCCATGCTTTCGGTTTTAGAGCTAATAGTAAAAGAGCCTTTAACCATTTTATTTGCAATAATAGCAATGTTTGCTATTTCTACTAAACTTACCATCTTTGTATTCATTTTTATTCCAGTAGCTGGATTAATTATTTCTAGAATTGGTAAAAGCTTAAAAAGAAAATCAGATAAAGTTCAAAGAGAACAAGGAGTCTTTTTATCTACTTTAGAAGAAACTCTAGGTGGATTAAAAGTCATTAAAGGATTTAATGCTGAATCAATATTTTATTCAAGATTTAAAGAATCTACAAATAGGTTCTACAACTTTTCTAATACTTTAATGAATCGCCAGAATTTAGCATCACCTACAAGCGAATTTCTTGGTATTGCCACTATAGCTGCTTTACTTTGGTATGGTGGTAATATGGTAATGGTGGAACAAACATTATCTGGTGGTGCGTTTATAGGATATATGGCTTTAGCTTATCAAATATTAACACCTGCAAAAGCTATAAGTAAAGCAAGTTATCAAGTAAAGTCTGGAAATGCAGCAGCAGAACGTGTACTATATGTATTAGAAACAAAAAGTTCTTTAGAAGATTTACCTGATGCTATTATTAAACAGGACTTTGAGAAGGAAATTACTATAGAAAATATATCTTTTAAATACGAAGATGATTTAGTTCTAAAAAACTTTTCAGTCAATGTTCCTAAAGGCAAAAGTATAGCTTTAGTAGGTCAATCTGGAAGTGGTAAATCAACAATAGCAAATTTAGTTACTCGCTTCTATGATGTTACTGAGGGTTCAATAAAAATAGATGGTATAGATATAAGGAATTTAACAAAAAAATCACTACGTAGTTTAATGGGTTTAGTTACTCAGGATTCTATTTTATTTAACGATACAGTTAAAAACAATATTCTATTAGGTAAAGAAAACGCAACAGATGATGAAGTTATTGAAGCTCTAAAAATTGCAAATGCTTGGGAGTTTGTTAAAGACCTTCCAAAAGGAATTGAAACTAATATTGGAGATTCTGGAAACAAGCTATCTGGAGGTCAGAAACAACGTTTAAGTATAGCCAGAGCTGTTTTAAAAAACCCACCAATTATGATTCTAGACGAAGCTACATCAGCCCTAGATACTGAAAGTGAAAGATTGGTACAAGTGGCATTAGAGAATATGATGAAAAATAGAACATCTATTGTTATTGCACACAGACTTTCAACCATTCAAAATGCTGATACTATTGTGGTAATGCAGAAAGGTGAAATTGCCGAACAAGGCAAACATAACGAATTGATTGCAAAAAATGGCATATACAAAAAATTAGTAGACATGCAGAGTTTTGATTCTTAAAAATAAAATATCCTTATAAAATTAAAAAAAGGGCAACACTTACGTATTGCCCTTTTTTGCTATTGTTAGATTTGGGGAAAACTAACAATTAAGTAGGTCGGTTGGTGTAAACATAAAACAAAATTATAAAATAACCAAATAAAATTTACACTTCATCGTTTTAACAATGCAGTTCATCGATGTTTATCAATTTATTGCTTTGATTTACAGTTATTTAACTTTTTAACATTTTTTTACATTAAACTATCCGTATTTTGAGAAGTCTAAAACTAAAATAATCAAGTGATAGAAGAATTAATCCTATTAGAAGATCTTAAATCAAAAAACAATAAAGAAAGCGCTTTTAGAGAATTAATCTCTCTATATAAGGAACGCTTATATTGGCATATTCGTCATATTGTTAAATCTCATGACGACACGGATGATGTACTTCAAAATACCTTTATAAAAATCTATAAAAATATTCATAACTTTAATGGAGACAGTAAACTCTATTCTTGGATGTACAGAATTGCTACCAACGAATCTTTAACCTTCATAAAGCAAAGAGCAAAGCATGTACAAATGCCTAACCATGACATGCAACAATTAGCTATAGACAATCTAAAAGCAGACATTTATTTTGAAGGAGATGAAATTCAACTTAAATTACAACAAGCTATTGCCACTTTACCAGAAAAACAACAACTGGTGTTTAATATGAGGTACTTTCAAGACATAAAGTATAAAGATATGGCACAAATATTGGATACGAGCGAAGGTGCTTTAAAAGCATCATACCACATAGCAGTAAATAAACTAGAAGACTATTTAACTAACCATTAAACTTTTATAAAAAAATATAGTCTAAGTATTAAGATGAAAAAGAACTACATAAATAACAAAGAAAATTCAGGATTTAAAGTTCCACCAGATTATTTTAATAATTTGGAAGATACCATATGGTCTCAAATTCATCTAGATAAAAAAATTAAAAAAACAAGTTTTAAAGTACCTGAAAATTATTTTGAATCTCTTGAAGACAAAATTCTCAGTCAAGTTTCAAAGAAGAAAGAAAGTAAAGTTATTTCTTTATTTTCAAAACATAATATGATTGCAATTACCAGTGTGGCTGCAACCATTGTATTACTCTTTAATCTGAATATTTTCAACAAGAACATCAGTTTTGATACTATTGAAACTGAAGCTTTAGATAATTATGTGACTAATCAAGAATTTGAAACTTTAGATTTAGAAACTGAAATTATTGAAGATATAGACATTTCCTCTTTTATTTTAGAAGAGTCCATTAGCAATGCATCACTGGAAAATTATTTATACAACATATCAGAATTAGAAGATTTTATTTCTGAATAACTTATTTAAAAAATGAAACAATTAATTATAATAACAATCCTTACTTTATTTAGCTTATCTGGCTTTTCTCAAGATAAACACGAGAAAATTGAAGCTCTTAAAACAGCTTATATAACAGAACAATTAAATTTAACTTCTTCTGAAGCTGAAAAATTCTGGCCCATTTACAATACTTTCGAAGATCAAAAAAATGCATTAAAAAAAGAAGCGCATGAAGTTAGAAACGAGAGTAATATTGAGAATCTAACTGAAGCCCATGCAAAAGCCATGCTAGAGGAAATGAAATCTTTAAACAATAAAAGAAGTGAAATTTACAACAAACTTATAACCGATTTACAAAAAGTTATTTCGGCCAAAAAAATTGTACTATTAAAAAAGGCAGAAGACAATTTTAAACGCAAAATGTTTGAGGAATACAGAAAAAGACATCATCAAGAACGAAAAGAAAAACCTTAAAAAAAAAAGAGAAGCCAATGGCTTCTCTTTTTTTATTTAAACGTTAATTTACTTATTCGTTTTTGACCAGCAGCATAAGCCACACTATCATTTAAAAACCGAAGTGTGTAAAAACCTTCCTTACTTAAACTTTTCCAAGACAAGCCTCCATCTTTACTGTAATCAATTCCTTTAAAACCTACTGTCACTAACTCCTTCCCTTCTCTATTTGGAATGTACTGTACACAACTTCTATAACCAGGAGCTTCTCCAGAAGCTACTAACGTCCAAGTTTTTCCTCCATCAGTAGTTATTATTTTATTAGACTTATTATAGTCAGGATTGGTATAATCTCCTCCTATGGCAAAACCATTCATTTCATCATAAAATTCAATTGAGTAAATACCTTCTGTCTCTTTTGCTTGTATAATTGGTGTTTGTTCAACACTCCAAGTTTCTCCTTTATCTTTAGAGAAATAAACTCTACCAGCTGTTGTGGCAACCCAAGTATTACTTCCTAAAATAGCAATATTGGTATTACTAGCTGCAAAAGCACCTTCACCCTCTATACCTTCTGGCAACAAATCACAAGGTAGTTTTTTCCAGGTATTTCCTCCATCTCTAGTAATAATAATACTCAAACACTCATCTATTGTATCTCCAATAGCAATACCTTCTAGATCATTCCAAAAAGACATAGAGTCATAAAAAACGTTTGGATGTTCTTCAAAATAAACCAATTCCATGTTGCCTTGATCTCCAGTTTTAAACAACATGGCTGGACTTCCTACATTCAACATAAAAAAATCAGAAGTGGTATGTGCAACAGATCTAAATTCAAGTTGTAAGTAATCGTATACTTGCTTAGAAATTTGCCAACTATTTTTCTTTGGATTATAAAGTCCATAAGCTCCATTATTTGCAGCAAAAACAAGACTGTTATCATCTAAAACGTCTATGGCTCTTATGCTAAGCAAAGAATCTTCTAAAATGGTTTCAATTTCAACAGTATTAAAATCTCTTGGAATAAAAGTTTCTTTCTTTTCACAGGAACACATTAAAACAACTAAAACAACTACTATAATACGCGTCATATCTAAAAATAAATTAACACTATAAATGTAGTTTATTAGGCTTAACTAAGCAACAAACAGCTAAACAAGTAACAATTAAAAAAACATTCGTGAATTCATCTCATTTAACGTAACTTTGCAAGCTTATAAAATTAAAATGAGATTACACAGGAATTTATGTTTTGCAACAATTGATGGATTAACATTAATCTTCAATGAAGGTCAATATGCAGATAAAGTTATTCAACAATTATTAAAACGTGATAAACGTTGGGGAGCTCGAGATCGTGCTTTTGTTGCTGAAACTACTTACGAAATTGTTAGATGGAAGCGTTTATATTCTGAAATTGCTGAAGTAAAAGAACCTTATAGTCGTGAAGATTTATGGCGAATTTTTGCTGTTTGGGCAACTTTACGTGGCATTAAATTACCTGATTGGAAATATTTCGAAAACACGCCAACTAGAAAAATAAAAGGTCGGTTCGATGAGCTTTCTAAAATCAGAAAATTTAAAGAGTCTATTCCAGATTGGTTAGATGAGTTAGGCGAAAAAGAACTTGGAAAAGCTATTTGGACTAAAGAAATAGCTGCTTTAAACGAGCAAGCAGATGTAGTTCTAAGAGTAAACACGTTAAAGACTACAAAAGAAAAATTACAGTCAGAATTATTCGATTTAGACATTGAAACAGAGATTCTAAAAGATTATCCAAACGCTCTTAAATTAAAAGAACGTGCCAACGTATTTACTACTGAAGCTTTCCAAAATGGACATTTTGAAGTCCAGGATGCTTCTTCTCAATTAGTAGCAGAGTTTTTAAATGTAGAACCAGGAATGCGTGTCGTAGATGCTTGTGCTGGAGCTGGAGGAAAAGCATTGCATTTAGCCTCTCTAATGGATAACAAAGGGCAAATTATTGCCATGGACATTTACGATAATAAATTAAAAGAATTAAAGCGTAGAGCTAAAAGAAATGGCGCTCATAATATTGAGCCAAGACATATAGACTCTACTAAAGTTATTAAAAAACTATATGATAAAGTCGACCGTGTTTTAATAGACGCTCCATGTTCTGGAATTGGCGTGTTACGTAGAAATCCGGATGCCAAATGGAAATTGCAACCAGACTTTATTGAAAATATAAAACAAACACAACAAGACATACTTCAACAATATTCTAGAATGGTAAAAGCAGGAGGACAACTTGTGTATGCAACTTGTTCTGTTTTACCTTCAGAAAATCAAAATCAAGTTGACAAATTTTTAACATCTGAAAACGGAAAAGGTTTTACATTTGTAAAAGACAATAAAATCTTATCTCACAAATCTGGTTTCGATGGGTTTTATATGGCATTATTAGAAAAGAAAAAATAAAAACGAATGAAGCATTTTTACACCTTACTATTATTATTAATTTCAGCAGCAACTTTTGCTCAAATTCCAGTTGGATATTACAACTCAGCTACTGGTACTGGTTACACCTTAAAAACGCAATTACATAATATTATTGACGACCATAATGATCAAGGATATAATGCTATGGATGGTTTTATTGCTACATATGATCGTGATAACTATTACGATTCTAATGGAAGTAATACTATTTTAGATATTTACTCTGAAATTCCTAATAACGGTAATAATACGCCTAACGATCCTTACAACTTCATACCTATCACAGATGAATGTGGAAATTACAGTAGTGAAGGTGATTGTTATAACAAAGAACATGTAATCCCAAAATCTGTTTTTAACGATCAAACACCAATGTATAGTGATGCTCATGAATTACTACCAACAGATGGTCGTGTCAATGGTTTTAGAGGAAATGAACCTTTTGGTGTAGTTGACGATGCGCAACTAGACCCAAACGAACAAAATGGAATTACAAATCCAACACAAAATGGGTCTAAACTAGGAAACAATTTAAATAGTGGATATTCTGCTGGTTATACTGGAAAAGTTTTCGAACCAATTGATGAATTTAAAGGTGATATAGCTCGTATTTATTTCTATTTCGCTACTCGTTATGAAGATCAAGTAAGTGCTTGGGGAGGTTTTGCCATGTTTAATGGAACTTCAGATCAGGTTTTCGATAATACCTTTTTAAGTATTTTAATGACTTGGCATGAAATGGATCCAGTATCTGAAAAAGAGATGGATAGAAATAATAATATATACTATCACCATCAAGGTAATAGAAATCCATTTGTTGATCATCCGGAGTGGGTAGCTCTAATTTGGAATCCAACTCCAGATACAGAAGCTCCAACAAATCCTGCAAACTTAGTGGCTTCCAATCCAACAGACAACACTATTTCATTAGCTTGGACAGCCTCAACAGATAATATTGCAGTAACATCTTATGATATTTATGTAGATGGAACAAACAGTTTCAACTCTACAACAAATTCGTTTACAGTAACTGGGTTAACTGCTGACACTAACTATTGTTTTACTATTAAAGCTAAAGATGCAACTGGTAATGAATCTGGTTTTAGTAATGAATCTTGTGAAATGACTACTGATAATGGTACTGGTAATTCAGTTGAAATTTTCTTTACCGAATATATGGAAGGTAGCTCAAATAATAAAGCACTTGAAATCTCAAACTGGTCTTTCAGTCCTGTTGTAGATCTTTCAGTTTATACTATCAAATTAAGCTCTAATGGTTCACCAACTTGGACTGCTACATATAATTTTCCAACAAATGCCACTATTAATTATGGGGAAACTTTTGTAATAGCTAATGGTTCTTTGGCAGTTTGTACAAATGTTGTGGACGATTTTAATAATACAATTACATCCTTCAATGGAAATGATGCTATTGGATTATTTAAAAACGATGTCCTTATTGACATTATTGGAACATTAGGTGATGCAACCGTTTTTGGTGAAAATGTTACGTTAGTAAAATCTCCAAGTTGGTATCCAACTCCAAGTACTACTTTTAATATCAACGATTGGGTTTCTTATCCATCAAATACGTGTTCAGATTTAGGCCATACAATCTTAATTTTATCTACAGACAATTTTACTTCTGAAGATTTCAACATTTATCCAAACCCTGTATCAGACATCCTGAATATCCAACTTAAAAACCCTAATGAAACTCAAATAGAAATTTACAATATTTTAGGAAAAAGAGTCTTGACTAAAACAATTAATCAGTCGCAAATTATAAATATTGAAAATTTAAATTCAGGCATTTATATATTGAAATTCACTCAAGGCAATTCCACCATAAGTAAGAAACTTATAAAGAAATAAATATAAAAGCGACTTTAATGAGTCGCTTTTTTTATGTTCAAAACCTCGTGAATAACTCTACATTTTCAATAATTTAAATTGTAATTATTACGCTGAAAAAAAGTAAATTTGCACTTTATTAAACACAACTTTAACAAAAACATAATGATTCATTTCTTCGGAAACCAAAACAGTAAAGTTTTTGCTGTTCAAGCAACAAAAGAATTATCAACTGAAACCATCTCTAAATTAGTGTGGTTATTTGGCAACCAGCCAAAAATAGAACAAGCATCTCTGTATGCTTTTTTTGTTGGGCCTCGTGCAGCCATGATTACACCTTGGAGTACAAATGCTGTTGAGATTACTCAAAACATGGGAATTGAAGGTATCGTTAGAATTGAAGAATTTGAAGCAGTTTCTGAAGATTTCAAAGATTTCGATCCAATGATTTCAGAAAAATATCAAGGCTTGAATCAAGACTCGTTTACTATCAACATTCAGCCAGAAGCGATTCTTAATATTGAAGATATTTCGGCCTACAATCAACAAGAAGGCTTGTCTTTAAACGACGAAGAAATAGAGTATTTAGAAGGTGTCTCAAAAAAAATAGGGAGAAAATTAACAGATTCTGAAGTATTTGGATTCTCACAAGTGAATTCAGAGCATTGTCGTCATAAAATATTTAATGGTATATTTATAATAGATGGCATTGAAAAACCGACATCGCTATTCAAACTCATCAAAGAAACATCCAAACAACATCCAAACGATATTGTTTCGGCTTATAAAGATAATGTGGCCTTTGTAAAAGGTCCAAGAGTAGAACAATTTGCTCCAAAAACAGCTAACAAACCAGACTATTACCAAGTAAAAGAATTTGATTCTGTCATTTCCTTAAAAGCAGAAACTCATAATTTTCCAACTACTGTAGAGCCTTTTAATGGTGCTGCAACAGGTTCTGGTGGAGAAATTAGAGATAGATTGGCTGGAGGAAAAGGCTCTTTGCCATTAGCTGGAACAGCAGTGTATATGACATCTTATTCCAGATTGGAAGAAGCTCGTCCATGGGAACAAAAAATGGAAGCTCGTCCTTGGTTGTACCAAACTCCAATGGATATTTTAATTAAAGCATCTAATGGAGCTTCAGACTTTGGAAACAAATTTGGGCAACCATTAATTTGTGGTTCAGTTTTAACGTTTGAGCATGAAGAAGATGCTAGAAAACTTGGTTTCGATAAAGTAATCATGCAAGCAGGTGGTATTGGCTATGGCAAAGCAGATCAAGCTTTAAAAGACACTCCTAAAGTTGGTGATAAAATAGTAATTCTTGGTGGCGAAAATTACAGAATAGGTATGGGTGGAGCTGCAGTTTCTTCGGCTGATACTGGAGAATTTGCTTCTGGAATTGAATTAAATGCTGTGCAACGTTCCAACCCAGAAATGCAAAAACGTGCTGCCAATGCTGTTCGTGGCATGATGGAAAGTGATGAAAATTTTATCGTTTCTATTCACGATCATGGAGCTGGTGGACATTTAAATTGTCTATCAGAATTAGTTGAAGATACTGGAGGCCTTATCGATTTAGACAAATTACCAGTTGGAGACCCAACCCTTTCAGCTAAAGAAATTATTGGAAACGAATCTCAAGAAAGAATGGGATTAGTTATTGCTGAAAAACATATTGATACGTTACAAAAAATTGCTGAACGCGAACGTTCTCCAATGTATACAGTTGGAGATGTAACAGGAAACGATCGTTTTACTTTTGAATCTAAAACCAAAGGAGACAAACCAATGGATTTAGCTCTTGAAGACATGTTTGGTAGTTCTCCAAAAACTATCATGACAGATAAAACAGTTAACAGAATCTATGAAGAAGTTAGCTACAATTCGAAAAACTTCTTAGACTATTTAGATCAAGTGTTACAGTTGGAAGCTGTAGCTTGTAAAGATTGGTTAACAAACAAAGTAGATCGATGTGTTGGAGGTAAAGTTGCCAAACAACAATGTGCTGGACCATTACAATTGCCTTTAAACAATTGTGGTGTTATGGCTCTAGATTATAAAGGAAAAGAAGGAATTGCTACCTCTGTTGGTCATGCGCCAATTTCGGGATTGATTTCTCCAACAGCTGGAAGTAGAAATGCCATTGCAGAATCGCTAACCAATATTGTTTGGGCACCTTTAAAAGAGGGTTTAAAAAGTGTGTCGTTATCAGCAAACTGGATGTGGCCTTGTAAAAATGAAGGTGAAGATGCAAGACTTTATGAAGCCGTAGAGGCTGTTTCAGAATTTGCAATCGAATTAGGAATTAATGTTCCTACTGGAAAAGATTCGCTTTCTATGAAGCAAAAATATCCGAAAGAAGAAGTTATTTCTCCTGGAACTGTTATTATTTCTGCTGCAGGAAACTGTAATGATATTACAAAAGTAGTAGAGCCTGTTTTTCAGAAGAATGCTGGAAATATCTATTATATTAATCTATCGCAAGACGATTTTAAATTAGGTGGTAGTTCATTTGCGCAAGTATTAAATAAGATTGGAAAAAACACTCCTACAATCACAAACGTAAATTTCTTTAAATCCACTTTTTACGTGATTCAACAATTAATTAAAAACAATAAAATTGTTGCAGGACACGATGTGGCTTCAGGTGGATTAATTACAACTTTGCTAGAATTATGTTTTGCTGATGTTAATTTAGGTGCCGAATTAGACTTATCAGAATTAGCCGAAAAAGATTCAATAAAACTTCTATTTTCTGAAAATTCAGGAATTGTTTTTCAAGCAAAAGATAATTCAGTAGAACAAATTTTAGCAGATGCAAAAATTGAATTCTTCAACATTGGAAAAGTAACAGATTCTGATGTTTTAAGCGTCATTAACAACCAAGAAGTATTTACGCTTACAGTTTCTAGGTTGCGTGATGTTTGGTTTAATACCTCTTTCCTACTCGATCAAAAACAAACAGCAAATAATTTAGCTAAAAACAGATTTGATAATTATAAAAATCAACCTTTACAATTTATATTTCCAAATCACTTTACAGGAAAACTAAAAGACGTCATTGCGAACGAAGTGAAGCAATCTGCTGATGAGATTGCCACGTCTCAAGCTCCTCGCAATGACAGAAAGCGACCAAAAGCAGCTATTCTTCGAGAAAAAGGCAGTAATAGCGAGCGTGAAATGGCAAACGCCATGTATTTAGCTGGTTTTGATGTAAAAGATGTCCATATGACCGATTTAATAACAGGACGTGAAACTTTGGAAGATATCCAATTTTTGGGTGCTGTTGGTGGATTCTCAAACTCTGATGTTTTAGGGTCTGCAAAAGGTTGGGCTGGTGCCATAAAATATAATGACAAAGCAAATCAAGTTATAAATAACTTCTTTAAACGTAACGACACACTTTCGGTTGGTATTTGCAATGGCTGTCAACTGTTTATGGAATTAGACCTCATCAATCCAGAACATGACGTTCATGGAAAAATGACCTATAACGATTCGCATAAACATGAAAGTTCATTTACTTCAGTAAAAATACAAAAAAATAATTCAGTGATGCTTTCAACTTTAGAAGGTAGCACATTAGGTGTTTGGATTTCACATGGTGAAGGAAAATTCAGTTTGCCTAAATCTGAAAATCAATACAATATTGTTGCAAAATATGGTTATGAAAAATATCCAGCAAATCCTAATGGTTCAGATTTCAATACAGCTATGATGTGCGATAAAACAGGAAGACATTTAGTAACCATGCCTCATATTGAACGTTCAACCTTTCAATGGAACTGGGCAAACTATCCTCAAGGCAGAAAAGACGAAGTCTCACCATGGTTGGAAGCTTTTGTAAATGCCCGTAAATGGATTGAAAACAGAAAATAATTTTTTTAAAGAATTATAAATCAAGGAGCTCGAATTTTTACAAGCTCCTTTTTTTGTACTGTTAATTAATTATCACATTTTTTTCATATTTTGCAAGTCTTCTAATTAGAATAGACTGATGACAGATATAACTAGAATTTTTGATTTTCCTTATTATCAATTAAAAACATATAATTTAGAAAAAGCATTTACTTCAAAATATCATGGTAAATGGCAATCTATTTCAACTCAAGAATATATAAATCAAGCTAATGCTATTAGTCGAGGTTTGCTACGCTTAGGAATTCAACCAAACGACAAAATAGCTGTTATTTCTACAACCAATAGAACCGAATGGAATATTTTAGACATTGGTGTGTTACAAACTGGTGCTCAAAATGTACCTATCTATCCTACTATTTCCAAAGAAGATTACGAGTATATTTTAAACCATTCCGAAGCTACCTATTGTTTTGTTTCAGATGCTGGAATATTAGAAAAATTGAATCCTATCAAAGCCAATACTAAATTAAAAGGTATTTATACGTTTGATGATATTGATAATGAAAAAAATTGGAAAGAAATCTTAGAATTAGGGAAAGACTCAAGCAATCAAAATGAAGTAGAAGCTAGAAAAAATGCTGTGGCTTCTAACGATTTAGCGACTTTAATTTATACGTCAGGAACTACCGGAAAACCAAAAGGGGTTATGTTATCTCATAACAATTTAGTTTCAAATGTTTTGGATAGTGAAAAACGAGTACCATTTGATTATGGACAATCCAAATCGTTAAGTTTCTTACCTGTTTGTCATGTTTTTGAACGAATGATTCTTTATTTATACCAATTTTGTGGTGTAGAAATATATTTTGCAGAATCAATCGAAAAAATGAGTGATAACCTAAAAGAGGTTAAACCTAATGTCATGACAGCTGTTCCTCGATTGTACGAAAAAGTATATGATAAAATTGTAGCAAAAGGAAGTGAATTATCTGGAATAAAGAAAGCACTTTTCTTTTGGGCTGTAAATTTAGGTTTAAAATACGAACCTTACGGAGCAAATGGCTGGTGGTACGAGAAACAACTTAGTCTTGCAAGAAAACTTATTTTTAGTAAGTGGAAAGAAGGTTTAGGTGGCCAATTAGATTTAATGGTTTCAGGTAGTGCTGCCTTACAACCAAGACTAACTAGAGTTTTTGCAGCTGCCGAAATGCCTATCATGGAAGGTTATGGCCTTACAGAAACATCACCAGTAATTTCAGTAAATGATCAAAGAAATGGAGGATTTAGAATAGGAACTGTAGGACGAATTATTGATAACATAGATGTTAAAATTGCTGAAGATGGCGAAATTTTAGTGAAAGGTCCAAACGTAATGCAAGGCTATTACAAAGAACCTGAAAAAACTGCCGAAGTTATGACAGGAGATTATTTCCATACTGGAGATATTGGAGAAATAGATAGTGATGGCTTCCTTAAAATCACAGACCGTAAAAAAGAAATGTTTAAAACCTCTGGTGGAAAATATGTGGCTCCTGCACTTTTGGAAAACCAGTTTAAACAATCGCGTTTTATAGAACAAATCATGGTAATTGGCGAAGGTGAGAAAATGCCTGCTGCTTTAATTCAGGTTAATTATGAATTTATTGAAGAATGGGCTAAACGCCATGATATCAAATTTAATTCAAATCAAGATATTGCTTCAAACCAAATACTAAGAGATAGAATTCAAGAGGAAATTGACGAAGCCAATAAAAAATTTGGTCATTGGGAACAAATCAAAAAATTTGAAATAACACCTAATGCTTGGACTATTGAAGATGGTCACCTTACTCCAACTATGAAAATGAAACGGAAGGTTATAAAAGAAATTTACAAAGACCTCATCGAAAAAATATATCGCTCTTAAACCAAAACTCCTTTTTTTATACAAAGGAGTTTTTTTTTATTTCAACTCTTATAAAATTTTATTAATTTATTATGCGTGCATAATAAAATTTATTATCTTTGAGTTTCTTAATACGAATACATGAAAGATAAAACCATCGATTATATTCTAAGAACCACGTGGTTAGCTGTTCAAAAAATGTACAACGAAGAAGCTTCAAAATTCGAAAGTACTATGGCTACCGGATTTACATTACTCAGCATCGATCCTGAAGAAGGTACGCCTTCAACCTCACTTGGGCCTAAAATGGGAATGGAAGCAACCAGTCTTTCAAGAATATTAAAAACCATGGAAACTCGTGGTTTAATTGAAAGAAAACCTAATCCAGAAGATGGTCGTGGCGTTTTAATTTATTTAACCGATTTTGGAAAAGAGAAAAGAGCATACTCTAAAGATCGCGTATTAAAATTTAATGAAGCCATTAGAAAAAATGTCCCTTTAGAGAAATTAATCACTTTTTACGAAGTTGCAGATACCATAAACGATTTAATTTCCAATAAGAAAATATACACCAACGAAGTAAATAATATAAAGTATTAATAGATAAATCATTTAGAATAAAATGAGTACAAGACGAATTAAAAAAATAGCAATCATTGGCTCTGGAATTATGGGATCTGGTATTGCATGTCATTTCGCCAATATTGGTGTAGATGTGTTGCTACTGGACATTGTTCCAAGAGAACTTACCGATGCCGAAAAAGCTATAGGATTAACATTAGAAGACAAAGTTGTTAGAAATAGAATTGTAAACGATTCGTTAACAACTTCTTTAAAATCGAAGCCCTCACCTATTTACCATAAATCGTTTGCCAATAAGATCACTACTGGAAATTTAGAAGATGATATTGCTAAGGTAAAAGATGTGGATTGGATTATGGAAGTTGTTGTTGAAAGACTAGACATAAAAAAACAAGTCTTTGAAAAACTTGAAAAACACAGAACTCCTGGAACCTTAATCACCTCCAATACATCTGGAATTCCTATCAAATTTATGAGTGAAGGACGAAGTGACGATTTCCAGAAACACTTCTGTGGAACTCACTTTTTCAATCCAGCTCGTTATTTAAAATTATTCGAAATCATTCCAGGACCAAAAACAGATGCGTCAGTTCTTGATTTCTTAAATGAATATGGCGAAAAATTCTTAGGAAAAACATCAGTTATCGCTAAAGATACGCCAGCTTTTATTGGAAACAGAATTGGAATCTTCGGAATTCAAAGTTTATTCCATCAAGTAAAAGAAATGGATTTAACGGTTGAAGAAGTCGATAAACTAACTGGTCCTGTTATTGGTCGTCCAAAATCGGCAACTTTTAGAACCGTTGATGTGGTTGGTTTAGACACCTTGGTACATGTTGCTAATGGTATTTACGATAACTGCCCAAATGACGAGGCTCATAAACTTTTTAAGCTTCCTGATTTTATCAATACCATGATGGAAAACAAATGGTTAGGGAGTAAAACTGGTCAAGGGTTCTATAAAAAAGAAGGTAAAGAAATCAAGACCTTAGACTTAAACACCCTTCAATATAGAGATAAAAAATCTGCAAGATTTGCCACTTTAGAATTAACCAAAACAGTCGATAAAGTTATTGACCGTTTTCCAATTCTAATCTCTGGAAAAGATAAGGCTGGCGAATTCTACAGAAAGAATTTTGCGGCGATGTTTGCCTATGTGTCAAACAGGATTCCAGAAATTTCAGACGAACTTTATAAAATAGACGATGCTATGAAAGCTGGATTTGGTTGGGAACATGGTCCTTTCCAAATTTGGGATGCTATTGGAATTGAAAAAGGTATCGAATTAATGAAAGCTGAAGGTTTAGAACCTAATGCTTGGGTAACAGACATGCTGGCATCTGGAAACAAATCATTTTATACGGTTAAAGATGGAGCAACGTATTTCTATAATATTTCTTCAAAAACACAAGAAAAAATTCCAGGACAAGATTCCTTTATCATTTTAGATAACATTAGAAAATCTAAAGAAGTCTTTAAAAACTCTGGTGTCGTTATAGAAGATCTTGGAGATGGTATTTTAAACTGTGAATTTCAAAGTAAAATGAACACTATTGGTGGTGATGTTCTTGCTGGATTAAACAAAGCTGTGGATTTAGCTGAAAAAGATTTCGCTGGGTTAGTTATTGGTAACCAAGCTGCCAACTTCTCTGTTGGTGCTAACATCGGAATGATATTCATGATGGCTGCCGAACAAGAATATGACGAGCTTAATATGGCTATCAAGTATTTCCAAGACACAATGATGCGTATGCGTTATTCATCCATTCCAACAGTTGCTGCCCCTCATGGGATGTCACTTGGTGGAGGATGCGAGCTTTCTATGCATGCTGACAAAGTTGTTGCAGCAGCCGAAACTTACATTGGACTTGTTGAGTTTGGTGTTGGTGTGATTCCTGGTGGTGGAGGCTCAAAGGAAATGGCTTTAAGAGCTTCAGACACCTTTAGAAAAGGTGATGTAGAATTAAATGTCCTTCAAGAATATTTTTTAACTATCGGAATGGCAAAAGTAGCAACATCTGCTTATGAAGCTTTCGATTTAGGAATTCTTCAAAAAGGAAAAGATGTTGTTGTAGTTAATAAAGACAGACAAATTGCGACTGCAAAAGCGTATGCAAAATTAATGGCTGATGCTGGCTACACACAACCTGTAAAACGTACAGATGTAAAAGTTCTTGGTAAACAAGCTTTAGGTATGTTCTTAGTAGGAACAGATTCTATGGAAGACAGTAATTACATTAGTGAACACGACCAAAAAATAGCTAATAAATTAGCTTATGTTATGGCTGGAGGAGATTTATCGGAACCAACCTTAGTAAGCGAACAATATTTATTAGATATAGAACGTGAAGCTTTCTTATCACTTTGTACAGAAAGAAAAACATTGGAAAGAATTCAACACATGTTGAAAACAGGTAAACCACTTCGCAATTAATTGTAAGGAGAATTGAATCCTTAGTATTAAGTAATTAGACAAATGCATAAAGTAGAAGATATAAAAATATGGAAGAAGTCAATAGAATTGGCTAAAGCTGTCTATTTACTTATTTCTGATTTGCCTTCTGATGAAAAATATGGGTTAAGTTCTCAAATAAAAAGAAGTTCTATTTCTATATCTTCAAATATTGCTGGAGGTGCCGGAAGAAACTCTCAAAAAGAATTCAAACATTTTTTGAGTATAGCAAATGGTTCAGTATATGAATTACAAACTCAATTAATACTAATAATAGAATTAAATTTAATAACCAAAGAAAAAGTACAACCAGTAATTGATTTATGTATTGAAATTCAGAAAATGAATTATTCATTTCAACAAAAACTTAATTCTCAATACTAATATCTCAATACTCAATACTATAAATAAATGAAAAACGCATATATAGTAAAAGCATATAGGACAGCCGTAGGTAAAGCTCCTAAAGGCGTATTCCGTTTCAAAAGAACTGATGAACTGGCAGCAGAAACCATCAAATACATGATGAAAGAATTGCCAAATTTAGACCCAAAACGCATTGACGATGTCATTGTTGGTAACGCTATGCCTGAAGGTTCTCAAGGATTAAATATGGCTCGTTTAATTTCATTAATGGGATTAGACATTGTAGATGTTCCTGGAGTAACTGTCAACCGTTTTTGCTCTTCTGGAGTAGAAACTATCGCTATGGCTTCTGCTAAAATTCAGGCAGGAATGGCAGATTGTATCATTGCAGGAGGCGCAGAAAGTATGAGTGCAGTACCAATGACAGGTTTCAAACCAGAATTAAACTACGACATTGTAAAAGCTGGACATGAAGATTATTATTGGGGTATGGGAAATACCGCTGAAGCGGTTGCAAAACAATTCAACGTGTCACGTGAAGACCAAGATGAGTTTGCTTACAATTCTCATATGAAAGCATTAAGAGCACTTTCAGAAAATCGTTTTCAAGACCAAATCGTTCCGATTGATGTCGAACAAACTTACATTGATGAAAACGGAAAAAAAGCAACAAAAAAATATACTGTAACTAAAGACGAAGGCCCAAGAGCTGGAACAAACAAAGAAGCTCTAGCAAAATTAAGACCCGTATTTGCTGCTAATGGCAGCGTTACTGCTGGAAATTCATCGCAAATGAGTGATGGAGCAGCTTTTGTTATGGTAATGAGTGAAGACATGGTTAAAGAATTAGGTTTAGAACCAATAGCTCGATTAGTAAATTATGCAGCTGCAGGTGTAGAACCAAGAATCATGGGAATTGGTCCAGTAAAGGCCATTCCAAAAGCATTAAAACTAGCTGGTTTAAAACAAGACGATTTAGCACTAATAGAATTAAACGAAGCCTTTGCTTCACAATCGTTAGCAGTTATTCGTGAGTTAAACTTAAACCCAGATATAATTAACGTGAATGGTGGAGCAATTGCACTTGGCCATCCACTTGGTTGTACAGGAGCAAAACTTACAGTACAGTTATTTGATGAAATGCGCAAACAGAATATGAAAGGTAAGTATGGAGCAGTAACTATGTGTGTAGGAACTGGACAGGGTGCATGTGGCATATTCGAATTTTTAAATTAATACTTAAACTTAACACAATTATAAAAATGGAAGCAACAGAAAAAGACATCTTACGTGGAGGTCAATTCTTAGTTAAAGAAACAAAATGTGAAGACGTTTTTACTCCTGAAGATTTTTCAGAAGAGCAAAAAATGATGAAAGAAGCCGTTATGGAGTTCAACGAACGTGAAATCATTGCACATAAAGCTCGATTTGAAGCAAAAGATTATGCATTAACTGAAGAAGTAATGCGTAAAGCTGGTGAACTAGGTTTTTTAGGTGTTGCTGTACCAGAAGCTTATGGTGGATTGGATATGGGATTTGTATCAACTCTATTAGTTTGCGATTATATATCTAGTGGAACAGGATCTTTTAGTACTGCATTTGGTGCACATACAGGAATAGGAACGATGCCTATTACGCTTTATGGAACTGAAGAACAGAAACAAAAATATGTGCCTAAACTAGCTACAGGTGAATGGTTTGGAGCTTATTGTTTAACGGAACCTGGAGCAGGAAGTGATGCCAATTCAGGCAAAACTACTGCTGAACTTTCAGCTGATGGTAAAAGTTATAAAATTAACGGACAAAAAATGTGGATTTCAAATGCAGGTTTTTGTCGTTTAATGATTGTTTTTGCTCGTATTGAAAATGATAAAAATATTACAGGTTTCATTGTAGAATACGATAAAACTAATCCTAATGGTATTACGCTTGGTGAAGAGGAACACAAACTAGGTATTCGAGCTTCTTCAACACGTCAGGTATTTTTTAACGACACAGTTGTTCCAGTTGAAAATATGCTAGCAGGTCGTGGCGAAGGTTTTAAAATTGCCATGAATGCACTTAACGTAGGACGTATAAAATTAGCAGGAGCTTGTTTAGATTCACAAAGACGTATCTTAACAACTGCTGTTCAATATGCAAATGAACGTAAACAATTTAACACACCTATTGCAGACTTCGGAGCTATCAAGTACAAATTAGCTGAAATGGCTGCAAGTGCTTATGCTGGCGAATCTGCGACTTATAGAGCTGCAAAAAATATTGAAGATAGAATTGCTTTACGTCAAGCTGCTGGAAATTCACATCAAGAAGCAGAACTTAAAGGTGTAGAAGAATACGCAATTGAATGCTCTATTTTAAAAGTAGCAGTTTCTGAAGATGTACAAAACTGTGCTGATGAAGGCATTCAGATTTTTGGTGGTATGGGATTCTCAGAAGAAACACCAATGGAAGCTGCATGGAGAGATGCCAGAATTGCCAGAATATACGAAGGGACAAACGAAATTAACCGTATGCTCTCTGTTGGTATGTTAGTTAAAAAAGCCATGAAAGGACATGTAGACTTATTAGGCCCTGCACAAGCTGTCCAAGATGAATTAATGGGAATACCTTCATTTGATACTCCAGATTATTCAGAGCTATTTGCTGAAGAAAAAGAAATGGTTGCAAAACTTAAGAAATTATTCTTAATGGTTGCAGGTGCTGCAGTTCAAAAATTTGGCCCTGAATTAGATGGTCATCAACAATTATTAATTGCTGCTTCTGATATTTTAATTGAAATCTACATGGCAGAATCTGCTATTTTAAGAGCAGAGAAAAATGCAAAACGTTTTGGAGAAGATGCTCAAGTTGTACAAATAGCCATGGCAAAATTATATTTATATAATGCGGTTTCTATCGTTGAGAAAAATGGAAAAGAAAGCATCATTTCTTTTGCTGAAGGAGACGAACAACGTATGCTACTTATGGGTTTAAAACGTTTTGTGAAGTATACAAACTACCCAGATATTGTAGATTTAAGGTTAGCCATTGCAGAAAAAGTGAAGGCAGAAAATAAATATTGTTTTTAAATTAAGTTTAGTTAGAAGGAAAAAAGTCGATTCAAATAGAATCGGCTTTTTTTATTTTCATTAATTTAGTGCAAAATTTCATCCATGAAGATCACTCTTTTAAGCATCATAAGCATATTCTTAGCATCAATTACAACTCAAGCTCAAGAGTTGCTTTCTGAAAAATACAGCTTTACACATCAAGACACCTTGCGTGGTTCTATAACTCCAGAACGTGAATGGTGGAATTTAACATATTATCATTTAGATGTAAAAATTTTACCTGAAACAAAGACAATTTCTGGAAAAAACTCCATCCAATATCAAGTATTGAAACCTTATTCCGTTATGCAAATTGACTTACAGGAACCGTTAAAAATAACAAAGGTGATTCAAAATGATGAAGAATTAGATGTTAGACATGACGGAAATGCGCATTTTATAACATTAATAGCAGATCAAGAAAAAGGAAGCATCCAATCTGTTGATGTGTTTTACGAAGGAAAACCAAAAGAAGCTAAAAATGCACCTTGGGATGGTGGCTTTTCATGGAAAGAAGATAAAAATGGCATTCCTTTTATTGCAACTTCTTGCCAAGGTTTGGGAGCTAGTGTATGGTGGCCAAATAAAGACCATATGTACGATGAGGTTGATAGTATGCTTATAAGTGTAAATGTTCCAAAAAACCTAACAAATATTTCAAATGGAAGATTGATAAGTACTGAGAAACATAGCGATAATACAGTAACAACAAATTGGTTTGTTGAAAACCCTATTAATAACTATGGAGTAAATGTAAATATTGGAGATTATGTTCATTTTTCTGAAGTATATCAAGGTGAAAATGGTCCCTTAGATATGGATTATTATGTATTGCGTGACAATTTGGTTAGAGCAAAAAATCACTTTACTGATGCTCCAAAAATGATGAAAGCATTCGAACATTGGTTTGGACCATATCCATTTTATGAAGATGGATTTAAACTAGTTGAAGTCCCATATTTAGGTATGGAACACCAAAGTTCAGTTACTTATGGGAATCAATATAAAAAAGGGTATTTAGGAAACGATTTATCTGGAACTGGTTGGGGTTTAAAATTCGATTTTATTATTATTCATGAAGCTGGTCATGAATGGTTTGCAAATAATATTACTTACAAAGATATTGCAGATATGTGGATTCACGAGAGTTTTACTAACTATTCTGAAAACTTATTTGTAGAATACTATTACGGAAAAGGTGCTGGTGCAGAATATGTAATTGGCACGCGAAAAGGCATTAAAAACGACAGACCAATTATTGGATATTATAATGTGAACAAAGAAGGTTCTGGAGATATGTATCCAAAGGGAGGTAATATGCTACATACTTTAAGACAACTTATTGAGGATGATGAAAAATGGCGTCAAATTTTAAGAGGCTTAAACAAAACTTTTTATCACCAAACGGTTACAACTCAACAAATAGAAGATTATATAAGTCAACAATCTGGAATAGATTTAACTCAATTTTTCAACCAGTACTTAAGAGACACTAGAATCCCAATATTAGAATATACTGTTAAAAACAATGAGTTAACATATAGATGGAGTAACATTGTTGAAAAATTCGACATGCCTATTCAAGTAACAATTGATGGTAAGGAACAATGGATCTTTCCAAATGCCGAATGGAAAACCCTACCAATTGAAGATGATAGTATTGAAATAGACTCAGATTTTTATGTAGACTCCAAAAAGCTATAACTTCGATGTCTATTCCTGAAATATATTTTAAATCTGATAATGAATGGCGAGATTGGTTGTTACAAAACCATGACACATCAATTGGAATATATCTAATTTTTTATAAAGTAGCTCATGAAAAAGAAAGTATGCGCTGGGAAGAAGCAGTTAAAGTAGCATTGTGTTTTGGATGGATAGATTCTACAGTTAAGAGTCTTGGTAATGGTAAAAGACGTCAATATTTTACACCTAGAAACCCAAAAAGTGTTTGGAGCGCTTTAAACAAAAAATATATTAAAGAACTTAAAAACTCTAATCTTATACACAAAAGTGGATTTGAAAAAATTAAAATTGCTAAACAAAATGGTTCCTGGACTGCTTTAGATGATGTAGAAAAAGGAATAATCCCTGAAGACTTACAAATAGAATTTAATAAAAATAAAGAAGCATTTTATAACTATTCAAACTTTGCTCCTTCTTATAGAAAGAGCTATTTGTATTGGCTAAATCAATCAAAAAGAGTAACTACTAGGCAAAAACGTATTGTAGAAATTATTGAATTATGTAAAGCAAATATTAAAAATAGAAATGATTGGTAATCTATTCGATACGCTTTAAACCTTCTAAATCTTCTAATTTTATTTGTTTACCAGTTGTAGAAATTAAGCCTTCTTTTTTGAATTGAGATAACACCCTAATGGCAGATTCTGTAGCAGTTCCTACCACACTTGCATAATCTTCTCTAGAAAGTACCACATTTAAAATACCATCCTTATTAACCCCAAAGTTTTTATGAATGTATAATAAAGCTTCAGCTAAACGCTGTTTAACAGATTTTTGAGCCATGTTCACAATAACATTATCAGATTCTTTTAAATCGTGAGCCATTTGTTTTAAAACATCCATTGAAAAATCTGAATTATTCTTTAAGTTTCCAAAAATTTCAACTTTTGGAATAAAACAAACTTCCATATCATTTAACGCAACAGCACTTAAGTTTACAGATTCATCACTAATTAAAGAACGCTGACCAAGTAAATCTCCTTTTACCACTAATTTTACAATCTGGTCTTTGCCATTGGCACTTAATTTAGAAAGTTTACATATTCCGTCTTTAACGCAATATACACCATTAAGCGTCTCGCCTTCTTCAAAAATAATTTCACCTTTCTTTATGAACTTAGAAGTCTTACAACCAGATATTCTTAACAACTCATCCTTTGTTAAAGCTTTTAAAGAATTAAACTGTCTAATAATACATTGCTCACACTTACTACTCATACCTATTTTTTAAAGTTGTAAAATTAAACAAAACATGACAATTATCATATCTAAATTCTTACTATCTTTTAACCTTTGCAAAAGGTATAAATGAGCATATAATTTTTATGGAACATTCTTCGTGTTTCCACTGTGGTGATTCTTGTAATAATCAAGCTATAATCTTTCAAGAGAAATCTTTCTGTTGTAATGGCTGTAAAACCGTATACGAGATTTTCTCTGAAAACGACTTAACCTGTTATTACGATTTACAAACATCTCCAGGAGCCATCCCTAAAGAAATACAAGGGAAATATGATTTTTTAGAACAACAAAATATCATCGAAAAATTAATTGAATTTGATGATGACAATGTTCAAATAGTTACACTATACATACCTCATATTCATTGTAGTTCATGTATTTGGATTTTAGAAAACCTCAACAAACTAAATCCTGGAATTTCTTCTTCTCAAGTTAATTTTGGCAAGAAAAATGTACGTGTATCTTATATTTCGAATAACTGTACTTTAAAAGAGGTTGTTTTATTAGTAAGTGCTATTGGATATGAACCTTATATAAGTTTAGACGATTTCAAAACAGGAAACAATAATGTAAACAGATCCTTAATCTACAAACTTGGAATTGCAGGTTTTGCTTTTGGAAATGTCATGTTTTTATCTTTTCCAGAATATTTTGAAGTTGGCGAATTCTGGTTAGAACAATACAAACATTTGTTTCGTTGGCTCATGTTTGCTTTTTCAGTTCCGGTTGTATTTTATTCTGCTCAAGATTATTTTATTTCAGCGTATAAAGGCCTTCGTTCTAAAATGTTAAACATCGATGTTCCTATTGCTCTTGGAGCTGCTGTTTTATTTTTAAGAAGCACCTTTGAAATTATTTTCGACTTAGGCTCTGGCTTTTTCGATAGTTTAACTGGTTTGATATTTTTCTTATTACTAGGCAGATTTTTTCAACAAAAAACATATGCTTTTTTATCTTTTGAAAGAGATTATAAGTCTTATTTCCCAATTGCAGTTACTAAAGTTTCTACTGAAGGAAAAGAAACACCAATTCAGGTTTACGATATTAAAAAAGGTGATAGATTACTTATAAGAAACGAAGAATTAATTCCAGTAGATGGTATTTTAATTAGTGGAATAGCTTCCATAGATTATAGCTTTGTTACAGGAGAATCTGAAACTGTATCAAGAGTATCTGGAGATAAACTTTTTGCTGGTGGAAAACAAACATCTGGTGTCATTGAGATGGATGTTTTAAAAACAGTAGAACAAAGTTATCTAACACAACTTTGGAGTAACGATGTGTTCAGTAAAAACAAAGAAGATGGGTTTACAACACTAACAAATGTTATAAGTAAAAGATTTACAATTACAGTTTTAAGCATTGCTTTTATTGCAACAGCTTATTGGTTGTTTGTAGATTCTTCTAAAGCTATCAATGTCTTTACAGCCGTTTTAATTATTGCGTGTCCATGTGCCATTGCGCTTTCTGCTCCTTTTACTTTTGGGAATTTATTACGCATTTTTGGAAAACTTAAGTTTTATGTAAAAAATGCTTCAGTAATTGAACAATTAGCTGAAATAAACACTATTATTTTCGATAAAACTGGAACTATTACTACCAATAAAAAAAGCACTGCTACCTATGAAGGTGAAACACTTTCAACTTCTGAAGAAATACTCTTAAAAAATACGCTTCGTGGTTCAAACCATCCTTTAAGTCGATCGCTTTATAATATTTTAGACGAACATCATATTATTGCTTTAAATTATTTTGAAGAACATATAGGAAAAGGTATTGAAGCCTCTCATAACAATACCAACATTAAAATAGGCTCTGCTAGTTTTGTTGGAAGCACTTCAGATTCTGCAGTTTTAAATACAACGGTTCATATTAGTACAAATAATATTTACAAAGGAAAATATACGTTCTATAATAATTATAGAACGGGTTTATCGAAACTTTTTAATAAATTGAAAAAAGATTACGATTTAGTAATTTTATCAGGAGATAACGAAGGAGAGCAAGAAAATCTAAAAAAATTATTACCTTCGAAGACCAAGCTAATATTTAATCAAAAACCTGACGATAAGTTGGAATATATTAAGTACCATCAAATAGAAGGAGCCAAAATACTCATGGTAGGAGATGGACTTAATGATGCTGGTGCATTAGCCCAGAGTAATGTAGGGATTTCAATTTCAGAAAATGTCAATGTATTTTCACCAGCTTGTGATGCCATTTTGGATGCTACAAAATTTAATCAACTATATAAATATATAAAAGCATCAAAAAATGCCATTAAGATAATAAAGTGGAGTTTTGTACTCTCTTTTATTTATAATATTATAGGTTTATATTTTGCTGTAACTGGACAATTAGCTCCAGTTATAGCTGCTATATTAATGCCTTTAAGCTCTATTAGTATTGTAGTATTTACAACCATTGCTACAAATCTATTAGGAAGAAAATTAGAATGATTACAAATAAAACGAATATGACAATTATCATGTTTTAAAAACCATGATGAATGTAATTTTGAATCTTAACTTCAGTTAGGTATGAGTGTTATTTACATCTTATTAAGTATCAGCATTATAGTTGCTGTTCTGTTTTTTGTTGCATTTATAGTTGCTGTAAGAAGTGGACAGTTTGATGATGGTTACACTCCTTCAGTAAGAATGCTTTTTGAAGATGAACTAGTAAAAGAACAAACTAAAACAACAAATAAAAAACCAAAAAAGACTAATTAAACTATTATGGAAGTACAACAGTTTTACTACGATAATAAAATCGTAAAAAATTTCCTTTACGCTACTATGCTTTGGGGAGTTGTAGGAATGTTAGTAGGATTATTACTAGCATTTATGTTTTTATTCCCTAACCTAACCGATGGCATTTCTTGGTTAAGTTTTGGTCGCTTAAGACCTTTACATACAAATGCAGTAATTTTTGCCTTTGTAGGGAACGCCATTTTTGCAGGTGTTTATTACTCAACACAGCGTTTACTTAAAGCTAGAATGTTTAACGACTCCTTAAGTAAAATTAATTTCTGGGGTTGGCAATTAATAATTGTTGGAGCTGCTATTACCTTACCTTTAGGTTATACAACATCTAAAGAATATGCAGAATTAGAATGGCCTTTTGATATTGCTATTGCTGTTATTTGGGTGGTATTTGGAGCCAATTTAATTGGAACCATGATTAAAAGAAGACAACGACATTTATATGTTGCCATCTGGTTCTACATTGCAACCTTTGTTACTGTGGCTGTACTTCATATTTTTAATAGTTTAGAGCTTCCTGTAAGCGGATTAAAAAGTTATTCTGTTTATGCAGGAGTTCAAGATGCTTTGGTTCAATGGTGGTATGGACATAATGCTGTTGCCTTTTTCTTAACAACTCCTTTCTTAGGGTTAATGTATTATTTTGTACCAAAAGCAGCCAACAGACCTGTTTATTCATATAGACTTTCTATAGTTCACTTCTGGTCTTTAATCTTTATTTACATTTGGGCTGGACCTCACCATTTATTATATACTGCTTTACCAGAATGGGCTCAAAATCTTGGTGTTGCATTTTCAGTCATGTTGTTGATGCCTTCATGGGGAGGAATGATAAACGGACTATTAACCCTTCGTGGTGCTTGGGATAAAGTCCGTACAGATCCTGTTTTGAAATTCATGGTTGTAGCTATCACTGGTTATGGTATGGCAACTTTTGAAGGACCTATGTTATCACTTAAAAATGTGAATGCTATTGGTCACTTTACCGATTGGATTATTGCTCACGTTCACGTAGGTGCTTTAGCTTGGAACGGATTCTTAACCTTTGGTATGATTTATTACTTAGTACCAAAACTATTTAAAACAAAATTATACTCTATAGGTTTAGCCAACCTACATTTTTGGATTGGTACCTTAGGGATTATTATTTATGCCTTACCAATGTATGTTGCTGGATTTACTCAAGCAAGTATGTGGAAACAATTCAATCCAGACGGAACTTTAGTTTATGGAAACTTTTTAGAAACTGTTACTGAAATTATGCCAATGTATTGGATGCGTGCCATTGGTGGAACCTTATTCTTAACAGGTATGCTAATAATGGTCTACAACGTAATTGTAACTATTAGAAAAGGAAGTGTTGTTACTGATGAATTAGCTGAAGCTGCTGCTCTACAAAATGTTTCTAAAAAACGTGTTGCTGGAGAAGGATGGCATACTTGGATTGAACGTAAGCCAATAAAACTTACAATCTATGCTACCATTGCTATCTTAATTGGTGGAATTGTACAAATAGTTCCAACTATTATGGTGAAATCTAATATTCCAACTATAACAAGTGTAAAACCATATACACCTTTAGAATTAGAAGGTAGAGATATTTATATTCGTGAAGGTTGTGTTGGATGTCACTCTCAAATGGTTCGTCCGTTTAGAAGTGAAGTAGAACGCTATGGAGAATACTCTAAAGCAGGAGAATATGTTTACGATCATCCATTCCTTTGGGGATCTAAACGTACTGGACCAGATTTACATCGTGTAGGTGGAAAATATTCAGATAACTGGCATTTAAATCATATGTACGATCCACAAAGTACATCTTCTGGTTCCATTATGCCAGCCTATCAATGGTTAGTAAGAAACGAATTAGACAAATCTGATACTGAAGCTAAAATGAAAACTATGGTAAAATTAGGTGTACCATATACAGAAGAAGACATAGCTAATGCGCAACAACATATGCTAGATCAAGGAACTCAAATAGAGAAAAACCTATATGCTGATCCTGATTTTGCTGAAACATATGAAGCAGACAAACAAGCTGGTGGAGCAGATTTTATTGAAATGCGTAATCGTGAAATTGTAGCTATGATTGCTTATTTACAGAGAATAGGTACAGATATAAAAGCAACAGATTTAGAAGATTCATCCACTCAAAATTAATAAGCTATGTTAAAATTTGTAAAAAACCATATGGATAGTATTGCAGGCATAGAAATATTCCCAATCATTTCCTTACTTATATTTTTCATCTTCTTTGTTGTTTTATTTTGGTGGGTTATAACTGCTAAAAAAGACTATATAAAAGAAGTGAGCAACATACCATTAGATAACCAAAAAGAAAATTTATTATGAGACATTTAATCCCATCATGGATAAGAGTACCTCTTGTATTCTTTATCATTTTCGGACTAGTAGAATACTTCGTAGAATCAGGAGAAAAACCAGCTTTCATAGAGTATCCAATGGTTCTTTTATTCTTGGTATTGATTCTCTTTGTAATTATTGCTATTGAAGCTATTGTGAGTTCTTTAGAGAATATTTTATACCAAAGCTTAGACGAAGAAAGTAAAACTAGATATGATGCTATAGAAACTAAAACTCCAAAATTTATTGCATGGATACAAAATACCTATAAAAAATCATTAGGGCAAAAACCTATCAAAGAAGAACATGAAATTATATTAGATCATAATTATGATGGCATTCGAGAATTAGATAATGATTTACCACCTTGGTGGTTATATGCTTTTTATGCTTCTATTATTTTTGGAGTTATTTATTTAGTAAGATATCATGTTTTCAATGGTGAAAACCAATATGATGAGTTAGAGACTGAATATGTTGAAGCAAAAATTGCCATAGAAGAATACAAAAAAACTGCAAAAGACTTAGTTGACTTTAATACTGTTGAGCTACTAACTAGTGCTTCTGATTTAAGTAATGGTAAAGCTATTTTTGAAGCAAACTGTGTTGCTTGTCATATGTCAGATGGTGGAGGTGGAATTGGACCAAACTTAACTGACGAATATTGGATTCTTGGAGGAGGTATAAAGAATGTCTTTAAAACAATTTCTGAAGGTGGTCGAGATGGTAAAGGTATGATAGCTTGGAAACAAAGTTTAAAACCATCAGAAATTGCTCAAGTATCAAGTTATCTTTTACAATTTCAAGGTACTACTCCTGCTAAACCAAAAGAAGCAGAAGGTGATGTTTGGCAAGAATAAAAATTAAGATTACAAAAACTAGAATCAAGAATTAAGACCACATCTTCCAACCTAATTCATCTTAATTCTTGATCCTTTTAATCTAAAGTTATGGAAAGCCCAGAAAACGAATCATTTAGAGACTCCATTGGCACGTTAACGGAAGATGGAAAACGTGCATGGGTATATCCCAAAAAACCCAATGGTAGATTTTACGAATACCGTAAAATAGTTAGTTATTTCTTATTAGCCTTTTTTATTGCTTCGCCATTTATTAAAATTAATGGCAATCAATTTTTAATGTTCAATATATTAGAAAGACGTTTTAATATATTCGGATTTCCTTTTTGGCCACAAGACTTTCACTTGTTTGTGGTATCCATGATAATTGGTGTCATTTTTATTGCCTTATTTACAGTTAGTTTTGGTAGAATTTTCTGTGGATGGATTTGTCCTCAAACCATTTTTTTAGAAATGGTATTTAGACGCATTGAATATTGGATTGATGGAGATAGAAACAAACAACGCAAACTAGATAAACAAGAATGGAATGCAGAAAAAATTAGAAAGCGTAGTTTAAAATGGTTTATATTTTTACTTATTTCTTTTATAATTGCTAATGTCTTTTTAGCTTACTTAATAGGTAGTGATAAACTTATTCAATATATTACAGATGGTCCATTAGAGCATACTGGCACTTTATTTCCTTTATTAATATTTACAGCTGTTTTCTATTTTGTATTTGCTTGGTTTAGAGAACAGGTTTGTATTATTGCTTGTCCTTATGGCAGATTGCAAGGTGTGCTTCTAGATAACAAATCTATTGTAGTTGCTTACGATCATAAAAGAGGTGAAGGTGAAAATGGTAGAAAGAAATTCAGAAAAAATGAAAATCGTGAAGCCTTAGGGCATGGAGATTGTATTGATTGCTTACAGTGTGTGCATGTGTGCCCAACAGGAATTGATATTAGAAATGGAACACAATTAGAGTGTGTAAACTGTACTGCATGTATAGACGAATGCGACCATATTATGGAAAGCATTAATCTTCCTAAAGGGTTAATTAGATATGCTAGTGAAGCTGAAATTGAAAATAAAGAAAAGTTTAAACTTACAGCTAGAATGAAAGGTTATATAGCTGTTCTAATTATTTTAACTGGTGTTCTTTTTGGAATGTTAGCGTTAAGAAATGATTTAGAAGCTACTGTTTTAAGATTACCTGGACAGCTATACGAACACAAAGAAGGCGATATTATTAGTAACGTATTCACCTATAAATTGATAAATAAGACTACCAAAAATATTGAAAATGTTAGTTTTAAGCTTAGAAAATATAAAGGTAAAGTTATACTTGTATCTACATTAGATAGTTTTAATGTTCCAGAACAGGGTTTAGCAGAAGGTACACTGTTTATTGAAATTAACAAAAATGAATTAAAAGGAGATAAAAATAAATTAATGATTGAAGTTTATAGTGGAGATGAATTAATAGAAACTACAACCGTTAACTTTTTAGGACCTAGAAGTTATCATTAAAAATCAAAGCCATGAAAATTAATTGGGGAACAGGAATTGTAATAGCTTTTATATGTTTTATAAGCTTTATCATGTATTTTATTATTAAAATGAATACAGACAGTAAATACGATCATGATTTAGTTATAGAAGAATATTACCAAGCAGAATTAGGCTTTCAAGAAGAAATAGATAAAGAAAATAATTCTAATAAATTATCTGAAAACATTAGCTGGAAGAAAACTGAAGATGGACTGTTAATCCTTTTTCCTGAAAATTTAGATGTACAAAAAATTACAGGAACAGTATATCTTTATAGAACTTCTAATAAAAAATTAGATTTCGAAATGCCAATTACCTTGTCTGAAAATACTTTGCTCATACCTGAAAATCGATTGTTGAATGGTCGATGGAACCTGAAAATTGATTGGCAATATAAAGACACTCCTTATTTGTATAAAAAAGAAATTATGTATTAATGCTTTGGTCTGCTATTATACTAGGTCTTCTGGGTAGTTTTCATTGTATTGGCATGTGTGGACCTATAGCATTTATGCTTCCTGTAGACAGAAGTCACTCATTTAAGAGAATTATTCAAATAGTTACCTATCATTTTGGAAGACTGTTAGCTTATAGCTTAATAGGTCTTGTTTTTGGGTTAGTTGGTAAAAGCTTATATATTTTTGGGGTTCAGCAACAATTATCAATTTTAATAGGTGTTTTAATGGTTTTAATTGTTTTAATACCAACAAAGACCTTTAATAAATATAACTTCTCTAAACCTATTTATAAAGTTATTTCTAAAGTGAAATCTGCATTAGGCCAGGCTTTAAAAAAGAAAACAGCAGATACTTTTTTAACCATTGGCTTTTTAAATGGCTTTTTACCTTGTGGTTTGGTTTATATGGCAGTATTTGGATCTTTAGCCTCAGCAAGTGCATTTCAAGGAAGTTTATATATGTTTTTATTTGGTTTGGGTACTATTCCTTTAATGACTACAGCTATTTACTTAGGTAAATTTTTAAATGCAACCATCAAGCAACGCATACAAAAAGCTATTCCTGTTTTTGTGGTTATTATTGGATTACTATTTATAATTCGTGGTTTGGGTTTAGGTATACCTTACCTCTCTCCTGCTCCAGTTGTTGAAATGGTTGAAGGCGACATGGATTGTGATATGTAAAATCAGCTATAAATTTTCACAGAAATACTAAGTTAATATATTCAAGGAATTTTCAGGTATGAAAATTCAGTTGTTTATTCAGCTGTTGTAGGGTCTATAATAGTTGATACTTTAGATACAGAATTTGCTGGAAATCCACCTTGAGATGCATGCTCTCTAATCATCTCTTCGTTTGGAGCATTGTAAACACAATAAACCTTGTCTGTAGTAACATAACTATGAACCCATTGAATTTGTGGTCCCATTTTGTTTAATACACCACAAGACGTTTGTGCTATTCCTTTTAATTGCTCAGTTGTTAAACTTCCAGCTCCTGGAATTTCTCTCTCAATAACATATTTAGGCATAATAATTAATTTAAAATCCTACTCTTATGGTTTTTCGGTTTCACCCCGTTTTTGAAAATGGTTTCTGGATTCCATTTTAAAGTTATTAAAGATAAGATTTTTTATGATTGAAAATTAATTTAAGTTATAGATTTTTTATTTGTAAAGCACTCATTTTCTTATGATTTAGCACTAAAAAAAGCATTTTTTATATACAGAGTTGCCAACAGGCTTTTTTTCCGTTTTGCTTTTAATTAGATGAATGTTTTTAGTGTTGTTTCGTAAAGTTTATATAAGTATTATAAGTTCGGATGCAAGAATTGTTTTAGCGGATGCGAGATTTGTTAAAGTGGATAGAACATTTATACTTGCGGACGCGAGAATTTAAAATGCAGACGCAAGAATTGTTAATGCGGATAGAACATTTATACTTGCGGACGTGAGAATTTAAAATGCGGATGCATTAATTTAAAAAGTAGTAACTCTAATATAAAATGTGGATGTTATAATTTAAAATGAAGTCGCTCCAATCTAAAGCAAAGTTGCAAGAATATAAAGTTAAGTCAAGAGAATTCTAAATGAAGTTGCAAGAAAATAAAGTCAAGTCGCA
>NZ_VSFC01000032.1:0-16095 GCF_008084905.1 Xanthomarina maritima | reverse complement strand
GTTGCGAGAATTCTAAATGAAGTTGCGAGAATTCTAAATGATGTCGCAAGAATATAAAGTCAAGTCGCTATAATTCTAATTACAGTAGGTTGTTTTTAAAATTATGTAGCCTTTATTCAGGACGGGTCAAGCTTATAGGTAACGGTTGAGGCTATGAGTAGTTGCGTGGTTTGCAACTTAACTTTACAAGTACACACCAAACTGAAAATACGTAAAGATTTTCAGAAGTAAGCGAGAACGAGCAATTACTTATAGCCATTGTTGACACTTGTTTTTAATTGATTTTTAGCAATCAATATTCCTGTAAATATAAGCATTCCAATACTGGACAATAAATGTACTTTTTTAAAATCCACACTCAATTCAGGGAAAAACAGCAAAGCTATTCCTGCATTAATTGATAAGTGAAATAAGATTGCAACTAGAATGCTTCCATTAGAGTTAATTACCAACCAAGTGATTATTATTGATAAACAGATTAGCATTAGAAAATAAGCTGTTAGGGTTAAAAAAGAAATTGATTCTCCACTAACTAAAGTGCCAAATGGCGCCCACCATAGTGGAATATGCCAAATAAACCATATAACTCCAATTATGATTGCGCTTTTTAAGTTAGAATGTTTTTTTTGTAATTCAGGTAATAAAAAACCTCTCCACCCTAGTTCCTCGCCTAAAGGTCCAGCATAAAAACCAGCCCATAATACAGTGGGAATTGAAAGAAAAGCTGCTATGTTAAAACTCCCAATATCTCCAATAAATATGTTATAAAATCCAATTCCAATAATGACAAAAATTATAGGTAATAGTATTATGTATAAATAGTTTTTAAAGGGAATATTCCAAATAAACACTTTCTTAAGTAAATTTAATACACCTTTAAGTCCATCAAAAAGTAGTGTCGTTACAATTCCGCTGATTGTAGGTCCATATATACCCGTAAAAAAGAATATTAAAAACTTTCCGATTGATTCTTGATTGATTCCATTGGTAAGATAATTTAGACCTAAAACCCAAAAAGTCCAAGACCAAATAATGGTCATTAATAAAAATATGTAAGTTTTTTTATTATTCATATTTTTCTTAAATAAGTGCCAACTTGTTTATATGAATCATAAAAGTAAAGATAATCCTTAAATATTTCAGGATATCAATAAGTTATATTCCTATAAATTAAACTGCCTTAATTAATTACAAAAGAGGCATTGATATAAAAGTTACGGCCTTGTTGTGGAATGTTATTCCAGTCTGCATAAGTTGAATAGTTGGTGTCTAAGATATTTTCTATACCATATTTTAAAACCAGTTTGCTATCTTTTAAATAAAACATGTTTCCTAAATTTAAATTTAGAATGGCAAAGGAAGCCGTTTCATTTTCACCATAAAAGCTACTGTAATTGGTTTGGTTTCCGTTACCATTAAGTTGTATGGCTGCATTAAAAAATTCTCTGGTATAATTTACTTCAGCTAGATAAGAAAATGGCTTTATAAGAGGCAAGTTTTCATTATTACTTCCTTTTCCACAGTTATAACCAATGGTTCCGTTTACTGAAAAGGCTTTCGATATGTTATATTCGGAATTTAAATAGATATCAAAGATTCTTGCATTCGATAAGCTGTTATAAATCTTCACACCATTAGCTTCAATAGTCATTGCGCTTAAATCTGGATTTATTTCTCCAATAATGTAATCTATGATGTAGAAGTAAGATGCTTCTAAACCTATTTTAAATTTATTTAAATAATAATTAGTTGCTACATTAGCTTCTAAAGCTTTTTCGTTTTTTAATGTAGGGTTCCCTATATAATCGAAGTTATCGAAACTATTGTATAAGAAAAACCCATAGCCTTCGCTAACCGATGGTGCTCTTTCTCCATAACCAACACTAAAAGCAGCATCGTGTTTTTCTTTTTTAATTTGATAGTTTGTAGAGAAACTCATCAAAAAACGACTTTTAGAATCGCTTAAATTTGGATAAAAAATTTGTAAACTTTCTAGTCCTACTTCTTCGGCAATGGTATTTTGATGATACCCGAAACGAGCTGAAACAGAAACAGTTTTATCTTTAATTAAAGCAAAGGCATCTTTAGCATAGATTCCTGTATAAAGCGTTCTAATATCTGGCCATGTGTACATAAACATAGCTGGTTGATTAGAGTTGTTAGGATACATGGTCATTTCGGCAAGGGAACGGTTATAAAATCCGTTGACATTGAATAGTAGGTTGTGTTTCCCTTCTATTAAAGTTGCTTTAGAATAAAACCCATAAGTATCACTCCATCCTGGCATATCCATTCTAATTGGTACATCTGGACGTTTAGAATCGTCCATGATATGTGTAATGGTATTATAATAGAATTTTGTTTCTAAAGATTTTATGGTTGTAGAATTGTTTTTAAAGGTGTGTGTTGCTGAAGTTATAAGCGCTTTGGCTAAAGAGACATCCATTGGTAAGGCTGGATAACCAACATCTGTTGCTTTATCGTAAATAACACTGGCATCTATGACGTTATTTTCAGATAGTTTATAACCTCCTTGAACTGAGATATTATACTTTTGAAATTGAGAATACAATATTTCCTTGTTTCCTCCAGCATGATAATTGTTTGATTTTCTAAAAATACCATCGGCATTTACATAGAATTTGTTTCCTGTATATTCTAAATCTAAACCAACAGATTTATAGTTTCCATTGGTTTCGTAACCTAAATCGAAACTGGATTTTAAACCTGTACCATTAAACTTAGATTGAGGCATTTTTAAATCGATTCCTCCACCAACACAATGGCCATTTTCTGTTCCTTCTTGACCAGAATCGACACTTACCTTTTCTAAATTAGAAACATCAACATAAGAAGTTATGGGATCCATTTTATCAGTACAAGCTCCAAAAATTTGCATACCATCTATAGTAACAACTAATCTTTGACTTGCCATGTTATTCATGGTAGGTTCCCAAGCATAATTTCCACGTTTAATCATGGTAATTCTGTTGGATTTTTCTAAATAATCGTCGATACTTGATAGGGTTTTTTCTTGACGATAATTACTTAGTTTACGCTGACCAATTAAAATAACTTCTTCTAATTTAGTGGTATCTTTTTCAATTGTATAAGTGTCTTCTTGAGCATACAAAGTAAGTCCAAAAAGGAAGCAAACACAGCATAAAGTGGCCTTTATCATGATAAATAATTTTAGTGATTTTAATAGACACATTAACTTGAATTAATGTGTCTATTTGTTTTATGAATAACTTTTTATTTTAGAATTCTAACTCTAAATAAAGACTACTTTGTGGATTTTCATCGGTAACTGTTTCGCCTTTTAAAACGGTGTCCATTGTATCCATAAGTTTTAAGTTAAGAACCCAGTAACCTGTCATGGTTAAAGACAAATTTCCTTGGTAAATTCCTTCAACAGATCTGTAGGTTAAATCTGTGTTATTAGGCGAGCTATGGTTTCCCATTCCTGGCATTCTAGGATCTAGAGTTATGGTATAATCTTCTACCACTGAAAAAGACATCATGTTTTCCATTCTATATAGTCCAACTTTCATAGTGTTGATAGCAATTTTTGGGTCTTTGGGTTCTAATAATGCCATAATATAACGTGAATTATCGCTTCCCATAAAACTAGTTACATTTTGATTTTCGTATTGGATAACTGTAATGGTATCTGTAATAGAATAATCAACGTTATCTATAGTATAATTGAATGTTAAAGTCCAACCAGAACCATCTGTATTAGTCATTTGATAAATAATATTTCCTTGGTAAACAGTATCTTTTCCTGGTGTTTTTGTTATAGTAGAATAAGGGCAAGAATGTTGCATAGTTGGCATTTGCATAATAGGCATCCATCCTATTGAAAAATCTTCAAAAAAAGTATTATTTGTATTGTCTTTTATTCTAATACTTATCTCATTATATCCTGTGTAAAAATATCCAGATTCACTATATAACTCTATAGTATGTGTGTTATTTGTAATGTCTTGAATTTTAGTAAGTCCTTCAACTTCATTAATTACTGGAGGATTATCATTATTATCATCGTCTGATGAGCAAGCAGTTGAAAGTATTGCAATAAAAAGGATAGGTAATATATATTTTAGTTTCATTTTTAGTATTTTTTTAGTTTAAAAATTTCATGTAGCATCTTAGTCTAGCTTAAATAATTAAGCCAGAAATTGCTTAAACTCTATGAGTTTATGAACTAGAAAGATTAACTAAAAATAGGTGGAGGCGTGTCGATATCTAAATATGCTTTTGCAATTTTAGGCGACTTATGAGTTATTAAAACTTGAGGTAATTTAAATTTAATGTATTGAGTTTCGAATACATTGATATTTGAAACACAAAAAACATCTAAAGCGATTCTTTTACTTTCCTGAAGAGGAGTCTGACTATTAGATTCTGGGTTACTATCTGAAAGTTGTTTGCTTAAATGACATTTACCATTACAACCTTGCTGATTGTCTTTTTGAATACATAAGGTTTTGGTAATAAAATCTTGATTTACAAGAAAATCTCCTATAATAACAAATGTATTTATATTATGTGCAAATAATATAAATACAAGTATAAATGCTGTTATTTTATGAGCTATTGCTGAAATCATACGCAAATTTAAAAAAGATTAAACTTACAAAACATGATTAAAGTCAGATTATATAAAATATATAATGCATGTATAAAAAAGAGCTGAATGACTCATTCAGCTCTTTAAATTATAACAAATAGGATGCTACATTTTAAATGTCATAACGGGTAAAATGGCATGGTTTGCAATATCTTCGGAAATACTTCCTTCAAAGAAATGAGCAATTCCAGTTCTACCATGAGTAGATACAGCAATTAAGTCTGCTCCTATTTTATTAGCAAAATTTAAGACACCTTTTTCAACGGTATAATCTGAAACGAAATTAACGTTTTTAAGATTATCTAAATTTCCATCAGCTTTCATTAAAAATGTGTTTACTAATTCGTCTATTTCATTCGTACTTCTAAATCTATCTGAAGGTAGATTAACATAAAGTAAATGCAGTTTAGCATTTAAAGCTTTAAATAATTTAGATGCCTTTAAATAAACTTGAACAGATTCTGAAGAAAAATCGCTAGCAAAAACAACATCATTAAACGTACTTTTATTGAATTTATGTTTTAATACTAGTACAGGAACCTCAGCATGTCTAACTACTTTTTCTGTATTTGAACCTACAAATATTTCAGAAAGTCCACTAGATCCATGAGAACCCATAATAATTAAATCTGCATCGTGTTCTTCGGCAACATCATTTACTTCGCTAAACACTTTAAAATGTTTAACAATTGGAGTAACATTTACTTCTTTTAGATAGGGTTTGTCTAGAAACTCATTGAATCTTTTTTCTGCAAGTCTTAAAAAGAAGATGGCTTTTTGATTTTGCTCTGAATCTGTAGAATTTAGTACAGCATCAGACATTTCAAGCATGTGAAGAGCTAAAATTTCAGTGTCTCCATTTTTTGCCAATTTAACAGCAGCTTCTAAGGCATACTCAGAATGCTCTGAAAAATCTATTGGAACAATTATTTTTTTCATTTTAAATTTTGATTATCGTGTTTACTTTCTTTTTATAAAAGTATAATAATTTACGCTTTTATAAGCAGAAAACAAAGGCCAATTTCAAAATTTGAAACTTCAAGCAAAAAAAATACACTTAAAAATCTTTCTTTTTAGCTTTAAAAATAATTCTTAATACTGGCATTACTACCCAAACAGATAACATACTAATAGAAACAATTAACCCAAAATTAGTACCAAAGAATTGTTTAAAGATAGCCCCAGTATAACCTAATAATGCAGATATATCAAGCTTTAATAAAATAAGCGTTCTAGATAAATCGATAGGATTTAACATAGTGCCAATTAGGGATAATTTGTCTAAAGGATAATCTTCAAACATAATTAAAGACATTAAAAAGACTCCATCATAAATAATGGCTAAAAACAACCATAACAATATAGCATAACCAAAACCTTTAATTTTATTTTCGTTAGATAATGCAATATTAAAAGCTAATGCTGTAAAAATGAAAGTTAAGAACGTACCAGTAATTAATAAAAGAGAAAAATCCCAAATAGCTGATGATTTAAACAAGCCATAAAATATAAAAGGAATTCCTAAGCCCAAAATTAAGCTCATAGACAGAGAGATAGCAACTCCTAAATATTGACCTAGAAAAATAGAAGATCTTTTTAAAGGCTGTGCTAATAATAGCTCTGTAAATTCTTTAGAATTGTAATAATACATAACACCAAAAATGGTTCCTATTAATGGTACTAAGACTATTATAACATTCATGAGTGTTATAACCGCTTTAGAAAGGTCGTTGTTTAAAAATAACAACACTACACCAAGTAATAAATAGAATGCAAAATACACGTAACTCCAACGGCTTCGCATTAAATCGTAAAAACTATATTTTAATATTTTAAGCATGATTGTCTGTTAATATAGATGCGATGGCATGTTCGAAATCTGGTTGATTGGTCTTTGTTTTTAGTTCGCTAATGCTTCCTTTAAAGTAAATTTCACCTTCTAATAGAAATACTATTTCATCTGAAACCTCCTCTACAAAACTCATAATATGCGAGGTTATTAAGATTGTTTTGCCTTTAGCTTTTTCATTCTGAATTAAATTTTTTAAACGTATTAAAGAAATTGGGTCTAATCCAGAAGTAGGTTCGTCTAGAATAATTAAAGGACTATCAAACATAAAAGTAAGTACAAGATTTACTTTTTGTTTTGTTCCACCAGATAGGTTACCTAGTTTTTTGTCTAGAAAAGGTTCTAATTTAAAAAGATTAATTAAGTCTTGATCTAAAGTTGTGTTTCCACGTAAGTCTTTAATCATTTTAATTAATTCCTTTACTTTTAAATTGCTTGGAAAATTGGCTATTTGTGGCAAATAATCAATTTTATTTCTGTAATCTGAGCCGTTTTTTACGTTAACTCCTAACACTGAAATTTTACCTTTATTAGGTATAACCATGCCCAACAAACATTTAATTAGAGTTGTTTTTCCAGATCCATTTGGACCAAGAACTGCGAAAATTCCTCCTTCTTTAATTTCAAGATTAAGACCACTTAAAACTTGATTTTTTCCAAATTTTTTATGTAAATTTTGAATGCTTACCATTCTATTTTTTTTATTTTAGGGTTATTATCTAATAAATTATCTGGTGTAAAAACTGGAGATACTTTTTCAGAAAAATCTATAATATCTATAAATAAACTACGCAGTAAAATAATGGTTTCTGGAGTTCTGTTAACAATATAAGAAAAGAGTTTTACTGGTCTGTAAGGTACATCTCCTATACCGTTTTTATTTAAATCGTAACCTGTATAGTTACTCCAGTAATTTTTATCGAATAGATTATCGTTAATATTGCTATTATAAGAAATATCGAATGAATTATACAAAAAGTTATTACTTAGAAAATGGTTGGTATAACAAGCTCCACGAACCTTTATTGCCCAACCGTTATTTATAAAATTATTATTTAAATAGGTAATTCTATTAGAGCCTTCTATGTTTATTCCAATGGTGTTTTCTTCAAAAGTGTTGCCTTTAATTTCGGCATCGTTTATTTCTTTTAGTAGTAAACCATAGGAGGCTGTTCCCCAATTTTCTTTAAAGATGTTGTTATACATCTTTATTCGTTTTGAAAACATAACAGCGACTCCTGCTCCATTATTTTCGAAGTTATTGTCTTGATAAAGATCATCGTTAGAGAACATAAAATGAAGTCCATAACGTAAATTATTAGCGCTCACGTTGTTTTTAATTAAACAATTGTCTGAAAATTCTAAATAAATTCCGTCTCTAACATGTTCAACAAAATTGTGCTCAATTTCTATGTCTTTACTATACCATAATTGAATACCATTTCCAGAATTATATTCTTCAACCGCATCTCCAATTATTTTATTGTGAAACACTTTTCCATGATGTGCTTTTTCTAAGTAGATTCCAAAAAACAATTTTTCTAAAACTAGGTTTTGAATTACAAAATGTTTGCCTCTTTTAACACGAATAGCTGCATAATCTTCTGTGTAACTAGTTCCAACATTTATTATAAATAAACCATCAACTGTCACACTATCTGAAACGATTGTAATTATTTCTCCTTTTAATTCGCCATCAATAACTGGATAATTTTTACCAATAATTGTTAATGGTTTATCTACTATTATGTCATGTTCTTTATAAGTACCTTTTTTAACTAGAATTGTATCGAAGCTATTAGCCACTTTAATAGCATCATTCAATTTTGAAACAGGACAATCTTCACAGACTTCAATAGTTTGAGCATGCAGAAAACTGGCCAAAAAAATAGCTATAAAAGAAATAAATTTAATTTTCATGCTATTCTTCTTTAAAATGAATCAATAATTCATTCCATGAGTAAAGAGTGCCTTCTTTTTCAGTTTGAATTTGCTTGGCTTCTTCTTGGTTTTTAAATGCTGTTAAAAAAGCTCCCATAGGACTTGGTACATTTTTGCTAATTAAAAATGTTGCTTGAGTTGCATCAATAAGTATTTCTGGTTCTGTGTATACGTTTGTTAGATAAAGTTTTACTTCAGAAGCATCAAATTCTTTCATAAAATTTATCATACATTCTGATGCATCAAACTTATAAACCTTCCCTTTATTAGTTACTATTTCAGCAGCATGAACCTTATCAACAATAGTCATTTTACAGAAATGACAACCATCACTTCCATAATCGATAGCTTGTGGTCCAACACTACAACTAGTTAATACCAATAGTAATGCTACAAAGGATATTTGTTTTAATCTTTGCATAATTTTAGTGTTTTAAAAATAGATTCTTACCTATAAAGAGGCTATTGCTTTCTTGTTATTTTTTTTGCCAACAAGATATGCAATAAATGATGCTCCAATACCCAAAGCTAAAAATAAAGCTCCTAATCGTGGGTAAGAATGTGCTCTAAAGTTAAGAATATCTTTTGAACCAAACATAGGTGGTTGAAAACCCATTTGTGTTCCATCTGCATTTGTGAATTTTAAAATGGCTTTAGGATCTAGATTATGACCATAATCATGCTCCCAAAGATAGAAATCATACATACCTGCTGCACTTAATAAAATCATTAATATAAACCAATATAAAAACCATTTGTAATTTCCTTTAAATCCAATTATAAGTCCTATTACAGTTGTAATAAGAATTCCTGCTGGAAATATTTTAAATTCTGGAATAGCCTCAGGAATATATTTCATACCAACGTAATGGTTCATTAAATTGATATTTTTAATATCGTGTGGATTCGCATCAGAAAAATCGTTTATATGAATATACATTCCAAGTGGAGTTGGATATTGTGGTGCTTCAAGCGAAATTTTCCACAATGGAAATAAAAATAAACCTAAAGGTAAAATGGCTGCTAAAAGCATGATAATGTTTGACTTTTTCATCTTGCAAGTAATTTGAAATTGTTGAAGAATTGTTACTTTTTTAGCGTTAAAAAGAAAGGCGAGAGCGACAAATCAACTCTCGCCTTATCATAGGAAAATAAACACTAAAACAAAATTTCCCTAATTTTATATAGGTGATTTATTCTATATCTTCTCCCATTGACCATTTCAATGGTGTATTAGCATTTGCTGGTGACACTCTAATGTAACCTTGCATTTCTTGGTGTAATGCTGAACAGAAATCTGTACAATAGAAAGGCCATACACCTACTTTTGTTGGTTCCCATATTGAGGTTTTAGTTTGACCAGGCATAATTAATAACTCTGAAGTATTTTGTCCAAGTACTGCAAATCCATGTGGTACATCAAAATCTTGCTCTAAATTAGTTACATGGAAAAATACTTTATCACCAACTTTAACACCTTCAATATTATCTGGTGAGAAATGACTTCTAATGGTTGTCATATAAATATGAACTTCGTTCCCTTTTCTTACCACTTTAGTATCTGCATCTGTAAATGCAGCATAAGGGTGTTTATTTTCTTCTAAATTATAGATTTTTTGAGAACGTTCCTTAATAAGATTAGCTTCCATTGCAGCTGCATAATGTGGCTCTCCATGTGTTGGAAAATCTAAAAGCAGCTCCATTTTGTCTCCTGAAATATCATATAATTGAGCAGAGTGCTCCATTTCAGGACCAGTTGGCAAGTATCTATCTTTAGTTATCTTGTTCATAGCAAACATATATTTACCTTGTGGCTTACCAGAGTTTCCTCCAGGAATAGTTAAGTGACCAACAGAGTAATAAGTAGGCTTTCTATCTAAAACTTCCCAAGTTCCTAATTTCCATTTTACAACTTCAGAAGAGATAAAGAATGTAGTATAAGCATTTCCTTGACCATCAAACTCTGTATGTAAAGGACCTAAACCTGGTTGCTCTACAGAACCTGCTAAAACATCTTCAAATTTTAAGATTGGAATACCATAAGCATCTCCATCAAATTTTTTATTTTCAATAGCATCCAACATTTTTGTAAATGAATGTACTGTTAAATTAGCAGAAAGTTTCCCGTTACCAACAATATATTCACCAGATGGATCAACATCACAACCATGAGGCGATTTTGGTGTTGGCAAGAAAAAAACAGCTCCAGGAACATCTATTGGATTAACTACACGAACTTCTTTTTTCATAGTAGAGGTTGCAGTATGAGTGTGCTCATCATATACATTATGTGCATATTCTGCTGGCATCATAGTACCACCACCATTATTTACGTATTCTTCAATTTTTTTCCAGTTTACAGCTGCAATAAAATCTTTATCGTTTTGAGATGCATTTACTTCTAACAAAGTACTTGCTTCTTCCGTATTATAAGTTGTAAAGAAGAACCAACCATGAGATTTTCCACGTCCAGGATGTGATAAATCGTAGTTAAAACCAGGCATTAATATTTGGAATTTAATATCCATATTACCAGTTTCTGGTGCTACGCTAATAAATGATAACGCACCTTGAAAATTACCTTTGTAATCTTTAATTGGCATATCACGTTGTGGTACTGGAACCGAAAAACGTGTACCTGCAACAACGTACTCTGTATTTTCTGTTACGAAAGATGAACTGTGGTTACCTGCACTATTTGGAACTTCTATAATTTCAGTTGTTTCAAATGTTTTTAGGTCAATTTTAGCTATTCTTGGTGTATTGTTTTCGTTTATAAAAATAAAACGACCATCAATTTCTCCATTTGTTTGTGAAATATCTGGGTGATGAGAATCTCCCCAAGGAATAAATCCGTGCGATGTATTTAACATAGGTTTTGTTTCTTCAGAATAACCATAACCAGATGTTGGAAATTGTGAGAATACTGGAATTTCCTTAAACATTCTTCCTGAAGGTAAACCATAAACTGTTAAGTTTCCACTATATCCTCCTGAAATAAATGCATAATGCGAATCGTGCTCTCCTGGAGCTACATAAACTTTCTCTGCAATATTGTTTGATAATGCTCCTGATTTACTAGCTGTTTTTTCTGAATTGTTGCAACTAGTAAATGCTACCAATACACTTAATACTGCTAGGCTTGATTTTATTATTTTTTTCATTTCTATAAATATTATAATTAGTGTTTTTATTATTCAGTTGGTGGTAATAATACTTTATCAACTACATGTACGATTCCATTTCCAGCAGGTACACTAGCAATTATTTTTGCACCTCCAACAAACACATCGTCGCCTACTACTTCAACAAGTACATCTTGATTATTTGCTTGACCTAATTTTTTAAATTTCTTTAAAAAATCTTTCGAATAATTTCCTGGAGTTACATGATACTTTAAAATATTTGCTAAAGCACCTTTGTTTTCTGGTTTTAACAAATCTTCAACAGTACCCTCTGGTAATGCTGCAAAAGCTTCGTTTGTAGGTGCAAATACCATTAGTGGACCAGCATTTACTAATGCATTTTCTAATTGAGCAGCTTGTACTGCAGCTACTAGAGTTGTATGGTCTGGAGAACCAATGGCAATTTGTAATACATTAGGCACAGCTTCATCGTCTTCAATAAAAGCTTGTCCTTGTCTTTCTGTTGTTTCATTTGAAACAGATTCTGTTACTTCTTCTACTTGTTCAGAATTATTAGCCTCATTTTTACAGCTTATAAATAGAACAACTAAAAGAGTTGCGAATAAAAATTTAAGGTTAGTTGTTGTTTTCATATTATCTATTAATTAAGTGTTCTAAAATACTCTACTACAGCTCTAGCTTCTTCTTCTGTCAAGTTTTGGTTTGCCATTGGAGACCCATTAAACTCAATTAATAAATCTTTAGCTAGAGGATCTTTTTGAACCATTTCTTCTGGGTTTAAAATCATGTTCATAACCCATTCTGGTGTTCTACGTTCAAGAACTCCATTTGGTGCAGGTCCAATAAATTTTTTCCCATCTCTATGACATGCAGTACACATTTTCTTAAAAATGTCTGCACCTTGAGCAGCCATTGTTTGATCTATTTCTGCTGGCAATACTAAAGATGTAATTGGGCCAACACCTTTATTGGTTAAATCTATTCTTGCCGAAGCTGGTGCAGTTGTAGCTTCTGCTTTTGGAGTTTCCTTTTTCTCAGTAGACTCCTTTTTTTGATAAGAAAAAGTTTCCTCTTTCTTTTCTTCCTTTCCACCACAACTTATAAGTAGTGAAACAAATAAAACGGTAATAATTTTTAGTGTTACTTTCATGATATATTTAAATTAATAGTGCAAATTTAAAGCCTATATGTACAATAAAATATGACATAAATCATATTTAGGATAATTTCATCTTTTTTATTTAATAAAAAAAAAGAGTTGAACAAATGTCCAACTCATTTAAACTAAACTTTGAAAAAGTACTATTATTTATATTTTAAATGTCATTACTGGCAATGTTGAATGATTTGCTATATCTTCTGAAATACTTCCTTCGAAAAAATGAGAAATTCCTTTTCTTCCATGTGTCGCAACAGCAATTAAATCTGCCCCTATAAGATTCGAAAAGTTTAAAATGCCTTGTTCAATTGTATAATCGTTTACATAATTTACTTCTTTCATTTTTTCTAAACTTCCTTCTGCTTTTCTTAAAAATGATGCTACTAATTTTTCAGTTTCTGAAGAACTTTTAAATCTAGATCCAGGTAAATTAACGTAAACCAAATGCATTTTAGAGCCTAGTTTAATAACCATCTCTTTAGCATTTAAATATTGCTGAATAGCATCTTCTGAAAAATCGCAAGCAAATACTACATTTTCAAAATCCATTAATATGGGATTATGTTTTATAATTAATACAGGGATTTCTGAATGTCTTACAACCTTTTCAGTATTAGAACCTATTAAAACTTCTTTAATTCCACTAACACCTTGTGAACCCATAACAATTAGGTCTACATTATTTTCTTTAGCAACATCATTTACTTCACTAAATACTTTAAAATGTTTCACTATGGGTGTTACATTTAATCCTTTTAAATAATCTTTATTTAAAAATTCTTCGAATTTTTTTTCAGCCAATTTTAAAAAGAAAAGAGATTCCATCTGTTTCATGTTATCTGCTTTATTAATTACAGCATTAGATATTTCTAACATGTGCAAGGCTAATATTTCGGCATTATTTTTTTTGGCCAGCATAGATGCAGCTTCAAGAGCATATTCTGAATGTTCAGAGAAATCTACAGGTACAATTATTTTTTTCATTTTGCTTGGTTATGTATTATATAGTCATAGAAAACAATTGTGTTTCTGGCATTTTTTCTTGTAATAACAAGTCGAATGCCATACAAATGTTTCTAACAAATGGTTTTCCTTTTTCTGTAACTCGAATTTCGTTTGAATCTATTTCTACTAAACCATCAAACTCCATTTCTTTCAAACTAATTAGTACTTCTGGTAGCTCTTTAAAATATAAATGATTTGAACTCCATGTTGTTTTAAACTGACACATAAGATTTAATATGTGTTTTCTAATTATCAGGTCTATTTTATTTAATATATGCCCTCTATAAATTGGTATTTGGTTTTCTTCAATTAAATGATAATACTCTTCTAGGCCTTTCACATTCTGTGCAAAACCATACCAACTATCGCTTATGGAAGACACACCTAAACCAATCATGGCTTGAGTTTTAGAAGCTGTATAGCCCATAAAATTCCTATGCAATTTATGTTGTTCGATGGATTTGTATAGCGAGTCAGATTTTAACGCGAAATGATCCATGCCTATTTCAACATATCCAGCTTTAGCTAATAATTCTTTACCTAACTCGTATTGTCTTCTTTTAGATTCTGCAGATGGTAAATTTTCTTCTTTAAAACCACGTTGTCCATTTCCTTTAATCCAAGGTACATGAGCATAACTATAAAATGCCAAACGGTCTGGCATTAATTCTTTCGTTTTATTTATAGTTTCTTCAACATGTTCTTCCGTTTGAAATGGTAATCCGAAAATGATATCATGTCCTACAGATGTATAACCAATTTCTCTGGCTAGTTCTGTAACTCGTTTTACATTTTCGAAAGGCTGAATTCTATGTATTGCTATTTGGACAGACATATTATAATCTTGAACTCCAAAACTAACGCGTCTAAAACCTAAATCGAATAAAGTCTGCAAATGCTCTTTAGTTGTATTGTTTGGGTGACCTTCAAAACTAAATTCATAACCTTCAGCTAAAGTTGTTTTTTCTAAAAGTCCATTAATAAGTCTTTTTAAATTATCTGTAGAAAAGAAAGTTGGTGTTCCTCCACCAAGATGTATTTCTTTAATTTTTGGCTTTGCATTAAATAATTCACAATATAAATCCCATTCTTTTAAAATAGCTTTTATGTATGGAGATTCTACTTCATGACGTTTTGTAATGCGTTTATTACAGCCACAAAAAGTACATAAACTCTCACAAAAAGGCAAATGCAAATACAGACTTAATCCTTCAGTGCTATTACTTTCATTAAAAGATTGAAACAAAGTTTCTTTCCATTTCTTAAAAGAAAATGTTTCAATATCCCAATATGGTACTGTTGGATAACTGGTGTAACGTGGACCAGCAACATTGTATTTATTTACTAAAGAATTTTTCATACCTCACTAATTCAGTTACAAAAGTATATTTTAGACCTTTTTTAAAATATGACTTTTATCATATTAGCCTGTTTAAAGTTTTAAAAACACTTATTTATTGTGTAACTTTGGGTAAACAAAAAACACTAATTAAAAATGAAAAAATCAATATTATTTACACTATTGCTGACTTTTAGTTTTGCTATAAGTTGTAAAAAAGACAAAAAAGAAAACACTAAATCTGAAGTTATAACTGAAGAAAAAGTTGTTGAGACTGTAACTGAAGAAGTTAAAAAAATAAAAATAAAGTTAGAGCCAAAAAGTGATAGTAACGTTAATGGAAGTGCTGTTTTTACAGAAACTGAAGGAAAAGTAACTATGGTTGCAGTTTTTGATGGTTTAACTCCTGGCACTCATGCCATACATTTACATGAAAAATCTGATTGTTCTTCTCCAGATGGAAAATCTACTGGTGGACACTGGAATCCTACGAACCAACAACATGGAAAATGGGGAGATGCTACAGGATATCATAAAGGTGATATAGGCAATTTTGAAGCAGATGAAAATGGAAATGGAACTATTACTTTTAGCACAGATCAATGGTGTATAGGTTGTGGAGACGCAACTAAAGACATTATTGAAAAAGCCATAATTGTACATCAAGGTGTAGATGATTTTACTACGCAGCCAACAGGTGATGCTGGTGGACGCGTTAGTTGTGGTGGAATTATTAATTTAGAATAAGTAAATAAGATACATGTTTAAAAAGCTGCCAATTGGCAGCTTTTTTTTATCAAATAAACTACAAATAAGTTTCAAAATGTTTGGTTATGCAAATTGCCCACTTATTTAAGGAATCCATAGAATTAACCAAGCTCTTATCCCAAGTATGTATAGCTTTAATACGCTATACATACGCTATATATACGCTATACCTATAAGTTTAATTACTGACATACACTAGTTTAACCATACTGTGACCCGTCCTAAAATAACTATACAGGTTATTAAATAAAT
>NZ_VSFC01000062.1:181902-395380 GCF_008084905.1 Xanthomarina maritima | reverse complement strand
TCAGGACAAGACAAATATAGTTACTTAATAATTGGTTTCATTTCACCCAAACGCTGTCCCATTAAAACAGATACCGAACTGAATACTCCTTTTTGAAACATTAACATATTTAAAGAACCTCCATAGGCAAAATAGCCAAGTTCGTCTCCTTTTTTAATTGGTACTGCTGGAGAACCTGGTGGCACCAAAGTTGATTTTTTATTTACCAAAGATGGAAACATAGCACTTATGGTATTTAGACCTACAGGAATTAAAGCTACATAACCATATTGACTGGTTTCCATGATAAAATAAGAACGATGGAAATCTTCAAAAATGCTGAAATCGGTTGTGCTTTCTCCAATATCTCCTTTGTTAAACCAATCTTCACCATCCATAATACCATTGTAAATGCCTTGAACTTCTTGAGATTCTACAATTTTACCAGTTACTGGAGCATGATATCTATGGTAGCTATTAGGCATCAATACACAAGACACGGCTGTACCACCAACAAAATGTTTGGCATATTTTGAACCATTTAAAAGCTCTATCACATTTATAAATCTTGTTTTTACTTTTAAAGGCGTTGTTAAGGTTAAATCTGATTCAATAAAATTTATTTCAGTATCTCCTGAAGCCACTGCTATAGCATCGTTTTCTGGATTTGAAATAGGTCTTGGGTTTGCAGACTTTTTTAATTCGCGAGTAAAGAATTCATTAAATGATTTAAAACCTCCTTTCGGGATTATAAAATCGTTCATATTAGCAGAAGGATCATCAAGCCAACTATCCATATACATTAAAGATTCTTTCGAATCCATAAACTTCCCACGAGCTTTAATAAATTTAACAGTCCAGTTAAAAATCTCTTTAGAATATGGTTCGTTTTTATTTTGTCTACTTTCGAAGGTATTTAAAAAATGAAATGCCGAAGGGTTATCTAAATAAAAATAAGTAAAAGGCATGATTTTACCCAAGCCTCCTGTTGGTGTTGGTAAAAATGTAAACCAATTCTCAAAATAGCTTACAAAATAATCGATGGTTTTTCCAAGCCACGGATTTGGTTTATTACTTCCATCTTGTAAAACAGGATTCACTTCAGAGATGGCCTTATTAAAAGCTTTTACGACTTCAGGATTTTTAACAATCTCTTGTAATTCCTTTATAAGCCCCTTCATTTCTGTTGTGAGAGGTGGATACATGTTTTCAAATAATTCTGGATGATTATCTTTAGATTTTTTATTCATGATGTAAGAATTAAGATGTTTTTAATTGCGCTTCAGTTATATCTATAATGGTACAAACTTCTGTAAGTGTCACAAATTCATCTGGTTCGTACATGCCATTACAAATTAAATGTGCAATAGCTGGTGGTGTGTTAAATTCTATTTTACTTGGGTCTTTAATGTATAAAGCTTTTGCTTTTTCCATGTCTTCTTTACAAGCTTCCATAAATTTTACATAAGCATCTGTTGCAGTTAAGGTTCCTGTTTTAATAATGTCATCCCAATGAGAAACAACACCAAGAAGAGCCCAAGCAGCAATAGCTTTCGGAATTGGGTCGCTTTTTATAAACTCTAAAATGCCTTTAAAGCTTTTAAGTTTTTTTAGTTCTTCATCTAAATTATTAGACGTATCATTTGTGCCTCCATATGCTACAACTAATTCTTCGAATGTAGTTTTTAAATAGTTGTCTGAATCTTTTGCTGCATAGATATTTGCATGAGCCATCATTAATTTATCTACAATAGGCATGGCATGCCATAAATAAGTTAATTTACTAATTCCCATTCGATCGTCGATGGTGTCCATAAATCCTAAAATAACTGCACTCGAAATAATTGGACCAACATCTAACATATCTGCATAGACTTGAACAATATCAAAAATAACATCGGCTGATGTTTGTGCTGCCCAACAAGTTGCCTTATTTGGTGGTAAAGGTTTTTTTCCTTTAAATGAATTTATAGTTCCAGCTATTCTGGCATTTTCATAGGCATTATATTCTTCTAAAGTAAAGGGACTAATTTGATCTGCTGTTAAACCTTGTTGTTTCCAAACTGGTTCAAAATACGTTTCATCTGTAGGTAAAAACCCTGGATCTGGTCCAATCACATTGTTATAAAATAACTTGAATTTTTCGAATAAATCTGCACCTTCAGAGGTTCCATAAACTTCTTGAAACGATGCCAAATTATGAGGCAGATTTAAAGCTATCGTTGCCACTAAGGTTTTATGAGCAGCACAATAGGTATTCCATGAATCGTCTGTATGTAAATATGTTTCATAATTAATCCAATCTCTATAGAACATAAGTGCTGTATTAATATCTACAGGTCTAAATTTAGCATGTTTATAAATCTGTGCATCTTTGCTAGGAAATTCTACTCCACTATTTAAACAAACATCTACATATCTTAAATTTTTATTTACGGTTGCTTGTGGTACACCTTTAAGTGAAATAATTTGAACGTTAGCTGGATAACCAAAAACTGTTTGATTGGCTTCGCCAGTGACACCAAATCTGTGCCAATGGTATAACATGGGAGCATTGGTTGTATAGCCTTTACCGTAATATGCACCTAGATGCGTAAAGCCCATTTCAATTTTTTCTGAAGTAGGTGCTAAAAGCTCTGTTAATTTCCCTTTATTTAATTCTGGATGAAAATAGTTTATCAATGCATAAATTGGTTCTTCTGGTTTTAAATTCATTTTTTTTCGAAGAAATTCATCTATATAATAAAAACCTGATTTATAGATTTTATCTGGTCCCATAATACTGTCATTATTACTAACAGGAACAAAGTGCATACCTACGCTACCATCATCTAATCTATATTGATAATCTTTTACTGTAAACGAAGAGCCCGTTGGCAAATCGATTTCTGTTGTGCCAAATTTATCTCTAGCAACTTTATAATTTTTTAGGGCTTGATCTGTTAATTCGAAATCGCCAGCATAGGTTGATTTGCCTTCGTCATGAAAAATTGGATTTCTGTAAGGAATAGTCATACATCAATGGATTTAATGAGGAACCAACAATTAAGAAATTGATAATTCATCTGATTATTAATTATCTAAAACATTTGAAATTTCTTAGTTTTTACTTTTTATTATTAATAAGATCTAGGTAGTATTGGGTGGCTAAATCGTCAGGAAATAGGGTTTGTACTTTTACAAATAATTTTTTTGCTTCGTTGAAAGATTCATTTTCATAACATGCAATCGCTTTTTCAAAATCTTCTTTAATTTCATGTTTTATTGATTTCATTTCTTTGGAATCTGAAGAGAACACATCATATATAGCAACGGAAATGTTCTTTCCTTTAACAGGTACTTTTCCTAAAAATCTATATTCGATATCTAAAACATCTTTTACTTCTAACAAGACATTTTCGCTTACAATAATATTTGAACTAAATATTTTAGTTAGACCTTCTAATCTGGAGGCTAAATTAACAGAATCGGAAATAACGGTTCCATCCATTCTTTCTTCTTCTCCAATAGTACCTAGCATAAGTGTTCCTGTATTGATACCTATTCCTAACTTTACTGGTGCAGAGCCAATACCATTATTTACATTATACTCCTCCAACTCTTTTAACAATTCTATAGCGGCAACCAAGGCATCTTTTGGATTGTCTGGGAATAAAGCCATAATACCATCTCCAATAAATTTATCAATAAAGCCATTATTTTTTCTTACTATAGGTCCGAATTTGTTTAATAAGGAATTAATAAAGTTGAAATTTTCCTCTGGTGTTAAACTTTCAGAAATAGAGGTAAAAGATCTAATATCAGCAAAGAATATGGTCATTACTTTAGTAACATGATCGCCAAGTTTAACATCTACGATACTTTCTTTTCCAAGGAAACTCAAGAATTCGCTAGGTACAAAGCGATTGCTGGCAATATTGATTTTTTTAATATTAGAAGATAGTTTTACAATAGAGCTAAAAGCATTTGTAAACTTGATAGACAATAAAAACGATTGGCTAAATATAAAAACAACTAACCCATAAGAAGAATAATAACCTGTGTTAATTATTTGATTATCGTATAAAATATCATTGATTACAGTGCCAACCATAATAACAGATCCAAACAAAGCGACAAAAGAACCTTCTCTTTTATTTACACATGCTCTAATAAGGATGAATAGCAAGTAACTATATAATACGAGTAAAATTAATGCGTAAGGTGTTATGAATTTAGAAGACACATTAGCTGGAAAAATTAAGCACCCAGCAAATAAAACACCTATAAGCATAAATATTTTCCCTAGAATTAGAATAGAATCTTTAGGATAAAGTTTTTGAATAAATAAAATAAATATTGGTGGACCAATAAAATATCCAATAAAGACTAGTCTGGTGTATGCTTCAAAATCGAAGTCAGGAAATAATTCAATTAAAAAAGATTCTCCTAAGCTAATAGTTCTAAACATAACCAAAAAACAAACTATACTAAAGTATAAGGTATAAATCTCTTTTTTCATTAAATAGTATAATCCTAAATGATGAAAAGCCATGATAAAAAGAATTCCTGCTAAAAATAGATCGAGTGCCACCTGTCTAGCACGAATGGCTATTAATTGTTTTTCAAGTCCTAATTTATAGGTCGCTGGAGAACCTCCTTTATCAAAAGTATAATTAGAAATTTGAACTGTAACTACTATATCGCCTTCTGGAGGACTAAAGTAAACATATAAAGGTAAGGTTTGAGCAATTGATCTAATTTTAGAATCTGCAACTTTACCGTTTTCTGCATGAAGGCTATCGTTAATCCATAATTTATAAGCAGTAAAATGGTACGGAATTCTAAGTCCTAGTTTTTCGTTTTGCAGTTTGTTTTTAATTCGCAATCTAAATGTTGCGAAACCTTCTCCTGGAAGTTCTTCATTATTATGTTGATATCCATTCCAAACACCAGGCAATTCAATATATTTATGAGATGAATTACTACTAAAATCCTTTGGTTCGAGTAATTGATTCCAATAAAACTCCCATTCACCACTTAGATTGGTTACGCCATCATGTTTAAAATCCCAATCGGTTAAATCTAATACTCCTTTTTTTACATTAACTTTTTTGTAGTTACTACAACTTGATAGCATTAAACATGCTAAAGCGAATGCTAGGTAATATTTTACAACTAATGATTTTGTGTTCACTAATAAACAGTATTTAATTAGTGCTCTTAATAGATAGGGGGAAATATTAATTACCTAATTTAGATATAATTAATCAAATAAGTTTAAAATAAGTGAATTTTTATTTTTAAAAAGAGGGTTTAAAAATTAAATCAATGTCTATAAAGTATTTTATCTGAATTTAAAGTAAATAAAAAAAGCAGGATTTATCAAAATCCTGCTTTTTAAAATTAATTCAAAGTTTAAGCGGTTTGTAATTTATGTTTCCCTTCATAAACTTCTTCAATTAATTTTGAATTAAAAGCTGGTAAATCTTTAGGTGAACGACTAGTTACCAATCCTTCATCTACCACAACTTCTTGATCAACCCAATTTGCACCTGCATTAATCATATCTGTTTTAATAGAGTTATATGAAGTTACTTTACGTCCTTTTAAAACATTAGCTTCTGCTAACAACCATGGACCATGACATATTGCTCCTACAGGTTTTTTGTTTTCAAAAAATGATTTTACAAAAGATACTGCTTTATCATTTCGTCTTAATAAATCAGGATTTATAACTCCTCCAGGTATCAATAAGGCATTATAATCACTTTGTGACACCTTGTCTAAAGTTTTATCTACTTTATAGGTATTACTCCAATTTCCATTGGACCACCCTTTAATTTCTCCAGATTCCAAAGAAACTATATGCACATCTGCCCCAGCTTCTTCTAATGCTATTTTTGGTTCTTTTAATTCACTTTCTTCAAATCCATTAGTTGCTAAAATAGCAACGGTCTTTCTATTTAAATTTTCCATTTGTAAATATTTTTTTAATTAAACTTCTTTGATATATAAACTACTTAAAACATGCGCTCATTCCAAATAACTGGAATGGTTTAACCTAGACTTAACATCTTTTGTTAAAATGATTAACATTTAAATAAAAAGCATAAGTGTGTTAAAGTAAAAAGCCCAATTTAAATTTAAATTGGGCTTTTTACTTTTTAATAAATTAGACTATTATTTTACGTCAATAACAACTTTTTTTATTTTTCCATTAAATTTATTTGAAGAACCGTAATCAGCTACTTGCGTGCCTTCATCTATTCCAACATCTGCCATATCATCTACAGAGAATATGGTCATTTGAGTTTTATCAATCCTATTTTCTGCTGATTTATTACCATCAACAATAATGGTTGCTAAACCACCTTTTCCGGGACCACCACCATCATATTTAAAATCCATAACAATTTTGTGTTTTCCAGATTTAAGTTTTTCAGTTGCTTTAACTGTATAAGATTCTAAACCTAAAAAATTATACGTAAAAGCTGGAATACCATTCTTTATGTATAGTGAAAAGCCACCAAAACGTCCTCCTTGACATACTAAAACACCATTCCCATTATTATCTACTTCCACATCAGCAGTTATAGAAAACGATACATTGTGAGTGTTTATAAAAACATCTGGTGCCATGCCTCTCATACCTTCTCCTAATATAAGCTGTTTACGACCATCCATAAGCGTTGGTCTTCCTACTGCTGATGCCGTCAATCTAACAAACAACCTGTCATCTATAGGTAATACATGATATTTTTCAGCCTCTTTCATAAAAAGTTCTTGGAGTTCTTTAAGTTTTTCAGGGTGTTTATCAGCCAGATTATTAGTTAAAGCAAAATCTTCTTGCTCGTTATACAATTCCCAAATATCTTCTTGTAAGGTTCTTAAAGGTTTTGCTCCCCAAGGCGTTTTATGTATTACTCTGGCTAACCAACCATCGCTATAGATACCTCTGTTTCCAAACATTTCAAAATATTGCACTTTATGCTGTTCTTCAGCATCCTTCTCATTAAATGTATAAACCAAACTGGTTCCTTCTATTGGGTTTTGTTTAATACCATTTACAACTTTTGGTGCAGGAACGCCTACAATTTCATAAACTGTTGGTGCAATATCATTCACATGGCTAAACTGTTCACGAATCTCTCCAGTTTTTGTAATACCTTTTGGATAATGAATAACCATTCCATTTCGTGTACCACCAAAATCTGAGGCCACTTGTTTGGTCCATGTAAAAGGCGCATCTAATGCTACTGCCCAACCAGCTGCCATGTGAGGATAGGTACTTGGACTTCCCCATTCATCATAATGTTCTAACATATCATCAACTGTTTCTGGTATTTGATTGAAATACGTCATTTCATTAAACATTCCATTCATTCCACCTTCTGCACTCGTACCATTATCTCCTGCTATATAGATAAATACGGTGTTATCCATAACGCCTAAATCTTCAATAGCCTCTTTTAAACGTCCAATCTCATAATCCGTTTGTTGTGCAAATCCGGCATATACTTCCATCTGACGTGAAAACAATTTCTTCTCCTTGTCTGTCAAATCTTCCCAGTCTTTTATATCCTTTGGCTTTGGAGCTAATTTTGCGTCTTGAGGTATGATTCCTAATGCTTTTTGTCTTTCAAAAGTTTCTTGTCTCATCACATCCCAACCTGCATCAAACTTTCCTTTGTTTTTATCAATCCATTCTTGTGGTGTATGATGTGGTGCATGTGTTGCTCCTGGAGCATAATACATCATAAATGGTTTTTCTGGCGTCATTGCTTGCTGAAAACGAACCCAAGAAATAGCTTGATTCGTCATATCTACCGTAAAATGATAATCAGAATCTTTTGGTGTTTCCATCATGGTAACACCATCATAGATTAATGGCGCCCATTGGTTGGTTTCTCCTCCAAGAAAGCCATAAAACTTTTCAAAACCAGAATGTGCCGGCCATTGTGTTTGGGGCCCGGATACGGATAATTCCCATGGCGGAACACCATGACATTTCCCAAACATAGCTGTATTATAACCATTTTGAAGTAATACTTCTGGCATTGGTGTTATAGATTGTGGCCTAATGGCATCATTTCCAGGAAATGATGTTGCTGTTTCCGTAATAGAACCCATATTTACCGAGTGGTGATTGTAGCCAGTCATTAGTGCAGATCGTGTTGGCGCACATAAAGCGGTAGTATGAAAACGATTATAACGCAATCCGTTATCAGCAAGTTTATCCATTGTTGGCATTTCAATTGGGCCTCCAAAGGCATTAGTAACTCCAAAGCCCATATCGTCTATTAAAACAATAACAACATTTGGTGCTCCTTTTGGTGCTTTTACCTCAAAACGAGGTGGTGCTTTTACATCTCTTACATCCAATTCTGTATAAAAAGGACGTTTGGGCCTAACAATTGGTAATACGGTTCTATCGTATTCACCTGTACTTGCAATAGCTTTCGATTGTTCAGTTTCTACGGAATCTGTCTTTTCTTTACAGGATGCTAAACAAAGTCCAATAGCTAAAATCCCCAAGACCGTATAAGACCATTTTAAATTCATATTTTTTTGGTTTAAAAATTACCCAATAAAGATACATTATTAATATTAATTTAAAACAGTTAAAAAAAAATATAACTCATTTATTTTTAACTACTAACAAATGAATATATAAAAACTGATATAAGTATTTGTAAATAATGTACTACAGCTAAAATTATGATTTTTAACTCAAAAATAAGACCCATAAAAGATATTAACAGAGTTATTAAAAATATCTTACTACACTATTTGGTAATCAAATATATAATCGTAAATTTGCAAACTCTTTTAAAGAGAGGAATGTTTAATTAGAAAAATTAATAAGTGTGGACACATTAAGCTACAAAACAATTTCAGCAAACAAAGCTACTGTTAATAAAGAGTGGGTTTTAGTTGATGCTGAAGGTCAAAGCCTAGGTCGTTTGTCTTCTAAAGTTGCAAAACTTTTAAGAGGTAAACATAAGCCTAACTTCACACCACACGTTGATTGTGGAGATAACGTTATAGTTATCAATGCAGAAAAAATCAACTTAACAGGAAACAAGTGGAACGATAAAACTTACATTCGTCACACAGGTTATCCAGGTGGTCAAAGAAGTTTATCTGCTACAGAAATGTTTGGAAAAGATCCAGCAAGATTAGTAGAAAAATCAGTAAAAGGAATGTTACCTAAAAACAAATTAGGTGCAGATTTATTCCGTAATTTAAATGTTGTTGTTGGCACAGCTCATACTCATGAAGCTCAAAAACCAAAAACAGTTAACCTAGAAGAATTCAAATAACATGGAAGTAATTCACAAAATTGGCCGTAGAAAGACGGCTGTTGCTCGTGTGTATGTTGCAAAAGGAAAAGGTAACATCACGATTAATAAAAAAGACATGGCTGTTTATTTTCCTACTGCTACCTTGCAGTACAAAGTAAACCAACCTTTAGCTATGACTAACAATGATGGCAACTTTGATATTACAGTAAATGTATATGGAGGTGGTATTACTGGTCAAGCTGAAGCAATCCGTTTAGCATTATCTCGTGCAATGTGCGAATTAGATGCAGAAAACAGATTAACTCTTAAACCAGAAGGTTTATTAACAAGAGATCCAAGAATGGTTGAACGTAAAAAATTCGGTCAGAAGAAAGCTCGTAAGAAATTCCAGTTCTCTAAACGTTAATACCAAAATTGCTGAATTAGTTTTCAGCGTAAAACAAAAAATTAAACTAGTTATTGTTGTCCTAGTCCAAAAGACAGGATTTAGTTTAGCATCTAAATGATTCAGGCGAATTGAAAAACGACCACTAAATCATTGCTAATTCAACAGAACGTAAACTATTAAAAAATGGCAGTAGAAGTAAAAGACTTACTTGAAGCAGGTGTACACTTTGGACACCTTACACGTAAATGGGATCCAAACATGGCTCCTTACGTATATATGGAGCGTAATGGCATCCATATTATTAACTTATACAAAACAGCAGCAAAAATAGATGAAGCTGGAGCAGCACTTGCAAAAATTGCAGCTTCTGGACGTAAAATCTTATTTGTTGCAACAAAAAAACAAGCTAAAGATATTGTTGCTGAAAAAGCAGGTAACATTAACATGCCTTACATTACAGAAAGATGGCCAGGTGGTATGTTAACTAACTTTGTTACTATTAGAAAAGCTGTTAAAAAAATGGCTACTATTGATAGAATGAAGAAAGATGGTACTTTCAATTCTTTATCTAAAAAAGAGCGTTTACAAGTAGACCGTCAACGTGCAAAATTAGAAAAGAACTTAGGTTCTATAGCAGACATGACTCGTTTACCAGCAGCATTATTTGTTGTAGATATTAAACGCGAACACATTGCTATTGCAGAAGCTCAAAAATTAAACATTCCTATCTTTGCTATGGTAGACACCAACTCTGACCCACGTCAGGTTGATTATGTAATTCCAGCAAATGATGATGCTTCTAAATCAATTAGCAAAATTTTAAGCCACGTAACTGAAGCTATTGCAGGTGGATTAGCAGAGCGTAAAGCTGATAAAGATGCGTCTAAAGATGATGCTCCTAAAGCAGCTAAAAAATCTGCTTCTAAAAAGAAAGCAGTAGCAACAGACGAGGAAGAATAAATTATTAAAAACAACCTAAATAAGTCGTTTATTCTTTTCTAGTTTGAAAATAGATTAAACGACTTTTTTAAATATTAAAATGTATGGAAGCTATGGTAAAAGTAACAGCAGCAGAAGTAAATAAATTAAGACAAGCAACAGGTGCAGGAATGATGGATTGCAAAAAAGCTTTAGTGGAAGCTGAAGGTGATTTTGACAAAGCCATTGAAGTTTTACGTAAAAAAGGACAAAAAGTAGCAGAAAAAAGAGCCGACAGAGAATCTTCTGAAGGTGCTGCTATTGCTAAAATAAATGATAACAATACAGTAGGTGTTGCTATTGTATTAGGTTGCGAAACTGATTTTGTTGGTAAAAACGAAAACTTTGTTGCATTAGCAAACGAATTAGCTGAAAAAGCCATCAACTATAACACTAAAGAAGACTTTTTAGGGTCTGATTTTGGTGGCATGACAGTTGCTGAAAAGTTAACAGAACAAACTGGAGTAATAGGTGAGAAATTAGATATTACAGCTTTTGAGAAATTAGAAGCACCTTATGTTGGACAATATGTTCATATTAATAAAATTGCAGCCTTAGTTGGCTTATCTAAAGAAGTTGATAATGCTGATACTTTGGTAAAAGACGTTGCTATGCAAGTGGCATCTATGGGAGCAACAACTCTTTCTTATAAAGATTTTGATCCTGCTTTTATTGCATCAGAAACTGAAGCTAGAATTGCAGTTATAGAAAAAGACAATATTGAATTAGGACGATTAGGTAAAACCCTTAAAAACGTCCCTCAATACATTTCTATGGCGCAATTAACACCTGAAGTTATGGCTCAAGCTGAAGAAGCTGCTAAAGTAGAATTAAAAGCTGAAGGGAAACCAGAACAAATCTGGGACAGAATCCTTCCAGGTAAAATGGAGCGATTTATTTCAGATAACACCACGTTAGACCAAGAAAAATGTTTATTAGATCAAAACTTTATTAAAGATGAAAAGATAAACGTTGCTAAGTACGTAGCATCTTATGGAGATGTAACTATTACAGATTTTAAACGTGTAACTTTAGGTTAATTAAACGTTTTTCTAAGCATTAAGCAAAGAACTTAATATTAAAACCACTACTAAATTTAGTAGTGGTTTTTTTATATCTAAATTTTATACTATCTGTAAACTAATTTTTAAAACTAAAAACAAAAAATTTATGTAGTTTTGCTAAACTCTAATTCCCTCAATTTGGGAATCTTTTAAAAGACCTATTCAACTAATGAAATACAAAAGAATTCTCTTAAAATTATCAGGAGAAGCCCTAATGGGTAACCGACAATATGGCATCGATCCGGAACGTTTATCAGAATATGCTAAAGACATTAAAGAAATTACTGAAACTGGCGTTGAAGTTGCCATAGTTATAGGTGGTGGCAATATATTTAGAGGTGTTGCTGGAGCAAGTAATGGTATGGACAGAGTACAAGGAGACCACATGGGTATGCTTGCAACCGTTATCAATGGTCTGGCATTACAAAGTGCACTTGAAGATGCTGGAGTTCCTACACGATTACAAACGGCTATCCATATAGAAGAAGTAGCAGAGCCATTTATTAGAAGACGAGCCCTTAGACATTTAGAAAAAGGACGTGTTGTTATTTTTGGAGGAGGAACAGGAAATCCATATTTCACTACAGATTCGGCAGCAGTTTTACGTGCCATAGAAATTGAAGCCGATGTCATTTTAAAAGGCACACGTGTAGATGGTATTTACAATGCAGATCCTGAAAAGGATTCAAAAGCCATAAAATTCGATCATATTTCTTTTGATGATGTTTTAAGAAAAGGCTTAAAAGTTATGGATACTACTGCTTTTACATTAAGCCAAGAAAACGAATTACCTATTATTGTTTTTGATATGAATAAGAAAGGAAACCTATTAAAAGTGGTTTCAGGTGAAAATATAGGAACCAAAGTTAATTTATAATTCTTATTTTTATCCTTTGGCTTATTTTTTGAATTAGCTTCAAAAGAATTAAATTATATTAAGATGAACGAAGATATTCAGTTTATACTAGACTCAACTAAAGAATCTATGGATGCTGCCTTAAAGCATCTAGAAAAACAATTTGTAAATATTAGAGCTGGAAAAGCAAGTCCTGCCATGCTAGGAAGTGTTATGGTAGATTACTATGGATCTCAAACACCGTTAAATCAAGTAGCCAATGTAAACACTCCTGATGGTAGAACTATTACAGTACAACCATGGGAAAAAAACATGCTTCAAGAAATTGAACGTGGTATTATGTATGCTAACTTAGGTTTTAATCCTATGAATAATGGAGATACCATTATAATCAACGTACCTCCTCTAACAGAAGAACGCAGACGTGATTTAGCAAAACAAGCTAAAGCTGAAGCTGAAGATGCTAAGATTGGTATTAGAAGTGCCAGAAAAGATGCCAATTCTGAAATTAAAAAATTGGATGATGCTTCAGAAGATCTCCAAAAAAATGCTGAAATAGACATCCAAAACTTAACAGATAAATACGTTAAGAAAGTAGATGATATTTTAGAGGTTAAAGAAAAAGAAATTATGACAGTATAATCTAAAAGCGACTATTAAGTCGCTTTTTTTTATTTATTGAATCCTTAAAAATTTAACTTCCTCATAATTCATTTCATTTTATTCACTTTAAACAAAACATTATAAGCAAAATCATTAAGCAAATACATTGCTTTTACCTAACTTTGCGCCTGTTTTTATAATATATGTTTAAACTATTTACAAAAGGGTTTTGGGATGTTGTAGCTCGTGTTATTTTAAGAAATAAAATTGCGATTCTACTTGTTGTTGTGGTGGCTACTATATTTTTTAGCACTCAGTGGAAAAACATGCGCTTTACCTATACTGAAGCTAATTTATTACCAGACGACCACGAAGTAAATGTTGTTTATAACGATTTTTTAAAAGTTTTTGGTGAAGAAGGTAATCTGGTTGTTTTAGGAATTAAAGATTCTTCACTTTTTACCGTTGAAAATTTAAATGCTTGGAATAAACTCTCTGAATCTTTTAAAGATTTAGATGAAGTTGAAGCTGTTGTTTCTATAAAAGACCTCAAAAAACTAGTAAAAGACACAGAAAATGAAAGGTTTGAACTAGCGCCTTTTATTCAAGACTCCATTCAGTCTATTACCCAGTTAGACACACTTCAACAAGAGTTATTTAAAAAATATCCTTTTTATGATAACTTTCTATTTAACAAGAATACCAAGGCCATCCGAACTGCTATCTATCTTAAAAAAGATATAGTAAATACACCAGCACGAAAAGATTTTGTTTTTGATTATCTATTACCGAAAGTTGAGGCTTTTGAAAATACAACTAATCTGGATGTTAGAATTTCTGGAATGCCTTATGTAAGAACCTTAAATGCCCAAAACATTGTAGATGAAATTGGAAAATTTATTGGTCTGGCATTAGGAGTTACTTCCTTAATTTTCTTTTTCTTTTTCAGGTCGTTTAGAGCCACATTTATTTCGCTATTAGTAGTTTGTATTGGCGTTATGTGGACCTTTGGAATTATAGGTTTATTAAATTACGAGATAACTGTTTTAACAGCTTTAATTCCTCCATTAATAATAGTTATAGGTATTCCTAACTGTATCTTTTTAATAAATAAGTATCAACACGAAGTAAAATTACATGGCAATAAAGTGAAATCTTTACAACGTGTTATTACCAAAGTTGGTAATGCCACATTAATGACCAACGTCACTACTGCTTCTGGGTTTGCTACATTCATGCTTACTGAAAGTACGCTTTTAAAAGAATTTGGTCTTGTGGCTTCATTGAGTATTCTTGCTATTTTTCTATTGTGCTTGCTTATTATCCCTATTCTATACACGTTTTTACCTTATCCTAAAGATAGACACCTAGAGCATCTAAACAAACGCTGGATTGGTGGTTTTGTTAATTGGATGGAACGCATGGTAAAAGAAAGACGCATTACTATCTACATAACATCCATAGTTCTTTTAATTGTAAGTATGATTGGCATCTATCAGATAAAAATCTCTGGTAGTTTAATAGAAGACATGTCTAAAGAAGCTGAATTTTTTCAAGACATTCGTTTCTTTGAAGAAGAATTTAATGGCATCATGCCAGTTGAAATTTTAGTAGATACCAAACGTAAAAAAGGCGTGATGAAGTTAGCTACTTTAAAGCGTATGAACGAGCTTGAAGATGTTATTTTAGAGACTCCAGAACTTTCAAGGCCAGTTTCTATTGTAAGCCTTGTTAAATATTCCAAACAAGCATACTATAATGGGAACCCTAAATACTACCAATTGCCAACATCTCAAGAAAACAGTTTTATTTTAAGTTATGCAAAAAATTCAACTTCTAATATCAATTTATTAAACAATTTTGTTGATAGTACAGGCCAATATGCTCGTATTACTACGTTCATGAAAGATATTGGCACAGATAAAATGGAACGTATTGAAGACAACCTTCAAACCAAAATCAATAAGGTTTTTCCAAAAGATAAATATAATGTTACCATTACTGGAAAAGCTCTCGTATTTCAAAAAGGCACCAAATATTTGGTTAAAAACTTAGCCATTTCATTATCATTAGCCATCTTTTTAATCTCTTTGTTTATGGCTTATATGTTCCGTTCATTTAGAATGATAGTCGTTTCATTAGTACCAAACTTGTTACCCTTAGTTATTACAGCAGGATTAATGGGTTATTTAGGGGTGCCAATAAAGCCGTCAACTATTTTAGTATTTAGTATCGCTTTCGGTATTTCGGTAGACGATACTATACACTTTTTAGCAAAATACAGGCAAGAATTACAAGCCAATCACTGGAAAATTAGAAAATCGGTTTATGCGGCACTTCGCGAAACTGGAGTCAGTATGTTTTATACCTCCATTGTTTTATTCTTCGGGTTTTTAGTATTTACTTTTTCTAGTTTTGGTGGAACCGTAGCTTTAGGAGCTTTAGTGTCTGCCACTCTTTTATTTGCCATGCTATCGAATTTATTACTGCTTCCTTCATTATTATTATCACTTGAACGAAGTATTGCCAATAAAGAAGTTTTAAAAGAACCTTCAATAAATATTATTCCTGAAGAAGATGAAGATATTGAGGTAACTGAAAACGATATAGAAAACAACAATTAAAAAAATAGAACAAAGAATTATCTTTGTGAAAAAATAAATCAAAATGAAATCGAACACCATTGCAGACTTACTTTCAAAAGAAAACACCTTACAAGACGTTGAAATAAAAGGATGGGTTAGAACCTTTAGAGCTAACCGATTTATAGCTTTAAACGATGGATCTACAATAAACAACATTCAATGTGTAGTAGATTTTGAAAATACAGATGAAGCCATTTTAAAACGTATTACTACTGGAGCAGCCGTACATGTTAAAGGGTCTTTAACCGAAAGTCAAGGGAAAGGACAAAGTGTCGAAGTTCAAGTATCTTCAATAAAAATATTAGGAGATTCAGATCCAGAAACCTTTCCTATTCAACCTAAAAAACATTCTTTCGAATTTTTAAGAGAAAATGCTCATTTAAGAACCAGAACCAGCACCTTTAGTGCTGTTATGCGTTTACGTTCTTCTTTGTCTTTTGCCATTCATAAATATTTTAACGAAAATGGTTTTTACTACATGCACACACCAATTATTACAGGTAGTGATGCTGAAGGTGCTGGAGAAATGTTTCGTGTTAGTAATTTAGATGCTAAAAATCCTCCTTTAGATGAAAAAGGTAACGTAAATTATAAAGAAGATTTCTTTGGAAAAGAAACCAACCTTACCGTTTCTGGTCAGTTAGAAGCAGAAGCCTATGCTATGTCTTTAGGGAAAGTCTATACATTTGGCCCAACTTTTAGAGCTGAAAACTCTAACACTTCTAGACATTTAGCAGAATTTTGGATGATAGAGCCAGAAGTTGCTTTTATGGATTTAGCTGGAAACATGGATTTAGCTGAAGATTTCATGAAATCGGTTTTAAGCTATATTTTAAAACACAATCGTGAAGATTTAGAGTTTTTAGAAAACAGATTATTGGACGAGGAAAAAACAAAACCTCAAGCTGAACGTAGCGAAATGAGCTTAATTGAAAAAGTTAAGTTTGTGGTGGACAACAATTTCAAACGTGTAAGCTACACGGAAGCTATAGACATTCTTAAAAACAGCAAACCAAACAAGAAAAAGAAATTCAAATATATTATAGACCAATGGGGAGCCGATTTACAAAGTGAGCACGAACGTTATTTGGTGGAAAAACACTTTAACTGTCCGGTTATTTTGTTTGATTATCCTGCCAACATCAAAGCCTTTTACATGCGTTTAAATGAAGATGGTAAAACCGTTCGCGCCATGGATATTTTATTTCCAGGCATTGGCGAAATGGTTGGAGGCTCGCAACGTGAAGAACGTTTGGACGTGCTTAAAGAAAAAATGAAAGCTCTGGACATAGACGAAGAAGAATTATGGTGGTACTTAGATCTACGTAAATACGGAACTGCAGTCCATTCTGGGTTTGGTTTAGGTTTCGAACGATTGGTGATGTTTGCCACAGGCATGGGTAATATTCGCGACGTGATTCCGTTTCCTAGAACACCTCAAAATGCTGAATTCTAAAAGTTGTCTTTCAGAACACTTGCTTATCGGCAGACAAGAAGCGAAGATTCATAAACATTAAATTTTCGTTTTAAATTAAAAGATTAAATAAAATCATAAAACAATCTATATCTACGTTTATATAGATTGTTTTTTTTATTTTTATATTAAATGCCATTAACCATAAGTTGCAACCCAACCTATTTGATTATAAGGCATTGCATCTGACCGTTGAAAGACAATAAATATTAACAGATGAAACCAAATCCTTACAATGCTTAAACAATATTTACAGTTTAAATTATCGCAAAAGTTATCGCCTCAACAAATCCAGTTGATGAAGCTGATACAATTGCCAACGCAAGCCTTTGAGCAACGTCTAAAACAAGAATTAGAAGAAAATCCAGCCCTTGAGAGTGGTAAAGAACAGCTTGAAGATTTAGATGACGTTTTTGATAATTCAAACGATTTTGAAGATGACAATGAATCTATAAATGCAGACGATATAAACGTTGATGATTATTTAAGCGACGACGATGTACCTGATTATAGAACTCAAGCCAATAATTACAGTAGCGATGATGAAGAAAAAACCATGCCTTATGCTGCTGGAACGTCATTTACACAACATTTAATCAATCAGTTAAACACCTTTAGATTAACAGATGATGAGTTTGATATAGCTGAATTTTTAGTTGGAAGTATTGACGAAAGTGGTTACATACGTCGTAAGTTAATCGACATTATGGACGATTTGGCGTTTACACAAAACATATATACCACTGAAGCTGAAATAGAAAAGGTCTTAAAAATAGTGCATCAATTAGATCCAGCAGGAGTTGGAGCCAGAAGCCTTCAAGAGTGTTTAAGCATTCAATTACACAGAAAAGAAAAACGTCCAGATGTAGAGTTGGCTATCGATATTATAGACAATGCCTTTGAGAAATTTACTAAAAAACATTATAAAAAATTACTTCAAAAATTCGATATTACAGAGCAGCAGCTAAAAGATGCTATTGACGAAATAGAACATCTAAATCCGAAACCTGGTGGTTCTTATTCTGGAAATAACCGCATAGTGGAACATGTGGTTCCAGATTTTGCTATTAAGATTGTTGATGGCGAATTAGAATTAACCCTAAACGGTAGAAATGCACCTGAACTTCATGTGTCGAGAGAGTATAATAACATGTTGAAAGGTTATAAGGAGTCTAAAGACAAATCGAAATCGCAAAAAGATGCCGTCATGTTTATCAAACAAAAACTGGATGCAGCCAAATGGTTTATAGACGCCATTAAGCAACGTCAGCAGACTTTATTTGTTACCATGAGTGCTATTATGCATTATCAAAAAGAATACTTTTTAAGTGGCGATGAACGCAAACTTCGCCCAATGATTCTTAAAGACATTGCAGACGAAATAGAAATGGATGTTTCTACGGTTTCCAGAGTTGCCAATAGTAAATATGTAGATACGCCTTATGGTACGAAATTGATTAAAGAATTCTTTTCGGAATCGATGACTAACGACCAAGGAGAGGAAGTTTCCACCAGAGAAATTAAAAAAATTCTTGAAACTGTTATAGAAGACGAAAACAAAAGAAAACCTTTAACAGATGAAGCACTTGCCAAAATTTTAAAAGAAAAAGGCTATCCTATTGCTAGAAGAACTGTGGCAAAATACAGAGAACAATTAGATATTCCTGTGGCTCGATTGCGTAAGAAGATATGATAAATAAATTTGCCACGAATAATTAAAATATTCGTGGCAACATATTTTTTAAATTTCAAGCTAAGCTCTTAATTATTGCTTAATAAATGTATAAACTCCTACAGGAATTGTTATAATCTCGGGACCAGAATAGTTAATACTTGCATTTTCATTAAATCTCATGGTTATTTTTGCTCTAATTTTTTCTACGCCACTTTCAACAAATCGAGCCATTACAATTCCTCCCCATAATCCAGGTTTGGTAGGTTCTTTAATACTTAATATTATAAAACGCGTATTTGGAGCACATTCAGGACAGGGTGGAAATCCAATATCATTTGTTGTAATAGAGTAAGAAACTATGTTATTATTTCGCATGGCATCTTCTTGATTGACAATATTAGGAATTCCTATTGGCTCGATTAAAGGGAATGTATTTACCAATTCAACACCATTTTCTATATATTGATATTCTCCAAGCAGTAAATCGGAATAATCACCATCTCCAGAAGTATATTGTTCTAACTTATTAAAGATAATGGTCAAGGAATTATTCCCACTCTCCCATTTCCAAGTGCCAACATAAGGGTTATAATCGTTATCAACGTCTTTTAAATAGGCATTATTCTCTGGAAGATCGACACCAGTATCGTTAAAAATTGGTACAATGTTTTGTGCTTTACAGCTTATAAACATGATAAGCATTAAAAATTTTATTAAATGTTTCATAGTTTTTTTAATTACAAGGTGTTTTTATTATTGCTCCCGAATCGTTTAATGTCAGTCTATCAAATTTTTGAATGGATTCATCTAATTTATAGAAGTTAATTGGAATTCTAGGCATATTATTTAACTTACGTCTATAATATTCAAAGGTTTTTAAAAGACCTTTAATAAACCTATCATCTTCATTTATTGAGGACGATGATAAATTATAATAATGCCCTAATTTTCCATTAATATCTAATAATGATTTATTTTGAAAAATATACCCTAATAAACTTTTGTCTTTCATTTTTAACATATAAGTTCCATGTATAGTGACTAAAACTGTAAAGACCTCATAACTAGAAAATTGATTTGGATTGTTCACGATGTTCCCTGTATGATATTGGTATAAATTATAAATATCTTCAGCAGAAAACATTAATTCACCTGGATCGTGATGAATATGCATGCCTCCCATAATTTCACCACCATGTCTTAAAGTAACAAACCCTGAAGAACCATCTACAAAGTTTTTAGAAATATTCCCCATACTATTTCTAGAAATTTCATAACCCTTTTCACTTGAAGCTCCTGGAGCACTACTTCTTAAATCAGTTAGTGCACTTGTAAAATAAGCACTATTCATCAATTCTTGAATTCCATAACACTCTAATTGTTCATAAGCATAATCTTTAAAATCAAGTGGACTAGGTGGAGAGGCGTTTATATATTCCAGAATAATATCTATCATATCTTCACATCCAACATTTCCAATCATAGTTGACATTCCTTTAATTTTAATGCCATTACTTGAATTGTTCAACCACTCTAGTTGTGTTGGTGTTAATGTTATGTTATTATCATTTAAACATTCTAATACTTTTTCTTTAGGTGTTAATGTAATTTCATTCTGTTCTATAGAAGGTAAGGCTCCAACTGCTGGCTGGCCTCCAGAAGAGGAACTAGTACCTCCTCCACTTGTGCCACCTAAGTTATTATTGTCTGGAAATTGTCCGCTACCTTGTTCATTATTACCTCCAGTTTCACCATTGTTTTCTTCATTATTTTCTCCATAATTACAGCTTTCGTCTGGTGCGCAAAGATAATAACCAATAACAATTGCCATTCTATCATCACCAATTTGAACGTGTTGCCAAACAGTGCAAATACCTTTACAATCATTTGATATAAGCGCTATGTCTCCACCACCACCACCCGATGAAGTTGGCATATTGCCTCCATTTCCTCCATCATTACACCAAATAGTTTGGATGGCTCCTCCATCTTCTGGGATATTATACAAACAACCATCTATTAAATGCATTTTTGCATTCAGAAATCCTTGAAAATCTACAACATCAATTAGATTATCTTCGATGGGTAAAACAGAAATAAGAAAATGTCTAAGCTCTTCATTAAAGTCTAAAGTAATATAAGAATATATAAAAAACTTAATGTCCTCACCATTATCAGTAATTACAAAATTTTCAAATGTGGCTTCTGCCAATAGTGGTGTTTCAATTTTAAAGGACCAAGCTTCTCCTCCATTGGAAGTGACATGTAAAATTTTGTCTGTTAAAATTGAAAAAGATCAATCGCTAGCATCTATTTTTGAGTTAGTTCCTACGTTAGAAGTTGAATTAGAAGTTTTATTTTTAGTCTTAATTTGATTTACATCAAAATTATTAGAAATCTTTTTTAAAGACTTTTGTAGTTTGCTGTTTTGTTGTACCTCATCCAAACTTAGTATTTGAGAATGTATGTCTGGGTACTTATTTGAGTTATTTTGTTCTTTACTTTCAAAATCGTCTTTCTGACACGTAAATAACAAAACATTTAATAGAAGAAAACAAACTATTTTAAATAGTGTAAATTTGGACTGTTGGACTGTTGGACTGTTGGACTGTTAAAAAGTAAAATTTCATAAACAAAAAAAGCGTTATCGATTAATTGTTTATAAACCTAGAAAAATAATTCATTAAAAATATACGTAAGGTTACGTATATTTCACAGTTTTCGATGAAATACACACTTTTAATTACGGTTTTTCCGTAATTAGGTGTAGACATCAATAAATTCCTTACTTTTAAAACAAAAAATTGAATCAGCTTTTAAAAAGTATCTCGTTTATATTTCATCCTATTCTTATGCCAATGTTAGGAGTGGTATTTTACTTTTCAAAATCGCCTAGATTTATTCCTATAGAAATTATTCAGGCTAAAATAATTTCACTTTTAATATTAACTATTGCATTACCAATTTTACTTTATTTTCTATTAAAAAATATTGGGAGAGTTCATTCTATATATTTAGACACAGCAAAAGAACGAATAGTTCCATTGTTTTTAAATGGTTGCATTACATTATTAATAATTAATCGGGTTTTACCACCTACAGAAATTATAGAACTGTATTATTTTTTTGTAGGCATTTTAATTTCCACTCTAGCTTGTTTTATTCTAGCTATTTTAAAATTTAAGGCAAGTATTCATATGATTGGGATAACAGGAGTCACCATGTTTTATATAGCATTAAGTATTCATTTTAGCATTAATGTTAATGGTACTTTAGCGCTCATGTTTATAATTATTGGAGCTATTGCTACATCAAGACTTCATGTAAAAGCACATACCAACATAGAATTGCTTTTTGGATTTTTTATTGGTTTGCTACCACAATTAATTTTAGTTAATTACTGGTTATAGAATATAAAATATAAGACCAAATTTTATAGCATACATGTCTATGGCTTGTACTCCTATTTTAGCATCTTTAGAAAGTATTGGGTTTAAAGAATAATATATGTGAAAATTCCAGGTATTATATCCAGCACTTAAGGTTAAACCATATTGAAAATCGTTAAAATCCTTCAGATTATTATTTTTTATTTTCCCCTGTTCCCCTTTAAATTTTGTGGAGCTTGCTACTAGATAACCCACTTTAAATCCAGTATAAATACGCCAAAATCTAAATTCTTCGATTGTAGAGGTGCGCCATCTTACTTCCAAAGGCATTTCAACAAGATAAGTAGAGAATTTGTTCTTAGTGTAATTAATATCAGAGTCACTTAAATTAATATACTCTATCTCTCCAGCGTCGCTTTCGTATATAAAAATATTATGATTGTAAGAATTTAATGAGAATCCTAGGCCTAGACCTAAGCCAAAATTTCTTCTTTCGTTTAAAGGTAAATCTCTTATATATCCTAAATGGAAACCACTTGAAAAACCAGTTTGAGAGACGTTGTTTGGTTTATCACCAAGTAAATTATAAGTAATAGCTAAATAAAACTGGTCTTCTCTATATTTTGGGTCAATTACTTTAGTTGTGTCTGTAACTTTCTCTTGCGACCGGATGGCTGTTACACATATTAAGCTCAAAAATACAGTGAGTATAATCCTCATATCTAAATTGTAATTTAACAAGATTAAATATAAAACAAAAGGCGTTAAGATTTCTCAAAACGCCTTTTTATAATATAAAATTAAGAATATAATTATTTTTTCAACCCTTGTAAGGCATTACCTTTTTTAGTTGTATAATTAATTTTAAGTGCATTAACTTTACGTAATTCTTGTTTAATATCTGTTATTAAACCCATATTTGCATCGCTATCTACTTTTAAAGCAGTAGTTAAGAACGGGATTAATTCTTCTCTCTTAGAAGCACGTTCGGCAGCAATAAAAGCAGGAATTTCATTTACTTCAGCAAATTTATCGTTTAATTGAATTCTTGCTTCGGTACCATATGTTGACTTATAATTGCTACTTGGTTTTCCAGCGTAGATATACATTACCAAATCTTTTTTATCTAGTTTTTCAACTTGATCAGCAAAAGGTAAATTATTATCAATCATTAGCGTGTTCTGTCTCATAACAGTTGCCACCATGAAAAAGAATAATAGCATGAATACAATATCTGGTAAAGATGCTGTATTAACTGCTGGCATATCGCCACTTTTTTTCTTTTTAAATTTAGACATATTATTTATTTATCTAATTAGACTTTTTAGGTTCTGCTTCAGAGAATTTTTGCGGAATTAAAATTTTAATTTCTTCTAATTTGTCTTTTAATTTCGCTTTTTCTGCTGAAGGAGTTCTAGGATCTGAATAGCGTTTTTCAGCTTCAACAAAGTTCAACTCTAAATTAGGGAAACTTTTTTGAAACTCTCTATTTCTTAACTCATTATATGCCGCAATTATTTCATTTTGAACAGCTATATATGTTTCGTATTTAGTCGCTCTATCGTTTTGTAACGAAATAATAGCTTTATCGAAATTATCTGAAGATCTAGGGTTTTTCTTTCCTTGACAACGTTTACAAGCATCTGGACCTGTTCCACCACCATTATCTAAAAAGGTAACTGCAGCATTACGTAGGTCTTTAATTTGAATGACTTTTTCTTCGCCACCTGTTTTTAGAAACAAATCATTATTACGATTTACATTAAGTTGAAAAATATTCTTCTCTTTAATAATAACGTCTTCCTGTTCTGTATCGTCAATTGGAGGCAATTTTCTATTTAACCCAGAATCTGTTTCAATGGTTGTAGTAACCAAGAAAAATATTAGGAGTAAGAATGCAATGTCAGCCATAGAGCCTGCATTAACTTCTGGTGCTGATCTTTTTGCCATAATTATTTATTCGTTATTTTTTTAATTCCAGATAAAGCCATAGAACCAATAGCAATAATAGCTAAAGCATAAAAAGCATATAATCCAGCTCCAACATTTTTAGATGTTGCTTCAGTTATATCAACGCCTTTATCTGTAAAAGGTGTTAAATCTAAATCTGTTCCTGAAGACATTGCATAAGAAATTACGATAATTACTAAGAATGCTCCAACAGACATTAATGTCTTTTTAATGTTACCAGCAAATAATCCTTTAATCACATACACTAGTACTAAAGCTAGTATAAGAGCAAGAACTACATAAGTAACATATATCATATTATCTATCATACTTTCATTTCCAGACATAATCATTAAAGCGAATATGACTCCTACTATAGAAAGTATGGCAACAATAATTGTTAATATTTTATGTAAACTCATTGTTTAATGTGTTTTAGGTTATTATTACTTCTTGTTTCTAATCAATAAATCCATTAAAGTGATTGATGCATCTTCCATATCGTTTACAATGCTATCAATTTTTGCAATAATGTAATTGTAGAATACTTGAAGTATAATAGCAACAATTAGACCAAATACTGTAGTTAAAAGTGCTACTTTAATACCACCTGCAACTAAAGATGGTTGCATATCTCCTGCTGCTTCAATTTTATCAAAGGCTTGAATCATCCCTATTACTGTTCCCATGAATCCTAACATTGGAGCCAAGGCAATAAATAATGAGATCCAAGATACGTTTTTCTCTAATTGACCCATTTGAACACCACCATAAGCTATAACAGCTTTTTCAGCAGCTTCAATACCTTCGTCTGTTCTATCTAATCCTTGATAGAAAATAGAGGCAACAGGTCCTTTTGTATTTCTACAAACTTCTTTTGCAGCTTCTACACCACCAGATTGTAATGCGTCTTCTACATCTTGAGTTAATTTCTTAGTATTTGTAGTAGATAGGTTTAAAAAGATAATTCTTTCGATAGCAATTGCTAAACCAAGAATTAAACATAACAGAACGATTCCCATAAATCCAGGACCTCCTTCTATAAATCGTTTTTTTAGTTCTTGGTGAAATCCAAGATCTTCTGAAGCTTCATCAGCTGCTGCTTCATCTTGTGATACACTAGCAACAGTAGCTGCTATTGATGCTGTTATATTTGCAGTTGTATTTGCATTAACAGTTCCGAAAGCCATAATTCCAGTAATGGCTAGAATAGAAAATAATCTTTTCATTGTTCTTGTTCTTAATTTTATTAGTTAAAGTGTTAAAGATATAAAAAAAATACGATTAAAAAATAAAAATATCAGCAGAGAGGAAGGGATTCGAACCCTCGATACCCTTTTGAGGTATACACACTTTCCAGGCGTGCGCCTTCGACCACTCGGCCACCTCTCTCAATATTAATTTAATAATACGATTGGCAAATAACAAAAAAACTTTTGAAAGCTAAAAATTTTGAAAGTTAATTTTAAGACAATTCTCCTCGTAAAGAAGTTTCAAATATGGTTTTGAAGGTGTTAGCAGAAATTTTTTCTCCTAATAAATACATTAATTTTACGATAGCTGCTTCTGTAGTTATATCTTTTCCTGAAATAACACCAATTTTTTTAAGTTGTGAACTTGTTTCATATTGCCCCATGCTTACGCTTCCTCCTGAACATTGTGTTACATTTACTACTTGAATTCCTTTATTTATAGCCTCTTTAATTAAAGATACAAACCAATTTTCTGTTGTTGCATTTCCAGCCCCATAGGTTTCTAATATGATCCCTTTTAAACTAGGATTATAGATAATACATTCTAAAATAGATTTAGAGATCCCTGGAAATAATTTTATTAATGCAATATTGGTGTTTAGATTTTTATGGACTACTAATTTTTTTTTAAGATTTGGAGCAAACAAAGCTTCATTATTTACTTTAATATGAACTCCCGATTCAGCTAAATGTGGATAATTTAAAGATTCGAAAGCTTCAAAATGCTCTGCATTTATTTTAGTCGTTCTATTTCCTCTATATAATTTATATTCAAAATATAACCCAACTTCTCTTATAACTGGTTTGTTATTTTTTCTTAAAGCTGCCATTTGTATGGAGGTAATTAGATTCTCTTTTGCATCTGTACGCAAATCTCCGATTGGCAGTTGCGATCCAGTAAGAATAACTGGTTTTGCTAAATTTTCCAACATGAAACTCAGGGCTGAAGCAGTATAGCTCATAGTATCACTTCCATGCAGTACAACAAATCCATCAAAAGTATCATAATTTTCTTCAATCATTTCCGACATTTGAATCCAATATTCTGGATTCATATTCGAAGAATCTATAGGATTTTCAAAAGAAACAGTTGAAATATGACAGCTTAACAATTTTAATTCTGGAATACGTTTTAACAGGTTATTAAAATCGAAGGATTGCAATTCTCCTGTATTGGGATTTTTAATCATTCCAATAGTCCCTCCTGTATAAATTAAAAGAATGTTAGGTTTGCTTGATTCCATACTTATATATTAAATACGTCTTTTGAGTTTTGAGTTGTAATTTCGGCAATTTTTTCTTGAGGTAGCTTATAAAGTTCCGATAGTTTTTCTAATACCTTAATTATATAAGCACTTTCGTTACGTTTTCCTCGATAGGGTTTTGGTGCTAAATAAGGTGAATCTGTTTCTAAGACCATGTGTTTTAAATCTATTTGATTTATAAACTGATCTATTTTACCATTTTTAAACGTAACAACGCCTCCTATTCCTAATTTCATATTAAAGGAAATAGCCCGTTTTGCTTGTTCAAAAGTTCCAGTGAAACAGTGAAATATTCCGAATAAATCGTCACTCTTTTCTTCATCTAAAACATCGAAAATTTCATCAAAAGACTCACGACAATGAATCACTATTGGTAATTTATACTTTTTAGCTAATTGAATTTGATGTTTAAAAGCTTTTTTTTGAATACTTAATGTAGACTTGTCCCAATACAAATCTATACCTATTTCTCCAATGGCATAGAAATGTCTTTTAGCAAGCATGCCCTCAACATGTGCTAATTCTTCTAGATAATTTTCTTTTACAGACGTAGGGTGTAAACCCATCATTAAAAAGACGTTTTTTGGAAAATCTTCCTCTAATTGAAACATGCTTTCTGTGTATGATGAATCTATAGCAGGAATAAAAAATCTAGAGACATTTGCGTCCATAGCTCTTTGAATCATTTCTTTTCTGTCTTCGGCAAACGCTTCGCTATATAAATGTGTATGTGTATCTGTAACTATCATTTTGCAAAAATAGAAGTTTTTATATTATTATCTTTGAAAGAAATTACTAGTTATGGTAAAGCTTCAAGATTATCTATTAGACAAAGGTTATACAAAAGTTAAATTAAAACTAACTAAGACAAATCATTTTGAAATTAAAGCCAGCATTAATGGTGTAAAGGGATTGTTTATTTTAGATACAGGTGCTTCAAGTTCTTGTGTAGGATTTGATGCTATAGAAACTTTTAAACTTAAGGTTAAAGATTCTGAAGTAAAAGCTGCTGGAGCTGGTGCAACAGATATGCTAACACAAATTTCAAAAAAGAATAAATTGAAAATTGGCAAATGGAAAAAAGACAAAACGGCTTTAATTTTATTTAATCTAACACATGTAAACACAGCATTAACAAACCACAATGCTCAACCAGTAGACGGTATTATTGGGGCAGATATTTTAAAAAAAGGGAAAGCCGTAATAGATTATGAAAAGAAATATTTATATTTGAAATTGTAGTAAATTTCTTATTTTTTGAATAAAATTAGATTTTACTCTCTATAGAATTTATTAATAGCACATGAAAACTTCCATAATTATAGCAGACGATCATCCTCTTATATTAAAAGGGCTTAACGATTTTCTCTTAGAAAAAAAATACAATGTACTTGCTAGTGCTGTTAATGGGAAAGAAGCCTTTGAGCTTATAGAAACACATAACCCAGAGATTGCTATTTTAGATATACAAATGCCCTTTTTAACAGGTTTAGATATTGCTAAAAAATGCAAAGAACTAAACTGGAAAACTAAAATAATACTTATTACTTTCGAAAAAGACGAAAACATATACAACGAGGCTAAAAATTTAGGCGTTTATGGTTATGTTCTAAAAGAATTTGCTCTTGCTGAAATAGAACATTGTATAGATTCTGTAATAAAAGCTATGCCTTATTTTAGTCCCGAATTACTTTCCTATCTAGAGGTTGAAGAAACACCCAAAAAATTAGAACTTTTAACACCTACAGAATTAGATATCTTAAAATTAATAGCTCAAAATAAAACTGCTAAAGAAATTGGTGAACTTATGTTTATTTCTAATAGAACAGTAGAAAAACATAAAAGTCATATTATTAAAAAACTAGATTTAGCTCCTATACAAAACAGTCTTTTAATTTGGGTTAAAGAAAACCAAAAGCATTTAGAGTAAAATATACGTAACGTTACGTATTGTTTAGTGTACTATTTATACCGATATTTGTATTGCTATTAATTAGTTCTTAGGGAGAATTTGAAGGCTCTAAATAAATTTCTTTTTATTTAGAGCTTTCTTTATTTATACCATTTCAATATTTTCTTATTTATATATAAAAATACGTAATGTTACGTATTGTTTGGATTTCAAAATATTTAGATATTTACCAAGCTATTAATCAATTACTTTTTAGGGAATAACAGAAAACTCTGTGTCTTAACCGACACGGAGTTTCATTTCCTAAATTTTTAAAAACACCCTAAATCTATAACCTATTGATAATGGAAAACGAAGAAAACGGAGTAAACAAATATTTTATAATTGGATTAGTAATTGTTGTTGTAACTGTAATCTCAATCAATATTCTTGTTAATTTTTTTAGTTAGTTATTTTCAAGACAAAAGCGCAACTTAAAAATAAGTTGCGCTTTATTATTTTGTATTATATGAAATTCTTTTTTATAGCTCTAATGCTTTCTTAATATCATTATCCATTAATAATTCCACTGGATTTTCAAGAGCTTCTTTAACCGCAACTAAAAAACCAACAGACTCTTTTCCATCAATTATTCTATGGTCATAAGACAACGCAACATACATTATTGGACGAATTTCTACTTTTCCGTTTACTGCTACAGGACGTTCAACAATATTATGCATTCCTAAAATACCACTTTGTGGAGGATTGATAATTGGTGTTGATAACATAGATCCAAAAACTCCTCCATTTGAAATAGTAAATGTTCCTCCAGTCATTTCATCAACTGTAATTTGTCCGTCACGAGCTCTAATAGCAAGTCTTTTAACTTCTGCTTCTACACCTCTAAATGTTAGGTTTTCAGCATTTCTAATTACTGGCACCATCAAACCTTTTGGTCCAGAAACTGCTATGGATACATCCACAAAATCATAAGAAATCATTTCTTTTTCATCTATCATTGAATTAACAGCTGGATACATTTTTAATGCTCTAACTACTGCTAATGTAAAAAATGACATAAAGCCTAACCCTACATTATGTTTATTTTTAAAAATTTCTTTATACTCGTTACGTAAAGTGAAAATTGGAGACATGTCTACTTCATTAAAAGTCGTTAACATGGCTGTTGTATTTTTAGCCTCTACTAATCTTTCAGCAACTTTACGACGTAACATAGACATTTTACTTCTTGATGTACCTCTAGTTCCACCTGTAGGTGTTCCCATAGAAGGCACTGCTTGCATAGCATCTTCTTTTGTTACACGACCATCTTTTCCTGTACCAGAAATTGAAGAAGCTTCCATACCTTTTTCTGCTAAGATCTTTTTAGCAGCAGGACTTGCAGTACCAGTTGCATATGTTTTTGTCTCTGTCGCTTTTGGAGTTTCAACAACTTCTTTTTTTGGAGCTTCGTCCTTTTTTTCTTCTTTTACAGATTGTTCTTTTCCTTCTGGTTTAGCTACACTTGTATCAATTAAACAAACTACTGCACCAACTGCAACAGCATCACCTTCTTCAGCTTTAAGTGTAATTGTTCCACTAGCTTCTGCAGGAAGCTCAAGAGTTGCTTTATCGCTATCTACCTCAGCAATTGCTTGGTCTTTTTCTACATAATCTCCATCTTGCACTAACCAAGTTGCTATTTCTACTTCTGTAATTGATTCTCCTGGTGAAGGAACTTTCATTTCTAAAATCATAATTATAATTTTATTTGTAAACGGTTTGTTATCAGTCTCTATTTTTTATTGCATCTCCTTTTACAGGAAGATAATCTAGTTGTAATTCTCCATTAACCAAAATCCTATCAAAATATAATTTTGCTCCTGTAGCAATATTCATATCCAACGTATTTTGTAGACTAAGGTGTAAATGAGGTTCTGTAGTGTTCCCTGAGTTTCCACATTTTCCTAATAAGCCTCCTTTTCTAATAAATTGGCCTTCTCTTACTGCAATGGAGTTTTCTTTTAAATGTGCAAACAAAATATATTCTTTATTATTTGTCTCTAGAACAATTGTATTTCCTGTAAGTTGTTCTGAATTTAGTTCTCCAGGAATATTATCTTTAACTCCTGTTATAACTTTAACTACTTTCGCATCGCAAGGAGCAATAATATCTTTTCCATAAGCGTAATAATTCTCATTAACTTTAGGATCTCCACTAAATGACGCATCATCTTTTATTATTAAAATATCGTAAGCATATTTCTGATTTTCATGAGCGACATGGTAATTGTTTTTTTTATCTATTCCTCCCCAAAATACAAACCATTCTTCATTAAAAGGCAGAATCATTTTAGTCGTATTTCTATCAAGAACTGGTAAATTATCTGGTTTATGATACGTTACAAGCAATCCACCTATTTTATTATTATTATCTAAATAAAATGTTATATCTCTAACTTCTGAAGCAAAAGTTACAATATAGATGTGTGCTAAATCTTTTATTTTATTAAATTCAACTTGAGTTATTTTTCCTAATTTACTATTTAAATCAGCAAAAAAAGCTCGTGTCTTTGCTAGTGGCATAGCTTTCTTCATATCGTAATTAAACATATAATAAATAGCATTGTAATTGCCTTCATTATATAACGATTGAAAATCTGCAACTACTTTGCTATAATTATCTTTATCTTGTGAATAAGATATTACAGAGACAAGTAAAAATAATATGAATAAGCTTTTTTTCAATTTAACGTTGATTGTTTTTTGATTTATCGAAAACATAATCTATAACTTCTTTATGACGTTTTTTTGATCTAACAGAGCTACCAGCAGCTGGAGCTCCATAAGCTCTTCGTGTTGCAGCTCTAAATGTTTTTGCTTCGTCTAAATGCATTAACATATGGCTGTATGCTCCCATATTTTTTGGTTCTTCTTGTGCCCAAACCAGGTCTGTTGCGTTGTTATATTTTTTAAGTATTGCTCTTATTTCTTTAACTGGCAATGGAAATAGTTGTTCTATTCTTACTAATGCAACATCTGTTCTTTCTAGTTTTTCTTGTTCTTCAAGTAAATCGTAATAGAATTTTCCAGTTAAAAATACCAAAGTTTTAATTTTATCTGCTTTTGCTCTTTCGTCGTCTATTAACATTTGAAAACTACCATTGGCAAATTCGTCTACTGTTGAAACTACTAGTGGATGACGCAATAAACTTTTAGGTGTAAACACAATTAATGGCTTTCTAAAATTAGCTTTCATTTGTTTACGCAACAAATGATACATATTTGCAGGTGTTGTACAATCTGCAACAAACATATTGTCTTTGGCACAAAGTTGCAAATAACGTTCCATACGTCCAGATGAATGTTCTGCTCCCTGACCTTCGTATCCATGAGGCAATAACATGACTAGACCATTTTGAAGTTTCCATTTATCTTCGGCAGCAGAAATATATTGATCCAACATAATTTGAGCACCATTACTAAAATCTCCAAATTGTGCTTCCCAAATAGTTAATGTTTTTGGACTTGCCATGGCATAGCCATAGTCAAAACCAACAACTCCATATTCAGAAAGTAAAGAGTTATAAATAAAGAATCTTCCTTGGCTATCGCTAATATTATTTAATAGAATAATTTCTTCTTCACTATCTTCAACTTTTACTACAGCATGTCTGTGTGAAAAGGTTCCTCTTTCAACATCTTGTCCTGAAATTCTAACATCATAACCTTCTTCGAGTAACGTTCCATAAGCTAAATGTTCTGCCATTGCCCAATCTAACTTATTCTCGTTAAACATATCTTTTCTTGATTCTACTAATCTAGAAATTTTACGAATAAACTTCTTATTTTTTGGAAGGGTTGAAATAGTGTCAGCTATTTTTTCTAATCCTTTTTTAGAAAAAGTAGTATCAATAGGCTTCATCATTTTATCCTCCTCAACAGTAATGTAATTTTCCCATTCATTTTGCATAAATGGAGTAATAACTGTTTTATCTTCTTTTCTAGAATCTTCTAACTTTTCTTCTAATGATGCTTTGTAATCTTCTTCTAATTTTTGAACATAAGCGCTATCTATAATCCCTTGAGCTATTAGTTTATCTGCATAAATATCTCTTGGGTTCTGATGTTTTGCAATTGCTTTGTATAATTTTGGTTGCGTAAAACGTGGCTCATCGCCTTCGTTATGACCATATTTTCTATAACCCAATAAATCTATAAATACATCGCGTTTAAATTTCATTCTAAAATGCAATGCAAATAACATAGCATGTACAACAGCTTCTGCATCGTCTGCATTGACATGTAAAACTGGAGAGAGTGTTACTTTTCCAACATCTGTACAATAGGTACTTGAACGAGCATCTAAATAATTGGTAGTAAAACCAACTTGATTATTAACTACAATATGAATGGTTCCATTTGTTTTATAACCATCTAATTGAGCCATTTGAACAATTTCATAAACCAAGCCTTGTCCAGCAATAGCAGCATCACCATGAACAATAATTGGTAATACTTGTGATGGGTTTTCAGGATATTTATCGTCTTGTTTCGCTCTTGTAATTCCTTCAACAACTGCTCCAACAGTTTCTAAATGTGATGGATTTGGAGCAATGTTTAAATTTATTTTTTTACCTGTATTTGTAATTCTATCGCTAGTCCAACCTAAATGGTATTTAACATCACCATCAAAAACTTCTTGTTCATAATCTTTTCCATCAAACTCGCTAAAAATATCTTTAGCCGATTTTCCGAAGATATTTGTTAAGGTACTTAAACGACCACGATGTGCCATTCCCATAACAAATTCTTTTACATCATATTCTGAAGCTTTTTCAATTAATGCATCTAAAGCTGGGATTAAAGATTCTCCACCTTCTAATGAAAAACGTTTTTGACCAACATATTTGGTGTGTAAAAAGTTTTCGAAAGACACTGCTTCATTTAGTTTTTTAAGAATATACTTCTTTTGCTCAACATCAAAATTAGGTTGGTTATCATTTACATTTAATTTATCCTGAATCCATTGTATTTCTTCAGGTTTTCTAATATACATATACTCAACACCAATCGAGCTACAATAAATTTTTTCTAAATGATTTATTATTTCCTGTAACGTTTGAGACCCTATTCCTAGAACTTCACCAGCACTAAAAACCGTATTTAAATCTGATTTAGATAAGCCGAAATTTTCAATTTCTAAGGTAGGAGCATATTTTCTTCGCTCACGAACAGGATTTGTTCTTGTAAACAAATGTCCTCTAGTTCTATAACCATCTATAAGTTTTATAACTTGAAATTCTTTAGTAAGATTTTCAGAAACATGCTCGCAAGATACTCCATCGACTAGTTCATCGACTAAGCCATAACTTTCGCTACCAAAATCGTAGCCTTGAAAAAAAGCTCTCCAACTTGGTTCTACAGAATCTGGGTTTTGTAAATATTGATCATAAAGGTCAGCAAAATATGCTGTATGTGCTGCATTTAAAAAGGAAAATTTATCCATATAAAATGTAAAACTAAAAAGTTCAAACAAAATTTACACAAAAGTACAACTTTTAGTAAAATTAGATATGGTTTTATTATTTTTATACAGTCCCATTTTTAACGAAAATTAAAATCATGAATAAATCTTACTTATTGTCTAAAAAAAACATCTTAGTTTTATTAGTAATCTGTTTGATAGCTATAAACTTACATGCTCAAGTAAATGCAAACAAACAACCAAATGATTTTTGGAGTCGTGTTCAATTTGGAGGAGGAATAGGACTTGGGTTTGGAGATGGATATTTTAGTGGAACTCTTGCTCCAAGTGCTATTTATAGACTTAATAACTATGTTGCATTAGGAATTGGCCTTAGTGGCACTTATAATACAGAAAAGAATTACTATAAATCATCAATCATTGGTGGAAGTATTCTTGGTCTGTTTAATCCCATTCCTGAACTCCAACTTTCTACCGAGTTTGAACAGAATAATGTCAATATAGATTGGGATAGCCGAACAGATTATATCGATGAAAATTATTGGTATCCATCTTTATATTTAGGTGCTGGTTATAGCACCAGACATGTTACAATTGGTATTAGATATGATTTGCTTTATGACAGTTCAAAAAGCACCTACTTAGATCCATGGATGCCATTTGTACGTGTTTACTTTTAAGAATATTGATTTTTAAACCAAACTTTTTGCCATTCACGTTGTAGAATTAAAAAAGATATTTGTTCAGATAATAACAAGGTATCACTTCCATCTAATTGTTTTACTTTTTTCTCAGACACATCAATTATGTATAGCAGATTAAGGTAATCCATAAATTTTTCTTGAATCAATTTATAGATGGTTTCATGAAGCAATAATTTTAAACTAGATGGCAGTACGTCTTCACTAAAATCTAAATCAATATTAGCATACAAAAGATCTTTATTTAATTGTTTTATTAAATTTTTATATAAATTATCTTGAGTCGCTTTGTTAACTAATTCTTCGAAAGTAGCTGGTAATTGCATTATACGTTTCTATTCATTAATTGTTCTCCAAATTGTCTTAATGCCACTTTATTTTCCTTAGATATATTTAATTTTTCAAGCACTATAAAGGCTTTTGAAGTATAATTCTGAATTTCTTTTTGAGTCGCTTCTGCAGAACCACTTGAGATAAAAATTTGCTTAGCTGTTTTAATTTTTTCAGAATGTTCTTTGGTATTTAAACTATACAAATGCAACAGTTCTGTTTTTTTATCTTCTGCTGAAAACTCGACTGCTTTTAAATATAAAAAGGTTTTTTTATTTTCAATAATATCTCCACCAACTTGTTTCCCAAAGGTTTTAGGATCACCAAATGCATCTAAATAATCGTCTTGTAATTGAAAAGCAATTCCTAGATTTTTACCAAAGTCATAAATTAAATTTTGATCTTCTATTGAAGCTTGAGCTACAATAGCACCCATTTTCATTGCAGCACCAATTAAAACAGCTGTTTTGTATTCAATCATTTTCAAATATTCTGCAATAGTCACATCTTCTCTGGTTTCAAAATCGATATCAAATTGCTGACCTTCGCAAACCTCTAAAGCTGTTTTACTAAATAATTTTGCGAGAGCTTGAAATGTTTCAGGATTATAATTTTCGAATAATTGATAAGCCATAATTAACATGGCATCTCCAGATAAAATCCCTGTATTTAAATCCCATTTTTCATGAACTGTTTCTTGACCACGACGTAAAGGAGCATCGTCCATTATATCATCATGAATTAAAGAGAAGTTATGAAACACTTCAATGCTTAACGCAGCATTTAATGCTTTTTTATAATCGCAATTAAATATTTCGGCAGTCATTAAAGTTAAAACTGGACGTAAGCGTTTACCTCCTAATTTTAAAATATAATTGATGGGATTATAAAGTGAGGCTGGCTCTCTATGTACTGAAAATGTGTTTAAAAAAGAAACAAAAGTTTCTTGATAAAAAGCTATTTGTTGCATGAAACAAAAATAGTGCAATAATAGAAACTTATACTATAAGTTTTAGTCAATATTAAGAAAATGTTAAAACTTTGGAAACTTTTTTGGTTTTTAAAGTTTCCTGTTGTAGTTTTGCCACCTATTATGAAGGACAAAATAATTTCTAATGCCAGTGAATTGTTTATTACCTATGGTTTTAAAAGTGTTACCATGGATGATATTGCTAACAATCTAGGCATTTCAAAAAAAACCATTTATCAGCATTTTGATAATAAAACGAAACTAGTTGAAGCTACAACCATGCATATGTTTGAAATTATTTCGCATGGTATTGATTGTATCTGTGAGTTAGAAAAAAACCCTATAGAAGAGCTATACGATATAAAGAGTTTTGTTATGCAACACTTGAAAGACGAAAAGTCTTCCCCACAATATCAACTTCAAAAATATTACCCTAAAATATCTGCAACCTTAAAAAAGAAACAATTTGAAGTTATGCAAGAATGTGTTATTGACAATTTAAAAAGAGGAGTAAAGACCAATATTTTCAGACCAGATATTAATATCGAATTTATATCCAGAATCTACTTTAACAGTATGGTATCTTTAAAAGATCAGGATTTATTTCCTTTAAATAATTTTTCTATGAATATGCTCATGGACAACTATTTAGAATATCATTTAAGAGGTATTTGTACTCCAAATGGATTAAACATTTTAACTAAAATCATCAACAAAAAATAAAATATGAAAACCAAACTAATCATTTTATTTAGTTTAATTTTTACTATCTCTATATATTCCCAAGAAGATGCATATAATTTTAGTCTACTTGAAGCCATCGATTTTGCTATAGAAAACAATAGAGCTTCTAAAAATGCTACTCGAGATATTGAGGCAGCCAAAAAACAAAAATGGGAAGCTACAGCTACTGGACTTCCTCAATTGGACGCAAAAATAGATTATCAAAATTGGTTAAAGCAACAAGTGTCATTATTACCAGGAGAAATAGCTGGTGGAGATCCAGGCACGTTTATACCTGTAGCTTTCAGTACAGATCAAAGTGTTGTTGCTATGGCTACTTTAAATCAATTACTATTTGATGGTTCTTATTTAGTTGGATTAAAATCAGCAGAAGTGTATTTAGAAATTTCAAGATTTGCAAAAGAAAAAACAGATCTTGATGTTAGAAAGGCTGTAATAAACGCTTATGGTAATGTTTTATTAACAGAGGAATCACTTGTTATTATAAATAAAAACATAGAAGTAATTCAAAAAAATTTAAACGAAACGACTAAAATATACGAAAATGGTCTAACAGAAGAAGAAGATGTAGAGCAATTAGAAATTACATTATCCAACTTACAAAGTGCCTACAGCAATATGTCTAGAATGAAAATTATTGCTTACCAAATGTTTAATATCACATTAGGTATTGATTTAAATTCTAATACAACCTTGACAGAAGATTTAGAAGCATTAACACTTAAAAACATTAGTTTAAGCTTATTAGAGGTAAATGAAAATGTAGAAAACACAATAGATTTTAAGATTGCAGAAAACGATAAAGCTACCAAAGAGTTACTATTAAAATTAGAAAAAAGTAAATTTTTACCCAATTTGTCTGCTTTTATTAATGCAGGCTATAATGGTTTTAATGAAGAATTTACTTTCACTCATAACAATCAAGAATGGTTTGGATCTTCTTTATTTGGAGTAACCATGAACATCCCTATTTTTAGCTCAGGAATGCGTAGTGCTTCCACCCAACGTGCTAAGATAAATCTTGATAAAGCTACTGAAGATTTAATTGAAGTTGAACAAAATATTAAACTCGAAATTGCATCAGCAAAAAGCGACTATCAATTTGCTATTGAAGAATATTATAACAAAAAAGAAAACTTAAACCTTGCAGAACGAATAGAGCGAAAAAATCAAACTAAATTTTTTGAAGGAATAGCCTCAAGTTTCGATTTAAGGCAAGCACAAACACAGCTATATAGTGCACAAGACGAATATTTACAAACCATGATTAACGTCATAAACTCAAAAACCAAACTTGAAACTGTACTTAACACTATAGTAGACTAATTAAACTAGAAAAATACGATACAAATTCTATGAAAAATATATCCATTATCTTAATTACAGTATTACTTTTTGCATCATGTGGAGAGGGTAAAAAAAATTCTGTAGAAAAAGTTTTAGAAAGCAATAATCTTGAAACTATTAGAAACAAAAAAACAGAGCTGGTAAACGATTTACAAGTTCTAGAAGGTAAAATAAAATTACTTGATGATAAAATTTCTGTTTTAGATACTACTAAAAAAGTACCTTTAATTACTACTTTTAAAGCTACTCATGAAGTATTTAATCACCAATTAGAAATACAAGGAAACGTAACAACAAAAGATTTAATTGTTATTCACCCAGAATATAATGGCATATTAACTCATTTATATGTTAAAGAAGGACAAAACGTTAGCAAAGGACAAGTAATGGCAAAAATTGATGATGGTGGTTTAAGCCAACAATTAGCACAATTACAAATTCAAGAAGACTTATCAAAAACAACCTTCGAACGTCAAAAAAGATTATGGGATCAAAACATTGGAAGTGAAATTGAGTTTTTACAAGCAAAATCCACATACGAAGCCCAAAATAAAGCAGTTAAGCAAATGCAAGAACAAATTGCGAAAACAACTGTAAGAGCACCATTTTCCGGAACTATAGATGATGTCATGACTGAGCAAGGAACTGTTGTTATGGCAGGACAATCTGAATTAATGCGAATTGTTAATCTAGATAACATGTATATTGAAACAGATGTGCCAGAAAGTTATTTAACTAATATTACTAAAGGAAAAAATGTCCAAGTTGATTTTCCTGTACTTGGAATTAATATTGAAACCAGAGTTCGCCAAGTTGGAGATTATATAAACCCAAACAACAGAACGTTTAAAATTGAGGTTGGTATTCCTAATAAGGATAAAATTATTAAACCTAATTTAACGGCAAGACTTAAAATTAATGATTATACAAATGAAAATGCTTTATTAATTCCACAAAGTATTATATCTGAAAATGCTGAAGGAGAACAGTACATCTATGTTGTAAAAGATATAAACGACAAAAATGAAGGTACTGCAAATAAAGTTATTATTAAAACAGGTAGAACTCAAGGAGATGTTATTGAAGTACTAGAAGGTATTGAAAATGAAGCCGAAATAATTAAAGAAGGAGCACGTAGTGTAAAAGATGGGCAAACAGTAAAAATTTTATATGATTCTAATAGTATCAAGTAATTTTTACAATTCTTATTCTAAAACATTTAAAAAAACACTAAAACATTAATCAATGTCTAAAAAAAAGAAAAAAGAAGTCCATAAAGAATTTAGCCTTTCATCTTGGGCTATAAATAATAAAACAACAAATTATGTTCTTATAGCAGTTATCCTCTACTTAGGTATTTCTGCCTTTTTTAACATGCCAAGAGAAAACTTTCCTGAAGTAAACGAAACTAAAATATACGTTAGCTCTGTTTACCCAGGAAATACTGCTGAAGATGTTGAAAAACTAATTACAGACCCTTTAGAAGATATACTAAAAACAGTGAGTAACGTTGTAGAAATTACTTCAACATCTCAAGAAGATTACTCAATGGTTGTTATTGAATTCGATGAAAATATTACTGTCGAACAAGCCAAACAGAAAGTAAAAGATGAAATAGATCAAGAAACATCAAGCGAAGATTGGCCAACATTTAATGGCGCAAAAGTTGAACCAGATGTTTTTGAATTAAGCCTTTCTGAAGAAATGCCAATTCTTAATATTAATATTTCTGGTGATTATCCAATAGAAAAATTAAAAGAATATGGCGAATATCTACAAGATGAAATTGAAGACCTATTGGAGATTAAGAAAGTAGATATTCGTGGTGCTCAAGACAAAGAAGTTGAAGTTGCTGTAGACATTTTCAAAATGATGGCTACTCAAGTTACTTTTAACGATATTATTAATGCCATAAACAACGAAAACGTTACCATGTCTGCAGGTAATTTAATTACAAGTGGGCAAAGACGTACCATTCGTATTATTGGTGAAATAGAATCACCTTCAGAATTAGAAAACTTTGTAGTTAAGTCGGAAGACGGAAACGCTATTTACCTTAAAGATGTTGCTTCTGTATCCTTTAAAGAAAAAGACAAAACCACATTTGCTAGAGAATTTGGCGAGCCAGTAGTTATGCTAGACGTTAAAAAACGTGCTGGAAAAAACATGGTTGATGCTGCAGACCAAACAAGAGAAATTGTTGAAGATGCCATTAAAAATGTATTCCCTCAAGATTTAAAAGTAACCATAGCTAACGACCAATCACCTGTTACAATTGGGCAGGTTGACGATCTTGTAAACAATATTATTTTTGGTGTTATTCTAGTAGTTACTGTTTTAATGTTCTTCCTAGGGTTTAAGAATGCCATATTTGTTGGTTTTGCTATTCCCATGTCTATGTTCATGTCTTTAATGATTTTAAACTCACTAGGTTACACTTTAAATACCATGATTCTCTTTGGATTAATTATGGGATTAGGAATGCTTGTAGATAATGGAATTGTTGTTGTAGAAAATGTATATCGACTCATGGATGAAGAAGGCATGAGTAGAATGGAAGCAGCCAAAAAAGGTATTGGAGAAATTGCATTCCCAATCATCATATCTACTGCAACAACCGTAGCTGCGTTTATTCCTTTAGGTTTGTGGCCAGGTATTATGGGAGAGTTTATGATGCTTTTACCAATAACACTATCTACCGTTCTAGGTTCTTCATTATTTGTAGCGATCTTTTTCAATTCGGTATTAGTTTCTCAATTTATGAGTGTTGAAGATAAAGACATGCCATTAAAACGTATTATTTTAACAACCAGTTTAATGGCTATTTTAGGCATTCTTGTTTATATAACAGGAGATTCATACAGAGGACTAGGTACATTAATGATATTTACTGCTATCATGCTCTGGATTTATAGATTATTTTTAAGAAAATGGGCAAATAATTTCCAAACAAAAACATTAGTAAAGTTAGAGAACTTTTATGAAAAACAATTACGACAAGCGCTTAGTGGAAGAAAACCATTTATTTATAGTATTGGAATTTTTGCTCTATTAGTAATTGCCATCATATCTTTTGGAATTTCTTTAGCTACACAAAGAACTAAAGTAGAATTCTTTCCAGACAATAAGCCCAATCAAATTATTGTTTACATAGAATATCCTCAAGGAACTGCTATCGAAAAAACAAATGCTATAACTAAAGAAATTGAGAAGAAAGTTTACACAGTATTAAACGACGATCAATATACAGATGGTGATTATAACTTTATGGTTGAAAGTGCTGTCTCACAAGTTGGGGAAGGCGCTGGAAATCCTCAAGCAGATTCAGGTTCTGATGCCGAGATGCCACATAAAGGAAAAATTACGGCTTCTATGAGAGAGTTTAAATACAGAAGAGGAGAGGATAGTGAGCTGTTAAGACAAAAAGTACAAAAAGCATTAGTTGGTATTTATCCAGGTGTTTTAATATCTGTTGAAAAAAATGCTGATGGTCCTGCAGCTGGAGCTCCTATTAATATAGAAATAGAAGGAGATGACTATAATGAGCTTATTGCTACAGCTGAAAAAATGCGGGACTATATTAATACTAAAAATATTCCAGGAATAGACGAACTTAAAATAGATGTTAATAAAGACAAACCATCTATGCAAGTAATAGTTGATAGGAAAAAAGCGGGGGAATTAGGCATCTCTGCTTCTCAGGCTGGTCAACAATTAAGGAACTCCATTTTTGGTGCTAAAGCAGGCGTTTTTAAAGAAGGAGGTGAAGATTACGATATTTATGTGCGTTTTAACAAAGAAAATAGATACAATCAAAGTGCCTTATTTAATCAAAATATAACCTTTAGGGATAATTCAGGAAAAATTAAAGAAGTTCCTGTATCAGCTCTAGCCGTTCAAAAAAATAATTCTGGATTTAGTGCTATTAAACATAAAGATGTTAAACGTGTTGTTACTGTGTATTCTGCTTTATCTCCTGGATTTACTGATGCTGGTGCTATTGTGTCTGAGGTTCAAAACGAAATGAAAAGTTTTGAAGAATTACCTAAAAACATCAAAATTGATTATACTGGGCAGATTGAAGAACAAAACAAACAAATGAGTTTTTTAATGGGTGCACTTGTTACAGGCTTAGGATTAATATTTTTCATTTTAATATTTCAATTTAACTCACTTTCTAAACCAGCTATTATAATGATTGCCATCTTTTTAAGTTTTATTGGTGTTTTTGGTGGTATTGTTATAACAGGAAGTGCTTTTGTTATTATGATGACTATGATGGGAATTATTTCTCTTGCAGGAATTGTAGTAAATAATGGCGTAGTACTTCTAGATTATGCGCAATTATTAATAGACAGGAAAAAAGCAGAATTGGATATAGAATCATCAGAATATTTAGATGATAAAGATTTATTAGAAAGTATTATAAAAGCAGGGAAAGCTCGTTTACGTCCAGTTTTATTAACAGCTATAACAACTATTCTTGGTTTAATTCCGTTAGCTATTGGATTTAATCTTAACTTCTTCACTCTTTTTGGTGAATTTAATCCAAACATATATATGGGTGGAGATAACGTAGTTTTCTGGGGACCATTGGCCTGGACCGTTATTTATGGTTTATTAATTGCAACTTTCTTAACATTAATTATAGTTCCTATATTATTTTACTTGGTAACAAAATTTAAAATGTGGATTCATTCTAAGGTAAATAACGATCCAGTATTTGAAGCAATAGAGGAAACTATATAATATTACATTATAGCTCAATTATGAGTTCTAATTAATAGCAGGAAAAGCCTCAACAAATGTTGAGGCTTTTTTATTTGATAATCGGTTAACTTCATTAAATTTGCAACCTATTTAATAACTTGAGGTAAAACAGGCAAGTTCAAATTTTAAATTTATGTATAGAAGTCATACCTGTGGTGAATTAAGAGCATCACATATCAATAACGAAGTAACACTTTCTGGTTGGGTACAAAAATCTCGAGACAAAGGATTTATAGTTTGGGTAGATCTTAGAGATAGATATGGAATTACACAATTGGTTTTTGATGAGGAACGTACGCCTAAAGCCATGATGGAAATGGCCCAAAAACTGGGTCGTGAATTCGTGATTCAAGTAACTGGAACTGTTATTGAACGTGCTTCTAAAAACCCAAATATTCAAACAGGAGATATTGAAATTTTGGTTTCTGAAATGACCATTTTAAACGAAGCTTTATTACCTCCTTTTACTATTGAAGATAAAACCGATGGTGGCGAAGATATTAGAATGAAATATCGCTATTTAGATATCAGACGTAATCCGGTAAAAAACAGCTTGATTTTTCGTCACAAAGTCACTCAAGAAGTTAGAAATTATTTGTCTAAAGAAGGGTTTATTGAAGTTGAGACACCATACTTAATTAAATCTACTCCAGAAGGAGCTCGTGATTTTGTAGTGCCCTCCAGAATGAACGAAGGGCAGTTTTATGCGCTTCCGCAAAGCCCACAAACCTTCAAACAGTTATTGATGGTTGGTGGCATGGATAAATATTTTCAAATTGTAAAATGCTTTAGAGACGAAGATTTACGTGCAGATAGACAGCCTGAATTTACACAAATAGATTGCGAAATGGCTTTTGTAGAACAAGAAGATATTTTAAATGCTTTTGAAGGGTTAACAAGACACCTATTAAAAGAAGTGAATGGTGTGGAGGTTAAAGAATTCCCTAGAATGCTGTATGATGATGCCATGCGCTTATATGGAAACGACAAACCAGACATAAGATTTGGAATGCAATTCGGAGAGTTAAACGAAGTGGCTCAACACAAAGATTTTGAGGCTTTTAATAATGCTGAATTGGTTGTTGGAATTGCTGTTCCAGGAGGAAATGCATACACAAGAAAAGAAATAGACCAATTAATTGATTGGGTAAGGCGCCCACAAGTTGGTGCCTTAGGCATGGTGTATTCTCGTTGTAATGATGATGGAAGCTACAAATCTTCAGTCGATAAATTTTACGATCAAGATGATTTAGCTAAATGGGCTGAAAAAACTGGTGCCAAAGCTGGCGATTTAGTTTGTGTGCTTTCTGGAGATAAAAATAAAGTAAGAGCACAATTATCTGCCTTACGTATGGAATTAGCAGAGCGTTTAGGGTTGCGTAATCCAAACGAATTTGCTCCTCTTTGGGTGATGGATTTCCCTCTTTTAGAGTGGGATGAAGATACTGAGCGTTATCATGCCATGCATCATCCATTTACGTCTCCAAAACCTGGACAACTAGAAATGCTTGAAACAAACCCAGGAGATGTAAAAGCCAATGCTTACGATTTAGTATTAAATGGAAACGAAATTGGTGGTGGTTCTATAAGAATTCACGACAAAAAAACTCAAGCTTTAATGTTTGATTATTTAGGTTTTACAAAAGAAGAAGCTCAAGCTCAATTTGGTTTTTTAATGAATGCTTTTGAATATGGAGCTCCTCCACATGGTGGATTGGCTTTCGGTTTAGACAGATTAGTTGCTATTCTTGGAGGTCAAGAAACTATAAGAGATTTTATAGCTTTCCCTAAAAACAATGCAGGACGAGACGTCATGATAGATGCTCCTGCTCCAATAGACAACAAGCAACTGGAAGAATTAAGTTTAAAACTCAACTTAAAATCATAAGATAAGAAATCCTGCTATTGCAGGATTTTTTAGTAGCTTTAATTCATGAGAAAGAAAATAATTAAGTTTATCTTATACCTTACTGTTTTCCTAACAGTCATATTATTTGGAATGTATGGTTATGCTTATTATGTTATGAATTACAAATTTATGCCATCTAAAAACACCTATACTAAACGTGTGGCATATATAGATCCTGATGAATCTCTTTTATCTGAAGGATTTGAAACTTGCAATGACTATATTTTCGATTATTACAACCCAGAAAGAGCTACATATAGTAAAGGGAAAAACGGGTTGCGGAATTTTATTTTAACCAACTATAAAAATAATAATTATAATGATTCTGGTTATTTAAATATTCGATTTGTTATTAATTGTAAAGGTCAAGCTGGACGATATGTTATTTATGAAAACGATTTAGACTTAGAGCCAACAAGCTTCAATAAAGATTTAGTTAATCAATTATTTCACTTAACAACTCAATTAAAAGATTGGAATCCAAATTTTACTCGAAATGAGTTTAGAGATTCATATATGTATTTGTCTTATAGAATAGAACATGGAAACATTACAGAAATTATTCCTTAGTATTTTTATTTTATTTCTCTTTATATCCTGTAGCAGCAAAGAAGAAAAGCTAAAGCAGGTTTATGATTATGGCTTTAGATATTATCAAGGTTCACCTGAACATATGAATGCTTTTGCTTATGCATTAGAGTTAGATTCTACAAAAGCAGAGACTTATAGAGAACTATCAGTAACTTATTTAAAAAGAGGCATTCCACACCAGTGGAAAGATTGGTATGATGGTGCTGTAACATATGATCCAATAACTTGGCAACCATGGAGAGGTTATTTATATCTATGGTTTTATAGAGATTATAAAAAAGCCATTGCAGATTTTGATGCTTCAGATGTGTTAACACCTAATTTTACAGATCACCCTCAAGGACATAGTGTTGACTATTGGAGAGGCATAGCTTATTTAGGCCTAAATGATTATAAAAATTCTATTGCTTACTTTGATACGTATATCAATCAGGAAATAAATGAATCTGGTGAGGGCTGGGTAGAATTAACAGCCTTCTTATATAGAGGAATTGCATATTTTGAATCTGGTGATTTAGAAAATGCCTTGATAAATTTTGATAAGCAACTACAATATTCCAGAAACTTAAGTGCAGATGCCAAATACTATAAAGCTAAGATATTAAAAGAAAAAGGTAATTTTGAAAATGCTTTAATAAATATTAATGAAGCCATTGAAGATTTTAATATGGGTTATTATAACAATAGACCTTATGTAGAAACGTTAAGACAAATCTATATGGAAGATTTAGTACTTTTAAAATCTGAATTAACCTCTTAAATGAATTTAAAATCTTTTATAAAACAATTTTTAATCTGGAGATATAAGCATATCTCTCAGAAAAATTTTGTTTTATTATTGAGTATAGTTGTTGGCTTACTAACAGGAATAGCAGCAGTAACTTTAAAAAACATTACTTATTTCATTCAGAATTCATTAGAAAAAGGAATCGTTTTTTCTCAGAATCAATTGTATTTTATTTTACCCATTTTAGGGTTACTTATCGTTTATCTTATTAAAAAATATATGTTTAAAAAAGAGATGGTACCATCTGTTCCTCCTTTTATAAAACGTGCAGTTCCATCGCTATTATACTCTCTATTAAGACAAAAAGGCTTATTATCCTATAAACTTATTTATCATCCATTAATTCTTGCTCCATTAACTGTTGGTTTTGGTGGTTCTGTTGGGTTATTAGGTCCAGCAATTACATCAGGTTCTGCCATTAGTTCTAATTTAAGTAGATGGATGCATATTGATAAAAAAACAAGAACTCTACTTATTGCTTGTGCAACAGCTGGTGCAGTTGCATCTATGTTTAAATCGCCAATTGCAGCTATTGTTTTTGCAGTTGAAGTTTTTAGCTTAGATTTAACTTTTGCGTCACTTTTACCTTTACTAATTGCTTCAATTTCGTCTGTTTTAACATCTTATTTTTTTCTAGGAGATGAAGTGCTTTTTAATTTCACACTTACAGATAAATTCACATTACACGATACTGTTTTCTATATTATTCTAGGAATTGGTACTGGAATTGCTTCTATCTATTTTACAAAAATTTACTTTGCAGTTTATAGTTTCTTCGACAGGTTTAAAACCAGATTTGCCAAGTTACTAGTTGGTGGTCTAGCTATAGGTGTGATGCTTTATTTTATTCCTCCTCTATATGGTGAGGGTTTAAGTTTTACTAAAGATTTATTTGATGGAAATTATTTGCATGCTTTAGGAACCAATTTATTTGATGAATACCTAGATAATATTTGGGTTGTTATTGTTCTATTAATTGGCTTCACCATTTTTAAAGCTGTTGCCATGACTACTACTTTTGCTGCTGGTGGTGTTGGAGGAGTTATTGTACCAACCATGGTTATGGGAAGTGCTTTAGGAAATGTTGTAGCTAAAGTTGTTAATAATATTGGGCTTGGGCATCAAGTGTCTGAATCTAACTTTACATTAGTTGGAATGGCTGGACTTATAGCTGGAGTAATACATGCACCTTTAACTGCCATTTTTTTAATTGCTGAAATTACTGGAGGCTATGAGCTGTTTTTACCTTTAATGATAACCGTTGCTATTTCATATATGATTACTAAAAATTATATGGAGCACACTATTTATACGAAAGAACTTGCTGAAAGAGGCGACTTGTTGACACACAATAAAGACCAGAATGTTCTAACTACAATGCATATAGATAGTGTGATTGAAAAGAATTTTGTAACTTTAAAACCAAATATGTCCCTTGGAGATATGCTTCATAAAGGAGTTTCAAAATCTAATAGAAATTTATTTCCTGTAATTAATGAAGATAACATTTTAGTAGGTATCATTCTTTTAGATGATATTAGAAGTATTATGTTCGACCAATCTTTATACCATTCTACTTCTGTTGAAACTTTCATGCAACTACCACCAGGTTTTATTGATTATGATAAAGATTCGATGCGTGTAGTGATGCAAAAATTTCAAGATACAAATGCATGGAATTTACCTGTAATTAAAGATGGTAAATATTATGGCTTTGTTTCAAAATCAAAATTATTAACGGCCTATAGAAAGGAATTAATCAACTTTACTTAATGACAACTTTTGCTATAAAAATAATTACTCTTATTATCTTAATCCTTTCTGTTGGAAGTATTCTTGCTGGTTATTTGTTAGATTTAGAATATTCAGAAAAATTAATTGGATTTGGAGTTGTTGGTCTTTTCATATTAGTTTTTCCATTATTTTCATATTATAGATGGAAAGATAAAAATGTTAAAGACTATATGATAACAAAAGAAAGTTTAGAAAAAATGCGTGAGTATAAAGAAAAAAAAGATGCTTAGTTTAAATTTCTTCTTTCTATAAAAAACCGTTTTAGTAACTGCGAAGCTTCTTCTGCTAAAACGCCTCCTTCAATAGTAGTTTTAGGATGTAATTTTGTTTTCATATTAATACAACCACGTTCTTCATCTCTAGCTCCATATACTATTTTTGATATCTGACTCCAATATAAAGCTCCAGCACACATCTGGCATGGTTCTAAAGTCACATAAAGCGTACAATTTTGAAGATATTTTCCACCTAAAAAATTTGAAGCTGCAGTAATGGCTTGCATTTCTGCATGAGCAGTAACATCGTTTAAAAGCTGGGTTAAATTATGTGCTCTAGCAATAATCCGGTTATCGACAACTATAACTGTACCAACTGGAATTTCGCCTTTTTCAAATGCCATTTCGGCTTCTTGAAGTGCTTTTTTCATAAAATAAACATCATCAAATATGTTTTCCATAACTGTAAAAATAAAAAAAGGCAGCTAAATAACATTAGCTGCCTTTAAAATATTATTTAAAGTCAATTAGTTTTTAATAACCTTATGGTTTGCACTAAATGATTGTCCATTAATACTTAAAATATAAATACCAGACTGTAATTTATTAACATCAATTTCCACTTCGTTAAATAATTCTACTTTCTTAGAAAGCACTTGTCTACCATTAATATCAGTAAGAGTCATAGTTACTTCACCATAGTTTTTAGCTGTTTTAACAAATAAACGACCATTCGTTGGATTTGGATAAACTTTATAACTACTAGAATTAAATTCTTCCACACTTAAACTTGTACAGTTAGCATTATCACCATAATAAGGACTGTTCTCGTCATCAAAATTTGGAAGTGCAAAGTCTTCCACTTGATCTGTTCTAGAAAAACCAAATCCTTGAGATGCAGCTGCACCAACTCCTCTGTTCGCGAATACTTCCCAAATTAAACATTGGTCTTCACCACCTGTTAAAGCCATATCTGCTGCTAAAATACCATTTCTTCCTGCTACAAAACCAGGATTACAACCTTGTAATTTTAACCCGTCCATAACAACTTGCATCACTTTATTGTTTCCACCTGTTCCATTAAAAAGGTCTTCATCAAAACCGTATTTATCTACATAAGCCCAGGTTAAATCCCAGATTACTGTTGCCCAAATAAAGCCCATACCATGAGGGACAGCTACATTTGTGTCGTTAGTATCAATATATGTATAGTCGTTAATTGAAAAATCTGTACTATAAGGTGCTAATCTAATACCTAATCCATCAGTTGGTTCACCAAAGGCATAAGTACCAATACCTCTTGGGTCTTCTGGTTGATCTCCAGGCTTCATAGTTAACATTAAAGCGAACCAGTCTGACCAACCTTCGCCCATTTGTTCAGAATTAGATAAACAGTTAACACTACTACCACCTGTAAGTCTGTTTGAAATCCCGTGGCCATATTCATGAGCTACAATTCCATTATCAAAACTTCCATCTATCATATAAGCTTCTGTTCCTTGCAAAGTAACATTTAACGTTTCAGATTGCATAGCAGCTATTAATATTTCACCATTATCATAATTCATAAATACTGAAGGAATAGTAAATACGGGATTGGTTTCTCCAGCCATATTTACATAAGGCACGTAAGCTGGGTCGTTATCTGGGTTGTTATGGTTTACCACTATAACAGCTACAGCTCCAGCATCTTGAGCGTTTTGAATTTTATCTACAAATGGACAATTCCCTCTTCTAATAACGGCAATTTTACCTGCAACACTAGCAATAGGATTACAACCTTCTGTTGGAGTTCCAGACCCATCATTTACTAACATTAAATCGGCTGTTACTGGTGTGCTACCTATTCCTGTAATATTATTTGGTGGCGTTGTAGCAGGGTTTACTGCTGGGTATGGACCTGCAACAGAACTATTATTTACGTTTACTAAGTTTTGTATTCCACCTGGTGCTGACCATAAATACATTTGCATTCTAGGATTATTACCATCAGAAGGTGTTGAAAAATTAGCATTATCTGTTCCTCCACCATCTTGGCCTTGAGCATCTACAGAATCACCACCTAAACCACCATTTCCATAATTATTTTCTTGAAAATTCCCCGAAGCTTCATCAAATCCATATTGATACCAAACATCATGCATTATGTTACTTACATAAAACAAATTTGTTAATGACACATTTAGATATCCACTTGGATCTTGATTAATATCTAAAGGGAAATCGAAATTTAAAGACCCTGTTCCATCAGGAGAAGTTCCAGGAGTATTTGCTGCTGCTATGTCATCATAAGCATAAACATTATTTCCTCTAGTAATAGTATATTCTGCACCTGCAGTTCCATTTGTATCATGCCATCCGTAAGGAGAAGCAACATCGTCTGCTGGTGAACTTAATAACGTTCTTCCTCCAAAACTAGGAGCTTCTACTGGAAAAGCAAACACATTATATTGAGAACCATCTGCTACAAATGCATTTGATTTAAATAATGAAATGTCTTCATTTTTAGATGATGCATGATTAGTATGATTAGCATGATTTCCATCACCAAAATCACATGATATTGTCCAATCGTTTCTATCAAGAATTATTCCTGAAATTGCATCAACTCTAATACTCCACCAGTGTTTATTATCTAAAGTATTTATGCTTAAATCCCAAGAAAGTTTTAATTCATTTTGTTCTGTTAAAGTATAAACTAACTTCACAGGAATATTTACTTGTGACACATTACCACTAGTAAATAAAAATTCTTTGTCATTACCTGAAATCAATTCTAGCCCTTGAATGCTTCCTAAATTTAATTGAGTTACAGCATTTTCAATGGCACGTTGTGCATTTATTTGAGGCATTATTGTATTTACTTTTTGGCTAATATTCCCAATTAAATTATTTGCATAATAAAATACAGCATTGTCTTTAATTGCAACACTTGAAATGGCATTATGTATTTCAATACCTTGATATCTTTGATTTACATATACATGGTTTATTTTAGTGCTTTTAGAGAAGTACTCTTTGTTTACGTATAAATCTTCAATATCATTTGCAGAAATTTTATATTTTGCTTGATTTTGAGCTAAATACGTTTGAATAACATTGCCATATTCTGAATTATCTAAAGCATGTTGAGAATACCCTAGTAACCCAAAAAATAACAATCCTATTACCATAAAATTTTGGATGTAATTTTTTTTCATTTTAAATAAATTATTAGATATTAAGTGAATTTTTCAAATATACTGCAATATTCCAATTTACATATTAAATAAGTAAAATATTAACATCTTAGTAGATATTCTATCTATTTTAATAATTTTACTGAATATTTTATACGAATGAGTTCAGATCTTTTAAAAACAATAAATTCTTCAGAAGAGATACGCAGACTAGATTCTAGACAATTACCTCAACTAGCCAAAGAGTTAAGGGAATTTATAATAAAAATTGTTGCAACAAAAGAAGGCCATTTAGGAGCCAGCTTAGGTGTAATTGAACTTACTATAGCTATACACTATGTATTTAACACACCAGAAGATTTACTTATTTGGGATGTTGGTCATCAAGCTTATGGACATAAGATATTAACTGGAAGAAGAGAGATATTTGACACTAATAGACAATTACATGGGATAAGTGGTTTTCCTAAAAGAGAAGAAAGTGAATATGACGTTTTTGGTGTTGGCCATTCTTCTACTTCTATTTCGGCTGCTTTAGGTATGGCCATTGCATCGCAATTAAAAGGAGAATATTCTAAACAACATATTGCAGTTATTGGAGACGCTTCTATTGCTAGTGGAATGGCTTTTGAAGGTTTAAATCATGCTGGTGTAACTAGCACTAATTTACTTGTAATATTAAATGACAATGCCATTGGTATAGACCCTTCAGTTGGAGCTTTAAAACAGTATCTAACGAATGTAAAAAAAGGGACTCAAAAACAAGATAATATATTTGAAGCTTTAAATTTTGATTATTCTGGCCCAATTGATGGACATAATTTACCTCAGTTAATATCTGAGTTAGAAAGATTAAAAACAGTAAAAGGTCCAAAATTTTTACATGTTATAACAAAAAAAGGCAAAGGCTTAAAGCAAGCAGAGGACAATCAGGTTACATACCATGCACCTGGAAAATTCGATGCAGAAACTGGTGAATTAGTTTCAAAATCGAGTGTCAAACAACCTCCAAAATATCAAGATGTTTTTGGGTTAACCATTCTTGAATTAGCTAAAAAAAACAAACTTATTATAGGAATTACTCCAGCTATGCCTACTGGAAGTTCTTTAAAATACATGATGGAAGAAATTCCAGATCGTGCTTTCGATGTTGGTATTGCTGAACAACATGCCGTCACTCTAGCTGCTGGTATGGTTACTCAGGGTTATATTCCATTTTGCAATATTTACTCTACCTTTTTACAACGAGCTTACGATCAAGTTATACATGATGTGGCTTTACAAAATTTACCTGTTATTTTTTGTTTAGATCGCGCTGGAATAGTTGGTCAAGATGGAGCAACACATCATGGTGTTTTTGATTTAGCTTATTTGCGATGCATTCCAAACCTCATCATTTTTGCACCAAGAAACGAAGTAGAGCTTCGTAATATGATGTATACATCTCAATTGGGGAAATTAAAACATCCAATTGTCATTAGATACCCAAGAGGAAGAGGTGTTACTTTAGATTGGAAACAACCATTTAATGAAATTAAAATTGGAACCGGAATTCAATTACAAACAGGGGATAAAATTGCAATTCTAAGTATTGGAACAATTTCTAGAAACTGTACTGAAGCCATTAAATTGTTACCAGAACCTCAAATCGTTTCTCATTATGATATGCGATTTGTTAAACCTCTAGATGAAACATTACTTCACACTATCTTTAATTCTTATGAAACAATTGTTACAGTTGAGGAAGGATGTATAAAAGGTGGCTTTGGAAGTTCTATTTTGGAATTTGCTTCGCAGTATAATTACAAAAACACCGTAAAATTAATAGGAATTCCTGACGAATTTATCGAGCATGGGTTAGTTGAAGAATTACAATTAGATTGCCAAATAGATTCTCAAAACATCTACAAAATCATTTTAAATTTTTTAAAATAATTATGTATTAAAAAAAAGAGGCAACTAATAGTCACCTCTTTTTATATATAAAATATAATAATCTTATTTGATTATAAACTTTTTAGTTTCAGTAAAACTTCCTTTTGAAAACTTAGCTAAGTATAATCCAGAACTTAAATCTAAAGACAACTGTTTTCTATTATTAGTACTCATGTCTAAAGCAGAATTATAAATTAATTGACCGCTTAAGTTATAGATTGCTAAATTTATTTTTCCAATATTTGATTTAGCTGAAATAGTAATTTCACCATTTGAAACAGTTGGATACAAAGTTAAATCTGATGCTAATGTATTTTCTTCTACACTTAAGAAATCTGGAGTAAACATTCCAGAAAAAATACCTCTACCATGCGTTGCAGCAAACACCATGTTATCATCTCTTAAATCTAAATCTAATACTTTTACATTACTCATGCCATTAAAAGCTGAACGCCAAGTTGGTGAAGAAGCAGAAAAATTATTAGTATACCAAACACCTAGTTCAGTTCCAATAATTACTTCCTCTAAATTTAAAGGGTTCTGTAAAATTGCTTTTACTGGTAAATCTGGTAAATCTCCATCTTTAGCTTCCCAAGTTGTTCCACCATCACTTGTATACCAAACATTGTTTACACCATAATTATGCATCGTTACAAAAATATCATTATCTGATTGCCCAAATTCTAAATCTGAAACACTTCCTACTAATACATTTCCATCTAAATTAGTCCATGTTGGTGAAGCTGTATTCGCGTTTTCAACTAAAATAACATCACCAAGTCTTGTTCCAACTAATAATTTTGAAGAACCTGTTGTATGCGTTGAGACTGTAAATGCAGTTGGAGTAGTTGTCAGTTCTGTTGCATTGGTTAAATCTGAACTTGTTAAAGTGGCAGCAGACTTAATACCAGAATATCTTTTTATAACAAACACGCCTCCTGATGAATAGTTAGAATATAATATATCTAAATTAGAATCTAAAGCTTGTGGATTAATAAAAGCTCCATTACTAGCACCTTCATTATTAATTGTAACATTAGTACCAAGAGATCCATCTGCATTTAAATGACGTAAATTAATTCCGCTATTGTAAACATAATTTCTTATAAAGTATCTATCTGTACCATCTTGATCAAAAAAGGTATATGCACCATCTCCTCCATAAGGTTCTATGGCATCATCGACACCATTCGGATTAGCATTTTGTAATAATTGAGTCCCATTATCTTGTAACCCACCAGCGAAGTAATCTCCAGAAAGTGCAGTTGTAGGAGCTACGCCTGCAGTGTAAAACTGAGATGTGTTATATCCAACATTTCTTGACTGAGTTGTTGTTCCTCCATTAGCAGAATAATACACACCTCCATCGTTACCAAATATAACTTTATTAGAATCTCCATGTCCAAAAGCAGCTATATGTTGATCTGAATGAACTTCTTGAAATCCAAAACCACCATACCAATGCGAGAATTGATTCCATGTTGTAGCACCATTTGTAGATTTAAATAAATCGATTCCACCAACATATACAATTTCATCATTTGTTGGGTCTACTTCTAACATTAAGTCGAACCAAGCCTGTCCTCTTGTAAATTCAGGAGTGACACCTGGATCAGCATCTGTTGGTAGTGCTTTGTTTTGCACAAGAAATATAGGCACGAAAGCTGAAGTAGTTTTTTTAATTGTAACACCAGTTGATGTTTCTGCAAGCACATAAACTTTATCTGCAACTGTAGAAGAAACTGCAATTTGTGTTCTAGCTGCACCATTAATTGCATATACTTGTGTAAAAGTATTTCCATCTGTTGAAGAAAATACTTTGCCACCACCATCTCCATATAAATGACTATTTGTAGTAGACATCCAAATTTTACCATTTGGACCAATCTCTATATCATTTGGTGCATGTTTATGTCCATCAGCAGTTAAAGGTAAATCTATATAAGACCAGTTTGCTCCTCCATCTACAGATTTATACATCCCATAAGTAAGTCCTCCTATAGTAGTTGCTGCATTTGAAGAGCCATAAACCGCATCTCCAGCTGCTACATAAATTTCAGAATTACCACCATTATTTCTAACTTTTACATCGTTAATTTGTTGAACACCTGGAACAACCATAGCAGTAAAATCTCCACTAGATGGGTTTAAAGAACCATTAACCGTACCAGAAGCCATTGCTGCTTCTAAAATATCACCATCTGACATACTTATCATTACAGATGGAATAGTAATTGATCCATTTGTTCCACCCATTGGGACAGGTTCACCTGGCACATTATTCATCATTATAACTCCAACGGCACCTGCATTTTGAGCGTTTAATACCTTATCAACAAATGGACAATCTCCTCTTCTTATAACTGCAATTTTACCTGCTGCACTTGGTCCAAAAGAATTACAAGCTTCTGTTGGAACTCCAGTTCCATCATTAGCTAAAACAAAATCTGCAATAATTGTTGATGTTATTTCTGTACCAAAAGCTGTTGTTGGATAAGATTGATAGTCTCCAGCAATTCCTGAAGGAGAATTTACCGTTATGGTAGAAGCAGATACAAAGTAACTTGTCCCTGTATTTCCACCAAATATATTAGTCCATGTTTCCCCAGCATCTGTAGATTTCCATAATCCATCTCCGTTTACTGAACCATCTGTATGTCCTACATAAGATTCTCCTGTACCTACATAAAAAGTACTAGGATTATTTGGGTCGTATGTAATTACTGATACAGCAAGGTTTTCTGGAATATCTACTCTTGTCCAAACACTACTTGCATTAGAAATATCCGTATTCTTCCATAATCCACCACTTACTCCACCAGCAAAAACAACATTATTATTTGCATCAGTTGGATCGAACATTAATGCTCTAGTTCTACCACCTACATTATTTGGGCCACGTTCTAACCAACCATTATCTATAGCATCACCAGGTACTCGCCCATTTAACAGATCTTGTCTTCTTTCTTCTAGAAGTTGCCTTTGTAATTCAGCAACTTTTTCTGGGGTAGGTCTTCCTAATGCAGGATTCATGGTTAACTCCCACATCTCTTCATTATATTTGTTAGGAGGCAATCCATTTGCCTTTCTTTCTTCTTTAGATAATTTAAGGCTTTCTGTAAAAGGGCTTTTTTCTAGATTTTCTTTATGTTTTTGTTTTAATTCTTCAACAGAAACTAAAGATTCTTCATTAGTTGAAATATTATTATTCTTTATAACAAATAATGTAAATAAAGAAACTAATAATACTCCAAAAATTAATAGGGAAAATTTTTTCATGAGTTATTTTTTTAGAATTGCTAAATTAACTCAATTATTAAAAAATACAAAATGCTAACAATTATTTTATTTTTTTAATAAGCTTTAAATCACATCCTTAAAATTATTAATTTTTTAATCATCAAGAATTCTTATAAAATAATATAATATAAGCACTGTAATTATTATTCTACATCTGAATAGAATTGTTGTATTTCTAATTCTGAAGTATTTTTGTTAGTAACTTCATTTATTACTAAAAAACAAGCAAAAGCCACAAATATAATGACTATTGCTCCAAGAAGATTCTTTTTCATTTTGGATAGATTTAGCATTTTGAATTGTAAATATACATATAAAAATCGATAAAATGCATATTTATACGACAAAATACGTAATTTTTAAAATGTAATTCCTTTTATCATCTTAAATTTTAAAATGGCTCTACTATCTGATAATAATGATACATAGTTGCAAACACCTAACAATTTATGGTAGATTGAGTTGCCCTCCTTTAGATCAAGCTCTGGAATACTTTTTAAAATAAGCTTGTCATAAGCTGATGCTTTTTGATTTAAATTATTAATAATTGCTGAAGTGTATTTTTCTAATAAAGTACTAATAACTTCAAAGCCTACTATTTCTTTATCTATAACTTCTTTTGATTGATAAACATTTTTTATACTCAATTTAATAATATCATTTATTTGTGCTTCGTATTTACTTTTATCTAATAATGCACATGTAAATTTATCATTTAAAAGATCCTCTTCTTTATTTAAAAATACTTCTACTGCTTCATTTATTAAAGTATTAATTGCTAAAGCCCTTAAATAACTCACTCTATCTTGCGTGGTTGAAAGCTGATTGTATTTTTTTGAATTAATTGAATGTCTAACTAAATTTATTAAATATTCTAAAGCATATTCTTCCTGAATAAGCCCAAGATTTATTCCATCTTCAAAATCAATAATGGTGTAACATATATCATCTGCAGCTTCAACTAAAAAAGTTAATGGATGTCTAGAATAACTAATATTATTTTCATTCCCTCTATTTATTAACCCTAATTCTTTAGCTATATCTAAAAACAGCTCTTTTTCACTTTGAAAAAATCCGTATTTTTTATCTGCGATATGATTGCTTGGTCTTTTTGGCAAAGACTCTTTTGGATATTTCATAAAAGCACCAAGAGTCGCATAACTTAAACGCAACCCTCCTTCTCTACCTACTCTGCTTTCAGTAGCAATTTTAAACCCATTGGCATTTCCTTCAAAATCGCATAAATCTTGATATTCTTTTTCTTTTAATTGATTTTTAAACTGACTTCCAAAACCTGATTTAAAAAATTCTCCAATGGCTTTTTCACCAGAATGCCCAAAAGGTGGATTTCCAATATCATGTGCTAAAGCTGCTGCTGCAACAATAGCACCAAAATCATTAGCTTGATAACCATGTATGGTTTGTAGATGAGGGTATTTCTCAATTAGTTTTACGCCTACCTTTCTGCCAAGTGTTCTTCCTACCACACTAACCTCTAAACTATGTGTTAATCTAGTATGAACAAAATCTGTTTGAGATAATGGAATGACTTGTGTTTTATCTTGAAGACTTCTAAATTCTGAAGAAAATATAATTCTATCGTAATCAACTTCAAATCCTAATCTTGTTTCATCTTGTTCTTTTCTTAAGCGTTTATTTGTGTCTCCAAAACGTTTTAAAGAGAGTAACTGTTCCCAATTCATATTACCTATTTTACTGCTGCAAGATACATTTTTCATCTTCTTAAAAGCATGCTTTTTATAGCAGATATGAACAAATTTATCCTTCTCTATGTTAAGAAATCATTTATTAAAAAGGAAGATTATGTTAATCTCATAACATTTAAGTAACAGTTTTATTACACAGGTTTAATTCACGATTAACACCGACTTTACATTGTTAAAGTTTCTTTGCCAAAACAAAATGACACAAGAACTTATTATTAGAAATGAAAAAAATAATACTCTTTTTTACACTTTTTGCATCGTTAACTACATATGCACAAAATACGGGATCTTTGGTAGGAAAACTTATAGATTTAGATTCTAATAACGAACCATTAATTTTTGCAAATATATTAATAAAAGGGACTATTAAAGGAACTACTTCAGACTTTGATGGTTTATACTCCATAAACGGTATTGAACCAGGAATACATACTGTAATTTACAGTTTTGTTGGTTATGAGACTCAAGAAATTAAAGTTGAAATTTTTGAAAATAAAGACACTGAATTAAATGTCTCTATGAAAGCAAGTGCAGCTTCTTTAGATGAAATTGTTATAACAACTTCTACTAAAAGAGAAAGTGAAACTGCCCTATTACTAGAACAAAAAAAGGCTGTAGAAATTAAACAAAGTATTGGTGCTGAAGAATTATCAAGAAAAGGAGTAAGCGATGCTGCTGGAGCTGTTGCAAAAATTTCTGGGGTTTCTAAACAAGAAGGTTCAAGCAATGTTTATGTTCGTGGTTTAGGAGACAGGTATTTAAACACTACCATGAATGAACTATCATTACCATCTAACGATGTTAATAAAAAGAATATTGACTTAAATATCTTTTCTTCAGATATCATAGAAAATGTTTCTATAAGTAAAGCATATACCACTAATTTCTATGGAGATTTTGCAGCTGGAAATGTAAATATCAATTCAAAAGATTATTCAGGCAACTGGTTTTTTGATGCCTTTACAGCAACAGGGTTTAATACCAATGCAATAGATAAAGATTTTGTACGTAGTGAAGGAACAGGATATTTTGGTTATTATGGAAGATACGACCATAACCCTTTTGCTGTTATTTTATCTCATGGCGTGGATCCAGTAAGTGTAGATACTCCAATAAATTTTAATTATGGCGCATCTACTGGAAAATCATTTACGTTTAAAAACGACTCGAAATTAAGTGTATTCGCAACTGCTTCTTTTGGTAATAATTACGAATATAGAAAAGGGTCTGCTGTTGATTATACTTTAACTGAAAAAAAGGCTTTTGATAATAATGCTGAAGAGTATGAATATAATACTACTACAACAGCAATGGCTAGTGTTAATTATCGTATAGATTATGATAATTCAATTAAATACAATTTCCTTTTTATTAATAATTCGTCTGATGTAGTTGGATATTTTGGGATAGATGGTAAAGGAAGAAATAGAGATGCTCAAGTAAATACAGACGAAGGTTTTTACCAAATGAATGTTCAGTTTGATCAAACTCAAATGTATGTTAATCAATTATTAGGAAATCATACTTCAGGAAAATTTGATATTGATTGGGGGTTTGGATATAACTATGTGTTTTCTAAACAACCAGACAGAAAGCGAATTAGTTTAGAAAACTATCAGTACGCATTAGATAATGATAGTGATACAAACCCTATTTTTTATAGTAATGTAGTATTCGATAACCAACGTTATTTTCAAAATATTGAGGATGAAGAATACAATGGTAGAGTAAACCTTGCTTACAATTTAAATGATAATTTAAAACTAAATTTTGGCTTTAATGGAAGAAGCAAACAAAGAGATTTTGAGAACATTCGTTATGGTTATGATATTGTAGATTCTAATTACCAAATTACTAATGTAAATAACTTTAATAGCGTTTTTACATTAGATAATCTAAATCTAAATCCAGAGGATAATGGTGTTTATGAAATTAAAGTTATTAATAATATTCCTGGATTATCAAACACAAACAGACCTGGTTTGCCAGAAAACACTTATGAAGGTAAACTTGATATTTTTGCAGGATATGCAGATGCTGAAATTACATTTGGTGAAAAATGGTTAATTTTACCAGGTATTAGATTAGAATCATTTCAACAAGATATTTCGTTCGATGTTATTAACTTAGGAAATCAAGGTAAAAATTCATTAAGCTCTTACAAAAATTTCTTTTTACCAAGTTTAAATGTTAAGTATACATTAAACGATAATCAGAATTTGCGTTTTTCTGCAAGTCAAACAGTTTCTATACCAGAATTTAAAGAAGTAGCTCCTTTTGTTTATGAAGACATTTCAACCAAAATTGGAGGAAATCCAGACTTATTAGATATAGGTTATTCGAAAATTTTCAATATCGATTTAAAATACGAATGGTTCTATACTAAAAGTGAAATTATTTCTGTGGCTTTATTCACTAAACAAATTAATGATCCTATAAACTTAGTTGTTGGAGCAGATGCTACAGGAACGCAACGTTATTTTAGAACCGGAGACAAAGCTAATGTTTATGGTATAGAAGTAGAAGTTAGAAAAAACATCCTTAGTGATGAAGAAAATGATTCTAAACTCTCTGTTGGTTTTAATGCTACTTATATGAAAACTAAACAAGACTTATACAGTTCTATTGATGGTGAGTATTATGATGTAAGTTTTGAAAAATCTGAAGATGAATTACAAGGTGCTTCACCATTAATTTTGAATGCAGATATTAATTATTCACCAACTTTTGGGAATTATAAACCAGTTGCCAACTTAATATTCTCTTATTTTTCTGATAGAATAGACGCATTAGGCTCTGGGCAATTAGGAAATGTTATTGAAAAAGGAGTTCCAACTTTAGATTTTATATGGAAAAATAATATTGGAGAAAATCTTGAAGTAAACATAAGCATTAAAAACTTACTAAATCCAACCATAGAATATTTTAGAGAAACAACTTTAGGAGACATATCTATAAACTCGGCTAATGGCAAAGGTGTTACAGATTATAAAAGAGGAATGGACTTAGGATTACAACTTAAATATAAATTTTAAACACAATTAATAAACTAATAAAAATTAAATCAAATTAGAAAAAATGAAAAATAACTTAATTTTAGGATTCGCTGCAATAAGCATGCTTTTCTCTTGTTCATCAGACGACACATCAGATATCTACATCACAGACAATAGTGTTACAAATAACAATAATGGTGGTGGAACTACTGATCCAGAAACTATTTTCCTTTCTGGAACATACACTCAAGATTTAATTCTTGATGCTAATAATACCTACAAAGTAAATGGCTCTCTAATTATGGCAAATGGTACTACTCTTGAAATACCTGCAGGAATGACTATTGAAGCTTTAGCTTCTGGGGCAAATGTTTATGTAGCAATTTCTCAAGGTGCTAAAATAATTGCTAATGGAACTGCTGATAGTCCAATTGTATTTACTTCAGATGCTTCTTCTCCTTCTGCTGGAGATTGGGGAGGATTAATCCTTTTAGGAAAAGCTCCTATTAACTCGGTTACAGGTTCTTCAACATCAACTTCAGAAATTGCTAGTTTACCTTTTGGAGGAACTGATGAAGCTGACGATTCAGGTATTATTCGTTATGTACGTGTAGAATATTCTGGTGGAGCTGCAGACGGTCAATCTGAAAATAATGGATTTTCATTTTATGGTGTTGGTAACGGAACTGTTTTAGAATACATTCAAGCTTTTGAAGGCAAAGATGATGGTATTGAATTCTTTGGTGGAACTGTAAATGCTAGTTATATATCTGTTGTTAATGCTCAAGATGACTCTATCGATTGGACTGAAGGCTACACAGGAACTATTATGAATGCTTATGTAAAACATGGAGCAAATCATGATAAGGGTATTGAGGCAGATGGATACAATACAGATTTTAGTAATGCTGCAGGTTACTATTCTAAACCTACTGTTACCAACCTAACTATAATTGGTCAAGGTTCTGCATCTGGAAATGAAGCAATAAGATTAAGAGCTGGGACTCAAGGAATTTTTAACAATGTATTAATTGAAGGTTTCGAAGAAGGTTTCGATTTAGATGGTGATGCTGGAGATAATCCAACTGGAGCTGGCGTACTAAGTGGCGATTTACATGTTACAAATGTTACTTTTACGGATGTATTATTAAACTTGAAAAACGATACAGGTGAAACATTTACTGAAGCAGATTTTATTTCAGGTATTGGAACAGGAACAGGAACAGATTATGCTACTTGGGGAGCATCTTGGACTGTCGAATAAATATGAATTAGTCTAAAACAATAAAGCATCTTATTAATATAAGATGCTTTATTGTTTTTAAATATATAACTACTTAATTTCTAAGTGCTACTGAAGTTGGATTAGTCCACTCATTTACACTTGCAATTGCATTGTTATTATAATCTACTTCTTTTAGAGTTTTATCACTCCAAAAAAACCATTTGCCGACTTTCTTCCCATTATCATAATTCGCAGAAACAACTTTTTCACCTTCTGTGTCAAAACTCAACCACTCGCCTTGAAGTTTTCCATCTAAAGTATAAGTCCCTGTTTGACTTACTACTCCATTGTCATGATAATAAACAACTTCAATTAGGTTTGTGTCTTTGTTAAGTTTTAATTCTCTTTCTTGTGCAAAAGAGCCCACAGTAATTAAAAAGGTAAAAAACATTACTATTTTCTTCATAATTATTTGGGTTTAGATTTATTATATATCAAATATAATTATTTGGTAACGTTTAAACAACATTTTGTTAACATTAAATTTACATTAAAGTTGTTTTTGCCTAATTATCAGAATTTTAAATTATTTTATTGTTGTCTAATTTTAATGATTCCTTAATATTTAGATTACAATTACATTAATCACATTAATGATATTTGCTAAGTCTTAAGACAATCAATTAGTAATTTCATATAATTTATTAGTTTTTGTCGACTATATTATCATGAATTCTATGGCTGCCTTAGGCCAAGGCAGCCTTTTTTTTTATAAATTAGATTTAATCTTTAGGAAACATTAACTTAACATTAGAGTTGGTTCTTTGCAGCGACAAAAACTAAAAACTCGGTTATGAAATTTAAAGTAATTCTTATTTTGCTTTTATTAAGTGTAATAAGTAATTCAACTGCACAAGAAATTAAATCTCCACCTTTCGGAAAAGGCATTTTCAACTTAGTAGGCAAAGACAGTTCATGGACCATGAAAGTAGGTGCAAGAATGCAATTTTTAGCATTAGCTAGTTGGGAAAATAATGATGGCGAATTAATAAATGGCGAATCTAATTTTTTAGTTAGAAGAGCCAGATTAAAATTTGATGGGTACGCTTTAACTCCAAAACTTAAGTATAAATTAGAGCTTGGTTTATCTAATAGAGATATTTCTGGATCTTCTGTTTATACAAGTAATACACCAAGATATATTCTTGACGCTGTTATAAAATGGAATTTTTATAAAAACTTCGAATTTTGGTTTGGACAAACAAAACTTCCTGGAAATAGAGAACGTGTAATTTCTTCAGGAAACTTGCAATTTGTAGATCGATCTATTTTAAATGCAGGATTTAATATAGATAGAGATGTAGGTGTACAATTTAGACATCACTTTAATTTAACAGAAAATTTTATAATAAGAGAAATAATTGCTATTTCTCAAGGTGAAGGAAGAAATGTGACTACTGGAAATTTAGGTGGATTTGAATATACTGGACGATTAGAATTCTTACCCTTTGGTTTATTTCCTAAAAATGGAGACTATTTAGGTAGTTCTTTAAACAGGCCTGAAACTCCAAAACTTGCTATTGGTATTACTTACGATTTTAACAATAATGCTGTAAAAACTAGAAGTAATCAAGGCGCTTATATGATTACTGATACTGGTTATTATGAAACTAACATAACTACAATATTTGTAGATGCCGCTTTTAAACATAAAGGCTTCTCTTTTATGGGAGAATATGCAGACAGAGATGCAGAAGACCCTATAGCTAAAGATGATGAAGGTATTCCTACTGGACAAGTAGCTCAAGTAGGAAATGCTGTTAACTTACAAGCAGGATACTTATTTAAAAGCAATTGGGAAGTAGCAAGTCGTTACTCTAATGTAGATTTAAGTAAAAGTATTACAGGTGAAAGCACGGTTAATGAATATACACTTGGAGTATCTAAATATATAGTTGGACACAAATTAAAAGTTCAATCAGATTTTACTTATGTGGACACAGAGAATATAAATAGCAGATTAGCATATAGACTTCAATTCGATATTCACTTTTAAATAATAACAATTAGATAACATTTCTGTAAATTACACTATTGATATTTGCAAACTCTTATAAGATATTAAAATATGGAAAATATATACTTATTTATGATTATTGCCTTAGCCATTTTAGCAGTTGCCGATTTGGTAGTTGGGGTTAGTAATGATGCTGTAAACTTTTTAAATTCAGCAATTGGTTCTAAGGCTATTTCTTTTAAAACTATTATGATTGTTGCCAGTATTGGAGTAGCTGTTGGTGCTATTTTCTCAAGTGGTATGATGGAAGTTGCAAGAAAAGGGATCTTTAATCCTCATGAATTTATGTTTAATGAAATCATGATCATCTTTATGGCAGTCATGATTACTGATATTCTATTACTAGACTTTTTTAATACAGTTGGAATGCCAACATCAACAACGGTATCTATTGTTTTTGAGTTACTAGGAGCATCTGTTGCAATGGCACTTATCAAAATTGGTCAAGATGGTGGTGGTCTTACTGATGTAATAAATTATATAAACACTACTAAGGCCACGGAAATTATTTTTGGAATTCTGCTTTCCGTCGTGGTCGCATTTACTATTGGAGCACTTGTTCAATATGTTGCACGTGTTTTACTTTCGTTTAATTTCGAGAAAAAAGCTAGTTGGGTTGGTGCTGTATTTGGTGGTATAGCATTAACTTCAATTACTTACTTTATTTTTATGAAAGGTTTAAAAGGGACTGCTTATGCTAAAGAAACATACGAAATTATTAATGGTGAAACTATTAGTCATTTTTTAGAAACTAATGTGCTTTTTATTGTTTCTGCAAGTCTAGTTTTTTGGTCTATTTTATCATTCCTTTTCATTACTGTTATAAAAACGAATATATATAAGTTAATAATACTGGTTGGTACTTTTGCTTTAGCATTAGCATTTGCTGGAAACGATTTAGTAAATTTTATTGGTGTACCAATTGCAGGATGGCAATCTTATGTTGCTTGGGCCAATTCTGGTGTGTCAGCTGAGTTGTTTAGTATGGGGTTCTTGGCTGATAAGGTAGCAACACCAACTTATTTATTAGTTGCTGCTGGATTAATTATGGTTATCACTTTATGGTTTTCAAGTAAAGCAAAGGATGTTGTTAAAACATCATTAGATTTATCTAGTCAGGAAGACACTAAAGAACGTTTCCAACCAAATTTTTTATCACGTGGTTTTGTAAGGTTTGCAATGCTTTCTTCTCAAATGTCTTCATATATATTGCCTGAGTCTTGGCAAGCAAAAATTGAAAAACAGTTTGAAAAACCTATTATCCCGTTAAAAAAAGATAAGACTTATGAAATGCCTGCTTTCGATTTAGTTCGAGCAGCTGTCAATTTAATGGTTGCAGCCGTATTAATTTCTATAGCAACTTCTATGAAGCTTCCTTTATCAACAACTTATGTAACTTTTATGGTTGCCATGGGTACATCTTTAGCAGATAGAGCTTGGGGAGCAGAAAGTGCTGTTTATAGAGTTGCTGGCGTATTAAACGTTATAGGAGGTTGGTTCTTTACTGCTGTTATAGCTTTTTCTGCAGCAGCATTAGTAGCCTATTTATTAAATTTAAATTTATCTTTAATGTTCCCAATATTATTATTGGCAGCTTTTGGATTAATTTTAAGAAATTATATTGCTCATAATAAAAAAACCAAAGAGGTTAAAGCTGAAGATAGCTTAACTAGAGCAGAAAGCAGCTCTGTACAAGGTGTTATTCATGAAAGTGCAGATAATATAGCAAATGTAGTTAAGCGTACGAATAGAATTTATTCAAATGCCATTGTTGGTTTAGCAAGGCAAGATTTATCATTACTTAAAAAGAGTAAAAAACAAGTGGTTAAATTAGCCAATGAGGTTGACGACTTACGTGATAATATATTCTATTTTATTAAAAATTTAGACGAATCTAGTGTTGGAGCAAGTAACTTCTATATTAATGTTTTAGGTTACTTACAGGATATGACTCAATCTTTAGAATATATCTCTAAAGTAAGTTATAAACACATCCACAATAACCATAAGAAGTTAAAGTTTAGCCAGATTAAAGAATTAAAAGAAGTTGATGATCGATTTGAATTATTCTTCAACAACACTCAAAAAGCTTTTGATTCTAGATCTTTTGAAGAAATTGGAGTTATTTTAACTAGAAAAAAAGAAATTATCTCTTTAGTTTCTGATAAGATTCAAAAACAAGTTGAACGTACTAGAACAGAAGAGTCTAGTCCTAAAAACACCACCTTATACTTTAGTATTTTATTAGAGACCAAAGATTTATTGACAGCAACAATGAATCTATTAGAAGAGTATCATAATTCTCATGATAGTTCTGTGAAACCAGCTACAATATCTGAGGATTCGGAATAATATTTATAAATATTAATAAAAAAAAAAGCGCCTAAATTAGGCGCTTTTTTGTTGGTCTTTATTTAAGCCATTCTCTAACAACGAATCCTTTCTACCATAAAGTAATTCAGCAACAACAATAAGTTTTTCTATCATATCATTTACATTGTTATTGTCATTAAACCAAGATGAAGCCATATCAACAGTAATTAAATCTTCTCTTATTAACATGTCAATAGCTAAATTGTTTTTATAACTGTTTTCTTTTGCTTTATGTTTTAGCTCTTGAAGTGTTTGATAATAAGACTGGTTATCTTCTTCCGTTCTAAATAGATAAATAACACGCAAAGTTTTTGCTATTTTTTTTCTAAACTTATCGTATTCTTTTTGAATATATTTATTATCAGAATTTAAATATAAAATTACATTCCTACTTAACTCGCTAACATCTTTAATAATTTCCACCATTTTTCTGTTAGCAATTTTAATTTCAGCTATTTGTTTATTTTGAGCTTCTGTTAAATTTAATTTACTTTGAGATTTTGTAGCATAATTAATAATTTCTCCATAAATATATTTCACCTTTGTAACATATAAATCTCTTACATCTGTTTGAAATTGAACTTTAGACTTCTCAATTACTTTTTTTAATTTCAGATTAGAAATAATATCTTCTCTATGAACATTCAATGCATGTGTTACTATTTCGAAAACAGCATTTTTATACAAATATTTAGATTCTTCAATTAAACCAGCTATTGCAGTTTCTGGGTATTTTAAAACCTCTTTTGTTAAGAATTTTGGCTCATCAATTTCTTTCGCTGGTATTAATTTTACTGGTATCATTCTCTCTACAAGTTTCGCAATTGGATTTATAAACCACATTAATAAAAACGTGTTTATAATGTTAAACATGGTATGAAACAACGAAATTGCTACAGGAATTGCAGCTGCATTTATATAAGGAGAATCTGACCCTAAATAAACTGATAACCAAGATATAAATCTTAAAAAAGGGTAAAATAAGATAAGCATCCATAAGACACCTAGTAAATTAAATATTAAATGAGCTCTGGCAGTCCTTTTGGCTTGATAATTGGCAATAATTGAAGCCAAATTAGCTGTTATAGTAGTTCCAACATTTTCTCCTAATACCATTGCAGCAGCTAATTCGAATGGAATCCAGCCTTGAGCTGTCATAATTAAAGTTAATGCCATTGTAGCACTTGACGATTGGATGACTACTGTAAGAATAGTACCTATAAATAGGAATAATAAAACAGATAAAAAACCTAAATGGGTATATTGAGATAAGAAGCTTAATATTTCAGGGTTGTTATTTAAATCTGGCATGGCTTCTTTTAAAAACTGAAGCCCAATAAACAATAAAGCAAAGCCTATAATAAAATTTCCCCAATTTAGAGCTTGATCTCTTTTAATAAATGTAAAAGCAAAGCCAAAACCAATTAAAGGTAATGCAATAGCACTCATACTTACTTTAAATCCTAAAATGGTTAATAACCAAGCTGTAATAGTTGTACCTATATTTGCTCCCATAATAACACTTATAGATTCTGTTAATGTTAATAATCCAGCATTAGAAAAACTAACAACCATAAGTGTGGTAGCTGAAGACGATTGAATAATTGAAGTAATTAAAAACCCTGTAAAAATTCCAAGATATTTATTGGATGTCATGGTTGCTAGAATTGAACGCATTTTATTTCCAGCTAATTTTAAAAGTGCATCACTCATGACTTTCATTCCAAATAGAAATAGCCCTAAGGCTCCTATTAACTGTAAAATATCGTAGAATCCGTAATCCATAAATTAGACTGTGGTTTTTAATTTTAAAAAAGATGCCATTAAAGTAGTGTTATCTTTTTTAATAACAAAAAAAGCATCTCTTCTGAGATGCTTTTTTATAACACTTAAATTAAATTTAATTAAGAACCACACATTAAGCAGTCATCACCTTCAGCTTCTTTAGCTTGAGCAATTAAAGCTTTCATTTCTTCAGCAGACATGGGTTCAACATCTTGTGTTTGTTGTCCAAATTTTGTTGCTGTTTTAGCTGCTTTTTGTTGTTGTTGTGCTACTATTGTTTTATCTACTTCAACAACTTCGGCAACTGGTTCTTCTTTCTTTTTATTATCTAATGTAAACTTAATAGCATCTACGGCACTTTTCGTTCTTAAATAATACATTCCTGTTTTCAAGCCACTTTTCCAAGCATAAAAATGCATAGAAGTTAATTTAGCCATAGTTGCTCCTTCCATAAATAGATTTAGAGACTGAGATTGATCGATAAAATAACCTCTATGACGAGACATATCTATAATGTCTTTCATACTTAATTCCCAAACTGTTTTATACAATTCTTTAATATTTTGAGGAATAACATCAATATCTTGAATCGAGCCATTAGCTCTCATAATATCTTGCTTTAAACTTTCATCCCAAAGTCCTAGTTCAACTAAATCTTCAAGGAGGTGCTTGTTAACTACAATAAACTCTCCAGATAATACACGACGTGTATAAATATTAGACGTATAAGGCTCAAAACATTCGTTATTTCCTAATATCTGAGACGTACTTGCTGTTGGCATTGGAGCAACTAGCAAGGAATTTCTAACCCCATGTTTTTTAACATCTTTACGAAGTTTAGCCCAATCCCATCGGCCACTTAATTCTTCGTCTTTTATTCCCCAAAGGTTATGTTGAAATTCTCCATTGCTTATTGGCGAGCCTTTATATGTTTTATATGGTCCATCTTTTTCAGCTTCTTCCATACTAGCAGTTACAGCAGCGAAATAAAGTGTTTCAAATATTTCTTGATTTAAAGCTTTAGCTTCATCACTAGTAAATGGCATACGAAGTTTAATAAATGTATCTGCTAAACCTTGTACACCTAAGCCAATTGGTCTGTGACGGAAATTAGAGTTTTCTGCTTCAACAACAGGATAGTAATTTCTATCGATAACTTTATTTAAATTTTTTGTAACACGTTTTGTTATTTTAAAAAGTTCTTTATGGTCAAATTCACCATTTTTCACAAACATTGGTAAAGCAATAGATGCCAAATTACAAACAGCAACTTCATCTGGAGACGTGTACTCCATAATTTCTGTACATAAATTTGAAGAACGAATGGTTCCTAAATTTTTTTGATTAGATTTTCTGTTTGCAGCATCTTTATACAACATATAGGGTGTGCCAGTTTCTATTTGAGATTCTAATATTTTCTCCCAAAGTTCACGGGCTCTTATCGTTTTTCTACCCTTTCCTGCTGCCTCATATTTTAAGTATAAAGTTTCAAATTCTTCACTATGAGTTTCTGGAAGTCCAGGACATTCGTTAGGACACATTAAGGTCCAAGGTCCATCTTCTTGTACACGTTTCATGAATAAATCTGAAATCCACATAGCATAAAATAAATCTCTTGCTCGCATTTCTTCTTTTCCATGATTTTTCTTTAAATCTAAAAAATCGAAAATGTCTGCATGCCAAGTTTCTATATAAATAGCAAAGCTACCTTTACGTTTTCCACCTCCTTGATCTACATATCTTGCAGTATCATTGAATACCTGAAGCATGGGTACAATTCCGTTCGATGTTCCATTTGTTCCAGCAATATAACTTCCAGTTGCACGAACATTATGAATAGCCAAACCAATTCCTCCTGCAGATTGTGAAATTTTAGCAGTTTGTTTTAACGTGTCATAAATTCCTTCAATACTATCGTCTTTCATTGTTAAAAGAAAACAAGATGACATTTGTGGTTTTGGTGTTCCAGAGTTGAATAGTGTTGGTGTTGCGTGTGTGAAATATTTTTTAGACATTAACTCGTAGGTTTCAATGGCTGCATCTAAATCATTTAAATGTATTCCTATTGAAACACGCATTAACATGTGTTGAGGACGTTCAGCAATGATTCCATTCAACTTTAATAAATACGACCGTTCTAAAGTTTTAAATCCAAAATAATCGTAACCAAAATCGCGATTATAAATAATAGTAGAGTCTAATTTCTCTTTATTATCCATAATAACCTGGTAGACCTCTTCAGATAAAAGTGGTGCATTTTTACCTGTTCTTGGATTAACATATGTATATAAATCATGCATAACTTCACTAAAAGATTTTTTAGTGTTTTTGTGCAAATTAGAAACTGATATTCTTGCAGCTAAACGAGCATAATCTGGATGTGCAGTTGTTAACGTAGCTGCTACCTCAGCTGCTAAATTATCTAACTCACTTGTTGTTACACCATCATACAGACCTTCAATAACTCTCATAGCTACTTTTACTGGATCTACTAAATCGTTTAATCCATAACATAACTTTCTCACTCTTGCAGTGATTTTGTCGAACATCATTGGTTCTTTATGACCATCTCTTTTTACTACATACATATTATTACACTTTTTTATTCTTCTGATACACCTTCAGAAAATGGGTTAATTAGTTGGTTTAAGCATTCAAAACTGTTTTGAATACTTATTTTTTAAAATTATAATGGAAATAAGTTAAATGAATATTTACTAGAAATATTAAATTGTTAAGGGTTACTATTAACTTATTTTATATCCTTGGGTACTACTAAAAGTCTGCGTCGAATTTAAATTTATCTTCTTCTTCTTCTTTATTTAAGACACCTGCTTTTTGATATTCAGATACGCGTTTTTCAAAGAAATTAGTTTTTCCTTGTAATGAAATCATATCCATAAAATCAAATGGGTTTGCAGTATTATATTCTTTTTCGCAATCTAATTCTGTTAAAAGTCTGTCTGTAACAAACTCTAGGTATTGAGCCATTAACTTGGCATTCATGCCAATTAAACTTGCAGGTAAAGACTCGGTTATAAATTCTCTTTCAATGTTCAATGCATCTATTAGAATTTCTCTAATACGTGCTTTAGGCACTTTGTTTACTAGGTGTTTGTTGTGTAAATGAACAGCAAAATCGCAATGCACTCCTTCGTCTCTAGAAATTAACTCGTTAGAAAAAGTTAAACCAGGCATTAAACCTCTTTTCTTTAGCCAGAAAATAGAGCAAAATGCACCAGAAAAGAAAATACCTTCAACTGCTGCAAAAGCTATTAAACGCTCAGCAAAACTTGGAGATTCTATCCATTTTAATGCCCAATCTGCTTTTTTCTTAATGGCAGGAAAGTTTTCGATAGCATTAAATAACTGATCTTTTTCTTTTTCGTCTTTTACGTAGGTATCTATTAATAAGGAATAGGTTTCACTATGAATATTTTCCATCATGATTTGAAAACCATAGAAAAATTTTGCTTCACTATATTGAACTTCGTTAACAAAATTTTCTGCTAGATTCTCATTTACTATGCCATCACTTGCAGCAAAAAAGGCTAAAATATGCTTAATAAAATAACGTTCATCATCATTTAATTTACTTTTCCAATCTGTTAAGTCTTGGTGTAAATCTATTTCTTCTGCAGTCCAAAAACTTGCTTCAGATTTTTTGTACCATTCCCAAATATCATGGTGTTGAATTGGAAAAATTACAAATCTATCCTTATTTTCTTGCAAAATTGGTTCTGTAAATTGAGACATTATTTAAATTATTTTATAAAAATTAAACGAAAAATCTGGCACGATTTAGGACTAACAAAGATTCAAAAATGAGATTGAAAATGAAAGGTTAAGTTATAAACAATGTAGACAAGTTTTTAACAAAATAAGAGTGATTTTAAATGTAACTTGGTTTTAAAAATAATTACATCTTTCTGATTTTCAGTTTTTTACAAAACATAAAATTACTATAATATACATGGAAATATTTCTAAAAAACACGTCTCTAAGCAAGAGTATTACTGTATTCTTAGAAATAACAAGGCATAAAAAAAGCCAGTTTAAACTGGCTTTTTTTTGTTCGATTAATAGCAACCATTATAAAATGAAATGCATATCCCTTAATTAATAGCATATCAAATATCTTTATTTTTACAATACAAAATTGAGAAAATGTATAGTTGGTATAAAATATTGTATAGTTGGTAGTCTAATTTTTACACATACTTAATAAATAATTCAAATTAACTTATTATACAAAAAACACTTCCATCTATACATCTAAAACAAAATCAAAACAATATATTGCTATATTTGATTCTATGATAAAAGCTGTAATTGTAGACGATGAACCAAAAGCGATACAAAGCTTATCTTGGGAATTAGCAAGTTTTGATAATGAAATTCAAGTTATTGAAACATTTACTAAACCTGAAGAAGCCATTGCTTATTTAAAAAAAAACACTCCAGATTGTTTGTTTTTAGATATAAACATGCCTACCATGGATGGTTTTCAATTTTTAGATTGCTTTAGTCAGAAAGATTTTGCAGTAATTATTACAACTGCTTATAATGAATATGCTTTAAAGGCTTTAAAGAACGAAGCTATTGATTATTTATTAAAACCTATAGACTCAGACGATTTAAAAGAAACCATTAAAAAGGTAAAGAAGTTTCACACCAATAATATCTCTGCTACAAGAGTTGAAGAAGTTTTATTGAATTTTAATGCCAATTTAAAAAAGCAAAAAGTTACTATAAATACAGATGGAAAGCTCGTGTTTTTAAACGTAGACGATATTTTATATATAGAATCTGATGGGAATTATAGTACGTTTATCATGATTAATAATCAAAAAATGGTTGTTACTAAAAAAATAAAAGAAGTAGATGCTTTATTGCCTAAAAACTACTTTTTTAGAATTCATAATTCTTATATAATAAACCTTAATAAAATAAAAGAGTTTGTTAAAAGCGAAGGTTACGTGGTTATGGATTCTAATGATAAGATTCCTGTTGCCAGACAAAGAAAAACAGATTTTTTAAGTAAATTATAATATATTGATGTCTTACATAAATACTCAAAAAATGTCTTTAAGAAACAGTTTTCTAATGTTTCTTAACGTGATATTTTTCTCTTTAACTAGTTTTTCTCAAATTCCTTCAGATTCTATATTTAAAATAGAAGTCAATCATTTTTTAGTAAATAAAACATCATCATATAAAGATTTAACCTCTGTTTTTGATAAATATCAAAAAGATACTCTAAAAATGAAATTCTTTTTGTCTAAAAGCTTAGAATCAAATTATTTAGAAGGACAAAGTTATGCTCTTAATATGCTTGGTGAAAGCTATAGAAACTTATCTGTTTATGATAAAGCTATAAAAACGCATCAAGAAGCTTTAACAAAAGCTCTTGAAGCAAATAATATAAATTTACAAGTGGTAAGCTTAAACATGTTAGGTGTTGTTTATAGAAGATTAGACGTTATTAGAACAGCTTTAGATTACCATAAAGAAGCCTTAGATCTAGCTGAAAGTGTTAAACCAATTACTCTAGAACTAAAACATAGTATTGCCATTTCTCAAAACAGTATGGGAAATATCTATTTAGCACTTAAACAATATGATTTAGCCTTAGGTCTTTTTTATAAATCTTTAGAAATAGAAAAGGAATTAGATAATAAATTAGGACTAGCCATTAATTACCATAATATAGGTTATGCTCAAGAAGCTAAAGGGTTAATAGACGATGCTTTAATTAATTATAAAACTTCTTTAAAATATAATAACGAAATAAACTCAGATATTGGTCGTGTTATTTGCTATAATAGTATTGGTAAAATAGATATTCTAAAAGGTGATTTTGAAGAGGCATTACCAATAATAGAAAATGCTTTAGAAAGAGCAAAAATTATAAACGATAAATATTATATTTCTCTTTCATACGCAAATTTAGGTTTGTTAAATTTAAAGATGAAAGATTTTAACGAATCTGAAAAAAACCTAAACGAAGCTTTAAAAATTGCTACAAAATTCAATTTAAAATCTCAAGAATCTGAATCTTATTTATATCTATCTCAATTAAATGAAGAATTATTAAATTATAAAACATCTCTTCAATATTATCAACAATATGTAGAGCTGGACAAGACCATTACAAATGAAAAAAACTTTCAATATGTTAATGATTTAATTTTAAAATATGAAAGTGAAAAGAAAAACAATCAAATAAAAGCCTTAGCCAGTGAAAACGAAATAGTAAAACTAAAATTAATTCAAAATAGAAAAATTCTGCTGTTAAGTCTTCTTGGAGGAATTTTAATTGTTGGCTTTTTTGTTATTCTACAAACACAACGAAGGTTGAAAAATGAGAAAAAGATTGTAACTCTAGAACAAGAAATGTTACGTAATCAAATGAACCCTCATTTTATTTTTAATTCTTTAAACTCAATAAAACTTTATATTATTAATAATGAAAAAGAAAATGCTGTTTATTACTTAAACAAGTTCTCTAAACTTATTCGAAAAATTCTCATTGCATCAACCGAAAAAGAGATTTCTTTACAAGACGAATTAGACACAATGGATTTATATATGAACATTGAAAATATGCGTTTTTCTAATGAAATAAATTTTAAATCCACAATAGATAACCAAGTGAATCCATCTGTAATAAAAGTACCATCTTTAATCTTACAACCCTTTTTAGAAAATGCTCTTTGGCATGGATTGTCTTCGAAATCTGGCGAAAAAAATATTCATTTAGAAGTTTCTCAAATAAATCTTGACTTCATAACAATAACAATTACTGATAATGGTGTTGGAAGATCTGTTTCAGAAAAAATTAAAAACCAGAAAAAATTAAAAAGACAATCTGTTGGAATAGATATAACAAAAGCACGTTTAGCAAATTTTTCTAAAGGTTTTATAAACGACTATAAAATAGAAATTGAAGATTTATTTGAAAACGGAAGTCCTTCTGGCACAAGAGTTATTGTTAACATTCCGATAAAAGCAACGGTTTTAAAAACAGCTTAATCCAGAATTTTATTTTTTAAATCCTTTGGCTACATTCTCTAATTCGGCATACCAATCTTCTCCAAACTTTCTAATGAGTGCTTCCTTTACAAATTTATAAATAGGCACTTGTAGTTCTTTCCCTAAAGTGCAAGCGTCATCGCAAATCTCCCATTTATCATAATTTACAGCAGAAAATTCACTATAATCTTTTACTCTAATTGGATATAAATGACAAGAGACTGGTTTCTTCCAGCTAATCACACCTTGATTATAAGCTTCTTCAAAAGCACATAAAGCTGTTCCATTTTTGTCGAAAATAACATAAGCACAATCTGCATCATCAATTAAGGGTGTTTCAAAATCTCCAAATTCCGTAGTAATAAAGACACCTTGTTCTTTAATAGCTTGAATGCCTTCTTTTCTTAAAAAAGGCATTATTTTAGGATAGATGTCTTCTAGAATTTTTGTCTCTTCGGTTTCTAATGGAGCTCCAGCATCACCATCAATACAACAAGCACCTTTGCATGCCGAAAGGTTACAAAGAAAATCTTTCTCTATAATATCTTCTGAAACGATTGTTTTTCCTAATTGAAACATGAGGCAAAGATACAGTTTAAAAACACAAATAAAATGCTAAAAGCATCTATTATTAGATTGAAATTAGCGAAATTTGCAGGGTTAGATTAAATATTATAACCAATGAAAATTTTCAAAATTCTTTTATCATTAATTGCAATTGCATTAATTATTTACAATTTAACGAAAGTTAATTTTAATGCACCTTTTGAGGATGATAGTCTTGTTGCTTTTATAACTATTTTAGCGTCTATGTGTGCTTTAGTTTTATTGCAAATATTAAGACTTTCAAAGAAAATTGAAAAGCATGTAAAAAACAACAAATAATGTTCGATGTTTTAATTATTGGTGGTGGTGCTTCAGGCATGTCTTGTGCTTTAGTTCTAGGTTCTGCAAAAAATCAAGAATTTGCTAAGGATAAACAAATTGGAATTATAACACACCAAAAAACATCTCATCTTCAAAATGCATTATTTAATAATGCTTTAGGTGTAACTCCTGGCACAACAGGTGCTTCAATTCTTGAAAGTGGCATAAAACAACTTGCTTCAATATATCCACATGTGCAACAAATAGAACATGAAAAAGTAAGCGATATTAGCAAGATTGAAAATGGTTTTTTTATAATAACAAACAAAGCAACATACACCTCTAAACTAGTTGTTGTAGCAGTTGGATATACTAATTTAATGACTATTAAAGGCTTAGAAAAGTATATTGAACCTCATCCAAGAGCAAAAGCCGATAAAAACAGAATCTGGTTAAAAAATATAGATCATAAAATAGAAGAAAACCTATTTGTTGCTGGCACTCTAGCGGGTTGGCGAAGTCAATTTTCTATTGCATGTGGTAGTGGAGCTCAAGTAGCTACAGATGTTTTAACGCTTTGGAATAATGGTGAGCATACTAAAATTCATGATAAAATTTAATCCTCTCTATGGCTTAAAGTAATCACCTCATCTATCATGATATCTGTTTGATTGATAACTTCTTCAAAAGCACCATTTCCAAATAACTGATCTGCTAAAGTAGCTTTAATGTATTGTTTCACTTCTTCGTTATAAGCAACAAACGTAATATTAGCCTTAGTTTTTTCATTTAAATAATTTTGAAAATCTAGAACCATATCATCATTAAACTGAAAATCATTTATAAATTCTTTTCTAGAGATTCCATCGAAAGCATGACGATCTTTTTCTAAAAGTTCAAAAACAAAATTGCTTATAAAACCTCTTCTATCTAAAAAAGTAAGAGTTTCGTTTTGCATACTTGTATCTAAAGGCACAAAAACATCTGGTATAATACCCCCTCCTCCATAAACAACCTTTCCTTTAGGTGTCGTAAATTTTAAAGAATCTGCTACTTCAATTTTTTCTGGATCTAAAAGTTCGCCTCTATTTAATCGATCAAAATATTCATCATAATAATCTCTATTACCATTTTCATAAGACCGCTGAATAGAACGACCTGTTGGTGTATAATATCTTGAAACGGTTAACCTAACTGCACTTCCATCGCCTAAATCCATTTCACGTTGTACCAATCCTTTTCCATAAGAACGACGACCAACAATGGTTCCTTTATCGTTATCTTGCAAGGCACCTGCTACAATTTCGCTGGCTGAAGCCGAGTTTTCATCTATTAGCACGTAGACTTCTCCTTTTTCAAAAGATCCTTTTTTTGTCGCATAACTTTTTTCAATATCACCACGTTTGTTTTTAGTAAACAATATTAGCTTATCTTCTTCAAGAAACTCATCTATTATTTGTTCTGCAACCCCTAAAAAACCTCCAGGATTATTTCTTAAATCGACTGCTAATTTAGTAATGCCTACTTTTTTTAATTTAGTTAGTTCCTGTTTAAATTCTTTATAAGTAGATTCTGCAAACCGATTAATTTTTATATAACCTAATTTATCTGTAAGCATATAAGCTGCATCAACAGATCTAATTGGAATGTGATTTCTCTTAACTGTAAAATCTAAAAGTTTGGGTTCACCTCTTCTATAAACTTTTAAATCTACAAGAGTATTAATTGGTCCTTTTAGTTTTTTAATAATATCGTTATTGCTAAAATCTTTGCCAAAAATAGAGTCGCCATTTGCCATAATTATTCTATCTCCACCTATAATTCCAGCTTTTTCACTTGGACCTCCTTCAACTGCTCTAATTACTGTTATGGTATCTTTATAAGTATAAAAATTAATGCCAATACCTACAAAATCTCCTTTCATATTATCAGCAACTCTTTCCATGTCTTCTTTTGGAATATAAACTGAATGTGGATCTAGATTATTAAGAATACCATTAACAGTTACATCTACAATGCTATCTGTATTCACATCGTCTATGTATTCGTAATCTATATAATCTATTAGTCTGTTAAGTTTGTCTTTTTTACTGTTTTTAGTAAATAATCTATCGGAAGTGTCAGAAAAATTTAATTTCCCACCAATAAAGATTCCTGCTGCTACAGCAACACCTAGGATAAGTGGTAGATATTTTTTCTTTAGTTTCATTCGTTTTATTTAGCTTTCAAATCTTCAATTAAAACAAGATCAATACCTGCTTTTTCTAAAAATTGCAAACCAGAATTATCTTTATAAGCTTCTCTATAAACAACTCTAATAATTCCTGCTTGATGAATTAACTTACTACACTCCTTACAAGGCGATAAGGTAATATATAAGGTGGCTCCTTTACAAGATTGTGTTGAAGATGCTACTTTTAGAATAGCATTAGCTTCTGCATGTAATACATACCATTTGGTATAACCTTCGTCATCTTCGCAATAATTCTCAAACCCAGTTGGTGTGCCATTAAATCCATCAGAAATAATCATTCTATCTTTTACAATAATTGCGCCAACTTGTTTGCGTTCACAATAAGAAAGTTTTCCCCATTCTTTAGCAATTCTTAAATAAGCCTTATCGTATTTAAGTTGTTTGTGTTCTTTCATATGTATTTCACAAAGTGAAAATCTAATTTAATAATATACAACGAATATAGGTTGTATGTATTTTAATTACAACCAGAGAATTAAAGTTTTATGAAAATTTTAGGTAAAAATGAAGGTTCGCTTAGGCTAGAAAATCACTATTTAAAATCATAGGGATTACTAATCCTACAACAATAGCAGAAATAACCATAATCCAATCACGTTTAGAAAACCTGAAAACAGTTTGCATGATGTAGCCTAAAAACAGAACTACAAATACAATAATTACTTGAGCTATTTCTATACCTAAAGCAAATTCTAAAAGTGTTATTAATTTGTTGTCCGATTGTCCAACAAGCATTCTAAATTCTCTTGCAAAACCTAATCCATGAACTAGTCCAAAAAATAAGGTAGAGAAAAAAAGCACACCCACTTTTTCTTTTTGCGCTCCTTTTCCAGCAGTAAACACATTAAAAAGTGCGACTATTAAAATGGTTATTGGAATTAAAAATTCTACTAGTTGGCCATTGACACTTACTACATTGTAAGCAGCTAAAACTAAAGACAAAGTATGACCTAATGTAAATAAAGAAACTAATAATAAAACACGTTTCCAATCTTTAAAAAGATATGGAACTGCTAGAACTATTAAAAAAAGAACATGATCGTAAGCATTAATATCAAGCACGTGGTTAATGCCATACTCTACGTGAAACCAGAAATTATCGAACATTGTTTATTGTAGTTTTTAGGGTGCGTTCAAATATACAATTAAAAACGAAAAGTTTGTTATTTTTGTAAGTTATGGATATCTTGTAAAATAATTTTTATACTCTCGGCTTATGATAATTAATGTAAAAAACCTACTAGTATTACCTTTTCTATTAATTGGTTTCTTTGGCTTTGCACAAGAAGAGCCTGAAAATTCTGATGAATTTCATCATCATTCTATAGCTGTCATTATAAATCATACCACTATTTTTCAAGGTCTAATAGACGGTGAAAAAAAGGCTGTTTTTGTTCCCTCTTGGGCTTTAGATTATAGCTATTCATTTAATGAAAAATGGGCTTTAGGCCTGCATAATGATATTATAATTGAGAACTTTTTGATTAAAAAATATTCAGATGGAGAAACTTTAGAAAGAAATACGCCTATTGCTTCTGTAATTGTTGGCTCTTACAAATTAACTAAACAATTTGGTATTGAATTAGGAGCAGGAATGGAGTTTGATGAAGACGAAAATTTTGCGTTAGCAAGAATTGGAGCCGAATATGCTATTGAAATTCCAAAACACAATCTAGAAATGCTTTTTGCAATTGACTATGATTTAATTTTTGATGCATACAGCAGCATTAATATTGGATTTGGAATTGCAAAACTGTTTTAAATAAAAAAAAGACTTCACAATAACTGCAAAGCCTTTTGTACTCAAGGTGGGAATCGAACCCACACTTCCGAAGAAACTGGATTTTGAATCCAGCGCGTCTACCAATTCCGCCACTTGAGCAAAGTAGAATGCAAAATTAGAAAATAAATTAGCACAAACAATTAAAAATAGTGCCTTTTATGCTTTTGGAGTTGAAATAAATTCCTAAATTTGCACCTCAATTATCAAAAACGGTTTAATTCGTTACAAAACAACCCATTAACAATGCCAAACGTAAACACAGAAGCTAAAATTTTTACTTGTACACAAAGTAAAGATCTTGCAAATAAAATTGCAGGAGCTTTTGGTGTTCCATTAGGTAATGTTATAACCTCTACTTATAGCGATGGTGAGTTTCAACCATCTTATGAAGAATCTATTAGAGGAACTCGTGTTTTTATAATAGGCTCAACACATCCAGGTCCAGAAAATTTAATGGAAATGTTGTTAATGCTAGATGCTGCTAAACGTGCATCTGCAAGACATATAACGGCTGTCCTTCCTTATTTTGGATGGGCAAGACAAGACAGAAAAGATAAACCAAGAGTACCTATTGCAGCTAAATTAGTCGCTAAAATGTTGGAAGTAGCTGGTGCTACACGAATTATCACCATGGATTTACATGCAGATCAAATTCAAGGATTTTTCGAGAAACCAGTAGATCATTTATTTGCATCAACTATCTTTTTACCATATTTAAAAAGCTTAAATCTAGATAACTTAACTATTGCTTCTCCAGATATGGGAGGATCGAAAAGAGCTTATGCTTATTCAAAAGCATTAGAAAGTGATGTAGTAATTTGTTATAAACAAAGAGCTAAAGCTAATGTTATTTCTCATATGGAGTTAATTGGAGATGTAACTGGAAAACATGTGGTTTTAGTAGATGATATGGTTGATACAGCTGGTACATTAACTAAAGCAGCAGATGTCATGATGGAACGTGGCGCTTTAAGTGTAAGAGCTATTTGTACTCATCCTATTCTATCTGGAAGTGCATACGAAAGAATAGAAAACTCAAAATTAGAAGAATTAATAGTAACCGATTCAATTCCTCTAAAACAAAATAGCAGCAAAATTAAAGTATTAAGCTGTGCCGAACTATTTGCTGATGTGATGCATAATGTACATTACAACAAATCAATAAGTTCTAAATTTATAATGTAATTAATAATTAATATAAACACAAACAATGAAATCAATTACAATCAATGGATCTCAAAGAGAAAGCGTAGGCAAAAAAGCAACAAAAGCCTTACGTAATGCTGGTCAGGTTCCTTGCGTATTATACGGAGGAGAGAAACCAGTTCATTTCACAGCTGAAGAATTAGCCTTCTCAAAACTAGTATACACGGCTAATGCGCATACAGTTGTGATTGCTTTAGAAAATGGTGAAACTTATAATGCTATTATGCAAGACATACAGTTTCACCCAGTAACAGACAAAATTTTACATATTGACTTTTATCAATTATTTGAAGAAAGACCAATAGTAATGGAAATTCCAGTACATTTTGTAGGGAACTCAAAGGGTGTTAAAGCAGGTGGTGTTTTACGTAAAAACTCACGTCGTTTAAAAGTAAAAGCTTTACCTAAAAATTTACCAGATTTTATTGAAGTAGACATTACTCCACTTAAAATTGGTAACAAATTATATGTTACTGCTTTAGAAAACGATTTATACAAAATTATGCATACCGACAATACTGTTGTTTGTCAAATAAAACGTGCTAGAGCTGCAATGGTTGTTGCTGCTGAAGATGATGAAGAAGAAATTGAAGGAGCTGAAGGTACTACAGAAGGAGGAGAGACTCAAGATGTAGCTGCGGAAACTCAAGAATAGACTTTTACAGGTTAACTTAATTAAAAAGCATTCTGATATTTCAGAATGCTTTTTTTATTTTTACACAAATCTTATACATGTGTAACTTTCTAAAAAAGCTATTTAAAAAACAATATACTTTCCAAAATATTGAAGAATCAGACATCATGAAAAAATTTTTAATTGTAGGTCTTGGTAATATTGGTGAAAAATACGCAAACACCAGACATAATATAGGGTTCAAAATATTAGACTATTTGGCAGAAAAAGAAACACTAACATTTGAATCTCAAAAATTAGGAGATATAACAACTTACAAATTCAAAGGAAGAACATTTATTTTATTAAAGCCTAATACTTACATGAATTTAAGTGGAAAAGCAGTTCTATATTGGTTAACAAAAGAAAAAATTCCTTTAGAAAATCTACTCATAATCACAGATGATTTAAATCTGCCTTTTGGTTCTATTCGTTTAAAAACAAAAGGAAGCGATGGTGGACATAATGGCCTTAAAGATATTCAAGACAAACTTAATACTACTAATTATAATAGGTTTCGATTTGGCATAAGTAATGAATTTAACAGAGGCTCTCAAGTGGATTATGTATTAGGCGAATGGGATGAAGCAGAAAACAAAAAACTTCCTGAACGTTTAGAAAAATCATTTGAGTTAATAAAATCTTTTGGTACTGCAGGTATTAATAATACCATGAATACATTCAATGGAAAATAAAAAAGGGAAGCAAATTTGCTTCCCTTTAAATAATAAGTATTTTTAATTATTCAACTATTATCTTCTGAATGGTTTGTTTTTCTCCATCTGAAATTTTTACTAAGTACATTCCAGACTGTGCATTATTTAAACTTATTTCTTGATTGAATCTAGTTGTGCTTCCAAACGTATTATTAAAAATAGCACGTCCTCTAATATCATAAACTTCAATATTTATGTTTTTATTAGACGTTGAATTTAACGCTATATGAAACGAACCATTATTTGGGTTAGGATATATTGAGAAATCTTCAAACGTGTTTTCTGCAATTGACATGGTTGGTTCTTCGCAGATCTCAATAGACCAATTATTTAAAATACCTGTTATTGCGTCCCAATTATCTGTAATAGAAATCGTCCAATCTCCTGCACTATCTAGACCTGAGAACACACTTAAAGGAGAAGATGGATTATAATCTCCAGTAGTTGCTGCACAATTGAATGCTGGATATCCATCAGCGAAATTAACAATAATATTGTCTTCACCATTACATTCTCTATCAAATACAGCAGTTGCAGTTGTTCCATCTGGATGAATAATTTCTACAATTAAATCATTTATCCAACCATGTGACACATTCACACTAACCGTTACATAATCTATTGTTGCTGATCCAGGAATGTTTATAACATTAACGGCTGGAGCCCCAGGATTTCCATTCCCTCCAGGACCATCTGGAATAGCAATATTTAAGTTCGGTGCAGAATCGTATATAGTACAGGATGGACAAGCTCCTCCAGAAACAACTGTAATATAATCAGTTAAGGTTAAAGTATCTGTCCCAAAAGAGTTTGTAACTTCTAAAGTTACATCGTACATCCCATCTGCTGCATAAGTGACTGTTGGGTTTTGATCTGTAGAAGTTCCTGGAGTACCACCTTCAAAAGTCCAAGCCCAAGATGTTCCTGCTGGAGCTGTTTCGTCCATAAAGTTAACTGTATTGTTTGTGTCCAAACAAATAGATTCATTATCTGCACTAAAAGCTGCTACTGGTGGGCCAGGTAATGCAGGTAACGTATATCCACAAGCAGTTAAACCTGAATGAATAGCATTTAATTGTGGCGTTGTATAAGCTAAATTAACAGCTGCTTGATATACAGCAACAGCTGCATCATTCTGACTTGAAGAACCATTAGTCATTCCTAATCCTTCATAAAATATTTTATCCATTTCTTGTTGACCAATCTGATCCCAAATTGTCATTAAACAACTTGCCCATATTTGCCCATCTGTATGAATTTGCCCAACTAATCCTCCAGGATAAATAGCTCCATAATTGGTAACTCTACCAGGCCAACAAGTATTATGCCCATCCCAATTAAACACATAGTTCCAAGCTGCATCTGCAGATGTCCAATAACCATTAGCAATACTAACTCCTCTATTATAAGATTGAGCTACATAATCTCCAGAACCTTCACTCAATCCATCTACTTGCGATAATCCTCCTGAGGTCACCCAATCATGCAATCCATGACCTAATTCGTGATGGATAACATCTGAATCTTCTGCATCATCTACACAACCTTCTCCAAAAGCTAATCTTCCTGTACCTCCAGTGTAGTATGAATTATCTGCTCCTCCAGCTCCATGTGGATCAAAACGAACTCCAGAACTATATTGATATGGCAAAACATTACACCCTAAATCATCATTTATATAACCCATTAAATAATCTATATGGTAATACGTATTTACTGGTTCAAAACCTTGATCTTGTCTATTAAAATTAAATGTTGATGTTGCTTGATGAAATAAACCTGTACTTGGTGAATCAAAATCAACAATTTCAGCACGTGGACCAACTAATCTATAGGTCCCTCCTGTAAATGTAATATCTCTTAATACTACGCTAAATCTAGCAGCATCTAGCTGTGTAGTTGTTGCGTCATTTCCATCTACATAACCTGCTGTTCCATATGCCACTGTATTTGATGATAATGGGTCTGGATTGAAAACCATTCCTGTTCCATCAACTAGCATAAAACGTTCGTTTTCAACAGGTGGTTTTTTATTATCATGATTACAAGTTTTATTATGCTCTCCTTCTTTATGCTCGCAATAATAATGGGCCATATCTACCACTTTAAAAATCTCTTCTGTTCTAGCATCTAAAAAGACATGCCATTCTCCAAGAGGATTACTCGTTAATATTGTAACCTCATATGCTAGACGTGTCATTTTAGTATTCTTGTAAATCATCAATCTGCTGTCACTAAATGACACAGGTGATTTTGGATCTAAATAATCGAAAGCTAATTGGTAGGCTCTTGCTTCAGACACAGTTGGCTGTACATTTGCCATATTTACATTTGGCTCATAACTATTCATTACAAAAACCACTTTGTTTTGTGGTGAAATAGAAATCGTTAATTCGGCTTTATTAACTGGATAATTTCCTGAATACTGACGATAACGCACTACTGAACCAGCATTTGTAGTTCTAGTAGCATGATGATGTAAATTTGAAATTTCATTCTTTTTAATTCCAAATATTTCAGATTCTTGAGCAATATAATGTTGCGCCATAGATTCTGGTGTGCCAGCAGGCACTTCGTAATTTAAACCATAAAGAGCTATTGGAATTCCTGTATCTAAAATAAAACGTCCATTAGTTTTAATTTCTGTTTCAATTTTTTCATCTGCCTCAAGACTTATTTCAAAAGATCTTGTTGGCATTGGCTTTTGAGCCATTAGATTTAAACTAAATAAAAAAACTGCTAAATAGATAAAGCAAGATTTATTTAATTTGAAGTTAGTAATAGTTAATTGCATAGTTTATTGATTTTTAGTGAATATGCTAAATTATAAATAAATATCGATTTAATATCTCAATCAACAATAATATTTTATTCTATTACTTTATATGTTAAAAAGTTAAACTGACTATAATTAACATGTTAATTGCACAGAACATTTAACAATTTCTTAATATTTTTTTTAAATTTACGTTTTAATTTTTCTTAAAATATTTAATTACTCCCTTATGAAAAAAACTACTTTGTCAAAAATACTATTTATACTATTATGTATGCCTAGTTTTATGATGGCACAACAAAAAAACTCTCAAGAAAACGTTAAGTGTTTAACAGATAATTATAATGCCGAACTACTAGAGACAAACCCTAACATGATGGGCAGTGAAACATTTCGAACGCAATTAAATCAAAAAATTCAAGAATTAGAAAGCACGCCTCAAAGACGTGTTGTTTTAGAAATTCCTTTAGTCGTTCATGTTTTACACAATGGAGAACCATTAGGTACTGGAGCAAATATTACTGATGCACAAGTTCTTTCTCAAGTAACAGTAATGAACGAAGATTTCAGAATGATGGTAGGAACTCCTGGTGAAAGTACTGCTGGAGGCGTAGATGTAGAAGTGGAATTTGTTATGGCTCAAAGAACGCCAAATGGATGTCCAACCAATGGAATTAATCGTGTAAACATTTGTCAAGATGGTACAAATGAGTCTGATGTTAATTATTGGAAAGCACAAACTATTTGGAATCGTGATTTATATATGAATATGTGGTCTTCAAAATATGTAGGAGATTTATCTGGCACATTAGGATTTGCCCAATTTCCAGGAGGACCAGCAGATACTGATGGTGTAAGTGCTGGACACATTTATTTTGGAAGTTCTGATTATGATGATGGCTCTTTTCAATTAAGCCCTCCTTATGATAAAGGTAGAACTATGACTCATGAAGTTGGTCATTATTTAGGATTATATCACACTTTTCAAGGAGGTTGTTTAGGTGGTGGAGACTTAGTAGCAGATACTCCTGCAGTTGATTCGCCAAATTTTGGTTGTCCAACAGGACATGTTTCTTGTGGAACTGTAGATATGATTGAGAATTATATGGATTACACAGATGATACGTGTATGAATACCTATACGGCAGGTCAAAAAGTTAGAGTTCAAGCCGTAATGGCAGGATCTAGAGCTGGATTGGTTACTTCAAATGGTGCAACCCCTTTAACTGCTGTTAATAATGATGCTGAAATAGCAATAGAATGTTTAAGTACAGTTCCTTGTACATCAGATGTTAATGCAAATATTAAGATTGTCAACTGGGGAACATCAACATTAACCTCAGCAACAATTAGTTATGATGTTGATGGAAATGGAGCTACTAACTACAATTGGTCTGGCTCTTTAGCATATGGTGAATATGATGCAGTTTCACTTCCTACCATTTCTGCTGATGGTGGAACTCAAACCCTTAACGCAACGATTACAAATGTCAATGGAGGTGCAGATGCACGAGCTTGTAATGATGTAGCATCGAAAAGTTTTTCTGCTGCAGGTGCCTATGTTACTAATGAAGTAAGAATGCAAATTATTCCAGATGATTATGGTTCTGATACAACTTGGGAGTTTATAGATGAGTCTAATACGGTGTTATACTCTGGCGGCCCTTATACAGATGGTAATTCGGAACCAATTAACGAAGTATTTACTTTAAATGCAACAGGTTGTTATACTTTTACTATATATGATGTTTATGGAGATGGAATATGCTGTGCTTGGGGCAATGGCTCTTACGAATTAAGAACTAACGATGACACACTAATCTTTAGTGGTGGCACATTTGGCGATTCAGAAGACACTTCAATAATTGTATCTTCTTTAAGTACTTCAGAAAATGAGTTAAATAATTCTATTAGTATTTTCCCTAATCCAACAATTAATGTGTTAACTATAAAAGCAACTAGTAACACTGTTCCTGATGCTTATGCTGTTTACAATATGTTAGGTCAAATAGTTTTAAGCAATAAAGTTGCTAACGAATCTGACTTAACAATTAATACCTCAGAATTAAGTAATGGTATGTATTTTATTAAAATTTCTAAAGAATCTAGTCAAGTTTCTTTACCTTTCATTAAGAAATAAATTTTAATACTAAATAAACTTAAAAGAGGATTGATGTTTATCAATCCTCTTTTTTTATTTTTGAAGAAATAATAAACGTTTGAAAATTTTCGATTCCTTACCAGCAGATTTTAATTCGAAAACAGTGGTTACCATTGGCACCTTTGATGGTGTCCACATTGGTCATAAAAAAATTATTGAGAGATTAGTTAATACAGCAAAAAAAAGTAATTTAAAGTCTGTTGTTCTTACCTTTTTTCCACACCCCAGAATGGTCTTACAGAAAGATGCGAATATTAAACTTTTAAATACCATAGAAGAAAGAAGTAACATCTTAGATCAACTTGGTTTAGATGTGTTAGTAATAAAAAAATTTACTAAAGAATTTTCACGCTTAACTGCTGAGGAGTTTGTTTCAGAAATCTTAATCAAACAACTTCATGCAAAAAAAATAATAATTGGTTACGACCATCATTTTGGAAGGAATCGTTCAGCAAATATTGATGATTTAAAAGCCTTTGGTAAACAATATGATTTTGAAGTTGAAGAAATATCAGCTCAAGATATTAATGATGTTTCGGTTAGTTCAACAAAAATTAGAAATGCTTTAGTTGATGGCGATATTAAAACTGCCAATAAATATTTAGGAAACAATTTCATAATTACTGGAAAAGTTGTAAAAGGCAAAGGGCTTGGAAATACTTTAGGTTTTCCAACTGCTAACATAAACATTAAGGAATCTTATAAATTAATCCCGAAACAAGGCGTTTATATTGTTAAAACTACCATTAATAATCAAGAAGTTTTTGGCATGATGAATATTGGGTTAAATCCTACTATAGATTCTAATAATAAACAAACTATAGAAATTCATTTATTCAATTTTAATGAGACTATTTATAGAAAAACTTTAACTATAGAGCTTTTAGATAGAATTAGAGACGAACAAAAATTTGACTCTGTAGAAACCTTAAAAATTCAATTACAAAAAGACAAAGAGACTTCTTTAAATTTTATTGAAAAATATCATGCTAAATAAACTCCTCTTTAAACACATAGATAATAGCTCGTTAATAGTTTTTAGAATTATTTTTGGCCTATTATGTTTTTTAGAGTCTGTTGGAGCCATTTTTACTGGATGGATTAAAAGAACTCTTATTGATCCAGAATTCACCTTTTCTTTTATTGGTTTTGAATGGTTACAGCCACTTCCAGGCAACATAATGTATGCCTATTATCTAGTTATGGGGGTTTTTGGCTTATTGATTATGTTTGGATATAAATATCGAATAAGTACTATCATGTTTACCATAATGTGGGCTGGAACTTATTTCATGCAAAAAGCATCTTATAACAATCATTATTATTTACTGATTTTATTAAGTACTTTCATGATTTTACAGCCAGCAAACAAGTATTATTCTATAGATGCTAAAAACAATCTTGACATAAAGAGCATATCTATGCCTAATTGGTGTCGTTTAATTTTCATTATCCAAATGTTTATTGTTTACACATATGGATCAATTGCTAAAATATATCCAGATTGGCTAAACACTACCTTTATTGAAATATTAATGAAAGGAAAGCAACACTATTTCCTTGTTGGAGAGTTGCTTCAACAAAAATGGGTACATTATTTTTTAGCTTATGGTGGTATTTTATTCGATGGATTAATTATTCCTTTACTCCTTTTTAAACCAACTAGAAAATGGGCTTTTTTCGCATCGATATTTTTTCATCTATTTAATTCTTTTATATTTCAAGTAGGTATCTTTCCATATTTGTCTTTAGCCTTTACATTATTCTTTTTCGACCCTAAAACCATTCATAATATATTTCTAAAAAACAAACCATTCTACAATGGAGACGAGGTTATTATCCCATCTTATAAAAACCCTCTAATTGCTGTTTTCTCTATATATTTTGCTATCCAAATAGCGCTTCCTTTAAGACATCATTTTATTGTAGATGATGTGCTTTGGACAGAAGAAGGACATAGGTTATCCTGGAGAATGATGCTTCGTTCTAAACAAGGATTTGCTATGTACAAAGTAGTAAACAATAAAACCCTAAAGCCTACAAATATTAATCTAAACGATTTTTTAAGTAACAAACAAATCCATTTAGCATCTACAAAACCTGATGTTATTTGGCAATTTTCTCAACGCTTAAAAGATATATATGCAAAAAATGGTGAAGATGTTTCTGTTTATGTGGATAGTAAAATAAGTATTAATGGAAAGCCTTACAAACAGTTAATTAATCCTAATGTAGATATAGCTTCTGTTCCATGGCAAGTTTTTAAGCATTGTGATTGGATTTTACCTTCAAATGAAGATTGATTTACTAAGTAATTCCTTAAATTTGTCGCTTAAATTTTTAATACATGTTACAAGTACCTTTTATTAGAGAAAACAAAGAAGAAGTTATCAAAAGATTAGCCGTTAGAAATATAGATGCTACTCTAATGATTGACGAGGTTATTTCTTTAGATGAAGACAGAAGACAAACGCAAACTTTATTAGACAATGCATTAGCAGAATCGAATAGTTTATCTAAAGAAATTGGGAATTTGTACAAATCTGGTAAAGCTTCTGAAGCAAATGTGTTAAAAGAAAAAACAACAGAACTTAAAGAAATAACTAAAACGTTAACAGAAACTCTTAACGAAAAAGTTGAAGCATTAAATCAGTTGTTATATAAAATTCCAAATGTACCACATACTTCAGTCGTTAAAGGAACTACAGAAGAAGATAACGAAATAGTTTTTAGCGAAGGAACCATTCCAACACTAGACAATGAAGCACTACCACATTGGGAGTTAGCAAAAAAATACGACATTATTGATTTCGAACTTGGTAACAAAATTACTGGAGCTGGATTCCCTGTTTACAAAGGCAAAGGTGCCAAATTACAACGTGCCTTAATAGCTTATTTCCTAGATAAAAATACAGCAGCTGGTTATACAGAATATCAATTACCACATTTAGTTAACGAAGCTTCAGGCTTTGGTACAGGACAACTTCCAGATAAAGAAGGACAAATGTATCATGTTACAGAAGATAACTTATATTTAATTCCTACTGCAGAAGTTCCTGGTACAAACATTTTTAGAGATGTAATATTAAATGAATCTGATTTACCAATTGGAATCACTGGCTACACACCTTGCTTTAGACGTGAAGCTGGAAGCTATGGAGCTCATGTAAGAGGGTTAAACAGATTGCACCAATTTGACAAAGTTGAAATTTTAAGAGTGGAACATCCTAATCGTTCTTATCAAGCTTTAGACGAAATGGTAGAGCATGTAAAACACATACTTAAAGAGCTAAAATTACCTTATAGAATTTTAAGACTTTGTGGTGGAGATATAGGTTTTACTTCAGCATTAACATTCGATTTTGAAGTATTTTCAACTGCTCAAGACCGTTGGTTAGAAATATCTTCTGTTTCTAATTTTGAAACTTTTCAAGCAAACAGACTAAAACTTCGATTTAAAAATAATGATGGTAAAAACGAATTAGCTCACACGTTAAATGGAAGTTCTTTAGCTTTACCAAGAGTTCTAGCCGGAATTTTAGAGAATTATCAAACTAAAGATGGCATTGTAATTCCAGATGTTTTAGTCCCTTATACTGGATTTAAAATAATAAATTAATTAGTTATATTTCTGTAGGATATTTCTTATTTTATCGATGAAACGCTAAAATATAACGTTGTTCAACGATTTTTTAGCGTTTTTCTTTGATTATTAATTTATTTTTTTCAAGTTAGTACCTCCTAAACAGAAACCTACTTATAAATGAAAAATGTAAAACGTATTTTTCTACTTATTGCTTTAATTGTTTTGGCTAGTAAAGTCTTATTTTCAGATTTCGAATTACCTAAATTTGAAAATAATAACATTACTGTTGTTGCAACAGAATAAATCAATTTGATTTAGTACGATTTGTCCCAATCGAGTATTTGAATCATGTTAAATAAAACAAGATTAATAGCACATTTATTTTGGTTGGTAAAATGCCTGAATAACCTTCAGGCATTTTTTTTATAATAACATTTACACTTTCTACAAAGCACATTTATTATATTTACATAAAGTTATGCTATGAGGTTTTTATTTATATTATCATTTTTCTTTTGCTTCCATGCCTTCTCTCAAGAAGATCTTGTTGCATCAGAATATTTTAAAAATGGAGACTTTGAAAAAGCACTTCTTACTTACCAAAGCCTTTATAACAAAACTCCAAACAACAATACTTATCTCCTTCAGTTAGTAAAATCTCATCAACAATTAGAGCAGTTAGATCAAGCTGAAACACTTTTATTAAATCAAATGTCACGAATTAATTATCCTCCTCTTCTTATAGAGTTAGGTTATAATTATCAGTTAAAAAACGATTTAGCAAATGCCAATAAATATTACAATGATGCTATTGCAACACTTGATGAAAATCCAAATTATGTCTTTATAATTGGTAAAACTTTTGAAGACAGATCCTTATTGGATCAGGCAATTACATCTTACGAGAAAGCCATGCTACTAAAACCTGACTTAAATTTTAATATCCAGCTAGCTAGAATTTATGGAGATCAAGGAAACATTGAGAAAATGTTTGATAGTTATTTAAATTTTGTTGAGTTAAACGACACCTATCTAAATACTATAAAAAGAGCATTTAGCGATTTTATTAGTGAAAATAGTGAAAACGAAAACAACCTCATTTTAAAACGAATTCTTCTGAAAAAAATTCAGCAAGAACCAAACTTAATGTGGAATGAAATGTTAAGCTGGCTTTTTGTGCAACAAAAAGATTATTCTAAAGCTTTTGCACAAGAAAAAGCCATTTTCTATAGACAACCTGAGAGTTTAAATAGGATTGAAGAATTGGCACATATTGCCTTAAATGACCAAGAAGCACAAACTGCAATTTCTATTTTTTCATACATTACGGACACGGCACAAGATTTAGAAACCAAACTTAATGCAATTTACTACTTAATAGAAATTAAAGTATTAATAGTATCAGAATCTGAATATAATGATATAGATAAGCAATATCAGGAGATTTTTAATACCTACGGAAAATTTACCCAAACATTTTACATTCAAAAATCTTATGCACATTTTTTAGCATTCTTTATGCATAATCCTAATGAGGCTATTTCATTCTTAAAACAAACTTTAGAACTTCCTCTGTCTTCTTTTCAAGAAGCAGAAGCGAAATTGGAACTAGGAGACATTTTAGTGTTACAAGAAAAATTTAACGAAGCATTAATTTATTATTCTCAAATTCAACGTAATTTAAAAAATAGCACACTTTCTCAAGAAGCGCGTTTTAAGGTGGCAAAAACAAGTTATTATAAAGGAGATTTTCAATGGGCAGAATCTCAATTAAAAATTCTTAAATCTTCAACGTCTCAGCTTATTGCAAATGATGCTTTAGAACTAATGCTTTTAATAACAGATAATAAATTTGAAGACTCGACACAGGCAGGTTTAAAACTTTATGCCAAAGCAGATTTAATGGCTTTTCAAAATAAAACAGATCAAGCTATACTATTATTAGATCAAATATTAAACAAGCATAAAGGCGAAAGTATAGAAGACCAAGCTTTATTTAAACAGGCACAATTATATTATAAAGAAGAAAATTATCATAAAGCAGAAGAAAATTATTTAAATATAATAACAAATTATAGCGATGATATTCTTGCCGACGATGCTTATTTTTATTTAGCAGAACTTTATTATAAAAAACTAGAACAACCTGAAAAAGCTAAAGAACTTTACGAAAAAATAGTATTTGAGTATGAAGATAGCATCTATTTTGTCGATTCAAGAAATAATTTCAGATCCCTTCGTGGCGATACAATTAATTAAAGTTTTATGAAAATTGCTGAAACAACGCGACTTATTATTTCAAAAATTACTTTAGATGATGCTCAATTCTTTTTAGAATTAGTTAATACTCCAAATTTTAAAAAATATATTGGAGACAGAAACCTTAAAACTGTTACTAATACTAAAACTTACTTAAGTAATGGAACCATTAAAAGTTATAAAGATTTTGGTTTTGGATTCTATAAACTTCAGCTTAAAGAAGAAAACAATAAATCTATTGGCACATGTGGTCTTGTAAAAAGAGAGCAATTAGAGCATGTTGATATTGGCTTTGCCTTGTTACCAGACTATGAAGGTAGAGGCTTTGGTTTTGAATCTTCAGAGGCTATTTTAAAATTAGCTAAAAATAAATTCAAACTTGATAAAATCTTTGCTATAACATTACCAACTAATACAAATTCTATTAAGTTATTAGAAAAATTAGGCTTATCTTTTGAAAAAAGAACCAAACCCTTTGAAGATGACGAAGAACTTCTGTTATTTGCAAAAACACTTTAATAACAATCAGCTTTAAGCACTTAATACTTTAAGTCCTTATTATTTTTAATATGATTATATATAACGTTACAGTAAACATTGACGAAAGCATCCATGATGAATGGCTTCAATGGATAAAAGAGCATATTCCACAAGTATTAGCAACTGGTAAATTTGAAAAAGCAACACTTAGTAAAGTATTAGTTGAAGAAGATCTTGGTGGCCATACATACTCTGTACAATATAGATCTTATTCACGCGAAGCTTTAAATGCATATTATAAAGAAGATGCCGAAAAATTGAAAGCAGAAGGCTTAAAAAAGTTTGCAGACAAAATGCTTGCTTTTAGAACAGAACTTCAAATTGTAGATGAATATTCAGTTACTTTTAAATAATAATAAAAAAGAAATACTGTGTCTAAAGACCATCAAGTAAAAGCAAAAAAACATTTAGGACAACACTTTTTAAACGATGAATCTATTGCTGAAAAAATAGCAAATTCCTTATCGTTTAAAGGCTATAATCATGTGCTCGAAATTGGTCCAGGAATGGGAGTTCTTACAAAATATCTTCTAAAAAAAGATGTCACCACACATGTAATAGAAATTGATACAGAATCTGTAGAATATCTTAAAAACAACTATTTAACTTTAGCCAATCGAGTTATAGAACAAGATTTTCTTAAATACAATTTAAATCAGGTTTTCAAAAACGAACCTTTTGCTATAATTGGTAATTATCCTTATAATATATCCTCACAAATTGTTTTTAAAACATTAGAAATGCGAGATCAAATTCCTGAATTTTCTGGCATGTTCCAAAAAGAAGTAGCACAACGCATTTGTTCTAAAGAAGGAAGTAAAGTTTATGGAATTTTATCTGTACTAACTCAAGCCTTTTATGATGCCGAATATTTATTTACTGTTCATCCTACTGTTTTTAATCCACCACCAAAAGTAGATTCGGGTGTGTTATTATTAAAAAGAAAAGAAAATTACGTACTTTCTTGTAATGAAAATCTATTATTTAAAGTGGTTAAAACAGCTTTTCAGCAAAGAAGAAAAACACTTCGTAACAGTTTAAAAACTTTGAATTTAAGCGATAATTTAAGAGAAGATAGTATCTTTGGAATGCGTCCAGAACAATTAAGTGTTTCGCAATTTATTGAACTAACCATCTTAATTGAAAACGATATAAATAACTAAATCCATTGTCAGAAGAAAACGATAACATACAGTTTGAGCTAACAGATGAACTTATAGAACAAGTTCAATTTCTTATTGAAATGAAAAACGATAAGGAATTGCAATTACTTCTTAAAGAGTATCATTATGCAGATATAGCCGAAATTTTAGATGAACTAGATCTAGAAGAAGCCGTGTATGTTATTAAATTATTAGATTCTGAAACTACTTCTGATATTTTAATGGAACTCGATGAAGACAATCGAGAAAAAATATTAAGAAACCTTTCTGCCAAAGAGATTGCTGAAGAAATTGAAGAATTAGACACAGATGATGCTGCAGATATTATTGCTGAATTACCTGAAGATCGACAAGCAGAAGTAATCTCTCAAATTGAAGACGAAGAGCACAAAGCAGAAATTACAGAACTTTTAGCTTACGATGAGGATACTGCAGGTGGACTTATGGCTAAAGAACTTGTAAAAGTTTATGAAACATGGACAGTTGCTGGTTGTTTACGTAGAATTAGAGGCCAAGCCAAAGATGTTACCAGAGTTCACTCTATTTACGTGGTAAATAAACAAAATAAGCTAGTTGGCCGTTTATCTTTAAAAGATTTAATTGTTGCCAAGAGCGATCAAAAAATTGCAGACATCTACATTTCAAGTGTCGATTATGTATATGTAAACGACGATGTTGAAGAAGTGGCAAAAGTGATGCAGAAATACGATTTAGAAGCCATTCCAGTAGTTGATAACAATCAAATTTTATTAGGAAGAATTACAATTGATGACATTGTAGATGTCATGAAAGAAGAAGCAGACAAAGATTACCAATTAGCTGCAGGTATTACTCAAGATGTTGAAGCAGATGACAGTATTCTAGAGCTCACCAAAGCTCGATTACCATGGTTAGTTTTAGGCCTTTTTGGTGGTTTAGGAAGTGTCTTTATAATGAAAGGTTTCGAAAATGTCATGGAAACCGTACCTTCTTTATTTTTCTATACACCTTTAATTGCTGCCATGGCAGGAAATGTTGGTGTTCAATCTAGTGCTATTATAGTTCAAGGTCTTGCAAACGATAATGTTAAAGGAAGCATTGCGAGCAGACTTTTTAAAGAAATAGGTCTTAGCTTAATTAATGGCTTAGCATTAGCCGTTTTGGTCATTCTTTTTGGTTTTATTATAAATCAAGAACTTATAGAAAGCATTGCCATTGCTGCTTCTATGATGTCTGTTATAGTTGTTGCTGCTCTTGTTGGAACCTTTGTACCAATAGTTTTAGACAAACGTGGCATCGATCCAGCCATAGCAACTGGACCTTTTATAACAACAAGTAATGACATTCTTGGAATCTATTTATTCTTTGTTCTTTCAGGATTAATAATTGGCTTTTAATGTATTAGCTTTTGTACATTTACAGTATGAATGCAATAAATATCAAAGATAAATTTTCGAAATTTAATAAAAACTGGCATCCTCAACAAATTGCTGTGGTTGATAATATGCAGGTAATTTTAGCAAAGCTTAAAGGTGAATTTGTTTGGCATAGTCATGACAATGAAGACGAACTGTTTCAAGTTATAAAAGGCACACTATATATGCAATTTAGAGACCGAACTGAAGTTGTCAAACAAGGCGAAATTATTGTCGTTCCAAAAGGTGTAGAGCACAACCCAATGACAAAGAATAATAAAGAAGTTCAAGTGCTTCTTTTTGAAAAACTAAGTATAGCACATACTGGAACTGTTCAACACGAAAAAACACAAACACATTATCCAAAAATATAAATGTTCTAAATAATTAATTTTTTGTCATACTGAACTTGTTTCAGTATCTCATAACTATTACTTTTATCTAAACTTAAAAAAGATTCCTGCTTTCACAGGAAATAAGCATGAAAATCCTTCACCTTGATACCAATCATCCACTCTTAATAAATCAACTTAATGATTTAGGCTTTCAAAATGATGAAGATTATACCTCATCCAAAACCGAAGTTGAAGCTAAAATAGGTGATTATGATGGAATTATAATTAGAAGTCGATTTTCTATTGATAAATCATTTTTAGATGCTGCAGTAAATTTAAAATTTATAGGTCGTGTTGGTGCAGGATTAGAAAATATTGATTGCGATTATGCAGACAGTAAAGACATCTGTTTAATTTCTGCTCCAGAAGGAAACAGAAATGCTGTTGGAGAGCATACTTTAGGAATGTTACTTTCACTATTAAACAAACTCAATAAAGCAAACCAAGAAGTTAAAGAAGGAAAATGGCAACGTGAAGACAATAGAGGAATTGAACTAGATGGAAAAACCATTGGTATTATTGGCTATGGAAACATGGGAAAAGCATTTGCAAAAAAATTAAATGGTTTTGAAGTCGACGTGTTGTGTTACGATATTAAACCCAACGTTGGAGACATACATGCAGAACAAGTTACCTTAGATGTAATTTATCAAGAAGCTGATGTTCTTAGTCTACATACACCAGAAACACTTTTAACCCGAAATATGATAAACATGGAATTTATTAATAATTTCATGAAGCCTTTTTGGTTAATAAACACAGCTCGTGGAAAAAGTGTGGTTACAAAAGATTTGGTATCTGCTTTAAAATCTGGCAAAATATTAGGTGCTGGTTTAGATGTGTTAGAATATGAAAAATCCTCTTTTGAAGATATGTTTTCTTCAACAATGCCTGAATCTTTTCAATTCTTAATAAAATCAGACAATGTAATTCTAACACCACATGTGGCTGGATGGACTATAGAAAGCAAAGAGAAATTAGCACAAACCATAGTTAACAAGATAAAATCTTTTGTTACTATAAGAAATTAAACAACTTAGTAATCTTTTTATATCTTAGTCTTTGTATTAAAACCAACAATTATCATGCAATACAAAGCTAATTCTCCAGAAGACTACATAAATCAAGTTCCAGAAGAACGCAAAGAAGCCTTAAATAAGCTTAGAAAAACGATTAAAACAAATCTCCCTAAAGGCTTCGAAGAAGGCATACAATATGGCATGATTGGCTATTTTGTACCACATAGTATTTATCCTGATGGATACCATTGCACACCTAAAGAACCTTTGCCTTTTATGAGTTTTGCTTCTCAAAAAAACTCCATTAATTTATATCATAGTGGTATTTATGCAGTGCCAAAAATTCATGATTGGTTTGTAAATGAATTCCCAAAACATTCTAAACGCAAATTAGATATGGGAAAAAGCTGTGTTCGATTTAAAAAAGTTGAGGATATTCCTTTTGAACTAATTGCAGAGCTTTCTAAGAAATTGACTGTTGAAGAATGGATCGATATTTATGAATCTGCTATTAAAAAATAATAATAAGATTTCCACTTTCGTGGAAATGAAAATAAATTTTCAATGAAAAAACGCGTTACAGGAATTGGTGGTTTATTCTTTAAAACCAAAAATCTAAAAGCAACAAAAGATTGGTACAAGAAACATTTAGGTTTTGACACAGATGATTATGGTTGTACTTTTTGGTGGAAAGATAAAGATGGTAAAGATTGCTCTACTCAATGGAGTCCATTTGCTGAGGACACCAAATACTACCATCCTTCGAAAAAAGACTTTATGTTTAATTATCGTGTTGAAAATTTACATGAATTAATAGCTGCATTAAAAGAAGAAGGTGTTACTATAGTTGGAGAAATTGAAGAATACGACTATGGAAAATTTGGTTGGATACTTGATAATGATGGCAACAAAATAGAACTCTGGGAACCAATTGATAGTGCTTTCCAATAATAAACATTTGTTACTTCTTAATTTTCATTATCTTTAGTATAATATTTTTTAAATATTAAAATCATGTCTGAAGAAAATAAAAATTTTGAAAAAGGCACTCAAGAAAAAACTCGAGATTTTCATGATGATGGCTTTAAAGATGGCAAAACCATAGCCATTATTGCTCACATGACAATAATTGGTTGGATTATAGCTTTTATTATGAACAATAATAATAAAAGCGAATTTGGTTCATACTATATCAGGCAAGTATTAGGTATCATGCTTTGCTTTGTAATATTAAGTTTTGTTCCTATTATTGGTTGGTTTGTTAATGTTGGAATCTTAATATTATGGATTATTAGTTTAGTAGGCTCTTTAAGTGGAGAAATGAAACCCATTCCATTTTTAGGAAGTCAATTTCAAGATTGGTTTAAATCATTATAAATACAATTTAAGTTTCCCCATTTTGTTCAGAAAGTTTCTGCTCTAATTCAGCTTGAAACTCTTCCATTACTGGTTTTACAGTGCTTTCTGGTAAATCTGCAATTTTAATATACATCAAGCCATCAACCGAATTATTAAACAATGGGTCTACATTAAAAGCTACCAATTTGGCATTTTGTTTGATATATTTTTTAAGTAAAACAGGCAAGCGTAAAGCTCCTGGCTCTACTTCATCGATGATTTTATCAAACTTGTTTAAATCTGCTTCTGTTTCATCAAACACAAAGTCTTTGTCTGCATCCTTCAGTTTTACTTTAAATTCCTTTTTGGGATGTACATATTGAGCAATATATGGGTCGTAATAATGAGATTTCATAAACTCAATCATTAACGATTTTGAGAAATTTGAAAACTGATTACTAATACTAACACCTCCAATTAAAAACTTATGTTCTGGGTAACGCAAAGTTGTGTGTACAATACCTTTCCAAAGTAAAAACAATGGCATAGGTTTTTGTTGGTAGTCTTTAATAATGAAAGCCCTTCCCATTTCTATAGATTCGCTCATCATTTTAAATAATTCTGGTTCGAACCTAAATAAATCTTGCAAATAAAATCCATCAATGCCATGTTTGGCAAAAATTTGTGAGCCTAAGCCCATTCTATAAGCACCAGCTACTAATTCTTGTTCGCTATCCCAAAGAAACATATGATGATAATAGGTGTCAAAGGTATCTAAATCAATGGCTTCATTTGTGCCTTCTCCAACTTCTCTAAAAGTAATTTCTCTAAGCCTTCCAATTTCTCTTAAAATATTAGGAATATCTTTAGATGTTGCTAAAAACACTTCATAATTTTTACTTTGTAACAATCTAAAATCTCCTTTCCTTAAGGTTTCAACCTCTTTATTCATGAGGTCTTTAGATATTGGAGTTACAATTCTTTTTGGAGGTTTTGGAACTTTAAGTGAAGTTGAAATATTACTTAGTAAGTTTCCTTTTTCATCAAAAGAATTAGATAACATATAGGTTTTCTTTCTTAAAAATTCTGAAAATTCTTCCAAACTTTGATGCTCCTTTTGGTCAGCAACTGAAATAGGTTTTCCAATTCTAACTTTAATAACTCTTCTTTTTTGAGTTAATAATTCTGAAGGTAATTTAGCTGTTCTAAACGTATCACTAATTTTAGATAGTTTATAGAATAACTGACTATTTTTTGCATGAAAATAAATTGGTACAACAGGAACTTCAGCTTTCTTAATAAGTTTCATTGCAGATTCTTCCCATGGTTTGTCTACTAATAATTTTCCATCTTTATAGGTTGAAACTTCGCCAGCTGGAAACACACCTAATGGATGTCCTTCTTGTAAATGTTTTATGGCATTTTTAAAACCTGTAATACTAGATTTAACATCCTTTCTATCTTCAAAAGGATTTACTGGCATAATGTACGGTTTGAGTGGCTCGATTCTATGCAAAAGGAAATTGGCTATAATTTTAAAATCTTCTCTCTGTTCAAGCATCAATTTTAATAGTAAAATGCCATCTATTCCACCAAGTGGATGATTAGAAACTGTTATATAAGCACCATCTTTTGGTAATCTTTTTAAGTCTTCTTCAGGAATTTCGAATTTAATTTGAAACTCACTTAAAATACCATTTAAAAATTCTAATTTTTCTAAATGCTTGTTTCTATTATAAATGCTATTTAGAGTAGATATTTTTAAAACTTTCATTAGTATCCAACCAACAAAAGTCCCTATAAAACCATAGGAATCTAATTGTATGGCTTTAGAAACTTCTTTAGCTGTTACTAATCCTTTGTTTGGTTGGTGGCTCATGAATACAAATGTAATGAAATTGTTTATTTAGTAACAACTTGCATAGTTTCTTGTGTTAATTGCTTTAATAGCACTTCTTTATCTTCTTCTAATTGAATAATAGCTGCTTCGTTGTAATGTCTAATAGTATATAGAGACACATTTTCATTACAAGTTACTTTAAATTTTGCTTTTAAATGTTGTAATAATTGATCTAAATTTTGATATATATTATCGACACAAACAGAAAAGCTAATGGCTGAGTTTTGTATAACATCAACTTTCATTTTGTATAAATGCAAGAGTTTAAAAATCTCGCTTATATTATCTTCAACGATATATGAAAAATCTAAGGATGATAATGAAATTAACACCTGGTTTTTCTTAACTATAAAACAAGGAATATCTGGATCTAGACCAACTTCCTTACAAACAGTAGTTCCTTTCTTTTCTGGATTTAAAAAAGACTTTACATGTAATGGAATTTCCTTTCTCTGCAAAGGTTGTAATGTTTTTGGATGAATAACAGAAGCTCCATAAAATGCTAATTCTATGGCTTCGCGATAAGAAATTTTATTTATTAATTGAGCATTTTCAAAGTATCGTGGATCGGCATTTAAAACTCCTGGAACATCCTTCCAAATGGTAACACTTTCAGCATTTAAACAATAGGCAAAAATAGCAGCTGTATAATCACTACCTTCTCTGCCTAAGGTGGTTGTGAAATTGTTAGAATCGCTTCCTAAAAACCCTTGAGTTATATTTAAAACTTTCTTTTTAAATTGATTTGAAATTTGCTCTTGAGTAACTTCCCAATTAACATTTGCACTTCTATAATAATTGTCTGTTTTAATATACTCTCTTACATCTAGCCAGTTGTTTTTTAATCCTACATCATTTAAATATTCGCTGATAATAGTTGTTGATACTAATTCACCAAAACCAATAACCTGGTCGTAAACAAAATTATAATCTGGAGATTTATTGGTGTTTAAAAATGAGGTTAACTCATTAAACAGATTTTTTACTTTTTTAAAAACTTGATGTTGTTCGTTTTCAAACAAATCTAATAAAATGGCATTATGAAATTTTTTAACTTCTTGAAGAGAACTTTGTAATTCACTTTTATTTTTAAAATAATTACCAATTACAACCTCTAACGCATTGGTTGTTTTTCCCATAGCAGAAACAACAACCAGCGTGTTTTTATATCCCGTTATATTTAAAACGTTTACTAAATTTTTAACACCATTAGCATCTTTTACAGAAGCTCCTCCAAATTTAAATACTTGCATTATAATTTTGATAAATATGTTTTTATTCCTTTTTCGTTTAATTGAACCACGTCCCAATCTCTCATAACATTGGCTCCTTTATTTTCATAAAATGTGATTGCAGATTCATTCCAATCTAACACTTCCCAACTAATTCGCTTTACACCTAATTGATGTCCATATTTCACAACTTCGTCTAAAAGTTTTGTTCCAATATTATTTCCCCTCATATGCTTACTTACAATTAAATCTTCTAAATGTAAGACAGATCCTTTCCAAGTAGAATATCTTTTGTATACTAAAGCAATTCCTTCAATCTTATTTTCTATTTCTGCAACAAAACAAATAAATTGAGGGTTAGTACCAAAACCATCATGTTCTAAATCTTCAACTGAAACTTCAACAGCATCTGGTTCATTTTCAAAAACAGCTAATTCTTTAATTAAGTTAAGAACAGCAGTCATATCACTCTTTTTAGCTTTTCTAATGGAAATTTTCATATAAAAAATTTGGCGTAAAGATAGTTTAAAGTTGCCTATTCTGCATTATTTATCTATTTCGAAAACGTGGTAGTTTGTCAAAAAATACGATATTTGCATTACTAACAATACAATACAACTTCATGTCAAGAAAAAATCAAACTTTAGGAGAATTTATAATTGAAAATCAAGCATCTTTTAAATATACTTCTGGAGAATTATCTCGACTAATTAATTCCATTCGTCTAGCTGCAAAAGTGGTTAATCACGAAGTTAATAAAGCTGGTTTAGTTGATATTATTGGCACTGCAGGTGACACTAATATTCAAGGTGAAGACCAGCAAAAACTAGATGTTTATGCAAACGATAAGTTTATTCAAACACTTAAAAACAGAAACATCGTTTGTGGTATTGCAAGTGAAGAAGAAGATACTTTTATAAGCATAAATAGTAGAGACGAAAACAACCAAAATAAATATATTGTATTGATTGATCCATTAGATGGTTCATCAAATATTGATGTTAATGTGTCTGTGGGAACCATTTTTTCGGTTTATAGACGTGTTACTCCTGTTGGGACTCCTGTAACGATTGATGATTTTCTTCAAAAAGGAAGTCAACAAGTTGCAGCTGGATATGTAGTTTATGGCACATCAACCATGTTGGTTTACACTACAGGTGATGGTGTTAACGGATTTACATTAAATCCTGCAATTGGAACATTTTACTTATCACATCCTAGAATGGAATTTCCTGTAGATGGAACTATTTATTCAGTAAACGAAGGGAATTATATTCATTTTCCACAAGGAGTTAAAAATTATATTAAATATTGTCAAATGGAAGAAGGCGATAGACCTTATACAAGTAGGTATATAGGTTCTTTGGTTTCAGATTTTCATAGAAATATGATAAAAGGTGGCATATATATGTATCCAAAAAGCTCAAAAAGTTCTAATGGGAAATTACGTTTGTTATACGAATGTAATCCTATGGCTTTTCTTGCTGAACAAGCAAATGGTAAAGCTAGTGATGGCTTTAACAGAATCATGGACATTGATCCAACAGAACTGCACCAACGCGTACCATTTATTTGTGGAAGCAAAAACATGGTAGAAAAGCTTGAAGAATTTATGCGTGATGTTAAATAACTTAAAAATTATAATCATAAAAAAAGCGAGCTAAATAGCTCGCTTTTTTTATTTATGAATAGTTCATTATTATCTATTCATATTTTTTATTTCTTCAGTAAATGTATCTAAATCTACACCATTACTTACTAAAGTTAATGCTTTATCTACCACGTATCTAACATTGTCTGGCGAAAACCCTAATCCAACTGCAATCTTTCTAAGTACAATTTCTTCATGTTCTCCTTTTATATGGTCTACATAAACCATTCTAGACAAATCATATAAACGCTCTAGACGTCTATCATAAGATGTAGGTGGATTAATAGGATGAGATTTATAATCTTTAAGGATTTCTTTATAAGTTTCCTCACTAATATCTAAGTTACGTGCCAAACGATCTAAAAACGCTTTTTCTTCATTAGAAATAATTCCATCATCCATAGCAACTCTAACAATTGCTGCAAAATGATCTTCGTTACGTTGTTTAAATCCACTATCGAATAAATCTAAAAATGACATATCTTTCTGTTTTTAAAAGTCGTGCAAATATAGACAAAGATACTACCTTTTAAAATATAAATTTTGCTTTTTTTAGAACTTATATAAAGGGAGGCTTTCAGGTAAAATTTCAACTAATTTTTAAATACTAACCTTTATATTTGCAAATCTTAGAATCATCGATTCATTAAAATAAATTGTCTTGAGTAAAACTGTTTTCTCGCAAACATTTGCACAGGCTTTGCAAACGCAAAATCTGCAAACTGCTATTGCCAAATCCCAAAGTAAAACACATTTAAAAGGACTTATCGGATCATCGCTTTCTTTTGTTTTAAGCGAAACATTTAAGCAAACAGACAAGCCTTTTCTTCTTGTTTTTAATGATAAAGAAGAAGCTGCATTTTACTTAAACGATTTAGAAATTTTATTGAATGATAAAGATGTTCTTTTCTATCCTGGAAGTTACAGAAGACCTTACCAAATTGAAGAGACTGATAATGCCAATGTACTTTTAAGAGCTGAAGTTTTAAACCGAATTAATTCTCGTAAAAAACCAGCCATAATAGTTACTTATCCTGATGCTTTGTTCGAGAAAGTAGTTACCAGAAAAGAATTAGAACGCAACACTTTAAAAGTCTCTGTTAACGACAAACTATCAATCGATTTTGTAAACGAAGTGTTGTTTGAATACAAATTTAAACGTGTCGATTTTGTAACAGAACCTGGCGAATTCTCAGTTCGTGGTGGTATTGTAGATGTGTTTTCATTTAGTCATGATGAACCTTATAGAATCGAGTTTTTTGGCGATGAAGTAGATAGTATTCGAACGTTCGATGTAGAAACACAGCTTTCAACAGAGCAAATCAAGAAAATAAATATCATTCCAAATGTTGCCAACAAATTTTTAGAAGAAAGCAGACAGAGTTTTTTAGATTATATCGCTTCAAAAACAGTGGTTTTTACCAAAAACAGTGACTTGTTATTTTCTAGAATCGATGATTTTTTTGAAAAAGCTATAGAAGCCTTTAAAAACTTATCATCAGAAATAAAGCATGCAGAACCTGTAGAGTTATTCTGTAATTCTTCTTTACTAAAAAAACAATTATTGGAATATACAGTTGTTGAATTTGGAACGCAAAGCGTATTTAGTCATTCAGAACGTAGTGAAGAATCTAACATCATTGCTTTTAATACCACACCACAACCTTCATTCAATAAACAATTCAATTTATTAATAGAAAACTTAAATGTCAATCATGAAAATGGTTATACCAATTATATAGCTTGTGTTAGCGAACAACAAGCCAAGCGATTTCATGATATTTTTGAAGACGTAGATGAAGATGTACACTACAAAACCGTTGTGCTTTCGCTTTATCAAGGGTTTATAGACAACGATGCTAAAATAGCCTGTTATACAGACCATCAAATTTTTGAGCGTTACCATAAATTTCATTTAAAAAATGGTTATGCTAAAAAACAAGCCATAACTTTAAAGGAGCTTACTAATCTTGAAATTGGAGATTATGTTACACATATCGATCATGGGATTGGCAAGTTTGGTGGTTTACAAAAAATTGATGTTGAAGGTAAAAAACAAGAAGCTATAAAATTGGTTTATGGCGAACGTGATGTGCTTTATTTAAGCATCCACTCGCTACATAAAATCACCAAGTTTAATGGCAAAGATGGCAAACCACCAAAAATCTACAAATTAGGTTCTGCTGCTTGGAAAAATCTGAAACAAAAAACTAAATCCAGAGTTAAAGAAATTGCTTTTAACCTGATTCAGGTTTATGCCAAACGTAAACTAGAAAAAGGTTATCAATATCGTCCAGATAGTTATTTGCAACTGGAATTAGAGTCCTCATTTATATATGAAGACACGCCTGACCAAACCACAGCAACTGCAGATATTAAAGCAGATATGGAAAGCGAAAGACCTATGGATAGATTGGTCTGTGGCGATGTTGGTTTCGGTAAAACAGAAGTAGCTATTCGTGCTGCTTTTAAAGCTGTAGATAATAGCAAACAGGTCGCTATTTTAGTACCAACAACCATTTTAGCTTACCAACATTCCAGGACTTTTAAAGAACGTTTAAAAGATTTTCCCGTTACTGTAGATTATTTAAACCGTTTTAGAACTGCCAAAGAAAAACGTGAAACTTTAGAAGGTTTGGAAAAAGGAAACGTAGATATCATTATTGGAACGCATCAATTAGTTAATAAAAATGTCAAGTTTAAAGATTTAGGATTATTGATTGTTGATGAAGAACAAAAATTTGGTGTTGCAGTTAAAGAAAAACTAAAAACACTCAAAGAGCACGTAGATGTGTTAACTCTTACTGCTACTCCAATTCCAAGAACGCTTCAATTTAGTTTAATGGCTGCAAGAGATTTATCGGTTATAACCACTCCTCCTCCTAATCGTTATCCAATAGAAAGTCACGTGATTCGTTTTTCTGAAGAAACAATTAGAGATGCTGTTACTTACGAAATTCAACGAGGTGGCCAAATTTTCTTTATTCATAATCGCATTGAAAATATCAAGGAAGTTGCTGGAATGATTCAACGTTTGGTTCCAGATGCCAAAATTGGTATTGGTCATGGACAAATGGAAGGCAAAAAACTCGAAAATTTAATGTTGGCTTTTATTAATGGTGAATTTGATGTTTTAATAAGTACAACTATTGTTGAAAGTGGTTTGGATGTGCCAAATGCCAACACCATTTTTATTAATAATGCTAATAATTTTGGTTTAAGCGATTTACACCAAATGCGTGGTCGTGTAGGACGAAGCAACAAAAAAGCATTCTGTTATTTTATTACTCCAGAATATTCTGCAATGACAGATGATGCTAGAAAACGAATTACAGCTTTAGAACAATTTTCTGAGCTTGGAAGTGGTTTTAACATTGCTATGAAAGATTTGGAAATTCGTGGTGCTGGAGACTTGCTTGGTGGTGAACAAAGTGGATTTATTAATGATATAGGTTTTGATACCTATCAAAAAATATTAAATGAAGCTATTGAAGAATTAAAAGAAAATGAATTCAAAGATTTATATCAAGACAATGGAAAAGAAAAAGAATACGTTAAAGATATTACCATAGATTCCGATTTTGAATTACTTTTTCCAGACAATTATGTCAATAATATTTCTGAACGTTTAAATCTTTACACACAATTAAACAACATAAAAACCGAAGAAGAGCTTGAAAAATTTGAAACTGAAATTGTAGATCGTTTTGGTGAATTACCAACACAAGTAGTCGACTTATTAAATAGTGTTCGAATTAAATGGATTGCTAATAAAATGGGACTTGAAAAAGTAGTAATGAAACAAGGCAAGCTGATTGGCTATTTTATTAACGACCAGAAAAGTGGTTTTTATCAAAGCAATGGATTTACTAAGGTTTTACAATATGTACAATCTCATCCTGCTGCTTGTAAAATGAAAGAAAAACAAACTAGAAATGGCTTACGTTTATTGCTTACTTTCGAGAATATTAAAACTGTAAAACAGGCTTTGGCAGTTTTGAAACCTATTGTTAACTAGAAATGATAAAACGCATTTTCGTAATGTGTAAGTTCTTCTGTAGACTTGTTTTTTATTATAGCAATAATATCGAAACGTGTTTCTAATGAAATGTCATTTTCAGTTACATAAGCATCCATAGCTTTAACAAGAAGTTTGATTTTTCCTTTGCTTACAAAACTTTGTGGATCTCCAAACATATCTGAATTTCTGGTTTTAACCTCAACACAAACAAGGCTATCTCTAGCTTTGTTTTTAGCAATAATATCTATTTCGGCTTTATCATAAAAATAATTACGCTCCAAAATCTCATAGCCTTTTTTTAAAAGGTATTCAGATGCAAATTGTTCTCCCCATTCTCCAAGCTCGTTATGTTGTGCCATAATTCCTGGTAAATCAATGATTCACGAATAATTTAATATAATATTTTCAACAATAAGTAAAACAGGAATCTCATCCTGCAATTTTTGTTTGTATTAATTAAGATAATAAATTACCACAATTTTTAAGGTTTTAGGAAATATTTAATGCTCTTCTTCAGAAGCTGAAAACATCCATGCTAAACACAATAATAATGAAACCACTATACATCTTCTTCCTTCACATAACATATGTAAAAAAAGACAATTTCACAACTTTTTGCAACTATTGACACTTCTTTTACTTTTTTTTGACATTTTTCTTCGATCACCAATCTAGTTTTACCAAAAAAAACAAATCATCATGAAACGAAAAGTTATCATATTTATCATTTTTGCATGTTCAATTACAATTAACGCACAAACCGAAATGCCAATTAACACTTCAAAAAGCTCTATAAACTGGAAAGGATCTATGTTGTTTAACTTTGGCGAGCACTATGGAACAACACAGTTTAAAGAAGGCAAAATAACAAAATCAAATAATAAGATTACAGGAGGAACTTTTACAGTTGACATGAATACCATTGTAAATACAGATGGAAATTACAGTGAAGATTTAATAAACCACTTAAAAAATGAAGATTTTTTTGATGTGAAAAAACATCCAATATCTAGCTTAGTCATAACCAAAGTAAGCTATTATGACAATGGAAGTTTAAGAATGGATGCTAACCTTACAATTAAAGGAATATCGAAACCAATAATGTTTGATGCTAAATTAATAGATAATACCAAAATGATAGCGAAATTTAAAATTGATCGAACTGAATGGAATATTAGATATGGATCTAAAGATAAAGTTAGTGTAAAAGATTACGCTATTTCTGATGCAATTGAATTTGAAGTTGAATTATATTTTTAAACTAAAAAACTATGAAACTTACTATTACAGTGCTTATAATGTTTTATTCTATAATTGCTTTTGGTCAAGATAAACAACAAATTGAAATATTTGAAACAGACAGCACCTGGATCAAAGAAATTATAGAATTTCCAATAGGTTTTGCTCAAAACATAAACTATGAAGGTTTTGAAGATTTACGGTTTCCAGAAGGTTGGTCAAAAGAAGAAAGTCATACCTTCTGGTCGTACGTTTGGGCTTGGAAAATTAAGGATATTGGTGAAGTAACAGAAAATGAATTAGAAACCAATATTCAATATTATTTTGATGGATTATTAGGTCTTGATCTTTATAAAATAGACGATAAACATGTGAGAAAAACAAATACTGTGTTTATTAAAAAAGACAATTCACATTATATTGGTAAGGTTAAAACATTTGATACACGCTACACTAAAAAACCTTTGACCTTAAATGTGCTTGTAGAGACTCATTATTGTTCACAAGAGAAGAAAAGAATCATCTATTTTAAATTTTCACCAAAGCCTTTTGAGGATGATGTTTGGAATACACTGGATGAGGTAACACTTAGAATAGATGTTTGTGAGAATCAAATTAATTCTCAAAAACAACAATAGTTTCGTCTTTCGTAACAGTCATTTTAACCATTCTCCCTAAAATCATCGCACGATTATCTTTTTCATGTCCTGCTGGCATATTAAAGGCAATTGGAAAATTATAATCAGATAATGCATCTAAAATCAGTTGTTCAACAGAAGTTCCCCAAAGCGTGGTGTTTTTTCGCATTTTACTCATATCACCGACTAATAAACCAGCACAATTGTCAAAATAACCTGCACGTTTTAAACTTTGAAGCATTCTGTCAATATGGTATTTATATTCCCCTATTTCTTCAATAAACAATATTTTCCCACTGGTATCAATACTTGTTTTGGAACCCAACATGGTATGCAACATGGTTAAATTTCCTCCTATTAAAGGCGCAGAAACTGTTCCAATTCTGTTATCCTTAGATCCCTTAAGGGTGTAAATTAAGTTATCTCCAAAAATGGCCATTTTAAAAGTAGAAACAGATTCAGAAATATCCTCTAAATTATCTGTCAAACTGGTGCACATAAGTGCATGGATTGTTTCAAACCCTTCATTGTGAAACTGATTGTGTAAAGCTGTAATATCGCTATAACCTATCAACCATTTTGGGTTTTCCTTAAACTTAGAAAAGTTTAGTTTATCCAATATCCTAACTGTTCCATATCCTCCTCTAGCACACCAAATTGCACTAATTGTAGGATCGTCCAAGGCTTTCTGGAAGTCTTCATAACGCTCTGCATCTGTTCCAGCAAAATGATTATCTTGACTAAACACATGTTTTCCTACAACTACATTCAGTCCCCAACTTTTAAGTAAATCTTCGGCTTGTTGGACTTCACTAGTTTTATTTTTTAAAATTCCTGAAGGTGCAACAATAGCTACTGTATCGCCAGCTTTTAAATATGGTGGTTGTATCAAAACTTGTGTTTTATATGTTAGTGCCTCTTGTGCTGAAAGTATTGTTTTTTCGAAGAAAAAAACCAAACAGAACAAACTTAATATTAAAGTGTTTTTTGTCATATGGTAAATGTACATTTTTTTTACAAATCCCTTTTAAAATGTGTACTTTTGTGGATTCTAAAAAGTTCTAATAATGTCAAAAAGATATACCATAACAGCTGCTTTACCTTATACTAATGGACCAATCCATATAGGCCATCTGGCAGGTGTTTATGTGCCAGCAGATATTTACGCTCGCTATTTGCGTTTAACTGGAAACGATGTTGCCTTTATTTGTGGAAGCGACGAACATGGTGTTCCAATTACCATTAAGGCTAAAAAAGAAGGGGTTTCACCTCAAGATATTGTTGATAAATATCATGCAATTATTAAAAAATCGTTTGAAGATTTTGGAATTTCTTTAGATAATTACTCTAGAACTACGGCTAAAATTCATCATGAAACAGCTTCTGAATTTTTCACAACTCTATACAATAAGGGAGAATTTATTGAAGAAGTAACCGAACAATTATACGACGAAGAAGCCAATCAGTTTTTAGCAGATCGATTTGTTATTGGAACTTGCCCAAAATGTGGCAACGAAGAAAGTTATGGTGATCAATGTGAAAAATGTGGAACCAGTCATAATGCAACCGATTTAATCAATCCGAAATCTGCTATCACTGGAAATGTACCAACCTTAAAACAAACCAAACACTGGTTTTTACCTTTAGACAAGCATGAGGCTTTCTTAAAAGAATGGATTTTAAAAGGACATAAAAAAGACTGGAAACCAAATGTTTACGGACAAGTTAAATCATGGATTGACGATGGTTTAAGACCAAGAGCAGTAACTAGAGATTTAGATTGGGGAATTCCAGTGCCACTTCCAGATGCAGATGGTAAAGTACTTTATGTATGGTTTGATGCTCCAATTGGTTACATTTCTGCTACTAAAGAATGGGCAGAACGTGAAGGTAAAGATTGGGAACCTTACTGGAAAGACGAAGACACCAAATTGGTTCACTTTATTGGGAAAGACAACATTGTATTCCATTGCATTATTTTCCCAGCTATGTTAAAAGCTGAAGGCTCTTATATTTTACCAGATAATGTTCCAGCGAACGAGTTTTTAAATTTAGAAGGAAACAAGCTTTCAACTTCTAAAAACTGGGCTGTTTGGTTACCTGAATATTTAGAAGATTTTCCAAACCAACAAGATGTATTGCGTTATGCTTTAACAGCAAATGCTCCAGAAACAAAAGATAACGATTTTACATGGAAAGATTTCCAAGCAAGAAATAATAACGAATTGGTTGCTATTTTTGGCAACTTTATCAATCGTGTGGTAGTTTTAACCAATAAATACTACAATGGAAAAGTTCCTGAACCAATTGAATTTTCTCAAATAGACGAAGAAACACTTGCTGCAGTAAAAGCATATCCAGCAGTTATTTCAAGTTCTATCGAACGTTACAGGTTCCGTGAAGCCAGTCAGGAATTAATGAATTTAGCTAGACTAGGAAACAAATATTTAGCAGACGAAGAGCCTTGGAAAGTCATTAAAGAAGATGAAGCCAGAACTCAAACCATTATGTTTGTAACACTTCAAATTGCTTCGGCATTAGCCACTTTAAGCGAGCCTTTTTTACCGTTTACTTCAGATAAATTAATAGGGATTTTAAATTTTGAAAACAATACATGGAACGAAGTTTCTTCAAAAGACTTTTTACTTCCAGCTGGGCATCAAATAGGACAAGCTGAATTATTATTTTCAAAAATTGAAGATGAGACTATTCAAAAACAACTTGATAAATTAGAAGCTAGTAAAAAGGCAAACGAAGCTGCCAACAAAACAATAGAGCCTCAAAAAGAAGAAATTACGTTTGATGATTTTACAAAACTAGACATGAGAGTTGGAACCATTTTAGAGGCAGAAAAAATGCCAAAAGCTAAAAAACTACTTATCTTAAAAGTGGATACTGGAATTGATGTTAGAACCATAGTTTCTGGTATTGCTGAAAGTTTTACTCCTGAAGAGGTAGTTGGTAAAAAAGTAACTGTTTTAGTTAATTTAGCTCCAAGAGCTTTACGAGGTGTAGAAAGTCAAGGTATGATTTTAATGACAGAAACTCCAGAAGGTAAATTGGTATTTGTGAATCCTGATGATGCTAATGTAAATAATGGTTTACATATTTCATAAATATTCCATCGGAATTACTTGTAATAATACAGTTTTATATTAATATAATTATTCAATACATCCTTTTTAAAATTTAAATTCATTTTATTCTAATAACATTAATACTTCTTTAACATCTATTTATAGTTTTAAATTCGTACATTAAATAAGGACTATTCCTACAACAACTAATTTTACAACTATGAAAAAAGTACTTTTACTGTTAGTTACTATTCTGTTTATATCATGTGGTACATCAAAAACAGTAAGAACATCTAAAAAAGTTATTAAAGGAGACTGGACACTTAATTCTATTAGTTATAGTGAAACAGGAACTTATAACGTAACTCTTTTTGATGATGCTTCTAAAGTTTGCTTTGAAGGAAGCACTTGGCGGTTTATTCCAAATAACAATACAGGTCTTTATAATATTAATGATACTTCTTGTTCTATAGGTGAACGCCATTTTATATTTACCATTCAAGAGGTTGATGAAACAACGGGTTTATATGATTTTCTTTTGAAGCCTACCAATGAAAAACACAAATCAGTAACCAATAAAGGCTTTCGAATACAATTAACAGCTTTGTCTGAAACAACTATGCAATGGCAACAAACAGTTGCTGTTAACAATAGTCCTTTTACCATTACTATGAATTTTTCTAAACTTTAATATTATGAAATTATCTATAAATAAATTTAAATTTTTCACATTAGTAGGAATATTATTAATCTTCACAAACTGTAAGTCTGTCCAAAATGCAAATAACAAACAAAAGGGAGCTGTTATTGGTGCTACAAGTGGAGCTATTTTAGGTGCCATTATTGGTAATAATGTTGGCAAAGGTGGTAATGGCGAATTAGGAGCTGTTATTGGTGGCGTCGTTGGTGGTGGAGCAGGTGTACTTATTGGCAACAAAATGGACAAACAAGCCCAAAAAATTGAGGAAGAAATTCCTGGAGCTCAAGTAGAACGTGTAGATGATGGTATTGTTGTAACTTTCGATGAAAATAGTGGTGTGTATTTTGCTACAGACAAGTACAACATTAATAGTGCATCACAAGAAACCTTAAACAAATTGTCAAATGTGTTTAAAGAATATCCAGATACAAATATTTTGATTGTTGGTCATACTGACAGTGTTGGCGCAGAATCTTATAACATGACGCTTTCTAAGAACAGAGCATATGCTGTAACCAATTATCTAACTGAAAAAGGTTTAAGTTCTGGCCGTTTTACTACCAATTGGTTTGGGGAAACGCAACCAATGCATGATAATTCTACAGTAGAAGGTCGTGCTAAAAACAGAAGGGTTAATGTTGCTATTTTACCAAATGAAAAAATGATTGACGAAGCTAAAAAGGAAGCTGGTAATTAATTTTATAAGATAAAGTTTGTTTAAAACTCGTTTTCAATGTTTCTTTGAAGACGAGTTTTTCTTTATTTAAAAAGCCTAACTAATGATAGATTCTGAAAATTTAAAAATCCATTGGAACAAAGCTTATGAAAAGGAAGATAATCAATTAGGTTGGTTTGAAGAAAGCCCAACTCAAACCATGAATCTAATTGCTAAAACCAATTTAGTAAAAGATGCAACCATTCTAAATGTAGGTGTGGGAACTACCACTTTAATCGAAACACTTTTAGACGAAGGCTATACCAATCTTATTGCCAACGATTTGAGTGATTTAGCGCTACAAAAGCTAAAAGAACGTATCCAGAATTCACATAATTATAACTTAAATTGTATTGTAGACGATTTAATAAATCCATCAGAATTACAATATCTTAACTCTGTAAATTTATGGATAGATAGAGCTGTACTTCATTTCTTTTTAAAAGACGACGAGCAAAAAGCATATTTTAACCTCATCAAAAAAGTTGTAGCAAAAAATGGTTTTGTACTTATTGCTGTTTTTTCTTTAGAAGGAGTGCCAAAATGTTGTGGGTTAGATTTAAAACGCTACAATGTAGATATGTTACAGCAAGAATTAGGCAGCAATTTTAAACTTATTGACAGCTTTAATCATACATTTATTAATCCATTTGGAGGTGAACGTCCTTATGTTTACACCCTTTTTCAAAAACAATAATGCAGTTATTAAAATATATAATTTCTCAAACGCAATTACCAGAATCTTCAGTAAAAAATACCGTTGAACTTTTAAATGAAGATTGTACCATTCCATTTATTTCCCGTTACAGAAAAGAACGTACAGGAAATTTAGATGAAGTTCAAATTGGAGATATCGTAAAATATAAAGATCAATTTGAAAATTTAGAAAAAAGAAAAAATGCTATTTTAAAAGCTATTGAGGAACAAGAAGCATTAAATCCAGAACTAAAACAAAAAATTGAATGTGCTGAAGATTTAACCACACTTGAAGATTTATACTTACCCTACAAAAAAAGCAGAAAAACAAAAGCAGATAAAGCTAAATCACTAGGTCTTGAACCATTAGCTAAAATCATCATGTCTCAAAATGCAAATGATATTGAATCTATTGCTTTTAGATACGTAAAAGGTAATGTCGTTGCTGTTGAAGATGCATTAGAAGGTGCTCGACATATTATTGCTGAATGGATTAACGAGCGTACAGATGTTAGAAATCGTATACGTTATCAGTTAGAACGCTTCGCCTTGATTTCTACGAAAGTTGTAAAGGCTAAAATAGATGATGAAAATGCTCAAAAATTTAGAGATTATTTTGAATGGGAAGAATCGTTAAGCCACATTCCTTCACATAGATTATTAGCTATTTTACGTGCCGAAACTGAAGGTTTTATTAAAACTAAAATCTCAATTGATGATGATAAAGTATTAGCAAAAATCGAAGATCGCATGATTCGCTATAAAAATGATTGTTCCGAACAAATTCAAACGGCCATTCAAGATGCTTATAAACGATTATTATTACCATCGTTAAGTAACGAAGCGCTTCAAAACGCAAAAACAAAAGCTGATGAATCTGCGATAACTGTATTTGCAAAAAATTTAAAGCAGTTGTTATTAGGTTCGCCTTTAGGAGAAAAACGTGTATTGGCCATCGATCCAGGATTTAGAACAGGATGTAAAATAGTGTGTTTAGATGCACAAGGTAATTTAAAACACAACGAAACTATTTATCCCCATCCCCCAAAAAATGATGCTATTGGAGCCATGAAAAAAATAAGCACTTTATCTGAAGCCTATCAAATTGAAGCCATTGCCATTGGAAACGGAACTGCATCTCGTGAAACAGAAGCACTCATTAAAAAAATACGTTTTAAAAATGATATTCAAGTATTTGTAGTTAGTGAAGCTGGAGCGAGTATCTATTCAGCATCAAAAATTGCTCGTGATGAATTTCCTAATTATGATGTGACAGTTAGAGGTTCAGTGTCTATTGGAAGACGATTACAAGATCCTTTAGCTGAATTGGTGAAGATTGATGCTAAATCTATTGGTGTTGGACAATACCAACATGATGTGGATCAAACCAAACTAAAAAGCGAATTAGATATCGTTGTAGCAAGTTGTGTAAATGCCGTTGGTGTAAATATCAATACGGCAAGCTCAAGTTTATTAAGTTATGTATCTGGAATTGGGCCAAAATTAGCGGAAAATATTTTTAATTATCGAGCAGAACATGGTGTTTTTAAATCAAGAAATGACATAAAAAAAGTCCCTCGTTTAGGTGAAAAAACCTTTGAACAAGGTGCTGCTTTTTTAAGAATAAAAGAAGCTACAAATCCATTAGATGATTCTGCAGTGCATCCAGAAAGTTATGTGCTTGTAGAAAAAATGGCTAAAGAATTGGGCAAAAATGTTTCCGATTTAATTGGAAACAAAACTGAACTACAAAAAATAAATTTACAAAAATATTGTTCAGAAACTGTTGGATTACCAACACTTCAAGACATTATAAAAGAATTAGAAAAACCTGGTTTAGATATTAGAGAGCAAGCTAAAGTTTTTACTTTTAATCAGAATATCAAATCGATTATCGATTTACATGAAGGGCAATTATTACCTGGAATTGTAAATAATGTAACTAATTTTGGGGCTTTTGTAGATATTGGAATTAAAGAAAGTGGTTTAATTCATATTTCAAATTTATCAGATAGTTTTGTAAGTGATGTGAATGAGCATGTGTCTTTACATCAACAAGTTATTGTAAAAGTTCTTGAAGTTGATATTCCAAGAAAGAGAATTCAACTTAAATTACATAAATAAAAAAGGCTCACAAATGCGAGCCTTAAAAATTAAATCTAGTTTATTTTTATTTACTTAACATTAATAATTCATTACACAATATTTCGGTTGTATAATGTTTTTTACCTTCTTTATCTTCCCAAGAACGGTTTGTTAATTTACCTTCAACAGCAATTTCTTTCCCTTTGGTTATATACTCTTCTACTACCTTAACCAAACCACCTTTAACAATAATGTTGTGCCAATAAGCACGTTCCACTTTTTGTCCGTTTTTGTCTTTGTAACTATCGTCTGTGGCTAACGAAAATTTAGCCATTTTGTTACCATCTTCAAAATTGATAATTTCAGGATCTTGCCCTAATCTTCCAATCAACTGTACTTTGTTTCTAAGCGTGTTCATAATTTTAAATTTTAATGTTAAACAGTTAATACTATTGAATATCGTTCGGTCAATTCAACAAGGCAAAGATGCAACCACTTAGAAATATTATTCGGTTGTTAACTAATTAAATTCGTTTGTAAATGCTTGTAGTCGTTTGTAAACGAATATTTTGTATATTGCTATATGCAATACCATATTGAAACTAATCGGATAATACTCAGAGAACTAAGGTCTTTAGACTTAGATGGTTTGTTTGAATTAGACTCAGATTTAGATGTCCATAAATATTTAGGAAACAAACCTGTAAAAACAAGAGAAGAATCTATAAGAATTCTAGAGAGTGTTTTTAATCAATATAAAGAACGAGGTATTGGTAGGTTTGCAGTAATAGAAAAGTCGTCTGGAGATTTTGTTGGCTGGTCTGGAATACGCTTTAATACAGAATACAATATGAATTGCTAAACAAAATATTATGAAACTTCCTGAATTATTTGCTACAACAGAGCTAGGAAATAAGGCATTTCATAATGCACTTTTAAAAATTAGATTACATTATGTTGAAGATTTTTATTTTGAACAAGAGCAAGTAAATTTACATTGGTATAAAATGAAAAGTTCTGAATAAACTTTTCTCAAAAATTAAATAGATGAAAAAACAATGTCTAGAATGTGGTGAAAAAATTGTAGGTAGAATAGATAAAAAATTCTGCAGTGACGCCTGTAGAAACTCTTTTAATAATCGTGTAAATAAAGATTCTAAAAACCTTATTAGAAATACTAACAACCGATTAAGAAAAAATTACAGAGTTTTAGAAGAACTCAATCCAGATCAAAAAACTAAAACATCTAGAGCCAAACTTATAGAAAAAGGTTTTGATTTTAATTATTTCACTAGTATATATACAACCAAAGTAGGAACCGTTTATTACTTTGTTTACGATCAAGGCTACTTACCTATTGAAGGTGATTATTATGCATTAGTAAAACGAGAAAGTTAAAAATTTTCTTAATTCTATAACTTTTTTACCTGCAAGCTCATAATTACATTTGATAGAATTTTTGTATTTTTAAGATATATATTAAAATGTAATTATGACTTATTTTTTTACTGCCATTATAGAAAATATCACTTTTGAAGAGGCTATAAATAAAACAAAAGCAGCCTTAAAAGATGAAGGCTTTGGTGTATTAACCGAAATAAATATAAAAAATACTCTTTAAGACAAATTAGATGTTGATTTAGATCCATATACTATTTTAGGAGCCTGTAGCACAAAACATGCTTACGAAGCAATAAAAACTGAACCCAATATAGGTGTCTTTTTACCTTGTAATGTCATTGTTAAACAATTGAAAAACAACAGCGTTGAAATAGCAGCTGTCGACCCTATTGCTTCTATGGGAGCCGTAGAAAACAAAAAATTGGGCGAAGTGGCCAAAGATGTTGAATGTAAACTTAAAAACGTAATTGAACGTCTAAAATAAAAATTACACATATCTATTTACTTCAAAAATAAACTACAATTATATCTAATTCACCTATTTATAAACTACTAAAAAGAACCTTTTAAATCTTTTTTTTAATAGACATCTTCGGTCTGGAGACAATTTGAACGTATTAATTAAGCTATAATTGAAATTAGATACACTTGCATTCTTACTAGGATATTTTCAATCTTAGTTTTTTCCATTTTATGATTTAAGTCATGTTTTAAGAGCAATTGTCGCTCTATTTTTGTATAAAAGATAAAAAGGTCTTTTAAACAAACTTAACTTTTAATCTCATGTTATCAAAAAAACAAGCACGAGCTTTTTTCCTTGGAGGTACAGTGGTTACATTCTTAATTTTTATAGGATTAACCATTTTCTCTTTGAGTAAAGGGCAAGATCAAACCAACCATGAAGGCATTACAGAACAAGTTGTTCGAGGAAAAGTTTTATGGGAAGAAAACAATTGTATGGGATGCCATACCATTTTAGGTGAAGGAGCCTACTATGCTCCAGAATTAACCAAAGTACTAGACCGTCGAGGCGAAGGTTATGTTAAAGCTGTTTTAATGTCTCCTGTTCCTTGGAATCCAAACGGAAGACAAATGGTTGCTTACGGATTTACAAAAGAAGAAGCAGATGATTTAATCGCTTTCTTCGATTGGATTGGTGGTATTGACCTTAACGGATTTGATACTGTTGTATCACCTTTAGCTAAAGACAAAATTGAAAGACAAACTAAAAACTAACTAACAGATGAAATATAAATCACAAAAAGTAGCCTATTGGTTTTTTGCCTTTTCAATGCTACTACTCGTTTTACAAATTACCTACGGATTTATTATGGGTTTTGCTCGTATTGGATTCGATGGACTACATGAATTTATTCCTTTCAACACAGCCAGAGCTGTACACACCAACCTATTAGTGGTATGGTTACTTTCTGGTTTTATGGGAGCCGCTTATTATATTATTCCTGAAGAAGCACAACGCGAATTAGTAAGTGTTAAATGGGCTTATGTTCAACTAATTTCTCTTGCTGTTGTTGGTGTTGCTGCTGTAATAGGTTACCATTTCAACTGGTGGGAAGGACGTAAATTTTTAGAAATCCCAAGACAATTAGATTACTTGGTTGTTGTAAATGTACTGTTGTTTTTAGGTCTCATTTTAGCAACACTTTTTAAAGGAAAACGTAAAACAACAACTGCCTTGGTTCTAACTATGGGATTATTGTTTGCTGCTTTACTTTATCTTCCTGGAATGCTTCCTTTCGACAGTCAGGTAACAGATTCTTTCTTTAGATGGTGGGTTGTTCACTTATGGGTTGAAGGTGTTTGGGAATTAATTATGGGAGGTATCTTATCTTTCTTATTAATAAAACTTACTGGAGTAGATAGAGAAGTTATCGAAAAATGGCTTTACGTGATTGTTGGATTAACTTTCTTATCAGGTATCTTAGGTACTGGTCACCACTACTACTACATTGGTGTAAATAACATCTGGTTAATAGTTGGTGGTATTTTCTCTGCTCTTGAGCCTTTAGCATTCCTAGCTATGGCACTATTTGCAGTAAATATGTATAGAAAAGGTGAAAAGAAACATCCTAATAAAATAGCTTTGTTCTGGACTTTAGGTTCTGCCATTGTATCCTTTGTTGGAGCTGGATTATTAGGTTTTGCTCACACATTACCTCAAACCAATTTATATACACACGGAACTTTAGTAACCGCTATGCATGGTCACTTGGCGTTTTGGGGAGCTTATGCTATGATTGTTCTTGCAATTATAAGTTATGCGTTGCCAAATATGACTGGTAGAAAATTGTATGATAGCAGTGTAGGTCGTGCAGCCTTCTGGATGGCAAATGTTGGTATGATAGGAATGACAGTCGCCTTTGGTGTAGCTGGTGTGGCTCAAGTATATTTAGAGCGTAAATTCAAAATGGATTTCATGGAAGTTCAAGCAGAAATAAGCATTCACTTTGTAGTATTAATTTTATGTGCAACTCTATTTACAGTTGGAATTATTATGTATATCATGGACTTTATAAAACATGGTAAACCAACTGATGAAGAATTAGATTTAGAATCAGATTTATAACAATTAATAGCAAAAAATGGCCTTTTAGTTAGTAAAAAGACAATGAAGTTAAACATTCTCATACCTGAAAATTATACCATACTTCAAAATCTTTAACTAAAGGGCCTTTTAAATTTAAAAATCATGAATAAAACGTTAGTTAATTCAGACTTAAATACAATTATTTTGAAAACAGAAACCCAACAAACAAATTCGACAAAACCATTCTATAAGCCAATAGCAAAAGAGATTGAGGTGTTTGAACAGGCTTATTTAAACAAAATTCCTGTATTGTTAAAAGGTCCAACTGGAACTGGAAAAACACGTTTTGTAGATTATATGACCTATAAATTAGATAAGGAATTGATTACTATTTCTTGTCACGAAGAAACCTCTTCTACCGATTTAATTGGTCGTTATATTATTAAAGGAGCCGAAACCGTTTGGATAGATGGACCACTTACAAAAGCTGTAAAAGAAGGTGCCGTAATTTATTTAGATGAAATTGCCGAAGCAAGACCAGATGTTATTGTTGCTATTCACTCTTTAACTGACCACAGAAAAGAATTATATATTGATAAGTTAGGCGAAACTATTAAAGCACACCCAAATTTTATGCTGGTAGCATCGTTTAATCCTGGTTATCAAAAAGGATTTAAAGAATTAAAACCTTCAACCAGACAACGTTTTATTGCTTTAGCTTTTAATTATCCGAATGAAAAAGATGAAGCTGAAATTTTAGTAAACGAAACTCAAATTGATGCATCTACAGCTAAAAAATTAGTTTCCATAGCTAATAAAATTAGAAACTTGACAGAGCTTGGTTTAACTGAAACAGTGTCAACTCGTTTATTAGTGGATGCCGCAAAACTAATACATACAGGTTTAGGTAAACGTCTCGCTGTACGTGTAGCTGTTGTAGAACCATTAACAGACGACATCGAAATTACTGAAGCTTTATCAGATTTATGTGATTTAATGATTTAAAGAAAAAATCATGTTCGAACCAGATGAATTTATCTATTCTAAAATTGTAAAATTCTTAAAGCGTCGTAAAAAAAACGCTGAAGAAACACTAGAACATGCAGTTAAGTTAGAAGACATCAAACAACGTTTAACTATTTTCTCTAGAGCCATAACTGGTCAAGCAATTGAGATTTTTGAAGCAGAACGTGAAGGTGGATATAAAAATAATAGCTTCTTCTTACCTACTCGATTTGCCGAATTTCAAACCATTGAACAAAATACCAAATTCTATATTTTCAGAATTGTATATCTCTCTGTTCAAAAAAACTTAAACTTAAATTTTAATGCTGAAGACGAATTTACTTTAGAATCTGCTCGCGAAAAAGCCGTTGAAACTTCAACGTTAATTCTAAATGAAATGTTTCAGCAATTCCCAATAACAAAACATATTCATCAAGAACTTGTTTCTCATTATTTCAAATTTGCAACTGAAAAAACACCTGAAGATTTAAGTTTTATTTATGGAAAATGGATGCGTAATGATCCTGATATTTTAAAAAAATCTGTTCTGAATAATATTTCTGAACAGGTAAAAAAAGCTATAGAACACGAAATAAATACCATTTTAAAAGCTAATGCTGTTGAAGAAATTACCTCTTTAGAAATTGATAAAAAACAACAGGAAGATTATGTGATGACACATAATTTTGAAAAAATTGAAACTGCTGAAGAATGGGAAGGTGGCTGGAGAGATTTTGATGGCGACGATGATTTAGACGATCATGCCAATGCTTTGGAAGACCTCAACATGAAACACACAGTTCGTGTAGACGATCCTGTTCACTCCATCTATCAAGCAGAATTTATTGAAAATACTACTATTTCAGAAAGTGCCGAATTAGACACAGAAGCTCCTCATATTGCTTATGACGAATGGGATTATTCAAAACGCGAATACAAGCCTGATTTCTGTAAAGTCTATCCAAAAAATCAAATAGAAACAAATCCTGCTTATTACAAAAAAACACTTCAAACAAACGCTTCTACTTTAGCAGGTTTACGCAAAATGCTGACTTCGGTTAACAATAAATATCAACAACAACGCAGACAAACGCAAGGTGAAGATTTCGATTTAGATGCTATTACAGATTTATATGTAGATATCCATTCTGAACACACACCTTCAGAAAAAATCTATCTTTCAAAACGTAAAAAAGATAAAGACTTATCTATTCTAATCTTATTAGATGTCAGTCTTTCCAGTGATGGTTATGCTGGAGGAAATAAAGTAATTGATGTTGAAAAACAAGTTTCTATAATTTTTGGTGAAATCTTAAATGAATTCAATGTCGATTTCTCAATCGATTGTTTTTATTCAAAAACCAGAAATTACGCGACCTATCTTTCATTAAAAGGATTTGATGATTCTTGGAATAAAGCCAAACACAAAATTGGTGCTATAGAACCTAGTGGTTACACAAGAATTGGAGCAGCTTTACGTCATTCTGGAGCCTTGTTAGATGCACGAGACACCAAAAATAAATGGGTGATTTTAATTTCGGATGGGAAACCAAACGACTACGATAAGTACGAAGGAAAATATGGCATTAACGATGTGAAGCAAGCCCTTCGTGAGTTGAATCAACGCAACATTAATTCTTATGCTTTGGCCATTGAAGCACAAGCTAAATATTATTTACCTCAAATGTTTGGGCAAAATCATTATCAAATATTAACAACTCCTGTAGAATTATTACAATCGTTAGTAAAACTCTACGAAAAAATTAAGCATCAAAGTTAATGTCAACAATTACTCAACAACATCAAACTAAAGATATTTTATATCCACCTGGAGGCATTTTAATGTGGATTATTATTTATCTGGAGTTGCTAACTTTTGGAGCTGTTTTGATTGCTATGGTTTGGTATAGCAAAGACGAACCTGAACTTTTTCACCAATCCAGAATACAATTAAACACCACCTTTGGTGCTATAAATACGTTATTCTTGTTAGTTAGTGGTTACTTTATGGCGCTAACGGTTGGTGCTTTAAAAATTCAAAATATCACCAAATCGAAAATATATTTAAAACTAACAATGGTTGGTGGTTTGCTTTTTTTAGGATTGAAAACGGTTGAATATTTAGATAAGATTGAAGCTGGACTAACCATGGGTTACAACACTTTTTTCTCGTTCTATTGGATGTTAACACTTTTTCATGTCATTCATGTTTTGGTTGGCTTGGTAATTTTGGCTTCTGTTTTAAGAGCAATGATTAAAAAACCTGAAGAACTCATTTTAGAAGATGTGGAAGCCAGTGCTACTTTTTGGCACATGTGCGATCTTATTTGGCTGTTACTATTTCCTGTAATTTATTTAGTTTTTTAGTATGAAACAGAAATCGTTTTTATATGTCTTGTTATTAATTATTGGCTTAACCATAATATCAGCTTTTGTTTCAAATTCACAATTAGAAAGTGCCACAGAAATTATCATGATTTTAGCGGCTTTTAAATTATTATTAGTAGCTTTTTATTTTATGGATTTACGTCATGCTAATGTATTCTGGAAAGTTCTATTAATAGGTGGTTTAACCATTTTTATCAATCTAATCTTGATTATTTAAGATGACAAAAAAAACGACATATAACTTTTTAATCATCACTATTTTAATAACTTTTTTTGCAGTTTTCAATGGGTTCATCTACACATCTAATGAAAATGAAAACCCTGTAAAATTAACCGAACAAGCCATGCATGGACAACGCTTGTGGCAAGAAAATAATTGCTGGTCTTGTCATCAAACCTATGGGTTAGGTGGTTATTTAGGCCCAGATTTAACCAATATATATAGTGCTGAAAACAAAGGTCCCAGTTACATAAAAGCTTTTCTAAATAGTGGAGTAAAAGCCATGCCTAAATTTAATTTTTCGGAAGAAGAAAAGAATGCATTAGTCACTTATTTAAAATTTATAGATAGTACAGGTTATTATCCAAATTATAAGGCAAAATTCAAATCTAACGGTTGGGTAGAATTAGAATATAAAAATGAAAAATAAAGCAGCAATTATATTTTTAATTACAGCACTCTTAGCACTACTGATTGGCGTGTTTTTTGGCTTGATGGCTGCCTTACAATATCTTATCCCAGAATTTTTAAAAGAAATAATTCCGTTTCATAAAATGAGACCCTTTCATGTTACTACAGTTATTACATGGATTGTACTTTCTGCAACAGGTAGTATTTATTTTTATTTAACACAAGTTGAAAAACTTAAGTTATTTTCTAACAAATTAATGAAACTTCATTTAGGTATTTTCCTCATTACAGGTTTGGGCATTTATTTATCTTATATTTTTGGAAAAATGGATGGAAGAGAATATTTGGCTTTTACACACATTTTAACCATTCCTATTTTGTTTGGCTGGTTACTTTTTGGAATTAACTATTTTAAAACCATGCTGAAACAGATTAATAACTGGCCAGTATATTATTGGATGTGGGGAACAGGAATTGTTTTTATGATTATTCATTTAACCGAAGCTCATTTATGGTTGTTCCCATATTTTAGAGAACATGTAATTAAAGATTTAACGGTTCAGTGGAAATCTTATGGTTCTTTTGTTGGTTCTTGGAATATGTTGGTTTATGGAATTTCTATTTATCTGATGTCAAAAATTAAAGGAGACGATTCCATAGGAAGAAATAAACTCTCTTTCTTCTTTTACTTTTTAGGACTTACTAATCTTATGTTTGGATGGGCTCATCATACTTATATTGTTCCAACTTTACCATGGATTCGTTTTGTTGCTTATGGTGTTAGTATGACAGAATGGATTATTCTAGGTTATATGATTTACGAATGGAAGAAAAACTTAAGTCAGACTAAAAAAGAAAGTTATCCATTAACATACAAATTTTTAGTAACAACTGATTTTTGGATCTTTATTAATTTAATTTTAGCCTTGTTATTTTCTATTCCAGCCATAAATTTCTTTACACATGGAACGCATATTACTGTGGCTCATTCTATGGGAACAACTATTGGAATAAACACTACCATTTTACTTGCTTCGCTTCTATTTATAATTTCAAAAATTTCTATATTTACTAAAAAACAGGAAAAAATTATAAAAAGAGGTCTTTGGGGATTTAATATCACACTTTTCTTATTCTTCACTTCTCTATTGATAGCAGGAGCTAGAAGAAGTCATTGGATGTATGCTGGAAATGACACCTCATTTTCAAGCATGCAAGACAGTTTGTTTTGGGTTTATATGGTGTTTTTTGTTTTTGGAATGGCTTTAACTACAAGTATTAGTATCATAGGATTGCCAATTCTAAAAAAATTAATAAACTATTTAAGAATCTGAATCTGGCTTTAGAATATCGAAAGATTTTAATGAAATAAATCTCCCTTTAAGTTGTATTTCTTCTACAAATTCTGCTATGGATTTTCCTTTAAAATCCTGAAACAATTTTTGCTTGAAAGCCGAAACAGTAAAGTGTACAGGACATGGGTTTTCATCTCCACACTTTGATAGCCCTAAAAAACACTGATTAAATTTATCTTTACCGTCAATGACTAAAACTATATCCCAAACAGTAAAATTTTTGTTCGCTTCACTTAAATAAAACCCTCCATATGGTCCTTTGGTTGAAGTTACTAAATTGTTTCTATTTAGCTGCTGAAGTAATTTGGCTAAAAAAGGTTGCGGCACTTCTAATTCTTCTGAAATTATTTTTACGCCTATTTTGTAGTTTTCATCAGAAAACATGCCTAAATAGAAAATAGATCTGATGGCATATTGACAAGCATTTGATAACACAATATTTTTTTTCAAATATAAAAAAAAGATGTTTTTGTTTTATATAAATTAACATTAAGTGGGTTTATGATTTATATCATAATTTATCTCTTATTTAAATAATAATTTTGTGTTTTATAAATTTCGTAAACACCTAAATACGTTGACTTTAAAAGAAAACATACTCCGTTTAAAGAAAGAAAAAAATGCTGTTATTTTAGCGCATTATTATCAAATTCCTGAAATACAAGATGTCGCAGATTATGTAGGAGATAGTTTGGGACTATCTCAAAAAGCAGCAGAAACAGAAGCAGATATGATAGTTTTTGCAGGTGTTCATTTTATGGCTGAAACTGCTAAAATTTTAAATCCATCAAAAACGGTTGTTTTGCCAGATTTAAAAGCTGGTTGTTCTTTGGCTGATTCCTGTCCTCCTGACGCTTTTAAAACTTTCAAAGAACAACATCCTGACCATTTGGTAATTACTTATATTAATTGTTCGGCTGAAATTAAAGCTATGAGTGATATTGTTTGTACCTCATCAAATGCTTTGAAAATTGTTGAATCTGTTCCAAAAGAAATTCCTATTATTTTTGCTCCAGATAAAAACTTAGGGCATTACATCAGTAAAATTTCTGGTCGCGATTTAGTGCTTTGGGATGGTGCTTGTATTGTACATGAAGCTTTTTCTATCGACAAACTTTTAAATCTATACAAAGAAAATCCAGATTCAAAAATTATTGCACATCCAGAATCTGAAGCTCATATTCTTAATGCTGCAAATTATATTGGTTCCACAGCTGGAATGATTAATTATGTAAAAAAACATCCACAGGAAAAATTTATTGTAGCAACTGAAGCTGGCATTCTTCATAAAATGCAACAAGAGGTACCAAATACACTCTTAATTCCTGCTCCTGCAGAAGAAGATAATACTTGTGCTTGTAGCGAATGTGCCTTTATGAAAGTAAATACCCTTCAAAAATTATATGATTGTTTATTGAATGAATCTCCTCAAATTGACGTTCCAGAAGCGATTAGAAAGCAAGCTCTAATTCCTATTGAACGCATGCTGGAACTTTCAAAATAAATACATGAAAACCCACTTGTTTATTATTGGTTCTGGTGTTGCAGGTTTAACTTTAGCTGTAAAATTTGCAGAAAGATTTCCGAAGAAAAAAATCACGATTGTTACCAAAGGAGATGCAGACGAATCTAATACCAAATACGCTCAAGGTGGTGTAGCTGTTGTTTTAGATGAGAAAACAGATTCGTTTCAAAAACATATTGAAGACACCTTAATTGCTGGTGATGGTTTGTGTGATAAGGCTGTTGTGGATATGGTCATTACCGAAGGTCCAAAACGCTTAAAAGAGCTTATGGTTTGGGGAGCTCAATTTGATGTTGACAAAACTGGAAATCTCGATTTAGGAAAAGAAGGTGGACACAGTCAATATCGTGTAGTGCATCATAAAGATATTACTGGTTACGAAATTGAAAGAGCTTTGTTGTCTAGAGTGCATCAGTTGGAAAACATTTCTCTTTTACCTCATCATTTTGCTATAGATTTAATTACCGAACATCAACTTAAACAAGTATCTAAAAACATAACTTGTTATGGTGCTTATGTATTGAATCAGAAAAATGGAGAGATTCTAACAATTCAAGCAGAAAGTACAGTTTTAGCTGCAGGTGGCATTGGTCGTGTGTATGGCCATACAACAAATCCAACAATTGCCACAGGAGATGGTATTGCCATGGCTTACAGAGCGAAAGCACGAATTAAGGATATGGAATTTGTTCAGTTTCATCCAACAGCATTATATTCCAATCAAGAAGGTTCAGCATTTTTAATTTCGGAAGCTGTTAGAGGTTTTGGTGCTTATTTACGAACCAAAAATGGAAATAGATTTATGCTAACTTATGATGATAGAGCCGAATTAGCTTCCAGAGATATTGTCTCCCAATGCATTGATAACGAATTAAAAAAATCTGGTGAATCTTGTGTATATTTAGATTGTACACATCTGGATTTAGAAGCTTTTAAATGCCATTTCCCAAATATTTATCAAACTTGTCTAGAAAATAATATTGACATTTCTAAAAATTGGATTCCAGTCGTTCCAGCCTCTCATTATTTGTGTGGTGGAATTGAGGTTGATGCACAAGGAAAAACATCAATTACTAATTTATTTGCTTGTGGTGAATGTACTAGAACTGGACTTCATGGCGCAAACAGATTGGCTTCAAACTCCTTATTGGAAGCATTGGTTTATGCACATAATATTTACAAATATCATTGTGGAAATTCTATGATATATAAGGAACAAATTATTCCAAGTTGGAATGATGATGGTACAAATATTCCAAAAGAACATATTGTAATCAAACACAACTTAAAGGAATTACAATCTTTAATGCGAGATTATGTTGGAATTGTTAGAAGTAACTATCGCTTAAATAAAGCGATTACACATTTAGATGTTATTTATAAAGAAGTTGAAGAACTTTACAGAGTCTCAAAAATTAGCACAACCCTTTGTGAGTTGCGAAATATGATAAATGTAGCTCACTTAATTATCGGACAGTCTTTAAATAGAAAAGAAAATAAAGGTGGCTATTATAACATTGATAATTTATAGATAATTATTTCCAATTATGTCCTTTAAGTTCCATAGCAGCTTTTAATATGTCTTTTTGGCTTATTTGACCTATTAATTTTCCTTCTTCAACAATAGGAAAACGTCTTCTTTTAGAGTCTAAAAACTTGTTGGCAGCATCAAAAACATTCATATTCGCATCAATGGTTTCAACATCTTTAATCATGCGCTTTTCAACATTATCGTTTTCCATTGGCATGTTATAATATCTGCTTTCGCTAATTTGTTTTAAGCAATCTCCTTCAGAAATGATACCAACTAATTCATTCTTATCATTCACTACTGGACCACCTGATATTTTATTTTTAATTAGAGTTTCTATAACTTCTTCAACAGACTGTTCTGGTTTAAAAGTTATAAGATCTGTACACATAATATCACTTACTTTAAAGGGTATCTCTTCAGTATTGTTTTGTTGTTGCTTTCTAGCTCCTTGAAAACTTTTTATTGCCATGATTAATCAAATTATATTAACTCTAAATATAATTATTATTAATGAGTTTTCCTAACAAGCAAATAGCTAAGAATATTTTCTTATTTTTATAAAACTAACCAACTTCTTCCTGTCATGTTAAAAAAAGTAATTTCTATTGTACTTATTGTAATAGCTATTTATTGGAGTTTTTCAGCATTAATGCCAACTAACATTTCATCTATTGATGCTCCTGATAATACATTTTCTACACAAAGAGCCTTAGTTCATTTAAAAGAAATTTCTAAAAACCCACATTATGTTGGAAGTCTTGAGCATGAAACAGTTAAAAATTACATTATAAAAGCTTTAGAAAATTTAGGTTTAAAAACTGAAGTTCAAGAAGATTATATTTTAACAGATTGGGGAACTATAACTAAACCTAAAAACATACTTGCCAGAATTAAAGGGTCTGATAACACGAAAGCGCTTATGCTACTTTCTCATTACGACAGTAAATCTCATGCTTCTTTTGGGGCTAGTGATGCTGGATCTGGTGTTGTAACCATTCTTGAAGGATTAAGAGCCTATTTACATGAAAACAAAGTTCCAAAAAATGATATTATTGTTCTAATTTCTGATGCAGAAGAATTAGGCCTTAATGGAGCATCGCTCTTTGTAAATAAGCATCCTTGGGCTAAAGATGTTGGTTTAGTTTTAAATTTTGAAGCTCGTGGATCTGGTGGTCCAAGCTACATGCTTATGGAAACTAATGGTGGAAATCATAAATTAATTTCTGGATTTATGGAAGCTAATCCAGAATATCCTGTTGCAAATTCTTTAGCTTATAGTGTTTATAAAAAATTACCAAATGATACCGATTTAACTCGCTTTAGAGAAGTAGGAAACATTGATGGATTCAACTTTGCTTTTATAGATGATCATTTTGACTATCACACATCTTTAGATAATTACGAAAGACTTGATAGAAACACTTTAGAACATCAAGGTAGTTATTTAATGTCTTTGCTAAATTATTTTGCAGATGCAAACCTTAACAATTTAAAAAGTGATACAGACGATATCTATTTTAATGTACCTCTTTTTAAAACCGTTAGTTATCCTTTTTCATGGGTTTTACCAATGTTAATACTAGCCATTTTGCTCTTTATTGCATTGGTTTTTTACGGCATAAATAAAAGAACTTTAAACTCCAAACATATAGCTATTGGTTTTTTACCAGGAATTGCTGCATTACTAATTAATGGAGCTATTGGCTACTTTGGATGGCAAGTTTTAACTGCCATTTACCCTCAATATAAAGAAATGCTTCATGGATTTACCTATAATGGTTATACCTACATTTTAGCATTTAGCTTACTTTCTGCTGCTATTTGTATGTGGCTTTACAATAAGGTATATAAGCCTGAAAACACTGCAAGTTTGGTAGTTCCTCCATTGTTTTTATGGATTGTTATTTGTGGTGTTGTAGCATTCCAACTTAAAGGTGCAAGTTTCTTTATAATTCCAATTTACTTCGGACTTATCAGTTTGTTTGTTTTAGTTAGACAGAAACATCCAAGTTTAATTTTAATGACCATCTTATTATTCCCAGCTTTACTAATCTTGTCTCCTTTTGTAAAAATGTTTCCAGTTGGTTTAGGTTTAAAAACCATTTTAGCTACAACTTTATTAGTGTCATTAATTTTCTCTTTTTGTATTGGAGTTTTTGGCTTTTTTAGGCATAAAAACAGATGGTCTTATGTTTTATTTATTATAGCTATTTGTTGCTTTGTTTCGGCTCATTTAAATTCTGGTTTTAATGATGAAAATCCAAAACCAAATAGTTTAGTTTATTATTTAGATACAGATAAAAACGAAGCTGTCTGGGCAACATACGACAACATATTAGATCCTTGGACTGAAGCTTATCTCTCTAATGAACCAGATTCAAGCCATGATATTAAAAAAACAACCTTTGGAAGTAAATATAATACAGGTTTTACATATAGTAAAAAAGCTAATATTAAACCTATAAAACATCCATATATAGACATCCAAAAAGATACCATTATTGGAGAAAACAGATTCTTTAAAATATTTATTTCACCTCAAAGGCAAGTAAATAGAATGGATCTATATGCAGATTCTACAAGTGTGTTTAATGCATTTAATATTAATGGTCTAGAAATTGCAAAAGACCAAAATGGTCAAGTATTCTCTGAAAGAGTATTTAATAGATTGTTCGAATACTATGTTGTAGATGATGAATTTTTAGAACTAGAATTTAGTGTTCCTAAAAACCAAAAAACCACTTTACAGTTTTATGACATGTCTTTTAATTTATTAGACAACTCTTTGTTTAGAGTTCCTGAAAGACCTAAAAATATGATTCCAAAACCTTTTGTGATTAATGATGCCGTTATGGTTAAAAAAACCATAGTTTTAGAATAGTGCTATTAAATTAGTATTGTTTTAAGTATATAAATATATAATTTTTATAGTTTTGGCACATCTTAAAAAATTAGAAAAATTATGAAACAATTTATATTGATAATTGTCATGGTATTAGGGTTTAATTCTTATGCTCAAACCAATCAAGAATTACTTAAACATTACGAAGCATATTATAAGCAAATGAAATCTCAAGCAGATATTCAAGGCATTATTAATGGGCTTACACATTTAAATGTGCTTTCTCCTTCAACTGCTAGACAAGACACTCTTGCTTATATTTATATGAATGAAGGTAAATTTGTTCAAGCAATTAATACTGTTGGTGTTGAAGTAAACAGCTCTGACTCTAATATTGCTGTTGAAGTAAAAGCTGTTTCACTTAAAGGATTAAGTCAACCAAAATTAGCTATTCCACAGTTTGAAGAATTATTTAAACGAACACAAAATGTAACTCTTTCATACGAATTAGCAGAATTATATTTACAAACTCAAAATATAGCTGAAGCATCTAAAAATGTAGAATATGGAATTCTACATGCTGAAGACAATATGAAAAAAACATATTATGAATCTCAGCAACCTTATCAAGTTCCGCTTAAAGCAGCATTTCTATATTTAAAAGGACTTATAGTTTTTAATGAAAATAAAGAAACTAATATTGACATAGCTGTCTCATACCTAGAACAAGCACTAACTATGGCTCCTAATTTCAATTTAGCTTATGTTAGTAGAACTGCTTTATTAGGGCAAAAACCTCAACCAAAAACAAAGGAATAACTAACTATATATTATAATAAGAAAGCCAGCATTTATTGCTGGCTTTTTGTTTTTATCTATCTATTTAGATTACCATATTTTAACACGATTTTCTGGTGCTATATACATGTTATCTCCTTCTTTAATTTGAAACACTTCATAAAAAGCATCTACATTTTGTAATGGCATGACTGCTCTATACATTCCAGGAGAATGAGTATCTGTTTTAATTTGATTTCTTAAAGCGTCGTCTGTATATTTAGTTCTCCAAATTGTTGCCCAACTCATAAAGAAACGCTCTTCTGGAGTAAACCCATCAATATTTTCAGGTCTGCCATTTTCAGCATAATATAATTGTAACCCATCATAAGCTGCGTTAATTCCTCCTAAATCTCCAATGTTTTCACCAAGAGTAAAATCACCATTTAATTTAACATCTGAAAAAGCGTTAACACTGCTATATTGATCAGAAAGTTGTTTTCCTAAAGCAGTAAATTTCTCTAAATCTTCTTCAGTCCACCAGTTGTTTAAGTTTCCATTTGCATCATAACGTGACCCAGAATCATCAAAACAATGTGAAATTTCATGACCAATTACGGCTCCTATTCCACCATAGTTTACAGCTTCGTCTGCTTGATAATTATAAAATGGTGGTTGTAAAATAGCTGCTGGAAATACAATTTCATTATTAGACGAACTAAAATATGCATTTACCACTTGTGGTGCCATAAACCATTCGCTTTTGTCTACTAGATTTCCTAATTTATCTAAATCTTTATTAAAACTCCATTTAGACACATTTTTTAAGTTAACAAAATAAGAACCACCTTCTTCAACTCCTTTAACTTCAAGAGCAGAATAATCTTTCCATTTGTCTGGATAAGCTATTTTAATGGTCATTTTTTGAAGTTTCTCAATAGCTTTTTCCTTAGTTTCAGGTGTCATCCATTCTAAATCCTGGATTCTGCTTTCAAAAGCAATCATGATGTTTTTTATCATTTTTTCTGCCTTCTCTTTTGCTTCTGGTGGAAACATTTTATCTACATATAACTTTCCTAAAGCTTCACCTACAGTTCCATTTAAAGTATTTAATGCATTTTCATCTCTAGGTCTTTGTTCTTTAGACCCTCTTAAATCTCTACTATAAAACTCCCAATTTGCAGTTTCCATTTCGGTAGTAAGTTTACCAGCTGCACCTCTTACTAGCGTCCAGTTTAAGTAATCTTTCCAAACATCAACATTATTTTCTTTTAATAAAACATCTAATGTTTTAAAATATCCTGGATCTGAAACTATAACAGTGTCTATAGACTCAATTCCGATTCCTTTAAAGTAAGCATCCCAATTTACAGAAGATGTCATTTTATTTAAATCTTCTATAGATTTTGGATTGAATCTTTTCCTTGCATCTCTTCTATCTTCTTTTGTCATTGTAGATTCTGCCATTCTAGTTTCAAATTCTAAAATCTGATCTGCTTTTATTTTAGAAGATTCTTCTGTTTCTCCAATATATTGAAGCATTCTAGCAATATGAGCACGATATTTTTCTCTCTTTTCTTTGGTGTCTTCATCTTGATCTACATAATAATCTCTGCTTAAACCTAAAGAGCCATTTCCTAAATAACCAACGTTTAAATCGCTATTTTTTGGGTGAGAGCCAACTCCAAAACCATAAAAACCAGCTCCTCCTTGAGGCTCCATTTCTATTAAATAAGTTTGTAAATCTTCAAGGTTATTAATGTTATTAATTTTATCTAAATAAGGTTTAATTGGATCAATTCCTTGATTGTCTCTAGAAATTGTGTCCATAATAGTTTGGAAAAGTTTCACGGCTTTTTCTTGATCTGAGCCAGGTAGCACTTCAATTTTTTCAAAATCTTTATTATCTGCCATAGCAGCACTTAATATAGCTAAAGCGTCTTCATCTGTTTTTTGACGAAGTTCATCAAAACTTCCCCATCTAGTTCTATCAGCAGGAATTTCGTTTGTTTTTAACCATGTTCCATTAACATAATTAAAAAAGTCATCGTTTGGCTTTACAGAATTATCCATAAAATCTAAATTGATTCCTGGAACCTTTTCAACTTCAAGTTGTGCCATGTCTTTGTTTTGGTCGTTTTTACAAGCATTTAAGCTCACAAAAGCTAAAGCACTAAATAGCGATAGCCTCATAAAATTTTTGTTCATAGGGACTGGATTGAATTTTAAAAGGCGAAAATTACTAGTAATTAATTATTTAGAAAGATACATTAACAAAATCTTAATATTTTACTACTATAAACTATGGCTTCTTTATTTTTTGAGAGTCTCTTTCAATCTTTTTATTCATTTGAAAGTTTAAATTTGAAAAAGAGACAAGTACTTCTTTTACAGAATTTATTAAAGTTTCTGTTGTAGAATTAGAAAGATTTACGACACTTTCTAGCTTATACATTTTTGTTTCTAAAGTAATAAGCCTCGACATTATAGCAGGAGAATTTAGTTTCTCTGGTATGTTTTGTCTTAGTTCAATAATTAAGGCTTCTAATATCTCCTGATTTCCTTTAAAATAAGACAAGTCACCTTGTTTTAAATTTACTATAACACGTTCTAATTCTGTATATTTTTCCCAGTTTCTTGTGATTTTTTTAACTTTTGTGTCTAAAACATAATCTGTATAATTAAGTTTTTGAAGAGTTTTTTTAGAAATTGAAATGGTTGCATTATCTTCTGTTTGTAGAGAATTATCTGTATTCTCTTTACAAGAGAACAAACATACTATTAGCAAGACATTTAGAATTAATTTCATGTGATATTGATAAAGATTAGCAAATATATAGATTTCGGTTTTTTATATCCTATTGTTTAGCACATGTTTAATATTTAACTAACATTTTTAAGTTAATTTTATAAAACAACTGTAAAAAACTTGTTATTTTTGAAGACATTAATACTTACTCTAAAAAATGACTCCAAAAATATTAATAATTGGTGCAAGTGGTCAAATTGGATCAGAATTAACTCAAAAATTAAGAAGCATCCATGGTGCAGAAAATGTTATTGCAAGTGACATTAGTTATAACAATGTAGAATTAGTTAATTCTGGTATTTTTGAAAGAGTAGATGCGCAAGATTATACTTCAGTTAAAATTTGCATCGAAAAATACCAAATAAATACCATTTATTTAATGGCTGCTATGTTAAGCGCTACAGGAGAGAAATTTCCAAGAAAAGCATGGGATTTAAATATGGATTCTTTGTTTCATGTATTAAATTTAGCAAAAGAAGGCTTTATAAAAAAAGTGTTTTGGCCTTCAAGTATTGCTGTTTTTGGACCCACGACACCTAAAGAAAATACGCCTCAATATACTATTATGGAACCATCTACAGTTTATGGTATTACTAAACAAGTGGGCGAACGTTGGTGCGAGTATTACCACAAGCAATATGGGGTAGATGTTAGAAGTTTACGTTATCCAGGAATAATAAGCTGGAAAACAATGCCTGGAGGAGGAACTACAGATTATGCCGTAGAAATTTACCACAAAGCCATTGCAGAAAAAAAATACGAATGTTTTCTATCTGAAGAAACAGAACTTCCAATGATGTTTATGGACGATGCTATAAAAGCAACTATAGATATTATGGACGCCAAAAAAGACGATGTGAAAATTAAATCTTCTTATAATCTATCAGCTGTTAGCTTTACACCAAGAGAAATTGCTGAATCCATTCAAAAACACATTCCAGAGTTTACTATTTCATATAATCCTGATTTCAGACAAAAAATAGCAGATTCTTGGCCAAAAAGTATAGACGACTCAAGAGCTCGTGATGACTGGAACTGGAAACACGCTTTTTCATTAGATGATATAACTAATGAAATGTTAACAAACCTAAAAGCCAAAGCAGAACAAACAGTTTAATCTATTACATTTTAACTTTCCTTATTTTAAATAATAATTACTGTAATTATATTTATTTGTTAAAAATACGTTGTTTATCGTATGTTCCATTTAATAAAGATGCTTTATATTAGCTTCAAAATCAATTAACCTTATTATCATGAATAAATTATTATTATTTACTTTATTATTTTCAACTTCTTTAATGTTTTCTCAAAAAGATAATGTTACCAAAGGAAATTGGAACAATTTAAAAGGCATCTCTGAGTATACTCTTGTTTTTGACTATTCTGATTTAGAAATTCCAAAATACGATTCTGAAGAAGAATTTTTAGAAGACAAAATGGCTAAAAGAGATGAAAAAGAGCCAGGAACTGGAGAAAAATTCAAAGAATCTTGGTTTTCTGATAGAGAAAATTATTATGAGCCAAGATTTATTGAAACTTTTAATGATAGATATAAAGATGGTCTAGTAAAAGTAGATAGTGACTTAGGAAGTGCTGAATATACTATGAAAATCCACACAACGTTTATGTATCCTGGATACAATGTAGGTGTTGTTAGACACAATTCTAAAATTGAAACCACTATATCAGTTTATAAGAATGATAGTCCTGATACTATTATTTTCTCTGTAGACTACACCAAAGTTGAAGGTGCAGGTAATGCTGGATACGATTTTAATTCAGGTCAACGAATTGCAGATGCTTATATTATACTTGCAAGAGCTTTAGTAAAAGATATGTACAAAAACAATAAATAAAATTTAGTGTTGAATTAATAAAAAAAGCGAATAAAAAATTCTATTCGCTTTTTTCTGTTTCCATATTAATTAAATGCGCAAGTGTTCTAACTATTCTGTCGTGCTTTTTAACAAACGGATTAGTTTCATCCCAAACATATCCAGCTAAAACAGCACAAATTTGTTTTTTTACTTCTGGATTTTCAGGTCTGTGAAAAAATAAAGTTTGTAAATTTCCTGTGTACCATTCTTTTACATAGGTTGCAAAAACATCTACACCATATTTAATGTAATTAGTATAGTCCTCTTCCCATTCAACTGTTTCACCTTGCAATTCTTTGGTTATTAATTTTGCAGCTTTTAAAGCAGATTCTGTGGCAAAAGTTACACCAGACGAAAAAACAGGATCTAAAAATTCGGCAGAATTTCCCGTTAAAACAAACCCTTTCCCATAAAACTGTTTGACAGCTTTCGAATAGTTTCTAATGCTTTTAGGCTCGAATAATAAAGGTGCATCTTTAAATCTTTCATAATAATAATCAGATGTTTTAAGCATCTTTTGAAGACGCTCTGAAGTTGTTCCTTCAAAAGAGTCTATAAATTCATTTTTACCTACAAATCCTAAACTAGTATTACCATTTGAAAAAGGTATGACCCAAAACCAAGTATCTTTATCCAACACATCAAAAGTAATAAGAGTTCCTTCTTCTCCTTTTGGTCTATTTATATCTTTTACATGCCCAAAAATGGATGAATGTTCAGGTATTGATGATGGCTTTTCTAAATCTAATAAACGTGGTAACACACGACCATAACCACTTGAGTCAACTATAAACTTTGCTTTAATTTTATAGCCTTCTCCCTCTGTATCTTTTATTAATGTTGTAGAAGTTCCATCTGTAGCAAAAGAAACATCCACCACTTCATGCTTGAAAGAAACATCTACCCCTTTTTTAATAATATCGTTAACTAAAATATGATCAAAATCAGCACGTGGTACTTGCCAGGTCCAATTCCAACCTTCAGTATGTTTTTTACTAAAATCGAAATTACAAACAATATCCTCTCGCAAAAAACGTGCGCCTCTTTTTATTTCAAAATTTGCTTCTTTTAAGCAATCTAACAAACCAACTTCCTCAAAATGATCCATACATCTAGGCAATAAACTCTCGCCAATTACAAATCTAGGAAATACACTTTTTTCAACAACTTTAATATTAAAACCTTTATTATTTAAATAAGCTGCTGCAACACAGCCAGATGGTCCTGCTCCTATTATTAAAACATCAACATGTATATCACTCATGGTCTTTGTAGTATTAATTCATTTATTATTATAAATTTGCAGTCCAAAATAACTACTTTAGTTTTAGTTAATAAAAATAAATTAAAAAAATAACAGAATAAAATATAGATGCTAACATTTAACGGAAAATTAGAAATAGAAGATTTTTATAAAGTTATTTTTGAAAACTCTAAAATACAAGTCAGCAATCAAGTTTTAGAGACTGTTGAAAAGAGTTTTATTTTTTTAAAAAAATTTTCTGAAGATAAAGTAATCTATGGTGTTAACACGGGTTTTGGACCCATGGCACAATACAAAATAAAAGATTCTGAACGTATTCAACTTCAATATAATTTAATAAGAAGTCATGCTTCTGGTACTGGAGAGCCTATTGCTCCAATGTATGTTAAAGCAGCTATGCTTGCCAGATTAAACACTTTATCACTAGGTAATTCTGGAGTTCATGTTTCTGTAATTAAATTAATGGCAGAGCTTATTAATAGAAACATCACTCCACTTATTTATCAACATGGTGGTGTTGGAGCTAGTGGTGATTTAGTACAATTAGCCCATTTAGCATTAGTATTAATTGGTGAAGGTGAAGTATTCTATAAAGGTGAAAGAAAAAACACAGAAGACGTTTTCAAAATAGAAAAATTACAACCAATTTCTGTTGAATTACGTGAAGGTTTAGCCTTAATGAATGGCACTTCTGTAATGACTGGAATTGGTATTGTTAATGTAATATACACAAGAAGGTTATTAGACTGGATGATTTCTTCATCAGCTGCAATAAATGAAATTGTTAAAGCTTATGATGACCATTTATCATTCGAATTAAATCATTCTAAAAAGCATATTGGGCAACGTAAAATTGCAGAAGCTATGCGTGAACATTTAAAGGATAGTACTTTAACTAGGAAGAGAGAACATCATTTATATTCTAAAAATGATGATGTTTCAATTTTCGAAGATAAGGTTCAGGAATATTATTCTTTACGCTGTGTTCCACAAATTTTAGGCCCTGTTTTAGATACTTTAAACAATGTTGAAAACATTTTAATTGAAGAAGTGAATTCTGCAAATGACAACCCTATTGTTAATGTAGAACAAGAACACGTTTACCATGGTGGAAATTTTCATGGAGATTATGTCTCTTTAGAAATGGATAAACTAAAAATTGTTGTTGCTAAATTAAGCATGCTTTCCGAAAGACAGCTTAACTATCTACTTAACGCTAGGTTAAACGATATGCTTCCTCCTTTTGTTAATCTTGGAAAATTAGGTTTAAATTTTGGTATGCAAGGAGTTCAATTTACAGCTACATCAACAACTGCTGAAAACCAAATGCTTTCTAACCCAATGTATGTGCATAGTATTCCAAACAATAACGATAATCAAGATATTGTAAGCATGGGTACAAATGCAGCGTTAATTACTAAAAAAGTTATTGAAAATGCATTCGAAGTAATGGCTATTGAAATGATTACTATTGTCCAAGCAATAGAATATTTAAATGTAAAAGAAAAAGTCTCTTCAAAAACTAAAAAGATGTACGATGATATTAGAAATATAGTTCCTATCTTTACAAAAGATGTCATTATGTACCCTTATGTAAATAAGGTTAAGGACTTTATTTTGAATTATTAAAAGCTATTAATCATGAAATTAAAAATTTTATTAATTATGTGCTTAACCTTAAGTTTTTCTGGTTTTGCACAAGAACTTGCGCTTGCTAATCAAGGTGGGAAATATGGTTATATTACAAAATCTGGTGACTGGCAAATTAACCCTCAATTTGAAGTAGCGAAAAACTTTTCAGAAGATTTAGCTGAAGCTTCAAACGATGGTAAAACTTGGGGATTTATTAATCGTAAAGGAGAATGGGTAATTGAGCCTTCATTCGAAAAAACAAAAGAATTTAATTCAGGTATTGCCGTTGTACTAAAAGATAAAGAATGGATTTATATCAATCCGAAAGGAGAACGTGCTTTAACTAATGTTTTAACAGATAAGTTATACGATTTCAAAGATGGTTATGCTATTGTTAGAAGTGGAGACAATGTTGGCTTTATTAATAATAAAGGAGAAGTTGTTGTAACCCCTAAATTCGCCAAAGCATTCGATTTTGAAAATGGTTATTCAAAAGTATTAGAAAATGGAAAATGGGGTTTAATAGATCCTTCTGGAAACTATTTAGTAAAAACGGAATATGATGGTGTTAGTAATTACTATAATGGAAATGTAGTTGCTCAACTTGGAGATAACTATGGTTTAATTATTAATAACGAATTTAAAATAGTTTCTGGAGCAGAAGAAATTTGGGATTTTTCAAATAATTCTGAAATCACTTACGCCAAAAAAGATGGCAAAATGGGATTCATTAACAATAAAGGCGAATGGATAATTGAACCAACTTACGAAAAAGCTCGTGCTTTTATTAATGGATTAGCTCCTGTCATGAAAGATAAAACTTGGGGATACATTAATACAAATGGAGAAGTTGTTATCATGTTTCAGTATAAAGATGCTGAAATTTTTAGCGAAGACGGTTTAGCTCCTGTTAAATCATCAAAAAATTGGGGATTTATAAACACTAAAGGACAATTAGTTATCGAAGAAAAATATGATATTACAGCAGGTGGATTTTCAATATTTCAAAAAAACAACCCTAAAGGATTTTTAAATGGTCTTGCTAGAGTAAAAGATAATAAATCTTGGGTATATATAAATACAAAAGGAGAAGTTTTAAAAAATATGGAATTTGATAATTTAGAACTATTCAATTAAATTAGTTTACTCCTCAAAACTAACTAAGAAAAACTAAACTTATTATGAAATGTGCTTTAATTACTGGTGGATCTAGAGGGATTGGCAAAGCTATTTGTGTCCAATTAGCTAAAGATTCAGACTATCATATATTAATAAATTATAACAGTAACAAATCTGCTGCTTTAGAAACTTTAAAGGAAGTTGAAGCAGAAGGAAATACTGGTGAAATTATACAATTTAATGTAACTGATGCAAATCAAGTAAAGACAACTTTAGATACTTGGCAAGAAAAAAATAAAGATGCTATTATAGAAATTATTGTTAACAATGCAGGAATTACTAAAGATGGCTTATTTATGTGGATGCCACAAAATGATTGGCAAGATGTCATAAATACTTCATTAAATGGGTTTTATAATGTAACAAACCATTTAATTCAAAAAATGTTGCGTAACAGATTTGGTCGCATTATAAATGTAGCTTCAGTTTCTGGAGTAAAAGGAACAGCTGGACAAACCAATTATTCGGCTGCGAAAGGAGCATTAGTTGCTGCAACAAAAGCATTGGCACAAGAAGTAGCAAAAAGAAAAATTACAGTAAATGCTGTAGCTCCAGGTTTCATAAAATCAGATATGACTTCAGAATTAAATGAAAGTGAATTGAAAAACCTAATTCCCGTTAATAGATTTGGAGAGCCTGAAGAGGTCGCTTTTGCTGTTTCATTTTTAGCTTCTAAAAAAGCGTCGTACATTACAGGTGAAGTTATTAATATAAATGGAGGAATTTATTCGTAAATTATTTTAAAGAATGAAGAGAGTTGTGATAACAGGAATGGGAATTTATTCTTGTATTGGAGAAAATTTAAATGAAGTAAAAGAATCGCTATACAAAGGGAAATCTGGAATAGTATTAGATACAGACAGAATTGAATTTGGTTATAGATCTCCATTAACTGGAATGGTTAAAGCTCCTAATTTAAAAGAATCGCTTTCAAGAAGACAACGAATTAGTTTAGGTGAAGAAGGTGAATATGCTTATGTAGCTACTCTCGAAGCTCTTAAAAACGCAAACATGTCTCAAGATTTTCTTGATCAAAATGAAATTGGTATAATCTATGGGAATGATAGTACTGCAAAAGCCGTTATTGATTCCAATGATATTATTAGAGAGAAAAAAGACACAACACTTGTAGGTTCTGGAGCTATTTTTAGAGGTATGAACTCTTCAGTTACTATGAACCTTTCGACAATCTTCAAATTAAAAGGTGTTAACTTTACCATTAGTGCTGCTTGTGCTAGTGGCTCCCATTCAATTGGAATGGCTTTTCAATTAATAAAAAGTGGCCTCCAGGATTGTATTATTTGTGGTGGAGCTCAAGAAATTAATAAACTAGCTATGGGAAGTTTTGATGGGTTAGGCGTGTTTTCTATAAACACTGAAAATCCTGAACAATCTTCTCGACCATTCGATAAAAATAGAGATGGTTTAGTGCCAAGTGGTGGAGCAGCTACTCTAATTTTAGAAACTTATGAATCTGCTATAAAAAGAGGCGCAACCATTCTTGGTGAAGTAATAGGTTATGGATTTTCTTCAAATGGCGATCATATTTCAACACCAAATGTTGATGGTCCTGCAAGAGCCATGAAAATGGCCATAAATCAAGCAGGAATTAATCCATCAGATATTCAATATGTAAATGCTCATGCAACCTCAACTCCAGTTGGTGATGCTAACGAGGCAAAAGCTATTTTTGAAGTGTTTGGAGAAAATGGACCTTGCGTTAGCTCAACAAAATCTATGACAGGACATGAATGTTGGATGGCAGGAGCAAGCGAAGTATTATATTCTGTACTCATGATGCAAAATAATTTTATAGCACCAAACATAAACTTAGAAGAACCCGATGAGGCTGCTGCAAAATTAAATTTAGTCAACAAAACGTTAGATAAAAAATTTGATGTATTTTTGTCCAATTCTTTTGGATTTGGAGGAACAAATTCAGCCTTAATAATTAAAAAAATATAGCGTTGCAATGAATAAAGAGGTTATTATTGAAAAAATAAACGACTTTCTTATCGATGAATTTGAAGTTGAAAGTGAAGATATTTCACCAGATGCTAACTTGAAAGAAACTCTTGAATTAGATAGTTTAGATTTTGTTGACCTTGTTGTTGCTGTAGAATCTAATTTTGGCGTTAAATTAGTTGGGGAAGATTTTATCAATGTAAAATCATTAAGTGACTTCTACACACTTATCGAAAATAAACTAGTCTAAAAGACTAGACTTCATAATATATGGCTGCAGAATGGCAAGGTAAATCCAGAGGAACCGTTCTAGGATACAAAATCTTCGTGTTTTTTATGAAGAAAGTAGGAATAGGTGCAGCGTATTTTGTTTTATATTTTGTAGCTACATACTTTTGTTTCTTTTCAAAAGATAGTACAAAATCTATTTATTACTACCTAAGATACAGACTAAAATATTCTAAAACTAAAAGCTTTATTAGCGTTTTTAAAAGCTATTATATTTTTGGTCAAACTATTTTAGATAAGATTGCTATTTCATCAAATCTTAGTCATAAGTTTACATACGAATCTGATGGTGTTCATTTTATAAATGAAACCTTAAAAGAAAAAAAAGGAGGAATTTTAATAAGTGCTCATGTTGGTAATTTTGAAATTTCTGAATATTTTTTTGGGATACTTGAAGAAAACACCTCTATTAGCTTACTAACAACAGATATTGAACATACTGCTATAAAAGAATATTTAGATAGTGTTAGGAAAAAATCTAATATTAAATTAATTTTAATAAAGGACGATTTATCCCATATCTTTGAAGTAAATGCTGCTTTAGCTAGAAATGAAATAGTTTGCATTACAGGAGATCGTTATATAAAAGGAGCTAAATTTCTAACTGAAAAACTTATGGGTGAAGAAGCAAAATTTCCTGCTGGACCCTTCTTATTAGCTTCAAGACTTAATGTTCCTGTATTATTTGTGTATGTAATGAAAGAAACAAAAAAACATTACCATTTATATGCAAGAAAGTCTCAAGCTAAACATAGAGACGCACAGGGTTTATTAAAAGAATATACAGAAAGTGTAAGTTGGATGCTGAAAAAATATCCATTGCAATGGTTTAATTATTTCGACTTTTGGAATGTAATGAAATAATAAAATGAAAGAAGTACTTGTTATACATTATTCACAATCTGGTCAATTAACAGAAATAGTAAATAATATTGTTTCACCCATTAATTCTAACGAAACAAAACTAACATTTCTTAATATTGAAATGGTAAATCCATTTCCATTTCCTTGGAATAAAACAGAATTTTTTGGCGTTTTTCCAGAAACATTTCTACAATTGCCTAAAAAAACTAAACCAATTCCTGAAGCTATACTAAATAAAAAATTCGATTTAATTATTTTAGGATATTCTGTTTGGTATTTAACTCCATCATTACCAACAACTTCATTTTTAAACTCTCCTAGCGCTAAAAAAATATTTGCAAACACACCTGTAATAACAGTTATTGGTTGTAGAAATATGTGGATTATGGCTCAGGAAAAAATGAAGAAAAAACTTCAGGAACTTCAAGCTAATTTAGTTGGAAATGTTGTTTTGGCAGATAGACACATCAACCATATAAGTGTAATAACCATTGCACAATGGATGTTTTCTGGCAAAAAAGAACGTTTCTTAGGAATCTTCCCAAAACCAGGAGTCTCCCAAAAAGATATAGACGAATCTGTTAAATTTGGTCATGTTATAAAAAATCATATTATAAATAATAATTATACTACCTTACAAAACGAACTTTTAAACAATGAAGCTGTAAAAATCAATCCTTTTTTAATAACAGTAGATAAACGTGCAAACATTTTATTTTCTAAATGGGCGCATTTAATTGTTTCTAAAGGGCATAAAAATGAATCAAAACGGCAATTATTCGTTAAAATGTTTAATTATTATCTTTTATTTGCCATTTGGATTATTGCTCCTATAGTATTTATCTTATTTTTGTTGACTTATTTACCTCTTTATGGTAAAATAAAAAAGGATAAGATTTATTACTCATCTGTTGCATTAAAATAGAAGGTATTTAAAAATGAAGGAAGTTTATATTACTAAAATATCAAAGTTTTTACCAAATCGTCCCATTAGCAATGACGAAATGGAAGAGAAATTGGGAATGATAGATGGAAAATCTTCTAAAGGAAGACGTATTGTTTTAAGAAACAATCAAATAAAAACCAGATATTATGCTATTGATGATAATGGAAATATTACCCATAACAATGCTCAATTAACAAAAGAAGCTGTAGAAAAGCTTTACGATAATCGCTTAAAACCAAATGATATTGAACTATTATCGTGTGGTACCTCTAGTCCGGACCAAATATTGCCTTCACATGCAGCCATGGTTCATGGATTTTTAAAAAATGGAAATACTGAAATAAATTCACCTTCTGGCGCTTGCTGCTCAGGCATGAATGCTTTAAAATATGGATTTTTAGCCGTAAAGTCTGGACAAACAAAAAATGCTGTATGTACAGGTTCCGAACGTACATCTTCTTGGATGATGTCAGACACATTTGAAGAAGAATTAAAACATCTAAATACACTTGAAGAAAACCCAATACTAGCTTTTAATAAAGACTTTTTGCGCTGGATGCTTTCAGATGGTGCAGGAGCTTTTTTATTGGAAAACGAACCTAATGGAGAACTTCCTTTAAAAATTGAATGGATGGAAGGTTTTTCTTATGCTCATGAACTAGATGCCTGTATGTATGCAGGAGCAGACAAACTTGAGAGTGGATTTTTAAAACCTTGGAGCGAATATCCTTCAGATCAATGGAGTAAAAAATCATTATTCGCAATGAAACAGGATGTTAAGCTTTTAGGCGAAAATATTCTTGTAAAGGGAGTAGATAGTCTAAAAAAGGCTATTGAAAAACATGGTTTGAAACCAGATGATATAGATTATTATTTACCTCATATTTCTTCATATTATTTTAAAGAAAAATTATATGAAGAAATGGTAAAACAAGGAGTTGAAATTCCATGGAAAAACTGGTTTATGAATTTAAGTAAAGTAGGAAATGTGGGCGCAGCTTCTATTTATATTATGCTAGATGAATTGGTTTCTTCAGGGAAATTAAAAAAAGGAGATAACATTTTACTTTCTGTTCCAGAAAGCGCTCGTTTTGCTTATGCTTATGCATTATTAACCGTTTGTTAAAATGGCTTTACCACAGTTTCCAATAATTGATATTTCTCATTTAATTCCTCAAAAAACACCTTTTGTAATGGTGGATACTTTATTAGGCTTTTCTGAAAACAAAGTAACTTCTTCATTTAAAATAAAAGAAGATAATTTGTTTTTAAAAGACAATTTTTTATTGGAATCTGGATTGATTGAGAATATGGCACAAACTGTAGCACTTCATACTGGTTTCAATTTTTTTCTTAAAAAAGAAATAGCACCAACTGGATATATAGGCTCTATTAAAAAAGTAGACATTTTAAAACTACCTGTTTTAAATGATATCATAACTACTAAAGTAGATATTCTACATGAATTCAATGGCGTTACTATGGTTGCTGTAAAAGTATTTAACACAGAGAATGAAGAAATTGCTTCCAGTGAAATGAAAACTGTTATTGCTAACTAATGGATTTATCTAATTTAGATATTGCAAAATTCTTACCACACAGGTCACCATTTTTAATGGTGGACAATGTATTGTCTATTGATAAAGAACATGTCTCAACTTCTTTTACTATAAAACCAGATTGCATCTTCAATGATAATGGATTTTTTAATGAAGTTGGCTTAGTAGAAAATGCTGCTCAGACTTGTTCATCAATTGTTGGACAAAGCTTTTTTAAAGAAGATGATTTTGAAGGCAAAGGGGTGAAACTTATAGGTTTTATTAGTGCCATAAAAAAAGTAAAAATTAATTCATGTCCTAAAGTAGGTAGTACAATAATCACTAGTGCAAAATTAAAATCTCGATTTGACACAGACAATTACAGTTTATGTACTATTGAATGCTCTACAACCATACACCATATAGAAGAATTACTATCTTGCGAATTAAATTTGGTTATTCAGGAACTTAAATAATCTCTCATGAAAAAAGATGAAGTCCCTCAAGATAAAAGCAATTTAGAGTCGGCTAATTTTAAAGAATTATGCTATGCTGTTGATGAAAATGGCGAATATACAACCGTTAATAGTTCTGGTTGGGACCCAAAAACCATTGCATTAAATAAAGCTATTGAAGACATCAATGAACGTGTTGAAGATGCTAAGCAACGTGTTTTAAACAATAAAACAAGTCCTATCGAATATTATATGGAGTTTCATAAAATGGACCTTCCAATTTTATCTAGTTATGTTGGTTTATGGAAATGGCGTGTAAAAAGACATTTCAAACCTAAAGTATTTCAAAAACTATCAAACAACTTATTAATAAAATATGCCGATGTTTTCGACATTAGTATAGAACAATTAAAAGACATAAATCTTCATGGAAATTAATTTCACACATCATCAATCTGCACATTGCGAAAACGGTGTGATTTCTAATTTAATGAAACATCATGGCTATAATGTTAGCGAACCTATGGCTTTTGGTATAGGTTCTGGATTACTTTTTTGCTACATTCCATTTTTAATGGTTAATCATGCACCAGCATTTACTTATAGAGCCTTACCTGGCATAATTTTTAAACGTTTTGCTAAACGTGTTGGCATTAAAATTAAACGTGAAAAGTTTAAAAAACCACAACAAGCAAAAGCCAGATTAGATGAGAATTTAAAAAATAACAATCCAGTAGGTCTTCAGGTTGGTGTTTATAATTTGGTATATTTCCCAGACGAATATCGTTTTCACTTTAATGCGCATAATTTAGTGGTTTACGGAAAAGAAAACGATACGTACTTAATTAGCGATCCAGTTATGGAAACGGTAACGACACTAACAGAAAAAGAATTAGAAAAAGTTCGTTTTGCTAAAGGTGCTTTTGCTCCTAAAGGACATATTTATTATCCTGTAGATTTCCCTAAAGAATTAGATTTAGAAAAAGCCATAGTTAAAGGCATTAAGCATACTTGTAAAGATATGCTTGCTCCAATTCCTGTTTTAGGTGTTAAAGGTATTAGACATACTGCCAAACTTATTAGAAAATGGCCAAAGAAGAAAGGTGTTAAAAAAGCCAATCATTACTTGGGTCAAATAGTTAGAATGCAGGAAGAAATTGGAACTGGTGGTGGAGGTTTCAGATATATTTTTGCAGCATTCTTACAAGAATCAAGCAAAATTTTAAACAAGCCAGACCTTTCTGAGCTGTCAAAAGAAATGACATTGATTGGTGATTCATGGCGTGATTTTGCTGTAGATGCTTCAAGAATTTATAAAAACCGAAGTGCTAAAGAAGATGCTTACAACCATGTAGCTCTTCAATTAGAAGTAATTGCAGATAAAGAAGAAATCTTCTTTAAAAAATTAAAATTGGCAATTAAGTAATATGATAAACATTGAGCACATATCTAAAAAATATAAAAATGCAGATAATTACTCGTTATCTGATTTAAACCTGCTCATTCATGAAAAAGAAATTTTTGGTTTATTAGGCCCAAATGGAGCCGGAAAAACCACATTGATTTCTATTTTATGTTCTCTTATTAAACCAACATCAGGCTCCTTCTCTATTGATGGTTTAACTTATCAAAAAAATAAAAACCAACTGAAGCAACTTATAGGTATTGTTCCTCAAGAGTATGCTTTGTATCCTTCGTTAACAGCTTTCGAAAATTTAAAATATTTTGGAAGTATGTATGGTTTAAAAGGAAAATCTCTTGACGAAAAAATAAACAAATCTCTAGAACATCTAGGACTTCTATCATTTTCCAATAAGAAAATTGATACATTTTCTGGAGGCATGAAACGTCGTGTTAATTTAATTGCAAGCATTCTTCACAATCCTAAAGTGTTGTTTTTAGATGAACCAACGGTTGGAGTGGATGTACAATCAAAAAACGTGATTATTGAATTCCTTCAAGAATTAAATAAAAATGGAACTACAATCATTTACACGTCGCATCACTTAAATGAAGCTGAAACTTTTTGTACACGAGTAGCCATAATAGATCACGGAAAATTAATTATTAAAGGGAAACCAAAAGAGTTAATTGAAACTAGCAAAGGTTCACACAATCTGGAAGATGTTTTTATAAGTATAACTGGAAAAGCCTTAAGAGATCATGCATAAATTAATGGCTTCAGCATATAAAGAGTTTTTATTACTCATCAGAGATATTGGAGGTATTGCCATCCTATTTGTTATGCCTTTAGTCTTAATTGTAACCATTACTTTAATTCAAGACAGTACGTTTAAAACGGTTACAGATGCTAAAATTCCTATTCTAGTTGTTAATAATGATCAAGGCAATGTCTCAGAAACCATCTTAAAAGGATTAGAAGAATCGAATACATTTGAAGTAAATATAAAAAACTCCGAAGATATAGCAAAAGATCTTGTCTTTAAAGGAAAATATCAATTAGCTATTATTATTCCTGAAAACTTAACGACTGGATTGGAACAAAAAGTAGCACAAAATGTCGATGGTATTATTGAAAAATTTGGTCTTGAAGAATCAGATAGTCTTCCTAAAGCAACTATTGAAAGTAAAGAAGTGAAACTTTACTTCGATCCTGCTACTCAAATGACTTTTAAAAGTTCTGTGAAAAATGGCATTGATAAAATGGTGTCAAAAATAGAAACAGAGTCTATTTATAAAGCCTTTCAAGAAGAAATTACCGACGATCCAACAGAAGCTATATTTGAAACAGAAAACTTTATCATATTTAAAGAGATACTACCTAAAAAAGACAACGAAGAATATATTCCAAACTCGGTTCAACATAACGTTCCAGCTTGGACTTTGTTTGCCATCTTTTTTATAATAGTACCACTTTCAATCAACATTGTTAAAGAAAAAAGTCAAGGAACATTTGTTAGATTACGTACAAATCCTGTGTCTTATGCAGCCGTTTTAGGTGGAAAAACACTTATTTACCTAGTAGTTTGCCTTATTCAATTTGTGTTAATGTTGTTAGTTGGAGTCTATTTATTCCCAGCTATTGGCTTACCAACATTAGATATTTCTGGGAGATTACCACTCCTCTTTATAGTAGCCATTTTTGCTGGATTAGCTGCTATTGGCTTAGGATTATTATTAGGAACCATTGCAAAAACACAAGAACAATCAGCTCCTTTTGGGGCAACGTTTGTCGTTATATTAGCAGCTCTTGGTGGTGTTTGGGTTCCCGTATTTATTATGCCAAAATTCATGCAAACACTCTCTAATATTTCGCCAATGAATTGGGGTTTAAATGCATTTTACGATGTATTTTTGCGTCATGGTTCTCTATTAGATATTTTACCAGAAATTACATTACTATTCTTGTTTTTTATAGCAACCACATCAATTGCCATAGTTTATAATGAAAAGAAAAACACAGCCTAAACCAAAAGAAATTACGCATACAAGTCAAGTACGTGTTCGCTTTGTAGAAACAGATCCTTTGGGAATTGTTTGGCATGGCAATTACATACAGTATTTCGAAGATGGTCGTGAAGCTTTTGGAAGACATCATGGTATTTCTTATTTAGATCAAAAAAAATATGGCTTTGCAACTCCTATTGTAAAATCAAGTACAGACCATAAACTACCTTTAAGATATGGTGATATTGCTACTATTAAAACCATTTATGTAGATAGTCAAGCTGCTAAAATGATATTCCGTTATGAAATTTATAATCAGAATGAACAATTAGTTTGTACTGGAGAAACCATTCAGGTGTTTGTAGATAAAATAGGTGAAGGTGATTTGTGGTTAACCATTCCTTCTTTCTTTATGGATTGGAAAAAAAGTGAAGGTTTATTGGATGAATAGAACATATCTATCATATAACAACATTATTTCGTCACTAGGTTTTGACAGCAAAACTGTTGTTGAAAATGTACATAACGAAGTGTCTGGTTTAAAGTTAATTGAAAATTCACAAGCTCTTCCAGAACCTTTCTACTCAGCTTTAATTGATTCTAAAAAACTGAACGAAGCATTTAAAAAACTTCAACCTAAAGAAGATTATACGAGATTAGAAAAGATGATGATAACGTCTTTAAACGAAGTTGTCAAAACTTCCAATATTGAAATAAACGATCGTGTTGGCTTAATTATTTCAACAACTAAAGGCAATATAGATGCCTTAGATGACAATAATCCATTTCCAAAAGAACGTGCTTATTTAAGTGAATTAGGAAATAATATCAAAGAATTTTTTGGCTTTAAAAACGAAGCTATTATAGTTTCTAACGCTTGTGTTTCTGGTATTTTATCAGTTGCCATTGCAAAAAGATATATTCAACAAAACATGTATGACCATGTTTTTATTGTAAGTGGAGATGTTGTTACTGAATTTATTCTATCTGGTTTCAATTCGTTTCAGGCATTAAGTAATGAGCCTTGTAAACCTTACGATAAAAATAGATCAGGAATTAATATTGGCGAAGTTGCAGCAAGTGTTCTAGTAACTAATAGTTCTAATCTTTCAAAAGAAGCCGTTGAAATTCTTGGCGAAAGTTCTTGTAACGATGCCAACCATATTTCTGGTCCTTCAAGAACAGGTGAAGGTTTATACAAAAGCATGATAGCTGCATTAACTCAAGCAAACATGACAGCAAGAGATATCGATTATATTTCTGCTCATGGAACAGCAACCATGTTCAACGATGAAATGGAAGCCATTGCTATTAACAGATTAGAGTTACAAGATGTTCCATTAAATAGTTTAAAAGGCTATTTCGGTCATACCTTAGGTGCATCTGGATTATTGGAAACCATCGTTGGAATGCACTCTTTAAACAACAACACGCTTTACGCTTCGAAAGGATTTAAAAAATTAGGAGTTTCAAAACCAATCAATGTTATTAAAAAAACCACATCAAAAGAATTGAATACCTTTTTAAAAACCGCTTCTGGTTTTGGAGGTTGCAATACAGCCATCATATTTAAAAAATCAAACCAAACTAAAAATCATGTCTAAAAACTCAATTAAAGCTATAGATGCAATTCAAGAAGCACAAAAAATTGCTTTTGCTCCATTTGTCTTTCAAGCTGTTGTTTCATTACGTAAACTTGGTATTTTCGATTTAATTTTTGAAAGAAGAAAAAAAGGAGGTATTTCTATAGAAGAAATTGCAAAAGAATTATCGCTTAGCGCATATGGAGTAGGTGTTTTACTAGAAATTTCTGAAAGTTCTAATATTGTTTCAAAAAACGAAAATGATAACTATGAATTAACAACTATAGGTTATTATTTAAATTATCATAAAACAGTTGATGTCAATATTAACTTCACTCAAGATGTTTGTTATCAAGGCTTATTTTATTTAAATGAAGCCATTAAAACAGGAAAACCAGCAGGATTAAAAGTATTAGGGAATTGGAATACGGTTTACGAAGGTCTATCTCAACTAACACCTGAAGTTCAAAAAGCATGGTTTGAATTTGATCATCATTATTCTGACGATGTGTTTCAAGAAGCCTTAGAAACCGTTTTTAGAAACAACCCAAAAACCATATACGATGTTGGTGCAAACACTGGAAAATTTGCTATTAGCGGTAGTAGATACAACGATACTGTTTCTATAAAAATGGTCGATTTACCAGGACAATTAAAAATTGCTTTAAATAATATCAAAGAAGCTGGTTTTCAAGATCGAGTAACACATCATGAAATAGATTGGTTGTCTGAAAATCCTCAACTACCAAAAGGTGCAGATACCATTTGGATGAGTCAATTTTTGGATTGTTTTTCTGAAGAAGAAATTTTAACCATCTTAAAAGCTTGTGCTGCAGCAATAAAAGATGATGGTGAAATTCTAATCATGGAAACATTTACAGATCGTCAACGATTTGATAATGCCAAATTTGCTCTTGAAGCTACATCACTTTACTTTACAGTTATGGCAAATGGTAATTCTAAAATGTATTCAGCAAAAGTATTTATGAAGTTAATTGATAAAGCTGGATTAGAATTAAAAGAAGATATAGCTGTTGGAGAATATCATACCATTCTAGTTTGTAAAAAAAAGGAACTATAAATTGAATTCTAAATATAACATATCATCTTATATTCATATAAAGAATAATCAAGTTTCTTTAAATGGTTCTGTTATATTTATTGAAGAGCATTCAATTTTTACAAATTTCATAAAAGCTGCTTACAAAGCACAAAATACAAAATATCCAAAGTTTTTTAAAATGGATAACTTGAGTAAGTTAGCTTTTTTGGCAGCAGATATTTTACTCAAAAAACAAAACTTAAATGTGGAAAACAACAATAATATAGCATTGGTGTTTTCTAATAAAGCTTCAAGTTTAGATACAGATATATCGCACCAAAAAGCCATACAGCATAAAGATAATTATTTTCCAAGTCCAGCTGTTTTTGTATATACCTTACCTAATATTTGTCTTGGTGAGATAAGTATTAAATATAAACTATATACTGAAAATAGTTTTTTTATCTTTGAACACTTTAATGCAGAACATCTAATTGCAAATTCAAATAGTCTGTTAGACACAAATAAAGCAGAATCAGTGCTTTGTGGATGGGTAGAATTAGAAGGAGAAAATTATGAAGCCTTTTTATATTTGGTTTCAAAAGAAGGTACATTAGAACACAATAAACAGAACATAATAACATTATATAATACATAATATGGAAGCTTTAAAACAAGAATTAAAAGAAAACATTATCGAGCAATTAAACCTTGAAGATATGACAGTAGAAGATATTGCAGATGATGACATGCTTTTTGGAGATGGTTTAGCACTTGATTCTATTGATGCTTTAGAACTTATTGTTATGCTGGATAAAAACTATGGTATAAAATTAACAGACCCAAAAGAAGGTCGTGCTATTTTTGAATCTATCAATACAATGGCTGCCTACATTACTGAGCATAGATCTAAATAAACAAATTCCTGTGTAGATAGTAAACTCGAAGTAAACCAATTTATATTTAATTAATAAATTCCTGCTGAAGTTTATCTTGGGCAGAGCCGAAAGGCAGTAAATAAGTATGAGTAAAGGAATTGCTATAACTGGAATGGGAATAATTTCTGCTATTGGAAACAATGTTGCAGAAAATTTTCAGTCGCTTGTTGAAGCTAAAAAAGGGATTTCTAGAATTTCAAAAATTGATACCATTCATAAAGATGAGATTATGGTTGGTGAAATTGCTTATACTAATTCTGAACTAGAACAACTATTAGATTTATCTCCAGATAACAATTATTCTAGAACTGGACTACTAGGAGTGTTAGCTGCTAAAGAAGCTGTTGCAAATGCTGGTATTAAAGACATCAATACATATAAAACTGGATTAGTTTCAGCAACAAGTGTTGGAGGAATGGACATGACTGAACAGTATTATTACGAGTATCTGGAAAGTGACAGAAATTATAAATATATTGAAGGTCATCATGCTGGAGATTCCTCTCAAAAAATAGCCGAACAATTAGGTATAAATAAAAGTCTAGTAACAACTATTAGCACAGCTTGCTCGTCTGCCGCAAATGCCATCATGCTTGGAGCAAGGCTAATAAAATCTGGGCAATTAGATCGAGTGATTGTTGGAGGTTCAGACTGTATGTCTAAATTCACCATTAATGGTTTTAAAACCTTAATGATTCTTTCAGACACTTACAATACACCATTTGACGAAAATAGAAAGGGGCTAAATTTAGGTGAAGCAGCTGCTTACTTAGTTTTAGAATCTGATGCTGTTGTAAAAGCTGAAAATAAAAATGTATTAGCATATATAAAAGGTTATGGAAATGCGAATGATGCGTTCCACCAAACTGCTTCATCAGATCATGGAGATGGAGCTACTTTAGCCATGGAAAAAGCTTTACAAGTAGCTGGTTATTCTGCTAAAGATATAGATTACATTAATGCGCATGGAACAGCTACTGGAAATAACGATTTATCTGAAGGTAGAGCAATCATTCGAGTGTTTGGTGAAAATGTTCCTGAATTCAGCTCCACAAAAGCATATACAGGACATACTCTTGCTGCTGCTGGAGCTATAGAAGCTGTTTATTCTATTTTAGCATTACAAAACAATGTGATTTATCCAAATCTGAATTTTAAAACTCAAATGAAAGAATTCAGTATAACACCTCAACTAAAGCTTAAAGAAAAAACATTACAAACGGTTATGTCTAATTCCTTTGGTTTTGGTGGAAATTGTTCAACAGTCATATTTTCTAAAGAACAATAATTGGTTAAACTATGAAAAAAGTCTACATCAATAGCATAGCTTGTATTTCAGCTCAAAAAACATTCGATAATTCGGAGTTTTTAGACGAGGTTATTATTCATGAAGACCAAGTAGTATATGCTGTAGAACCTGTTTATAAAGACTTCATTCCTCCTGCTGCTGCAAGACGTATGGCAAAAGGCATAAAAATGGGAGTGGCAGCTTCTAAAATGGCTATAAAAGAAGCTAATTTAAAAAATGTAGACGCTATAATTACTGGAACTGGAATGGGTTGTTTACGTGATTCTGAAAAGTTTTTAAGTGGTATTATTGATAACAACGAGCAGTTTTTAACACCAACATCCTTTATTCAATCTACACACAATACCGTTGGTGGACAGATAGCCTTAGAACTTCAATGTAAAGGTTATAATTTTACTTATGTGCATGGAAGTAATTCCTTTGAATCTGCTTTATTAGATGCCAAACTTCAAATAGAATTAGATGAAGCTCAAAATATTTTAATTGGTGGCGTTGATGAATTAGGAGAGCATACTACCAAACTACATAAATTAATCCATCATATTAAAGAGGAAAAAGTAACAACAAATACCTTATTAGAATCTAAATCTAGTGGGTCTATGTTTAGCGAAGGAGCTAGTTTTTTTGTGCTAGCCAATAAAAAACAAGAATCAACTTATGCTGAAGTCGTTTCAGTTAAAATATATAATACTTTATCTCAAAATGAGGTTTCTGAATTAGTTTTAAGTTTTTTAAAAGAAAACGACTTGGATATCGAAGATATAGATGCTGTTGTTTTAGGAAATAATGGTGATTTTAAATTTGATGGATTTTATAATGAACTAACTTCAACCATCTTTAATAACACACAACAAATTTGCTACAAACATCTTTTTGGCGAATTCAATACAGTTTCACCTATGGGTATTTGGGTAGCTTTAAAAATATTGAAAACACAAACACTTCCTGAGATCTTAAAACTAAATAAAAAAGAAACTTCTTCCTATAAATACATCTTACTTTATAATCAGTATCGTGGAGAAAATCATAGTTTCACTTTACTTAAAACATGCTAAACTTTAAAACTGTAAACATATTTTCACTTATTGTTTTAATAGGTTTAATTGTGACTTACTTTTTATTTAGCATCTCTTTTTGGTGGTTTCTTTTGTTAGGTTTTATTTGGTTATCAATAACTGCCTTAGGCTCTGGATTGATTGGTTGGAATTATCATATAAATTCTCTTAACTGTAATCCTTCCATTTCAAAAAATCAAGTTGCTATTACTTTTGACGATGGTCCAAATGTAGAACTCACTCCTAAAGTCTTGGAACTTTTAAAACAATATCAAGTCAAAGCCACATTTTTCTGTATAGGAAAGTATGTTGAAGCTTATCCTGAACTTTTCAAAAGAATCATTAAAGAAGGCCATACCGTTGGAAACCACACCTATTCACACGATAATATGTTCGGGTTTTTTAGTACTGAAAAAGTCATTTTAGAATTAAAACAAACCAATAAATTAGTTTCAGATAAAACAGGGTTAAAATTAAAACTTTACAGACCTGCTTTTGGCGTTACAAATCCTAGAATTAAAAAAGCATTGAAAGAAACTAACCTAATAGCTATTGGATGGAATAAACGCTCTTTAGATACTACAAACTTAAGTAAAGAATCCATTTTAAAACGAGCTTCCAAAAACCTAAAAAAAGGGGATGTTATTTTACTTCATGATTCAAATGAAAAAACATTATGGGTTTTGGAACAGTTATTGTTAATTTTACAAAAGCAAAATTTACAAGCTGTTACTATAGATAGTTTGTTTAATATAGAACCTTATGCGTAGTATTGTTTTTCTTATATTTTTTATTTCTGTCATGGTTCAGGCGCAAACAAAAATGTCTGCTCCAGAAGCTCAATCTTTAAAAACATTAGTAAAAAACCAAGCGTTGACAACTAAAACTATTTCAAGTGATTTCACACAATACAAACATTTAGATTTTTTATCGAACGATATAATCACCAAAGGAACCTTAGCTTTTAAAACGCCTAATTTAGTTAAATGGGAATATGTAGATCCTTATAAATACACTGTTATTTTTAGAAACGAAACCCTTTACATTAACGACGAAGGCAAAAAAAATCAAGTAGATATGGGTTCTAACAAATTGTTTAAGCAATTAAATAGTTTGATTATTAATAGCATAAAAGGAGATATGTTTGATGATGAAGCTTTTAATATTGAATATTTTAAAACTGATACAAATAGCCTCGTTTATTTTATACCTAAAGATAAAAAATCTTCAAAATACATAGATGCATTTCATATAACTTTCAATTCTAAAGGAGATGTTGTTGAAGTAAAAATGATAGAGCCTTCTGGAGATTTTACTAAAATCGTTTTCACAAATAAAGAATTAAACAAACCTCTTGCTGATGCGATTTTTACTAATTAGCATATATTTTATTTTAGTTTCTTGTGGTAGTTATCCTAAAAATCAAAACTTTCATTTAGTTAGTTCGGCATCAAAAAATATAGTAAACCCTTATTTTTCAGACGAATCAATAGATTACGTTTATAAAACATCCATAGATATTTATAATAATTCTTTTGGAGGCCTTTTAATTATTAAAAAAGTTGATAAACAAGAACATAGAATAGCATTTACAACAGAAATGGGAAATAAACTTTTCGATTTTTCTTTTAATGGAGATTCTTTTAAAGTAAATTATATTCTAGACGAGCTTAATAAAAAAATTCTCATTAACATGTTAAACAAAGATTTTAAAGTGTTAATTACCGAAAATCTTCATGTTTCAAATTCTTTTACAGAAGATAATAATCGTATTTTTGAATCTACAATTAACAATAAAAAATATTATTACTATTTCAATAAAAACCAATTAACTCAAGTTGTCAGAGCTAATAACGGGAAAGAAAAAGTAGCTTTTTTATTCTTAGAAATAAGTGATAATATTGCAGAGCAAATATCAATAAAACACAATAATATTAAACTAGAAATCAACTTAAAATCAATTACCCAATGAAAAAATTATTTTTAGCAATTGCCTTTGTTGCAATAAGTTTACCTACTTTCTCTCAAGTAAAAGTTCGCCCAGGATTAAGAATGGGAATAAATTTATCGAATATTACAAACATTGATAATACTGAAAGAAAAGTAGGATTTAATGGAGCTATGTTTGCAAATATTCATTTTGCAAGATTTTATGAGTTACAACCAGAATTAACTTATTCAAACCAAGGATTTAAACGAAACGATTATGCTTATTATGATCCTTATTATGGTGACGTTATTCATATGGAAGGAGATAATTTTAATATTCATTATGTAGGAATGTCAGTTGCTAACAAATTTTTTGTGGTACCAAATATTGGTTTGCATTTTATAGTTGGTCCAAGTGTTGAAGTAAATATATCTGATGATTCTGATTACGATGAAATAACTCCTATAGACTTTTCTTTATTTGGAGGAATTGGATACGAATTTAAATTCGGTTTAAGTCTAGAAGCTAGATACAAGCAAGGATTTATAGATATTAGAGATGACTATTTTGATTATATAGACGATAACGATTATGATTATTATGATGATAATTTCTTAAATTCTTCATTTCAATTTAGTGTGTCTTACAAATTCGATTTTTAAAACGTATATGTTATTAAAAGATTTTTATAAAGTAACTAATTTAGTTGTTGCCGAAAACTTGGCAACAGCTTATATTACTATTAACAAAAACCACGAAATTTTTAAAGGTCATTTTCCTGGAAACCCAGTAACTCCAGGTGTTTGCATGATGCAAATTATTAAAGAATTAACAGAGCAGATTGTAGACAAAAAACTCTTTATGGAATCGTCTAGTAATGTTAAATTTATGGCTATAATTAATCCAGAAATAACACCAGATTTAGTTCTTGAATTAGATATTACAGAAACAGAAACTGGTTATAAAGTAAAAAATTGTACGACTTTTAATGAAACTGTGGCATTAAAATTGACTAATAATTACATTATAAAATAAACCTAACCGTGAAATTTTTAATAACTTTAATAACAACATGTAGCTTATTTATTCTGTCTTTAGAATTAAGTCAAGTTCGTGTTGCCTATAAAGAAGCTGCTCACGATAAAACAAAAGTAGAAGCTTTTAACAAAATGCTTGAAGGTGTTACAAAAAATAGTACTGTAACATTAGTAGCATATAAAGGAGCTTCCATTGCATTAAAAGCAAAATTCGCTGAAACTGTTAAAGAAAAAAAAGAGGGTTTTTTTGATGGTGTTTCTTACATAGAATTTGCTATAGAAAAAGAACCAAATGCTATAGAACCTAGATTTGTTAGAATTGGTATTCAAGAAAACTCTCCTAAAATTTTAAAGTATAAAGACAACATCGACGAAGACAAACTCTTTTTGCTTAAACAATACAACAACATCTCTTCAACAGATTTAAAAAAACATGTTAAAGATTATATTTTACAATCTAATGTTTTTACAGATTTGGAAAAACAAAGCATAAATAATCAATAAATATAATTAGCCATTAAATTATGAAAAACATTACCATTTTACTCTTATTTCTATTCACATATTCTATTTCTGCTCAAGATGTTATTGTAACTTCTAACCATGAAAAAATTTCAGCTAAAGTTGAAGAAATTCATATTAAAACTATTTCCTATAAGAAATTTGAAAACTTAAATGGACCTATATATCATATTGAAAAGTCTGAAGTAATTAAAATTATTTTTGAAAATGGTGACGAAGAAGTATTTGATGCTCCAAATGATAATGATGATGAAAGTGAAGTAACAATGGAAGAAACTCAAGCTTTTTTAATAGATTATATTGGTAAGTATTGCTACGATGATAATGGGTATTTAAAAAATAAATACAAAGCAAAATTTGAAGGAGACTATTTAAGGTTAACTGTCATGAATAAAGATAAATCTAAAGAATTAAGTAATTATTTATACGATTTTAAAAACGTTTATTCCTTTAGAAGACCAGACAGAAGAGAAGACAATCTTGCTTATATAAATTTATATGCACCTTTCTTAGTTAATGAAAAGAAAGATAAATGGGATAAACATAAATTAGTTATGAGTGTAGAAGGACATGAAAATGCACAATCTATAGTAAACGCATTAAAACATTACAACTACCTTCTTAAACAGAAAACTAAAAAACCTGATCAAAAATTTTAGTTTTAATTATGTGCTAGCGCTTCAAATACGAAGAAAAATCAGTAATTTCGGAACAATAATAAAATAAGGCTTCTTTGAAGTGACTAACAAGCTTATTAGACAGAAAATTACAGATTTAAACGTATGTGTTATTATTCCAACATATAACAACCAACGTACTCTAAAACGTGTTTTAAATGGTGTTCTGGAATTAACAAATAACATTATTGTTGTTAACGATGGTTCTACAGATACTACGTCGACAATTCTTAAAGAATACCAACAGCTTCAACAAATTCATTTTCCAAAAAACAAAGGGAAAGGCCTTGCTTTAAAAGAAGGTTTTAAACTTGCCGTTTCTTTGGGTTATCAGTTTGCAATTACTATAGATTCTGATGGTCAGCATTTCCCAATCGATATTCCAAATTTTATAAACGAACTGGAATTGAACAATTCCAAGGATATGTTGATTATTGGTTCCAGAAACATGGAACAAGAAGGGGTTCCTGGAAAAAGTAGTTTTGGAAACAAGTTTTCAAACTTTTGGTTTTGGGTAGAAACTGGTATCAAATTGAAAGACACACAATCTGGATTTAGATTGTATCCTTTAAACGTAATTAAAAACCTGAAATTTTACACCACCAAATTCGAATTTGAAATAGAAGTAATTGTAAAAACAGCTTGGAAAGATGTAGAAGTTAAAAATATCCCTATTCAAGTACTTTATGATGAGACTGAACGTGTATCGCATTTTAGACCTTTCAAAGATTTTACAAGAATTAGCATCTTAAATACCTGGTTGGTTTTTTTAACTCTTATATATTATTTACCTAGACGGTTTTTAAGAAATATTAAAAAAAAAGGTCTTAAAAAATTCTTTGTTGAAGATCTCTTAGGCAGCAACGATTCTCCAAAAAAGAAAGCCCTTTCCATTGCTTTAGGAACTTTTATAGGTTTTTCTCCTCTTTGGGGATTTCATACTTTTTTAGTCTTAACACTTGCTATTTTTCTAAAACTAAACAAAGCCATATCCTTTGCGTTTTCAAACGTAAGCTTACCTCCTTTTATTCCTTTCATAATTTTTGCTAGTTTAGAATTGGGACAATGGGTTTTAGGCGAAAATATTTCATATTCTATTGAAGATTTGATGGATAATTTTGAAGCAATTGAGCATCTAAAAACGTATCTTGTTGGAAGTTTTACCTTGGCAATTATAGGAGCTATTGTTTTTGGATTTATTGGATATATTTTCTTCAGCCTTTCAAATAGGAAGAAAATGACTTTAAAAAATGACTAACTTTTTTTATAACATACATACGTATCTAGCCTCAAAAAAAATTGTAGGCTTTTTTGCTTTAATCCTAATTGTTTTAAGCTTAGGCTTTTTAGCTTCAAAAATTACTTTTGAAGAAGACATTACAAAACTTATTCCTATAAATGAAGAAAATGCAGATGCTCAAAAAGTATTAAAGTCAGTAAACTTTGCCGATAAAATAATTGTAAATATTAAACGTGAATCTGCTGGTTCCATCAACAATTTAACCCAATACGCTTCACAATTTATTGATAGTATTAACAACTCTTCAAGCAAGTATTTTACTAAAATACAAGGGAAAGTTGAAGATGAAGAAATACTAAATACATTAGATTTTGTCTATAATAATCTACCTCAGTTTTTAGAGGAATCCGATTATATTACCATACAAAATAAGCTTCAAAAAGACAGTATAGAGGCTATTACTAAAGCTAATTATAAAACCTTGATTTCACCTTCTGGAATGGTTGCCAAAGAAACCATTTTAAGAGATCCATTAGGTTTATCGTTTTTAGCCTTAAAAAAGTTACAGCAATTAAGTTTTGGCAACGAGTTTACCATGCAAAATGGCTTTTTGTTAAGCAAGGACAAAAAACATATTCTGTTATTTATAAGTCCAACGCATGCTTCTAGTGAAACTTCAGAAAATGCCCTTTTTGCAGAACAACTTTACAGTTTAAATTCAAAACTAAATCAGGAGTTTAAAGGCAAAGTAAGTAGCGAATATTTTGGTGGTGCTTTAGTAGCAGTAGCCAATGCTAAACAAATAAAAAAAGACATTCAACTAACCGTTGGTATTGCTATAACATTCTTACTATTAATTCTTATTGTATTTTATAGAAAGCTAAGTGTGCCACTAATTCTATTCACACCAACTGCTTTTGGTGCCTTACTTGCAGTAGCTTTATTATTTTTAATACGAACAAAAATTTCTGCAATTTCTTTAGGAATTGGCTCTGTATTACTAGGTATCACTTTAGACTATGCCTTACATATTTTAACGCATATTCGTAGTAATAACAACATAAAAGCCCTGTATCAAGAAATTACCAAGCCAATTTTAATGAGTAGTTTAACAACAGCTTTGGCTTTTTTATGTTTGCTGTTTTTAGACTCTCAAGCGCTTCAAGACCTTGGGCTTTTTGCAGCTATTAGTGTGCTTGGTGCTTCGTGTTTTGCATTGATTTTTATTCCACTAGTTTATAAAGAACAAAGTAAAACCACAAAAAAGGCAACTGTTATTGATAAAGTAGCATCTTACCCACTTCATAAAAACAAATGGGTTTTAATAGGATTGGTGTTACTATTTTTTATGAGTTATTTCACCTATAACAAAGTAACTTTTAATAACGACTTAGCTAATTTAAACTTTGAACCAACCAATCTTCGTAAAGCTCAAGACCGATTAGATGCTTTAACCAATATTAATTCCAAATCTGTTTATATTGCTGCATACGGAACAAATGAAGATGAAGTACTTCTGGCAAACGACAGTATTTTTTCGACCTTAAAAAATTTAAAGGAGAAAGATAGTGTCATTGGTTTTAGTTCTATAAGTGCTTTAATAAAATCTAACCAAATACAAGAAATACAGCTTGCCACTTGGAATAATTTTTGGTCTGAAGAAACCAAACTAAATACTAAAGAAAACCTAATTGATAGTGGCTCTAAGTTAGGATTCAAGCCTAATAGTTTTCAGCAATTTTACAAACATTTAGATTCAGATTTCGCCATATTAAGTATAGAAGATTTTAAAGCTTTCAAAACCATTTCGGTTGACGATTACATTGCTTCAAAAGAAGGTTTCACAACCATAACAACCTTAGTAAAGTTAAAAGACGAACAAGCAGAAAACTTGTTTCATAAATTTGAAAACAACTCGAAAACTTTAGTTATCGATAGAAAACAAATGAATGAAACCTTTTTGGGCAACCTTAAAACCGATTTCAATAGTTTGGTAGGTTATTCATTTATAGTTGTTTTACTGCTTCTGTTACTATTTTATCGCAGTTTTTCTTTGACCTTGGTTACGCTTCTTCCTATTGCTTTAACTTGGTTTTTAACTATTGGAATTATGGGCTTGTTGGATATTCAATTTAATATTTTCAACATTATTATTACAACTTTTATTTTTGGTTTAGGTATCGATTATAGCATTTTTATAACTAACGGTTTGCTCCATGAATTAAGAACTGGGGAAAGCTCCTTACCTACCCATAAAACCTCTATTTTACTTTCAGTTATTACTACTATTTTGGGAGTTGGTGTGCTTGTTTTCGCTAAGCATCCAGCTTTACATAGTATTTCCATGGTGTCGCTAATTGGTATTTTATCTGCAATGCTTATTTCGTTTACTATCCAACCACTTTTATTTGGATTTTTTATTGGCAGTAAAAATAGCAGACCTTCGCCAATACTCATGTTTATTCACTCTTCCATCTCTTTTACTTATTATGGTTTAGGTGGTTTATTTTTATCATTACTTGGAATTGCTTTTATGAAAGTGGTACCAATTAGTATGAAAATTAAAATGAATTGGTTTCATAAAGTCATGTCGAAATTCATGAAATCGGTTTTAGATTCTTATCCGTTCTTTAAAACAAAAGTGATAAACAATTCAAACGAAACATTTGAAAAACAAGCCATGATTATAGCCAATCATACATCATTTTTAGATATTTTGGCTATTGGCATGTTGCATCCCAAAATTATTTTTTTGGTAAACGATTGGGTTTACAACTCCCCATTTTTTGGAAAAGCAGTAAAACTTGCAGGTTTTTATCCTGTGTCAAGTGGTATTGAAAAAGGAGTTGACCATTTACAAAAGAAGGTCGATCAAGGTTACAGTTTAATGGCGTTTCCTGAAGGCACACGTTCTTACACCAATAAAATGAAACGCTTCCATAAAGGTGCTTTCTTTTTAGCTGAACAATTTAAATTAGACATTGTTCCAGTAATGATTCATGGAAATTCCGAAGTGCTACCTAAAGGAAATTTCGTTATAAAAAGTGGTGCCATTACAGTAAAAATACTAGATAGAATACCATTTGAAGATGATATATTTTTAGGAACAACTAGAGATACTACTAAAAAAACAAGCGCATACTTTAAAGAACAATTTAATGCTTTTAGACAGGAAATTGAAGATGATATCTATTTCCACAAAGTAGTTTTAGAAGAGTTTCGTTATAAAGGAGATGCATTATATAAACAGGTGAAATTAGATTTAAAAACTAATAGAACAGCTTACAAAACCATCATGGATTCGGTTGGAGAAAAAGATAGCATTCTGCATATTTCTAAAACTTGTGGACAATTAGATTTCTTATTGGCTTTAGATAGACCAGATAGAAAGATATATACCTATTTTGAAAACAAATCTGTGAGCAACATCGTTAAAAACAGTTATATAAGCAATAATCATTATAAGATTTCAGTTTTAGATACAATTGAAGATACTCTAAATAATAATGCTAACGTTCTTATTTTAGACGCAATCAATTTAACAAATAAACAATTGGAAACTACAATTTTAAATGGGCTTACAAAAATTATCTTATTACATTCAGATTCTGAATTATATTCTGAAGTATTTAAAAAACAGTCTTTTAAAGTAGTTCAACAAAAAGATAATTGTATCATATTAACAAAAACACATACCATTTGAAACCAAAGTCACATTACGATATTGTTATAGTTGGTAGTGGTTTGGGAGGACTTGTTTCAGCAGTCATACTTGCCAAAGAAGGTTACAGTGTTTGTGTCTTGGAGAAGAACCAACAGTATGGTGGCAACCTTCAAACTTTTGTAAGAGACAAATCCATATTCGACACTGGAGTCCATTATGTTGGGAGTTTGGACAAAGGACAAAATCTTTATCAATACTTCAATTTTTTGGGTATTATGGATGAGCTTGCTCTTAAAAAAATGGATGAAGATGGCTTTGATGCTATTACGTTTGACGACGATGAAGTAGAATACAAATATGCTCAAGGTTACGAAAAATTCATCAAGAATTTAGTTAAAGATTTTCCAGAAGAAGAAATAGCGATTCAAGCTTATTGCAATAAAATAAAAGAGACATGCGACAAGTTTCCACTATACAGATTAAAACTTGGAAGACCTTATGCAGACGGTGTTTTTAAATTACAAATTAGAACATTTCTAGAATCTATTACAGATAACAAGCGCTTACAAGCTGTCTTAGCTGGAACTAATTTTTTGTATGCTGGAGATGGTTATAAAACACCATTTTATGTCCATTCTTTATCAGTAAACTCTTACATTCAAAGTGCGTATCGATGTTTAAATGGAGGTAGCCAAATAACCAAATTATTAATCCGAAGACTTTTGGAGGCTGGTGGAGAAGTTTACAAATATCATGAAGCCATAAAATTTGAGTTTGAAGAAGACAAAATAAGTTCCGTTATTTGTGAAAATGGCAATGAAATTAAAGGCGATTTATTTATTTCGAATATAGATCCAAAACTCACTCTAAAACTAATTGATGATGGGAAATTACGTAAATCCTACATTAACAGAATTGAAAATATAGAAAGTACCATTGCAGCTTTTAGTTTATATATTGTTTTAAAACCTGGTTGTTTTAAATATTTAAACAAAAATTATTACCATTTTAAATCGGTTGATGCCGTTTGGAATGGGCAACAATATACACAAGAAAGCTGGCCTGAAAATTATATGTTATCCATGGGAATCAAGAAAAACAACGATGAATATGGAGATAATATGACTATTATGACATATATGCGTTATGAAGAAGTGGAACCTTGGGAACAAACATTCAACACTGTTGCTAATAAAAACGAAAGAGGACAAACTTATGAAGAATTCAAAAAAGAAAAAGCTGAAAAAATCATTGTTGAATTAGAGAAAAAATTTCCAAACATTAGAGATTGTATTCAAGAAACTTATACCTCATCTCCTTTATCTTATAGAGATTATATTGCAACAAATCGTGGTTCCATGTATGGTTATGCTAAAGATGTAAATAAATCTATGCAATCATTTATTTCACCTAAAACCAAAATTGAAAATCTGTTATTTACAGGACAATGTTTAAACATGCATGGTATTTTAGGGGTTACTATTGGAGCAGTTGTAACTTGCTCGGAAATTTTAGGTCAGGAGTTTTTATTGGATAAAATTATTGCTGCTAACAAACCATCAAAATCAAAAAAAGCATGAGATTAGCAACCTACATATTATCATTGTTCTTACTACTAAGCTTGGTGTCTTGTGGTGTTTCTAACTCCTTGAAAGATGTTCCAGATGTTAGTATGTATCACGATGCTTTACCCAAACGCACTAAAATATCAGACACATCATTTACAACAGATAATGGTTATCTAACAAAAAATTCTTCTGGTCAATGGGAATTATTTGTAACTGGAGATCCTTATCAAATTGGATTAAACACTGGTAGTTTAACTCAAGAACTTTTTGAAAAACAAGAACATGCTTTTTTAAGTAAGGTTGATGAATTGGTTCCTTCAAAATCAAAACAAAAATTATTACGAAAACTTCTAGCTTGGTACAACCGTAAAATGTATTTACATATTCCTGAAGAATACAAAGCTGAAATTTTAGGCGTTTCTAAATATGCAGGAGATGACTATGATTATGTGGCAGACGATTATTTAAGAATTCTTTATTTCCATAGTGCTCACGATATTGGCCATGCGCTTCAAGACCTTATGCTTGTTGGCTGTTCATCTTTTGCTGCTTGGGGAAATAAAACCGAAGATGGCGATTTAATTATTGGTAGAAATTTTGATTTTTATGCTGGAGATGATTTTTCCAAAGATAAAATAGTTGCTTTTGTAAAACCAACAAACGGTTACAATTTTATGTCTGTTACTTGGGCTGGCATGTTGGGAGTTGTTTCAGGAATGAACGATCAAGGTTTAACAGTTACTATTAACGCTGGAAAATCGAGTATTCCTTGGGTGGCAAAAACACCTATTTCTATTCTTACTCGAGAAATTTTACAGTATGCTTCAAATATTGAAGAGGCTATTGAAATTGCTAAAAAACGTCAGGTTTTTGTATCAGAATCAATATTTATAGGAAGCTCCAATGACAATCGAGCCATTACGATTGAAGTCTCGCCAAAGAATTTTGGTGTTTATGAGGTTGAAAATTCCGATCAGTTAATCTGTTCCAATCACTTTCAAAGTGATGCTTATGCAAAAGATGAAAAAAACATCAAACATAAAGCCGAAAGCCATTCGCAATATCGTTACGAACGAATGGAAGAACTTTTAAATGAAACACCAAAACTAACACCAGAAATAGCAGTAGATATCTTAAGAAATAAAGAAGGCCTACAAGATAAAAATATTGGATATGGCAATGAAAAAGCCTTAAACCAGCTTTTAGCACATCATGGAATTGTTTTTAAACCTGAAGAACGTTTGGTTTGGGTTTCTTCAAATCCGTATCAATTAGGAGAGTTTGTAGCCTATAATCTAAATACCGTTTTTGCTGAAGCTTTAAATAATGATCAAGCTTTACCATTAAACAATAAAACATTAACTATTGAAGAAGACTCTTTTCAATATACAGAAGCCTATCTAGACTATGAAAAATATCGCATTTTAAGCAGACAAATTGAAAAATCAATTAGTAATGACGATTATATTGTCCCAATCATGCTTACTGAACTACAGAATGCTAATCCAGAATATTGGCAAGCCTATTATTTAGTAGGAAAATATTATTACGAAAAAAAGTATTATAGAGCAGCTTTAAATGCTTTTGAAGAAGCAAAAACTAAAGAAATTACAACAGTTCCTAGTCAAGAACAGATAGATTTGTATATTAAAAAGATTAAAAGGAAACTAAACGAATGATTCCCGAAATAGAAAAAGCATCAGCAGAAAACATAAAAACCTTTCAGGAGAATAAATTAAAAGGTCTATTAAATTATTTAAACACACAATCCCCTTATTATAAACGTGTATTTAAAGAGCAAAAAATTGATATTAATTCTATTACAACTCTTGAAGATTTAACAAAAATTCCTACAACTACAAAAGATCAGTTGCAACAATATAACAACGATTTTTTATGTGTGCCTAAAAACAAAATTATCGATTATGTAACCACTTCTGGTACATTGGGAGATCCAGTAACTTTTGCTTTAACTGATAATGATTTAAACCGTTTGGCTTATAACGAAGCCATGTCTTTTGCTTGTTCTGGTGTTTCAGAAAACGATGTCATGCAACTAATGACAACTATAGACAGACGTTTTATGGCTGGATTGGCTTACTTTTTAGGAGCAAGACAATTAGGAGCTGGTATTATTCGTGTTGGAGCTGGAATTCCAGAATTGCAATGGGATTCTATTTTAAAATTTAAACCAACTTATCTAATTGCTGTACCTTCGTTTTTATTAAAATTGATTGAGTATGCTAATCAACATAATATCGATGTAAATAATTCAGGAGTAAAAGGAGCTATCTGTATTGGCGAACCTTTAAGAAATCAGGATTTTTCGTTGAATACTTTAGCTGAAAAAATAACCTCTCAATGGCAAATTGAGTTGTTTTCAACGTATGCTTCAACAGAAATGAATACAGCTTTTAATGAATGTGAAAAACAACAAGGTGGGCACCATCATCCAGAATTAATAATTGTTGAAATTTTAGATGAAAAAGACCAACCTGTTTCAGCTAATGAAGTTGGTGAACTTACTATAACGACTTTAGGTGTTGAAGGCATGCCATTACTTCGTTTTAAAACTGGAGACATGGTTCAAGCACATACAGAACCATGCAATTGTGGCAGAAATACCATGCGCTTAGGACCAGTTGTAGGCAGGAAAAAACAAATGATTAAATATAAAGGAACTACATTATATCCTCCAGCAATGGATAATATTTTAAACGATTTTAGTGAAGTTGAAAGCTACATTATTGAAATTTCAAACAACACGATTGGAACAGATGAAATTTGTATTAAAATAGCTGTAAAAAATCCTACAGACAAATTACTTCAGCAAATTAAAGATCATTTTAGAGCCAAATTACGTGTGTCTCCAAAAATAGAAATTCACAATAAAAAGGAAATTCAAAAATTGCAATTCCCAATCATGAGTAGAAAACCTGTTATGGTAATTGATAATAGAAAAACAGAATCCTAATTTTAGGATATTAAATCAATAGTAATTACCTCTTAAATTTCTTTGAAAACCTTCATTTTAGGTTTAAATTTATGTAACTAAAATCATATTTAAAATGACTAAAATATTTATAAAACCAATTCGTTTGAAGTTTTTTAAATATGTTAGTATTTTCTTCTTACTTGTATCAATTCATTCCATAGCACAGCAAGGAAATTACAGATTCAACAATTTTGGAAACCGGTCTATTTTACTTTCTGGAAATGTCACTGGAAGTGTTTCAGATTTAGGACTTGTATATTACAATCCTTCCTATATTACAGATGTTGAAAATGTAGGTTTCTCTCTTAATGCAAAAGGATACCAATTAATCTTTTTAAAATTTAAAGATGCATTAAACGAAGATTCAAATTTAAGTAATACCTCTTTTAGAGGTACTGCTGTTATGGCTGGTGGAATTTTTAATTTGTTTGGTACTCGATTTGCTTATTCATACTTTACTAAAGCTAATAATAATATCAACTTAAATTACGGAAGCTATTACTTAAACGATGCTATTTTAGCTGTTTTTCCAGATGCCGTAAAGCACAATGCTAAAATTGGCTTACAATCAAATTTAAAAGATGATTGGACTGGGATAACTTGGGGTAAGAAGATAAATGATAATTTTAGTTTTGGATTTTCTGCTTTTGCTTCGTTTTATACAAACTCAGGTCTATCAAATGTAAATCATACCATTCAATCTTCAGATAATGAAGTTGCATATTATCAAAATATAATAGGTTTCAAACAAAAATCTTATGGAATATTTATAAAAATTGGTGCTAATTATCATTTTCCAAAATTCGACTTAGGTTTAAACATTAATCTACCATATATAGATGTGTACGATGAAGGAAGCTATTCGTATTCTGAAGTAATTTCAGGAGTTGCACCAGAATACAACCTATTTGTAGATAACAATTTTAAAGACTTATCAGCAAAAAGAAAAGACCCTCTTGGCATCTCTTTAGGAGCTGGAATTCCTATTAAAAAAAGTAAATTACACCTTAATATAGATTATGTAAGTAGTTTAAATCAATATAGTAGAATTGATGTCCCTGATATTGATACAGGAGATGATACATTAACTCCTGTAAATTTTAATGAAGAGCGTAAAATCGTAATAAATTTTGGTGTTGGGACTGAAGTATTTATAAATGAAAATTTTAAAGCTTATGCTGGTTTTTCAACAGACTTCTATGCCTTAGTAAATAGTACAAATATTTTCGATTTAGCGTCTGATGGTTCAAAAGACATTAAAGTAGGTGACGATTTTTATCATTTAAGCCTTGGCGTTAATTGGACCTTAAAATGGGCAAATCTTATAGGTGGTATAACCTATACAAATGGTTCAAGTAAATTTTTAAGCCCTTATACTATTAATTTTGAAGGAATTGATATTAATAATGATATAAACTCTTCTTTAACATATACACGCTGGCAATTTGTTGTAGGTATCGATGTACCTATCCTAAGTAAGAAGGTGAAAGAATTTACAAATAAAAAGAAGGATTCAAATAAAAAAGAGTAAAATAAATTCTTATCTATTACTCAAAATAACTCTTAATATTTCTGCTTAAATTTACATTTAAAAATATTTTACTATGACGAATGCCAATTCAACCTTAACTTTTCCTTGTGGTTCAACCATGAAAAATAGATTTATGTTAGCTCCATTAACCAACCAACAAAGCCATGAAAATGGGCAACTATCTCAAGATGAATTAAAATGGTTAACAATGAGAGCAGAAGGAGGATTTGGCTTAGTAATGACTTGCGCTTCGCATGTACAAGAAATTGGAAAAGGCTTTCCTGGTCAATTAGGTATTTTTAGTGATAACCTAATTGAAGGACATATAAAATTAACATCTCAAATTAAAGAACAAGGAAGTTTAGCTGTAATTCAATTACATCATGCTGGTATGAGAACTCCTGCCGAGTTAATAAAAGAAAAACCTGTTTGTCCTTCTGATAATGAAGAAACAAATTCAAGAGGACTTACTTTAGATGAAGTTAAACAACTAAGAGACGATTTTATTTCAGCTGCTATTCGTGCCAAAAAATGTGGTTATAATGGTGTAGAAGTTCATGGAGCACATGGTTATATATTAACGCAATTTTTAAGTTCAGAAATAAATAAAAGAAAGGATGAATATGGTGGATTACTAGCAAATAGGTCTCGACTTCTATTTGAAATAGTTGATGCCATTAGAGAAACATGTGGCGACCATTTTTTACTTGGTGTTCGATTATCTCCAGAAAGATTTGGAATGGACATAGAAGAGATAAAATGGGTTTGTCAGAAATTAATAGATGATGGAGCTATAGATTTTCTTGATATTTCCTTATGGGATAGTTTTAAAATGCCACATGAGAAAAAGTATCAAAAAACTTCATTATTAGAGCACTTTAAATCCTTAGATTTTAAAAAAGTAAAATGGACTGTTGCAGGAAAAATTAATAATGCTATGGATGTTCAAAAAATCTTAGATTCTGGAGTAGATTTTGTAACTATTGGAAAATCAGCCATACTTCATCACAACTTTCCAAAATTGGTTTTAAAAAATCCTACTTTTAATCCAATTGCAATTCCAGTTTCAGAAGATCACCTCAAAAAAGAAGGATTAGGCGAAAAATTTATTGATTATTTAAATAAATGGCCAAATTTTGTTAAATAACAATTTTGAAATACTTTACAAGCCATTAGTTTAAACTGAACAAATAATAAAGCCTTTACAGAAATGTAAAGGCTTTATTATTTAAATAGAAATTAAATATTAGTTAATTTCTATAACTTACATTATTGAGGAGTCATTCCAATTAATTCACAAATTACTCCATGTGCAATCATATAAATATCACCTGATAAACCATTTACCTTATAAGAGTCTACACTTACATTATCTAAACTTCCATGTTGATAAGGATATTGTCCAGGAGCAACAGTTGGTACCCAACCATTATTACCTCTTCTTTTAAGTGGATACGGTCCATTACCTAAATAAAGATGAGTTTCTGTAAGTACATATCCAGCATCTACTGAATATGTAACTAAAGCATCACCAGTTTCTGCATTATAATCTAACGTTACAGTACCAGCTGGTTCTCTATTTTCAGTAATACAACGTCCAGCTCCAGCATAAATATCCATAATATATACTCCAGTAGAAAGTGGACCATTTGTCCATCCCCATCTATTAAATCCATTTCCAATGAAACAAGTGGCAATATCATCATTCCCTTTAGCGAACATAGTTTCACATTCACCAATTTGAATTTCTCTATGGCATGTTAATCTAATATTATCAATAGCTCCAGAGTTATTCATTTCAAGTACCATACGTACTACACCAGATGTTGATTCTAGATCTATAAGTTGTTTTTCATTATCGAAACCATATGGTAGTTCATGTTGAAGTAATATATTGTTAGAGCCATCGTATAATGTAATAACAGTTGGTAAACCACTTGAATCTACTGGTTCAAGATCAAGCATATCAAAAGAATGCAGTGTTACCATTCCGTTTCCATATCCTGAAAAGTCGAGCTCAAACCTAGTTCCGTTACGAGCACTATCATCTGGATCAGAACTGTCCATGTCTTCAGAAATAATTAGAACGTTTCCTAATGGCACATCGTTACTTGGTCTTGGTCCATCTGAAGAAATTCCAGGACCACCATACATTTCATTTGGTGTTCCTAAATCAAAATCATTCCCTGTAGGGTTTGAAGAGTCAAAAATCATGGCTGTATTCATACCAGGGAAATCTGGATTAACTGCCATAATTGCAATTGAACCTGAGCAGCCATTTGGCGATACTTCAGAAACAATTTCTCCAGCAGAGAATCCATCAAAATTAATTACAGTAATTTCATTAAAATTACTAATAAGTGAATTACTCTGGTTAGAAATTTCGGAGTTTTCATTAAGTGACTCATTGGTGCAGGAAGCGAAAATCAACGCTAAAACTGCAAATAATAATACTGTTTTTTTCATAATGTTAAATAATTAATTGATTAATAGCAAATTGAAATTAGTTTTATCCATTAACTTTTCCAAAAAAAAACGACAACATTATATAATTACCGATATAGGGCTATATAAATCTATTAACACTTAGATATACTTCTTTAAAAGCTTTCATATTTCAATTCAATAGATTTTTCAAAAGAATAAAATTCTTGCACAAAAAATTCCACAAAAAAACCCGACACTTTCGTATCGGGTTATTTATTGCTCCCCCTCTTGGGCTCGAACCAAGGACCCTTTGATTAACAGTCAAATGCTCTAACCAACTGAGCTAAGGAGGAGTGTTATCTTTCGCTTTTGCGAGCGCAAATATATATCCTTTTTTTAATTACCACAAATTAAATTTTAAAAAATTTAATTAAATATGGCTTTAAAGATATCATTCCCATTAGCAAATAAAACTAATGCTATCAAAAGAATAAAACCAACCATTTGTGCATACTCTAAAAATTTGTCGCTTGGCTTTCTTCCAGAGACCATTTCATAAAGTAAAAACATAACATGGCCACCATCTAATGCTGGTATTGGTAATAGGTTTAAGAAACCTAGCATAATAGATAAAAAGGCTGTAATGTTCCAAAATACTTGCCAACTCCAGAAATCTGGAAAAATATCGTAAATAGCTTTAAAACCTCCTACACCCTTATATGCACCTGTACTTGGCGTGAAAATGGCTTTTACTTGAGTAATATAAGATGATAACTTGTCTTTAGACTTTACAATACCAACTGGAATAGCTTCAAAAAAGCCATAATTTTGTGTTTCAAATTTATAATACCCTAAGGCTTCTAATGTTTCTGGTGTTGCTCCAGTTGCATAAACTAAGCCTAATTTTCCATCAGCATTAATTTCCAAAGGCATTTGAATCCTTTTGTTATCTCTCAAAATAGTTGCTTCAACTTGTTGCCCTTTTAAGCTTTCTAATGCTGGAAGCACTTCATCAATATATTTTGTTTCTTGATTGTTAAATCCTGTAATAATGTCTCCTTTTACAATACCACTCCCTTTATTGAAAGAGGTATCAGGCACTTCAGCAATAACAAAAGGCATACGTAAATCAATAAACTTTTTTTCTTTTGAATCAATTAATTGAGCTAAAAAATCTTCAGGTAAAGTAACCGTTGATTCTACTCCATTTCTTTCAATTGTAATCTCTTTTCCAAAAAGAACTTTTTCAGAAATTTGAGAAAAATGATCTATAAGTTCTCCATCAACAGAAATAATGTGATCTCCTGTTAGCAATCCTGCATTGTTAGCAACTGTACTTTCAACTAATATTCCATCTGAAATATTTTCTATAGGCAAAATTCGATCTCCATAATAATAGCTCATTCCAATATAAATTAAAATAGCTAATAGAAAATTAACAGTTACTCCACCAAGCATAATTATTAATCGTTGCCATGCTGGTTTCGATCTAAACTCCCAGGGTTGTGGTGGTTGAGCCATTTGCTCTTTATCCATACTTTCGTCAATCATTCCTGAGATCTTAACATAACCACCTAGTGGTAACCAACCAATTCCATAAACAGTATCTCCTATCTTCTTTTTGAATAAAGAAAACTTAACATCAAAGAATAAGTAAAATTTTTCAACTCTGGTTTTAAATAGTTTTGCAGGTATAAAATGACCTAATTCGTGTAATACGATTAGTAATGAAAGGCTCAATAAAAATTGAGATATTTTTATAACAAACTCCATGTATATGCGTGTCTAATGTAAATTAATTTGCAAAAGTAGTGTTTTAGCATCATTTAGAAAATAAATACCTAAGTATTAGCTAGTTTTTTAACACCATTTTATTAATTATCCCTTGATTGGTTTGAAATTGAATGAAAAACAGCCCTGAAGATAAGTTTGAAATATCTATATTCTCTTGCCAATTAGTTTTTATGATAAGTTGTCCTAAAGAATTGAAAATATGAATTTCTTCAACCTCAACTTGAATTGGTTTTTGAATTGTTATTGAATGAGTTGTAGGGTTAGGATAAAAAATTAACTGACTATCTAATTGCAATTCATTTACGCTTAATGTAACTGAGTTGTTTTTAGATATTAAATCTGATTCAGGATCAAATAAAATAGTACTTACTGGAAAAGTTACATTTCTAAAGAATGTTTCGTTATTAGTGGTATTTTCTAAAACAATATCTAAAATTTCTCCAGAAGTTCCAATAAGCCTCAAAGGTACTGGAGCTTCAAAATAAGAAACAGATCCATGACTTTGTGTTTGAGTTAACGTTATTCTTACTTGATTCGCATTGGGTTGACTCCATTCTATAGCATAATTTGGAAATCCTTGATTATATACCCAATCGTTAAAAAACTCTGTAAGATCTTCTCCACTTGCAGCTTCCATTATTTGTTTATAATCTTCTGTTTTAGCATAACCATAAGAAAGATTTACATCGTTTAGATAGTTTTGCATGCCTTGAAAAAAGTTTGCATCTCCAAGTTTTTTTCTAAGCATATGAGTTACCATAGCTCCTTTATTATAACTTAATCTGCTACTAAAAATTCTACTAACACTTAAAGTATCTGTGTCTGACAAATAAACAGTTCCACCATTTTGAGAGGTAATTGAGTTGTTTAATGATTGTTTCCAATTTGTAAAAGAATTGTTCCCATCAATATTTTCCACTACCAAACCAGATAAATATGTAGCAAACCCTTCGTTTAACCAAATATCTTTCCAACTGCCACAAGTTACTTTGTTTCCAAACCATTGATGAGCTAATTCGTGAGCAATTAAATTTCTTCCAAAACTTCCCATAAAAGAAACTGTGGTATGTTCCATACCTCCTCCCCAACCAAATTGAGCATGTCCATATTTTTCGTTTGCAAAAGGGTATTCTTCAAATAAATTAGAAAACAAATTCATTATATCTACTGTTACAGGCGTACTAGCTTGAGCAGAAACTAAATTTTCTGGATACACATAATTTATAATCTCAAACAGATTTCCATTATTGTCTACTGTATGTGAATAAATCTCATAATTAGTAACAGCAATAGCAATCAAATAAGCAGGAATAGGATATTGATGTTTAAAATGTGTTGTTTTAAAATTTCCATTGATAGTTTGACTTTGTTCTAATCCATTTGAAACTGCTATATATTCTTCGTTTGAAGGGTTAAAAGTAGGCGATGTAATATAAACATCTATATTGTCTATTTTATCTATTAAATCTTGCTTACAAGGCCACCAACCTTTAGCTCCATATGGTTCTGAAAGAGTCCAAAGTATTGGATCTCCACTATGCGAACTTTGCGCAAATGAGCCAAAACCAGAACTTATTGGATTTCCAGAATAACTAACTGTTAAAGAATCTAAAACGCCAACATTTTGAACTTGATTTAGAGTTATGACTAATTCATCATCGGTATTTTGTACATACGAGAGAGGATTCCCACGTTGCAAAACCTGAGAAACAATCATATTATCAGAAAGTTCAAATGTAACTTCTGTAAGGATTTCCTTTGCTTCAAAATAAGTGGTTACATCTCCAGAAATAAAAGCCTGAGATGGATCGACGTCTAATTCCAATCTATGGTATGTTACATCGTAATTTCCAGTATTCATATTTACACGATGAAGCATCTTGTTTAAAGCAGCTTTTGTTTCAGCTTCTCTAATCATTTCCATCGATTCTGTTAAATCCTGTCCAAAAGAACATATTGGAATAATAATAAGTAAGTAGTTTAATAGTCTTTTCACGGCATTGTATTTATGATGTTAAAATTACTGAATAAACACTTATCTGTCGTATTTTTGCAAATAAAACTTACTTAAAAATCCTCAATTAAAAGTAAATGCTTTCATTTTTTAAAGATTATAAATACTTTGCTATTATTTTTGCAATACTTTCATTAATAATTATTTCCATTATTTATAACATTTTTGATGTTTATAAACCATTACCTATTTATCAACCTGCAATGGTGAATACTGAAATGGTTGACAGTACCATTCAATACAAAAAAAAGTATCATAAAATTGACGATTATAGTTTAGTCAACCAAAATGGTGAGATCATAACTCAAGATGCTTATAAAGACAAAATTTATGTAGCTGATTTCTTTTTTACGACCTGTCAAACTATTTGTCCAATTATGACAGATCATATGGTTTTAATACAAAATGAAATTTTGAATGATAAAGAAGTTATGTTATTATCTCATTCCGTCACTCCCGAAATTGACAGTGTACCTCAATTAAAAAAATACGCTCTTAAAAAAGGTGTGAATGATTCTAAATGGAATTTAGTAACAGGAGATAAAAAACAGATTTACACTTTGGCTAGAAAAAGCTATTTAGCTGTTAAAGATGATGGGACAGGAGATGCTTACGATATGATTCATACTGAAAATTTTATGCTAATAGATAAAAAACGTCAAATTAGAGGTTATTATGATGGCACGAACCCTGAAGATATTTCTCGATTACTTGATGATATAAAAATCTTAAAAGAAGAATATAAATAGTTTTTAGTTCACAATTTTTCTAGACTGATTAATTTATCCTATTTTTGCTTCTTTAAAATCAATCTAAATAAGCTTGCAAGTTACTTTAGCACATTTAAAACGTGGAGAAAGAGCAATCATTGTTGATGTTTCTTCAATAAATATTCCGTTAAAACTTCTGGAAATGGGATGTTTACCTGGAAACGAAGTTGAACTTGTTCAAGTAGCTCCATTTTCAGATCCAATGTATCTAAACATTAATGGAACTCATCTAGCTATAAGAAAAGAAACTGCTATTCATATAATAATAGAAATAACCAATGAGTAAGCAGATAAATGTAGCACTAATAGGCAACCCTAATACAGGAAAAACATCTGTTTTTAATTCTTTAACTGGATTAAACCAAAAAGTTGGAAACTATCCTGGAATAACAGTAGAAAAAAAAGAAGGTATATGTAAACTCCCAAGAGGTGTTAAGGCCCACATAATTGATTTACCAGGAACCTATAGTCTAAATGCATCTTCACTTGATGAGAATGTAGTAATTGAATTGCTTCTAAACAAAAATGACAAAGATTTTCCTGACGTTGCTGTTGTTGTTAGTGATGTTGAAAACCTAAAACGAAATCTATTATTATTCACTCAAATTAAAGACTTAGAAATTCCAACCGTTCTTGTCATTAACATGTCTGACAGAATGAAGTATAAAGGCATTTCTTTAGACATTCCTTATCTAGAATCTCAACTTCAAACTAAAATAGCTCTTGTAAGTACAAGAAAAAACGAAGGCATCGATAATTTAAAAACTCTCATTTCAAATTATAAAGAGCTTTCAATAACCCCTTGTCTAAATGCTTCAGAAATTGACAAAGAATACTTCGATAATCTACGTAAAGCCTTTCCAAATCAATTATTATACAAACTTTGGCTTGTAATTACACAAGATGTAAACTTCGGAAAAACAGATAGAAACGAAATTGATGCTGTTGCAGATTTTAAAACGAAAACCAAAGCAGATTTAAAACGTTTACAGCAAAAAGAAACTATAAAACGCTATCAGTTTATAAACAATACGCTTAAAAAAGGTCAAACCATTGATTTGAGCACTGCTAAAGATTTACGCATCAAATTAGACAGAATTTTAACTCACAAAATTTGGGGTTATGCTATTTTCTTAGTCATTCTACTTACTATTTTTCAAGCCATTTACGATTGGTCAGCTATACCCATGGATTTTATTGATAGTTCTTTTGCATCATTAAGCGAATGGACAAAAAACTCATTACCAGAAGGAGCTTTTACAAGTTTATTAGCCGAAGGAATTATTCCTGGACTTGGTGGCATTGTTATTTTTATACCACAAATTGCCTTTTTATTCTTATTTATTTCCGTTTTAGAAGAAAGTGGTTATATGAGTCGTGTAGTCTTTCTTATGGATCGTGGCATGAGACGTTTCGGACTTAGTGGAAAAAGTGTGGTACCATTAATTTCAGGAACTGCTTGTGCTATTCCAGCTATTATGGCTACTAGAAATATTGAAAGCTGGAAAGAACGTTTAATTACTATTCTGGTAACGCCATTTACAACCTGTTCTGCAAGACTTCCTGTTTATTTAATTATTATTTCTTTAGTTATTCCAGAAGGAAGGTTTCTTGGTTTAGGTTATCAGGCTTTAACTTTAATGTTACTTTATTTAATAGGTTTTGGAGCTGCTTTAATTTCAGCTATGATTTTAAACAAGGTATTAAAAATTAAAAGTAAATCGTTTTTTGTTGTCGAAATGCCTAATTACAAGCTTCCATTAATAAAAAACGTAGCATTAACGGTTGTTGAAAAAACAAAATCCTTTGTATTTGGAGCAGGGAAAATCATCTTAGCCATCTCTATAGTGCTTTGGTTTTTGGCATCTTATGGTCCTGGAGAAGAGTTTAATAATGCCGAAGAAATTGTGACTGAAAAATTTGCTTCAAAGCATTTAACCGAAGAAGAACTTCAAAATGAAATTGCATCTCAAAAATTAGAATATTCATTTATTGGCTTAACAGGAAGAGCTATCGAACCAGCTATTAGGCCTTTAGGTTACGACTGGAAAATTGGAATTGCTATTGTAAGTTCGTTTGCTGCAAGGGAAGTATTTGTAGGAACTTTAGCAACTATTTATAGTGTTGGTAGTGATGAAGAAGAAACTATTAAAAACAGAATGGCTGGAGAAGTAAACCCTATTTTAGGTGGACCACTTTTTAATTTCGCTTCAGGAATATCCTTATTGCTTTTTTATGCCTTTGCTATGCAATGTATGAGTACGCTTGCCATAGTGAAACGTGAAACCAATAGTTGGAAATGGCCAATCTTACAATTGGTTTTAATGAGTGTCTTTGCTTATGTGGTTGCATTTATTGCTTTCCAAATATTAATTTAAGGAATCTATAAGAAATACGACAAAAAAGATATGAATCATCTTTTACAAAATATTCTAGCATTTACTTTGCTTTTTTTAGCACTAGGATTTCTTGTCAAGAAATTCTTTTGGAAAAACTCAAAACCAACTAAAGATATTGGGAAACATGATTGCGATAACTGTCACTAATTTTCAATATCAAGCTGTAAATAATAATCTTCTTTTTTGATTTTTCCTTTAGAACTTGGATTAGGCAAAACACTATAGGCAGTAATTTTTAGGTTTTTAGATGAAAACAATAACATCAATTCTGCATTGATGCTTTTTCCTGGTTGAAATACTATTTTTTTTTGTTCAATTAATATATCATCTTGTAGAATATCAACCAAGATTACAACTTCTCCTGCCCAAACACAAGTAACATCCTTTGGACAACGAGAATCTGTTAACACATCAACAAATTTAATTTGTACTTCATCTGAATTATATATTTTACCTAAAGGTAATTTTGAAACAATCTTTGGAGTTTCAATTTTTATATTAGTTGAGTCTTGAGCAACTACAACTCCTGAAATAAAAACCAAAACAATTAATAAATAACACTTCATTTTACACATTTTAATTCTTCCTTTTGTCAATGTACAAATTCTTTTGTTAATTTCATCTTTTTAGTTACCTTTGAAATATATTTAAGCTTACTTAAATTAATTTTAAAGCACCTATAATGTCAGTAGCAATAGAAAATTTTGTAAAAGCCATTTACAAAAACGACAAAAATGATTCCAATGATACGAAGCCAGGTAATATTGCAAGAAAATTAGGTATATCTAATGCAGCTGCAACAGATATGGCTAAAAAATTAGCTTCAAAAAACCTTTTGCAATATGAAAAATATCAGGCACTTCAACTTACAGATCAAGGCACTAAAATGGCTTTAAATGTTATTAGAAAGCATCGCCTTTGGGAGGCTTTATTGTTTAAATTGTTTGATATGTCTCTTCATGAAATCCATCGTGAAGCTGAACTTTTAGAGCATGAAACTTCCAATTTTTTAGCAGATAGAATTAGTGAATATTTAGGCAATCCAAAATTCGATCCACATGGAGATCCCATTCCTAATGCCAATGGTGAAATTACAACTATAGACACTTCTATTGCTCTTTCAAACACGCAAGAAGGTAAAACATATATCATTTCTAGATTGATGAGTGACGAAAAAGAATTTTTTGATTTTTGCGCTTTAAATGGATTGAAATATGGCAACTCCATAACTATAACTAAACAATTCAGCAAAAATAAAATGACTCAAATCAATATTAATAACAACATCATTATACTTAATGAAAATTTTACAAAAATTATATACGTTAATGAAGCTAACTTTTAAAAACACAGCTATAGGTTTATTATTTTTCACCATAAAAACAATGTCTTTTTCACAAGAACAAGAATTTTTAGCACCATTAATTACAGACAGACCAGATCAAACAGAATCAGCTAACGTAGTTTCTAAAGGCACTTTTCAGCTTGAGACCGGAACTTCTTATGAGACATATAAAAACAATAATATTTTAACTAAAAATTTTACCTACAACACTACTTTATTAAGATATGGCTTACTTGATAATTTTGAATTGCGAATAGGTTGGGATTTTGTTGAAGGCAAAACTAAAATTAACAACCAGACTACAAACAACGTTTCAAGTGGATTTAGTCCTTTACTTTTAGGAGTAAAAACGAGTATAGCCAAAGAAAATGGTTGGCTTCCTAAAATAGGGTTAATAGGTCATTTATATTTACCATTTACGGCTGGTTCCGATTACAAACCAGAAACATCAGGAATAGAATTTAGATTTGCTTTTGCGCATACTTTAAGTGAAAAATCAAGCCTATCATATAACCTTGGAGCTTCTTGGGGCAATGATTCTCCTGAAGCTTCATATGTTTATACAATTGCTTATGGTTACAGTATTACAGAAAAAATTGGGACATATGCTGAATTGTATGGAGATTTTCCAGAAAACTCCAAAGCAAATCATCTTTGGGATGCTGGCTTTACATATTTAATTAATTATAATTTACAATTAGATGCTACAGTTGGCACGAGTATTACTAAAGGACAAGATCTCTTACTTAGTACAGGTGTAAGCTATAGAATTCCAAAAAAAGATAACTAAATGAAAAATAAAATCTTAATAATTTGTCTATTTCTAGCTTGTTTTAGCTGTAAAAAGGAAAAGCAAGACAACGGAAAACTAAATGTTGTAACAACCACAACCATGATTACCGATTTGGTAAAAAACATTGGTGGAGACCAGATTAATATTCAAGGCTTAATGGGTTCAGGTGTCGATCCTCATCTTTATAAAGCCAGTGAAGGTGATGTGTCTAAACTTGTAAATGCAGACATTATTTTTTATAATGGACTTCATCTAGAAGGAAAACTTGTGGAAGTATTTGAAAAAATGGGAAGTCTAACTAAAACACCTATTGCTTTAGCTGATGAATTAGATAAAAGCACCTTAATTGGTTCAGATTATTTTGCATCTAATTACGACCCACATGTTTGGTTCAATATTGATTATTTTAAACAATTTACTAAAAAGGTATCTCAAGTTTTATCTGAAAAAGACCCTGAAAATTCCATTTATTTTATTGAAAATGAAAAGTTATATCTAGCAAAATTAGACTCTCTGCAAAACACTATTAAAAATACTATTGAAACACTTCCTCAAGAAAAACGCATTTTAGTAACTGCACATGACGCTTTTAATTATTTTGGGAAAAATTATGATTTTGAAGTTGTTGGATTACAAGGCCTGTCAACCGCAACCGAAGCTGGAGTTCAAGATGTTCAAAAATTAGCAGCATTTATTATTGATAAAAAAGTAAAAGCTATTTTCGTGGAGAGTTCAGTTCCTAAAAGAACTATTGAAGCCTTACAAGCAGCAGTAAAATCTAAAGGGCATGATGTTTCCATTGGAGGAACTCTATATTCTGATGCCCTTGGAAATGCTGGAACTATTGAAGGAACATTTATTGGAATGTTTGAATATAATGTCAATACAATTGTAAATGCATTAAAATAATGGACAAAAAATTAGCAGTTCAAATAGACGATTTAACAGTTGCATACAATTACAAGCCTGTACTTTGGGATATTGATTTAGAAATTCCAGAAGGTGTTCTTATGGCAATTGTTGGACCAAATGGTGCCGGAAAATCTACTTTAATAAAAGCCGTTTTAGGAATCCTAAAGCCTATTGCAGGAAGTGTAAGTATTTATGGAAAGCCATATGACAAGCAACGATCACTTGTGGCTTATGTGCCTCAAAAAGGTAGTGTAGATTGGGATTTTCCAACTACTGCTCTAGATGTCATCTTAATGGGAACTTATGGTAGTTTAGGTTGGATTAAACGTCCTGGTTTAAAGGAGAAAAAGACAGCATTAGAAGCACTAGAAAAAGTTGGCATGTTACCTTTTAAAGACAGACAAATAAGTCAACTTTCTGGAGGTCAGCAGCAACGGATCTTTTTAGCTCGTGCTTTAGTACAAGATGCATCTATCTATTTTATGGATGAACCTTTTCAAGGTGTCGATGCAACAACAGAAATTGCTATCATTAATATTTTAAAAGAATTACGAAAAGCTGGAAAAACAGTTATCGTAGTACATCATGATTTACAAACGGTTCCAGAATATTTCGATTGGGTAACTTTTTTAAACGTGAAAAAAATTGCAACTGGTCCAGTTAAAGATATTTTTAATGATGATAATCTAACCAAAACTTACGGAATTAATTATAAAGTAAGCATTCAAGAATAATGGATATTCAAGAGTATTTTTCTTTAGTTTTCAGCGATTACACCTTGCGAACCATTTCACTTGGGACTGCTATTCTAGGTGCTGTAACTGGTATGCTTGGTAGTTTTGCCGTTCTTAGAAAACAAAGTTTACTTGGAGATGCTATTTCTCATGCTGCTCTTCCTGGAATTGCTATTGCTTTTTTAATTACAGGATCAAAAGACAGCAACACCTTACTTATTGGAGCTTTAGTTAGTGGTTTAATAGGAACCTTTTGGATAAGAGGGATCATTACAAAAACGCATTTAAAATCTGATACTGCCTTAGGATTAATTCTTTCTTTATTTTTTGGTTTTGGAATGTTGTTATTAACCTTTATTCAAAAACAACCTAATGCCAATCAAGCGGGATTGGATAAATATTTATTTGGACAAGCTGCTACTTTGGTTGAAAGCGATGTCTGGCTCATGACCATTGTAACAGGAATTTGTTTGTTTGTGCTATTACTTTTCTGGAAAGAATTCAAAATACTTTTGTTCGATAAAGACTATGCTAAAACTCTTGGATTTAACACAAAAACTATTGATGTTTTAATAACCTCTTTTATTGTTTTGGCTATTGTATTAGGTCTACAAACTGTTGGTGTTGTACTTATGAGTGCCATGTTGTTAGCTCCAGCTGCTGCAGCTAGACAATGGACAAACAGTTTAAGTAAAATGGTGTTTTTAGCAGCTATGTTTGGTGCCTTTTCAGGGGTTTTTGGTACTGCTTTAAGTGCTAGTCAAAACAATTTATCTACAGGTCCAGTAATTGTAATTGTTGCTTCAATTTTTGTTATCTTTTCATTTATATTTTCACCATATAGAGGATTACTATTTCGTCAAATTAGATTCATTGCAAATAGACGTGATTTAGAATTACAGAAAACATTAGCTTTTATGTATCGAATTGCTGAAACACATGAAAACATATCTCATCCTCACGCCATTAAAATTTTAAATAATTTTCAAGGATTTACACGTAAAACCCTTCAAAAATTAGTGGATAAAAACTATGTAACTATTGATGGAACTATGTGGAGTATGACTGAAAAAGGTTTTGAAACTGCATCTAATTTATATAACCAACAAGTTGTAAAATATGAATAGTGCACAAATAGAAATACAATTAATTGCTAGTTTGGTAGCTATTGCTTGTGCTATTCCTGGTACTTTTTTAGTACTTAGAAAAATGGCTATGATTAGTGATGCTATTAGTCATTCTATATTACCTGGAATTGTAGTTGGTTTTTTTATCACTCAAGATCTTAATTCTCCATTATTAATCTTATTAGCAGCATTAACAGGAGTTATAACTGTTGTACTAGTGGAACGTATTCAAAAAACAGGCTTGGTAAAAGAAGACACTGCTATTGGCTTAGTATTTCCAGCACTTTTCAGTATTGGTGTGATTATGATTGCTAAAAATGCAAACGATGTACATCTCGATGTCGATGCTGTTTTATTAGGTGAATTAGCTTTTGCTCCTTTCGACAGACTTTTTATTGCTGGAACAGATGTTGGACCAAAATCTTTATGGATTATTGGATCTATTTTATTGGTTACAATAGGATTGTTGTTTGCCTTTTTTAAAGAATTAAAAATTAGCACGTTTGATGCAGGCTTGGCAGCTTCATTAGGATTTTCGCCAGCATTAATCCATTATGGATTAATGTCAGTTGCATCAATTACAACGGTTGGAGCTTTCGATGCTGTTGGAGCAATTCTTGTTGTAGCCCTAATGATTGCTCCTGCGGCAAGTGCTTATTTGCTTACAACAGATTTAAAGAAAATGCTTGTACTTTCAATTATTTTCGGTGTAATAAGTGCTATTTCAGGTTATTGGATGGCTCATTGGTTAGATGCTTCCATTGCTGGCTCTATAACAACCATGTTAGGCTTATTGTTTTTTAATATCTATTTATTTGCTCCAAGCAAAGGGCTTATAGCTGTTATGTATAGAGAGAAACAACAGCGTACAGAAGTGTCTTTACTTACATTTCTACTTCATTTAAAAAATCATTCTGAAGAAAATGAACGACATGTAAATCACCTTCAAGAACATATAAATTGGCAAAAAGTAAGAGCAAAAACCGTTTTAGATTTAGCTCTAAAAAATAATATGATTGACATTAATAAGAAAATTGTTTCACTTACTATAAAAGGAGATGAATTTACTTCACAAGCTATTGATTATATCATTACTAATGAAGATACTCAAATAGAAGATATGAAAGACGATTTCTTTTTGTTTAGAGGGTAAAAGAATTTATTGCTTTTCTAACGTTCTTCCTACAAGCCAAGGTTTATTCGATTCAAAAATGGTTAAAGTTGTTGGTATATCTCGATTAGATGTGTCTCGAGATGATTTTGTATGAAATCGTGCTTGCGTATTATTTAAATCTAAAGTGAATTTTGAATCGAAATCTGTTTTAGTGGTTGTAAAATAGACAATTTTTTTCTCCAATTTCCAAGTTCCTTTTCCATATGCATTAGTTTCTGGAGTACTTCCACCATCTAGTTTTTTAAAACTATGGATATCGAAACTTCCATTTGGATGCAATACAATTGTTTCACCAAAAGTCCCATTAGAACCTTCAAAATAAAATTGATAGGTCCCATTAATGGCTTCGTTTTGAGAAAAAACTGTTGTTTGAAGTATGATTAAAGTGAGGAAAAGAATCTGTTTCATAATAAATTGATTTAGAACAGATTTACAAAAATTATACCACAACTAAAACATACTGATAAAAATCTTTAAAACCCTCGCTCCTTCTGCAACTGCTCATAAGCATCTTGAACCTGTCTGAATTTTTCTTCAGCTCCTTGTTGATGTTCTTTTCCTAAATGAATCACTTTATCTGGATGGTATTTCTTAGCCATTTTTCTATAAGCAGCTTTAATTTCGGTTACTGTAGCATCTTTAGTTATTTCGAGAATTTTATAGGCATTATCGCTACTGTTATAAAACATGGCTTTAATGCTTTCAAAATCTGGATGGCTAATGCCTAAATAGTTAGCTATAGTTTGTATGGTGGTAACTTCACTTTCAACTACAATGCCATCAGCTTTAGCTATTCCGAATAAAAAATGAAGCAACTGTAAACGTGATGGATGATCCATCATTTGTCTAATTTGCAAACAAACCTGTCTTGTTGGAATCTCTTGCTTATTAATTCCTTTAAATAATTTAAAAGCATGATTAGCTCTTTCCTTTCCATACATGCCAACAAATTGCTGACGTACAAAATCTAATTCTCTTTGATCTTGTTTCCCATCTGCCTTAATAACAACAGACGCAAGAACCAACAAGCTAATTTCAAAATCACCAGATTGGGTTCTTCTTGCTTTTCCATAAGATTGTTGTGTGTCTACTTTAATGTTTCCATTAGAAAATCCATCTACTACACTACCTAAAGCTAACCCTAAAATAGCACCAATTGGTCCACCAAATGACCATCCTAAAGCTGCTCCAATCCATTTTGAAAAACTCATTAATCTATAAATTTTATTTATTGCCAAATATACTATTTGTTAGTAGTTTGTCCATAAAGTTTGTTACACAATTGGTATCTTTGTACTCTAAAATAATAATCTTAAAAATTAAAAGATATGTATCCAGCAGAATTAGTAAAACCAATGCGTGAAGATTTAACCAAAGTTGGTTTTGAAGAATTACATACTGCAGAAGCTGTTGACCATGCTTTAGCAAAAGAAGGAACCACTTTAGTTGTGGTTAACTCTGTTTGTGGTTGTGCTGCAGCCAATGCACGTCCAGGAGCAAGAATGAGTATTCAAAATGCAAAACGACCTACAAATTTAGTCACTGTTTTTGCAGGAGTAGATAAAGCTGCTGTTGAACAAGCTAGAATACACATGGTACCGTTTCCACCAAGCTCTCCATGTATGGCTTTATTTAAAGATGGTGAATTGGTTCATATGCTTGAACGTCATCATATTGAAGGTCGTCCAGCAGAAATTATAGCTGAGAATTTAATCGATGCTTATAACGAGTATTGCTAAAATAACAAATCGAATAAAGATGTAATAGCCACGGTTTTTATCGTGGCTTTTTTATGTATTTTCATATCCATTTAGTAATATAGCATCTTTAAAAAACGTTATGAAAATTTCATTTATAATAAGTTTATTCATTTCACAACTTATCTTTCTAGCAGCATTTAGTTGTACAGATGACGATGAACCAATGTCTTGTGAAGAGAGGGAAGCCTATATCAACGAGCAAAGAGATCTAATTCGAGCTTTTGCAGAAACTTCCATATGTAGTGAAGATTTTGAATGTCGCTATATAGCCTTCGGAAACAAACCTTGTGGAGGGCCTTGGGAATTTTTAATTTATACTACTTCGATTGATACTTTAGAACTTACTTATTGGGTTAATGACTTTAATCTTCAAGAAACAACTTATAACCAGGATGGTTGTGGTGGTATGTCAACTTGCGATACTCCAGTACCTCCTATTGGATTTGACTGTATTGATAATAAATGCATTCCTATCTATTAATGTTTTAAGCAACATTAATTTCTTAATTTTGTAACATGCAGAAAACAATTGCTTATATATTAACTTCCATCTACGCTTTCTTCTTTTTATTGACGTTAGTAATATTTCATCCTATTCAATGGTTTTGTTTTAATGTTTTAGGTTACAATGCACATAAAAAAAGTGTGGATTGGCTTCAGTTTTTTATTATGCGTTGTACCAATATTTTAGGAACTCGTTACACATTTACTAATTCTTATAAAATCTCGAAGAATCAACCATTAATTATAGTGGCTAACCATCAAAGTATGTACGACATATCTCCTATAATGTGGTATATGCGAAAACACCATCCAAAATTTATTAGTAAACAAGAATTAGGTAAAGGTATTCCAAGTGTCTCTTACAATTTACGCCATGGAGGTTCTGTTTTAATTGATAGAAAAAATCCGAGACAGTCCTTACCAGCTATTTTAAAATTTGGTGAATATATTGAAGAAACCAAACGAGCAGCAGTTATTTTTCCGGAAGGCACACGAAGTAAAAATGGATATCCAAAACCTTTCCAAACAAAAGGATTAGAAATGTTATTTAAGAAAATTCCTTCGGCTATAATTGTTCCAATAACAATAAACAACTCATGGAAAATGTTACGTTACGGTAAATTTCCTATGGGAATTGGAAATCATATTCAATTAACTGTTCATGAACCTTTAAAATTAACTAACTTTGAAGATAAGCAAGAGTTAATAAAACAAATTGAAACTGCAATAAGCTCGAGTATAAAACCTTAAAATTCTAAATTATGTCGTTGAAAAATGTCAGATTGGAAGTCATGCAACATCTTGAAAAAGATGTCGATTCCTTAATAGAAAAATACCTGATTCCTGTAGATAGTATTTGGCAACCAACAGATTTTTTACCTAATTCTGAAGGTGATAATTTTATGGAAGAAGTCAGAGAAATTAGAGAACTCTCTAAAGAGCTTCCTTACGATTTTTGGGTGGTTTTAGTTGGAGATATGATTACCGAAGAAGCTTTACCTACTTACGAATCTTGGCTTATGGATGTAGAAGGTGTCGATCAAGGTGGAAGAAATTCTTGGGGAAAATGGGTAAGACATTGGACAGCAGAAGAAAACCGTCATGGAGACGTTTTAAACAAATACCTCTATCTTTCTGGTCGTGTGAATATGAAGGAAATAGAAAAAACCACTCAACATCTAATTGCTGATGGTTTTGATATTGGCACAGATCAAGATCCATATAAAAACTTCCTTTATACCAGTTTTCAAGAATTAGCAACATATATTTCTCACAATCGGGTGGCAAAACTTGCTAAAGACAAAGGCAATAAGCAATTAAGTAAAATGTGTAAGATTATTTCTGGAGACGAAATGAGACACCATCATGCCTATTGCGAATTTGTGGAACGCATTTTTAAAGTGGATCCCAACCAAATGATGATGGCGTTTCAACAGATGATGAAATTAAAAATCACCATGCCAGCACATTTTTTAAGAGAATCTGGTGGTAAAATTGGTTCTGCATTCGAAGAATTTTCAAATACAGCACAGCGAATTGGTGTTTATACAGCAAACGATTATGTGGACATTTTAGACAAACTTATTGTCCGTTGGGAAATTGATAGAATCACGAACTTGTCTGACGAAGCCGAAAAAGCAAGAGACTACTTAATGAAACTTCCTTCACGTTTAACTAGGCTGTCTGAACGTATGAAAATTTCTGAAAATTCGCATCAGTTTAAATGGGTGGAGCCTATTATTTAATTCCTAAATGACACAGGAAGAGCAAATTGAAAAAACCAAAATCTTTGTAAAAGAAACCCTTAAAAATGCCGAAGGTGGCCACGACTGGTTTCACATTCTAAGAGTGTTTAATAATTGCTCTCTTATCTCTGAAAAAGAAGAAGTAGATGCCTTTGTAGTAAAACTTGGAGCTTTATTACATGATATTGCAGACAGCAAATTCCATAATGGAGACGAAACAGTTGGTCCAAAATTAGCACGAGATTTTTTAAACATTATTCAAGTTGAAAAAGAGGTTGTTGACCATGTCATCCAAATTATTGAAAACATATCTTACAACTCCTCTTTAGACCCTTCAAAAACATTTAAATCTCCAGAATTAGATGTCATTCAAGATGCAGACAGATTAGATGCCCTTGGAGCCATTGGAATTGCCCGAACCTTTAATTATGGTGGCTTTAAAAACAGAGCCATATACAATCCAGATATTCTTCCAGACCTCAACATGAGCAAAGAAGCATATAAAAAATCTACAGCTCCAACCATCAATCATTTTTACGAAAAACTATTGTTGCTAAAAGACCTTATGAACACCAAAACAGGTAAACAAATTGCTGCTGAGAGGCATGAGTTTATGGAACAATATTTAGAGCAGTTTTATGCTGAATGGGAAGGTGAAAAGTAATTATACACTATTACTTCCCAGAAAATTCAGCTTTACGCTTTTCAAGAAATGCCGTTGTTCCTTCAGTAAAATCTTCAGTAGCAAAACAGTTTCCAAATTCTTCAATTTCTACTTGAAAACCATCAAGCCCATCTTTATAGTTAGCATTTATAGCTTTAATAGCTCCTTTAATAGCAACCGAAGAATTTCGCATAATTTTACTAGCTATTTTTTCAGCTAATGGTAATAATTCTTCTTGTGTTGTTACATGATTTACTAAACCATAAGCAAGTGCTTGATTAGCGTCTATCATACCAGCTGTCATAACCAGTTCCATAGCACGACCCTTACCAACTAATTGAGGTAAACGTTGTGTGCCACCATAACCAGGAATAACACCAAGGGACGTTTCCGGAAGTCCCATTTTAGCATTATCGCTAGCCACTCTAAAATGACAAGCCATAGCCAATTCCAATCCTCCTCCTAGAGCAAAACCATTAACTACTGCAATAACTGGAGTAGATAAATTTTCAACGAAATCGAATAATAATTCTTGTCCTTTTGCTGCAAGCTTACCTCCATTTTTAACATCAAAATGAGCAAACTCACTTATATCTGCTCCTGCTACAAAAGCTTTTTCGCCACTGCCTGTTACAATAATTACTTTGGTATTAGCATCTTTATTTGCAGCATCGAAAGCATCATGCAATTCTTGAATAGTTGCTTTGTTTAACGCGTTCAATTTGCTTGGTCTGTTAATAGTAATGGTTGTAATTCCGTTTTGGAACTTTGTTAAGATATTTTCGTAAGTCATTTTAATATTTTTAATGAGGACTCTTCGACAAGCTCAGAGTGACAATAATTTATAATTTTACTTTTTATTCTTTTGGAAAAGACACTTTAAAAGTAGTTCCAATATGTTTTTGAGATGTAAAGGTAATACTTCCTTTATAAGTTTCCACAATGTTTTTTACCATAGCTAAACCAAGTCCCATACCACTTGATTTTGTGGTGAATTTTGGCTCGAAAACTTTTAAAATATTCTCTTCTGAAATACCAATACCATTATCTGAAATTTCTATAACAACATGTTGGTTTTCTTCTGATACTTTAACCACTATGTCTTTATCTTCCTGTTCGTCTGGAATAGCCTGAATGCCGTTTTTTACCAAATTAGTAATCACACGAATAAGTTGAGTTCTATCGAACTTAGCCATAATTTTATTTTCTTCACACTGAAATACAATATAATCTTCGCTAAAAATATCTAAGGCCAATCGTGTAATTTCAACAACATTTAGTGTTTCGTTTTGTTGCGCTGGCATTTTCGCAAAATTTGAAAATGCTGAAGCTATCGAACTCATAGTATCTATTTGCTGAATAAGCGTTTTAGAATATTCATCAACTTTTTGGTGAATGTTTTCATCTGTAGGGTCAAACTTCCTTTGAAAACTCTGGACACTCAATCGCATAGGTGTTAACGGATTTTTAATCTCATGCGCCACTTGTTTTGCCATTTCTCTCCAAGCTTGTTCGCGTTCACTTGTAGCTAACTTTACAGCACTTTCTTCTAACTCATCAATCATGCTATTATAGGAAGTAACTAGAGCTGCAATCTCATCACTTGTCGATTCTATATCAATTTTTTTATTGTGTTTTTCAAGTCTGGTTTCATTCATTTTATCACTTATAGTTTTAAGTGATTTAGTAATATATTTTGACAGAAAATATGCTAATCCAATGGCAATAATTAGCATTAAAATGTAAGCATAGCTTAAACGTTCCAGAAACTCATTAAGCTCTTTATTTAAAAAATCGTCGTTTTCTAAATAGGGCAAATTTAATATGGCTAAAGGTTTAAATTTTTGATCTGTTATATAAGAATATGATGATAAATATACCTCTCCATTTTCTTCAGTCGTACTAACATATCTATGTTCTAACGTATTAGATAGAGAATTTAAAACTTCGGCATTAAGACATTTTGTAATTGAATCTGTTTCAAATGTTGCTCTTGAAGATTTTACAAGCCCTCCATCTAAATCATAAAGATTGATTTGTAATTTGTGAATAGCTGCAATTTCATAAATTTCATCTTTGAAAATTAAAGGAATGTTTTCTGTAGAAACTGGATAGGTTGTTTCCTTTATGGCATAATTAATACTCTCTTTGATGTTTTCTTCTTTTCGTTCTAATCTATCATTATGATAATCTCTAGCTTCTTCGTTATATTGATAAATAGTAACTGCAGCAATTAGTATAGATGCTAATAAAACCAAAAGAATCATGGCTATAAATATGCGAAGTCGTAAAGAAAGTTTTCCTAAGTACATACTAATATTTGTGCTTCGATAAATATAACAATAATCGCTCCAAAAAGTTATGCATTGGGATTTTTAGAACGTATGTTTTTGTAAATCTTGAATCCTAACATGAGTAAAATACCCAAAACAAAAATTCCAATAACTCCAAAAACCCAATTAATAGCACTTTTTAAAATGACTAAAAATACAACTGCAAAAAGAATAAACGTGGCTCCTTCATTCCAAAGCCTCATATAATTAGACGACTTTTTAACCACATCTTTTTGCAATTGTTTGTAGTAAACTTGTGTTTTAAATTGATAAATAAATAAAAGAAAAACAAAAGCTAATTTAACATGCATCCATGGTTGTTTTAACCATTCTGGTTGTAAAATTAAAAGCCAGATTGCAAATATAGTTGCTAAAATAGCTGAAGGCCAAGTAATAATAATCCATAATCTTTTTGCCATAAGCTTTAGCTGCTTTCCGAGAATTTCTTTTTCTGGTGAAGGTTTATGAAATGCTTCAATTTGATACACAAACAATCTAGGTATGTAAAACAAACCAGCGAACCATGTGATGACAAAAATTAAATGAAGTGATTTTATGTAGTTGTAATATTCCACTGTTTAAATGTAATTATTCTTTTTCAACTGGTTGAATTATTAGCGTCGATTTTATTTCCTTATTTAAAAAATAGGCAGTAACAATAGTTGCTAAAATATCTGAAATTGGAAAGGACATCCAAACTCCTAATTCGCCATAAAACATAGGTAATATTAAAATTAAAGGAATAAAAAAGAAACCTTGTCTGGTTAATGTTAATAAAAGTGCTGGAATCGCTTTTCCTATTGCTTGAAAATATGCAGCTCCAATTAATTGTATGGCAATAATTGGTGTGGCTGCAAAAACCCATCTCATAGCACTTGGTGTTTCTTTTAAAACCTCAACGTCATTAGTAAAAAGTCTGGTAATAGATTCGGGGAAAATCATTAGAAGTATAAAAATAATCGTTGCTAAAAAAACAGCATATTTTATTGCTGTGTTTATAGATTCTCTTACTCTTGTATATTTAGCTGCTCCATAATTAAATCCAGCAATTGGTAAAAATCCTTGAGTAATTCCAAACACAGGAAATAGTGCAAACATGAGCATTCTTCCTACAATGGCATAAGCAGTTACAGACGATTCTCCACCTAAATCGTAGAGAATATTATTCATAAATAGATAGGTAACACTTACAACAGCTTGTCTTGCAAGAGTTACAAAGCCTAAAGATCCCATTTCTGAAACAATAGATTTTTGAAGTCCGAAATGTGAAAAATTCAATTTTAATTCTGAATTTTTAGAGGCAAAAAACCAAAATATAAAACCAAAACACAACAAATAGGAAGCTGTCGTAGCCCAAGCTGCACCTTCCATGCCATAGTCTAAAACATTAATGAATAAATAGTCAAGAATTAGGTTGCCAACTGATGGAATCATCATAGCATACATGGCAAATTTAGGCTTGCCTTCTGCTCTAATAACAGTATTCCCCATCATACACAAGGCTAAAAATGGGACTCCATAAAGGACTATGGTATAATAAATTTTTGCAGGTTCGAAAATAGCACCTTTTCCTCCAAATGTTGGAATAATGGAGTCGACATAATATACCCCAAAAACAACAAGAGTAACTGTAAATAATAAAGTTAAGGTAATTTGATTCCCAAAAGTTTTTAAGGCTTTTTCTGTATTATATCCACCCAAAGCTCTAGAGATTATAGAAGAACCTCCAATACCAATGGACATTCCTAAAGCTGCAATAAAAAATGAAACGGGAAGTACCACATTAATTGCTGCTATTGCTGTAGATCCAATCCAATTACCAACAAAAATAGTGTCTACAAGAATATTTAAAGACATCACCAAAATACCTATAGAAGCTGGAACAGCTTGTTTTACAAGCAACTTTCCAATTGGTTGAGTTCCTAAATCTTGTGAAGACACTTTAGCCATTAAACTGGAAGTTTTTCAGGTTCTGCCCAATTTAAGATCCATTCAGTCAATAAATCTACCCAAGCATCATCGTCATTCAAACATGGGACAGTTGTGAAATTATCACCTCCAATTTCATGGAATATTTCCTGACCTTCCATGGCAATTTCTTCTAAAGTTTCAAGGCAATCGCTTACAAAAGCTGGAGTTACAATAGCCATATTTTTTACGCCTTGCTTTCCTAAACGCTCAATAGTTCTATCTGTATATGGTTGTAACCATGGATCAAATCCTAATCGAGATTGAAAACTAGTTGAAAATGTATTTGGTTTTAAATCTAATTTTTTTGCTACCAATCTGGTCACTTCAAAACATTGATGTCTGTAACAAAACTCATGAGCACTTGAGGGTTTTGCACAACAACTTTTATCAATTTTACAATGAGAATTAGTAACATCGCTTTTAAAAATATGTCGTTCTGGAACACCATGATATGAGAACAATAAATGGTCGTAAGTTTTACCTTCTAAATGCTTCGAAATACTATCTGAAAGCACTTCAATATATCCTTTATTATTATAAAAAGCTGGTAGATCTGTAATTGTTAAATTAGGAAAGTTGGCTTTTCTTATTTCTTCAGTTAAAACTAGGATAGTTTCAGTTGTGGCCATAGCAAACTGAGGATACAACGGAATAAGTAAAACTTCATCTACACCTTTATCTACCAATTCTTGTAATCCTTTTTTAATAGTCATACTTCCATAACGCATGGCTAAAGCCACAGGATACATAATTCTTTTTTGAACTTTTTTCTTAAGTCTTTCAGAAATTACAATTAATGGAGAACCTTCTTCCCACCATATTTTTTGGTAAGCAGCAGCCGAAGCTTTAGGTCTTGTGTTTAAAATAATACCTTTTACAAGAAGTGTTCTTGCCCAAAGTGGGACATCAATCACACGTTCGTCCATTAAAAACTCTCCCAAATATTTTTTAACATCTTTTGGATTCGGACTATCGGGAGAACCAAGATTTACAAATAATATTCCTTTCATATGCATTTCCCACAAAAGTGGAAATCTCATTTTTAATTTAATTAATTAAAATTATGCCAGCGAAGATACCGACATTATATATTTTTTTGGAGTGGTTCCATATTTCTTTTTAAATGCCGAAATAAAATGACTGGACGTACTGTAACCAACTTTTAATCCAACTTCGTTGACATTATGACTTCCTGATTCTAATAATTTTCTGGCAAATTCCATTTTGTATTCAAATAAAAAACTGAAAACTGAATCGCCATAAATTTCTTTAAAACCTTCTTTTAATTTTTTTAAACTTAATTGAATTTCGTCTGCTAGTTCTTGTAATGTAGGTGGTTCTGCCATTCTAGAGATGATAATATCTTTAGCCTTTCTAATTTTAATAACATTTGTTTCATCTACTAAAAAAGGACATTGTTCAATATTGGCATCTTCACTTCTATTAAAATACAAACTCAATAATTCGTAAGCTTTTCCTTTAAAATATAAGTTCTTAATAGAAGAATTTAAGTTATAATTTAGCAACTGATTTAAAACAATTGCCATTGAAGGCGAAATTTTTCCATCTTTATAATACTTTTTATCCTTATTATCATCACTTAAAAAAGTGATATAATCTGCTTCTTGAGAAAACAAGCTATGAAATTTTTTAATAGAAATTAAAACGGATACCAACCAAGAATGTGGATTTACGTTTAAATGTATTGGTAAATCTCTTTGAGGATTATAAAGTAAAAGAGAATTTTCATCTTGAATATCTAAGGCATACCTTCCTTCATTGAAAATAAATTTACTGGATCCTTTCAAGCAATAATGAAATTGAATAAAACTACTATCTATCTCACGTTCAAGAGATTCAAAATCACCACTTTCATTTTGATAGGTTAAAACAAAAAAATCTTTGTCAATTTCAATTTCTTCAAAAGTCCCTTTAGCGATGTTTTTTTCAATATTAAAACTTGAATTCATATTGTTTTATTTAGATTGATTCTAAACAAATGTGTTTAAAAGCATTGATATGAGGGCAAAAATATGACATTTATCATATTATATTAAAAAATAAAGTTAAAAATCGAATAGCGATACTTAAAGTTCTTTGAGCGTTACTTTTTATCTAAACATAAATTTACATTTGTTTCAGAATTCCCAAGTCAGGTATGGAATATATGAATACAACGAAAACAACTTACTTCTACGCTATTGGTTTAAGCTATAAAAAAGCCGATGCCGAAATTAGAGGTCATTTTAGTTTAGACGAGAATGCGAAGGCTAACTTGTTATTACAAGCTAAAGAAGCTGGCATTGAAAGTATAATTGTAACTTCTACTTGTAACAGAACCGAAATTTATGGTTTTGCCGAACATCCATATCAACTTATCAAATTACTTTGCGAAAACACCAAAGGAACAGTTGAAGAGTTTCAAAAAGTTGCTTATATCTATAAAGGAAAAGAAGCAGTTTCGCATATGTTTAGAGTTGGATCTGGTTTAGATAGTCAGATTCTTGGTGATTTCGAAATTATTAGTCAGTTAAAAACTAGTGCTAGAAATTCTAAAAAAGAGAATTTATTTAATGCTTTTTTAGAACGCTTAATTAATGCTGTTATTCAGGCTAGTAAGCGTATCAAAACAGAAACAAACATTTCTTCTGGAGCCACTTCGGTTTCATTTGCTTCAGTTCAATATATTATGAGTAATATTGAGAATGTAACTGATAAAAACATCTTGCTTTTTGGAACTGGTAAAATTGGCAGAAATACTTGCGAAAACCTTGTAAAACACACCAAAAACAAACATATTACTTTAATTAATAGAACTAAAAATAAGGCAGAAGAAGTTGCTGGGAAATTTAATTTGTTAGTTAAAGATTATGCCAATTTACAAGAAGAAATTAATCAATCAGATGTTTTAATTGTGGCCACAGGAGCACAAAATCCAACGGTTGATAAACAATTAATTCAATCTAAAAAACCATTGTTAATTTTAGATTTATCAATTCCAAGAAACGTCAATGTAAACGTGACTGAATTAAGCAATGTAAGTTTGATTCATTTAGACGATTTATCTCAAATTACAGACGAAACTTTAGAAAAACGCAAAGCGCAAATACCTCTAGCAAAACAGATTATTCAAGAAGTTGAAGCTGAATTTAATGCTTGGTTAGAAACTAGAAAATTTGCTCCTACTATCAAAGCTTTAAAATTAAAATTAAACGATTTCAAGATTGCTGAATTAGATACACAACGTAAAAAACTATCTGGTTTTAATGAAGAACAAGCAGAATTAATCAGTAATAATATCATTCAAAAAATAACAAATCATTTTGCACATCACTTAAAAGATGATGCTATTCCTACAGATGAAAGCCTTGAACTTATAAAAAAGGTATTTCAATTAGATGCAAATACAACTATATAAACATGATTGAAGTAAGAATATTTAAAAGTTGTTACCTTTGTCATCTAAAAAAATCATCATTCAGGTGAAACCATAAAACATGTCTAAAACAATTAGAATTGGTACTCGCGATAGTCAATTAGCACTTTGGCAAGCTAAAATAGTACAACAGCAATTAGAAAGTTTAGGTCATAAAACCGAACTCGTACCAGTTAAATCTACTGGCGATTTAGTTTTAGACAAACCCTTACATGAATTAGGCATTACTGGTGCTTTTACAAAAACACTTGATATTTCTATGCTTAATGGAGATATTGATATTGCTGTACATTCTTTAAAAGATGTTCCAACCGTATTGCCAATAGGCATTGTACAAGCTGCAGTAATAAAACGTGGAAATATTAAAGACACGTTAGTTTTTAAAAATAACGAAGAGTTTTTATCTCATAAAGATGCTATTATCGCAACTGGAAGTTTACGTCGTCGTGCACAATGGTTAAACAGATATCCTACTCATACCATCGTTGGTTTAAGAGGAAATGTAAATTTAAGGCTTCAAAAACTAGAGGAAAATAAAGATTGGAATGGAGCTATTTTTGCTGCTGCTGGTTTAGGCAGATTAGATATAAGACCTGAAGAAGCTATCAATTTAGATTGGATGATTCCTGCTCCTGCCCAAGGAGCTATCATGATTACTGCTTTAGAAGAAGACAAAGAAGTTAGAGCTATTTGTACTGAAATTAATCATGAAGAAACCGAAATTTGCACAACTATTGAACGTAAATTTCTTAATTTATTAGAAGGCGGATGTACTGCTCCTATTGGAGCTTTAGCTTATATTAATAAAAACGAAGAGGTCGTTTTTAAAGGTATATTATTAAGTCCTGATGGTACAAAAAAAATTGAAGTAACTAAAACCGAAAAGCTTGGAGTACATCATAATATAGCTCAATTCTGTTCTAATTACATTATAGAAAGAGGCGGAAAAACTTTGATGGATAGTATAAAAAATCAAGGTAAGAAAACCAATATCTATTCAACAAAATCTTTAACCGAAGGACAAATTCATTTATTTAACGAAGGTCTTTTAGTTAAAAGCAACGATGCTATTAAAATTAGTTTGAATAGAATTCCTCTAGCTACATTAAAGACTCCAATTAAGAATGCTGTTATTACAAGTAAAAATGCAGTTGAAGCCATCTTAACAAATTGTCCAGCCGAAGATTTAAAATTCGAAAACATTTATTGTGTTGGTAGAAGGACCAAGCGTATGGTTGAAAAACGTATTGGAAAAGTTACTCATTCAGAAAACAACGCTAAAGATTTAGCGAACTATTTAGTTGAATATATAGATGGTACTGAAGTCACTTATTTTTGTAGTGATTTAAGACTAGATTATTTACCTATTATTTTAGGTGAAAACAACATAAAAGTCAACGAAATTGAAGCCTATCAAACCAAATACGATGCTATTGAAGTAGACAAAAACATTGAAGGCGTTATGTTTTACAGTCCTTCAACAGTTCAAAGCTATATAAAGAAAAACCACGCAAATGGTGTTGCTTTTTGTATTGGAGAATCGACAGCATTAGAAGCTAAAAAGCATTTTAAAGATGTTCGGGTTGCGAAAATACCAACTGTTGAAAGTGTTATTGAATTGGTAAACGAGCATTATATGTAAAATATTGTCATGCTGAGCTTGTCGAAGCTTTCAAATTATAAGAAATTAAATTAAAAAGTTTCCCACCTTAGTGGGAATGACAGAATAATATGAGTATTAAAAACGATTTATTTTTAAGAGCATTAAAAGGTGAAACTGTAGATCGTCCACCAGTTTGGATGATGCGTCAAGCAGGACGTTACTTGCCAGAATTTATGGAAATCAAAGCTAAATACGATTTCTTTACACGTTGTCAAACACCAGAACTAGCTAGTGAAATTACAGTACAACCCATCCGAAGATACGGAATGGATGCAGCTATTTTGTTTAGCGACATTTTAGTGATACCTCAAGCTATGAATATTGAAGTTCAAATGAAACCAAATTTTGGACCTTATTTGCCAAACCCTATTCGTTCTCAAAAAGATGTGGATAACGTCATTGTTCCAGATGTAACTATAGCATTAGATTATGTGTATCAAGCCATAAAAGCAACAAAAGAAAAACTAAATAACGAGATTCCGTTAATTGGTTTTGCTGGTTCTCCTTGGACTATTTTATGTTATTGTGTACAAGGTCAAGGCAGCAAAAACTTCGATAAAGCCAAAGAGTTTTGTTTTACAAATCCGATTGCTGCACACCAATTGCTTCAGAAAATTACAGATACTACCATTGCTTACTTAAAAGAAAAAGTAAAAGCAGGTTGTAATGCTGTTCAGGTATTCGATTCTTGGGGAGGCATGTTGTCTCCTGTAGATTATCAAGAATTTTCTTGGCAATATATCCAACAAATTATCGATGCTCTAAAAGACGATGCTCCAGTAATTGCTTTTGGAAAAGGGTGTTGGTTTGCTTTAGGCGAAATGGCTAAATCTGGAGCTTCGGCATTAGGAGTAGACTGGACATGTTCAGCTCAAAATGCACGCTATTTAACTGGTGGAAACATCACGTTACAAGGAAATTTCGATCCTACCAGATTATTTTCTCCTCCTTCAGAAATTAAAAAAATGGTGCATCAAATGATTAACGATTTTGGGAAAGATAAATATATCGTAAATTTAGGTCACGGTATTTTACCAAACATCCCTTTAGATAACGCCAAAGCATTTATAGATGCTGTAAAAGAATATAAAGTTTAAAAAATGACTTTTTCAACTGAAACATTTAAACTTGAAGCGCTCAAACAAGATGATGCTTCAAGTTTAAATGCTTTAATGATAACTAATGGAAAAAGCTTTCAGAAGTATTTACCTAAAACTTTAGCACAAAATCTGTCGGAATCAGATTCTAAAGAATACATTTTAAAGAAGAATAAAGCCATACAAACTCAATCAGAATTCACTTTTGCTCTAAAAGATATGGATACAAATAAAGTGGCAGGTTTAGTCATTTTAAAAAATATTGATGAAACGAGTAAGCAAGGTGAATTTGCTTACTGTATTGGTAATAAGTTTTCTGGAAAAGGTTGGATAACACAAAGTATAAAGGCTGCTACCAAATTTGCTTTTGAAGAATTAGGCTTACAAAGTCTACAAATCATTATCCATAAAACAAATTTAAGCAGTATTAATGTGGCTAAAAGGTGTGGTTTTCAATGGACTAAAACACTTGAAAATGCCTTTACTCCTACTGGAAAAAACGCGATAAACATGGAGCTTTACGAACTTCAATATGAAAGATAAATTTTACCAATACATACAAGAATTACAAGACACTATAACTTCTAAACTTGAAGAAGTTGATAGTAAAGCTAAATTCCAAGAAGATCTTTGGAAGCGTCCTGAAGGTGGAGGAGGCAGAACTCGGGTTATTGAAAACGGAAACGTTTTCGAAAAAGGTGGTGTTAATATTTCTGCTGTTCATGGCGAATTACCAGAAACCATTCGTAACCATTTTGGTGTTAAGGATGCTAATTTCTTTGCTTGTGGTTTAAGTTTGGTACTTCATCCTAAAAATCCAATGGTTCCAACGGTTCATGCTAATTGGCGTTATTTTGAAATGTATGATCAATCTGGAAATATAGCAGAAAGCTGGTTTGGTGGTGGTCAAGATTTAACACCATATTATTTATTTGAAGAAGATGCTAAACATTTTCATCAAACCTGTAAAACTGCTTGCGATCGACATAATGCCGATTTCTACAAAAAATACAAAACCAAATGTGATGACTATTTTTACAACGCACATAGAAATGAGGGTCGTGGAATAGGTGGACTATTTTTCGATTACTGCAAAACTTCAGATGAAATGTCAATGGAAAACTGGTACAACTTTATAGCCGATGTTGGAAACAGTTTTCTGGAAGCCTATATTCCTATAGTCGAAAAAAGAAAAGATTTACCATTTACTGAAGCACAACGTAACTGGCAAGAAATACGTCGTGGACGTTATGTAGAATTTAATTTAGTTCATGATAAAGGAACGCTTTTTGGACTTAAAACCAACGGAAGAATTGAAAGTATTCTTATGAGCTTACCTCCACACGTACAATGGGTTTATAATCATGAACCTGTTGTGGGAAGTGAAGAAGAAAAACTAATTGAAGTATTAAAACATCCGAAATCTTGGGTTTAAATTTTTTTAAATATTACGTTTTTTTCGCATTCTATTGTTCAACATTTTCGCAAAACGATAGCATCATTAAAAGTACATACATTAAAACATTTCAAGATAAAATTTCTACAAGAGCCTCTATAATAAACACATCTAATAGCTTTTATATTTATGATAAAGAAAGTGGAGACCATTATATATTAGAACCTAATAAAACAAATTATCTAGGTTTTTCGATTTTATTTCGTTCGATAGAAATTGATTATGGGTTTTCACCAAATTTTCTTTCTGAAAATAAAGACAATAAAGATTCTAGATTATTTACATTTAATTCTAGAATGTTTTATAATCAATGGATGCAAACCATAGATTTTTACAATCAAAAAGGATTTTATTTTAAAGATGAAAGTAATAAAGTTGAATTACCTGGAGTTAAATCCCTAAAAGTAGGTGGCTCAACTTCTTATATTTTCAATAAAAATTTCTCATTTAGAGCCATAGGATTTCAAAATGAATGGCAAATAAAAAGTGCCGGAAGTTTTATACCTAGACTTTATTATTACTACACAAAATATAAGTTAGAAGAAGACAATATTAATGAAAAAGCAAATACTTTTAATATTGCTATTGCACCATCATATTATTATAATTTAGCAATAACAAAAAACATACTTTTTTCTTTAGGTGGCTCTGCAGGTATTGGTGTTAATCATAGTAATAATCTAGGTTCCGAAAATTTAACATCTGCTTTATTTGAATTTACTGGTAGAGCTGTTATAAGTTATAATTCAGATTCCTTTTTTGGAGGAATTAATTCAAATATTGTCATATTAAAACACAATGTTGATAAGACTACAAGACAAGATGATGAGATAACCTATCTAGAGTTTTATATTGGATATCGTTTTAAAGCTCCAAAGAAATGGATTAATTTTGCTGATAATTTTAATGAAAAATACGGACTTTAATTAAACAATATATGTATCCAATAAGAAGAAATAGACGCTTAAGGACCAACGAAGCCATTCGCTCTTTAGTTCGAGAAACTACAATCTCTCCAAACGATTTTTTGGTTCCACTTTTTGTGGTTGAAGGAAAAGGTGTTAAAGAAGAAATTGTTTCTATGCCAAATTACTATCGTTACAGTTTAGACTTACTTGAAAGAGAAGTTAAAGAACTATGGAAACTAGGTTTAAAATCGGTTCTACTTTTTGTAAAAGTATCTGATAAACTCAAGGACAATACAGGAAAAGAAGCATTAAATCCCAAAGGTCTTATGCAACGTGCCATTAAAACGGTAAAAAATGCTTGTCCAGATATGTTAGTAATGACAGATGTTGCTCTGGATCCATATTCTATTTATGGACATGATGGAATTATTGAAAAAGGAATAATCCTTAATGATGAAACAGCCGATGTTTTGGCCGAAATGAGTCTTTCTCATGCCAAAGCTGGTGCTAATTTTGTTGCTCCTAGTGATATGATGGATGGTCGTATTTTAACTATTCGTGAAGCTCTAGAAGACGAAGGTTATTTCGATACAGGAATTATGAGTTATTCAGCAAAATATGCTTCAGCATTTTACGGCCCTTTTCGTGATGCTTTAGATTCAGCTCCTGTTGATTTAAAAAATATTCCAAAAGATAAAAAAACCTATCAAATGGATTATGCCAATCGTTTTGAAGCCATTCGTGAAACCGAAATGGATATTGATGAAGGTGCAGATATTGTTATGGTAAAACCAGGATTATGTTACTTAGACATTGTTAGAGAAATTAAAAACGAAGTCGATGTGCCTGTTGCAGTTTATCAAGTTTCTGGAGAATATGCCATGCTTAAAGCTGCTGCTGAAAAAGGTTGGTTAGAACACGATGCTGTTATGATGGAACAAATTACTGCCATTAAGAGAGCTGGAGCAGACATTATAGCGAGTTATTTTGCTAAAGATGTGGTGAAACTATTAAATTCTTAATACAAAAACATTAAACCAAAAAGGCATTAATTCTTTTGCAAGATTTGATGTCTTTTTGTTTATCCGATTGTAAATACATTTCGTAAATTAGCAAGAAACAAACAACACGCTAATGAGTACACTCATTTTTTGGGCCACTATTTCTATATTCTTTTCATTTTTATGCTCTATTCTAGAAGCTGTTTTACTAAGTGTTACACCAACGTTTATTAATATAAAAAAGCAAGAAGGTAAAGAATATGCTTTTTTATTAGAAAATTTAAAAAAGGATGTTGATCAGCCTTTAATTGCTATACTTACACTTAATACTATTGCACATACTTTAGGTGCAATGATGGTTGGTATTGAAGCTGAAAAACTGCCATTTAAAATAGAATTATTAGGAATAAATACAGTTGGTATTATATCAGCTATTATGACTTTATTAATCCTAATTGTTTCCGAAATTATACCAAAAACCATTGGTGCTTCCTATTGGAAATCTTTAGCTGGTTTTACAGCAACTGCTTTAAATATTCTTATATTCCCTTTAAAATATACTGGTATTTTATGGCTACTAAGACTTACAACCAAACTTATTGGAGGTAGTGCTCATGGTAGTGTTTTAAGTCGTGAAGATTTTCATGCCATGACAGATTTAGCCGAAGAAGAAGGTGTTTTTCATGAATCTGAGTCTAAGGTCATAAAAAACATGCTTACTTTTAAGGAAGTGTTAGCAAAAGATGTCATGACTCCAAGAACAGTTATGAGTATTGAAGATGAAAATCAAACTATTGAAGCTTTTTTTAAAAATAACGCTAATACTAAATTCTCTAGAATTCCTGTTTTTACTAACAATTCAGATAATATTACAGGATTGGTTTTAAAAGACGAAGTGTTTAAAGAAATGGCTTTTGGTAATGGAAATAAATTAATTTCAGATATTAAAAGAAACATCATCATCATCAATCGAAGTATGCCTATTCCACGCTTATTTGAACAATTGGTCGAAAGTAAAAACCACATGGCTTTAGTTGTTGATGAATACGGTACAGTAAGTGGTTTGGTTACCATGGAAGACGTAATAGAAACACTTTTAGGAATGGAAATTATGGATGAAAGCGACGATGTTCCAGATTTACAATTATTAGCAAGAAGAAGCTGGGAAGCTCGAGCCAAGAGACTTGGTTTAATTGATGATGTAGAAGCTGAAGACTAATGGAGAGTTGTATAATAAGTTCGCCTTTAGGATTCACTCAAATAACTGGAGATGACAATGGTATTTCCTCTATTACTGTGCTAAATTCAGAAGAAAAAGTTACTGATATAATTCCTGAATGTCTTCAAGATTGTGCCTATCAGCTCAACGAATATTTTAAAGGGAATAGAACACATTTCGACCTACAATTAAACCCAGAAGGAACCACTTTCCAAAAGAATGTTTGGAATGCCTTAATAAATATTCCATATGGTAAAACGCTTTCTTATTTAGAACTTTCAAAACAATTAGGAGACGTAAAAGCTATACGTGCAGTAGCCAATGCCAATAGTAAAAATCCATTATGGATTGCGGTGCCTTGTCATCGTGTTATTGGAAGTGATGGAAGCTTAACAGGTTATGCTGGAGGATTATACAGAAAACAATGGTTGCTGGAACACGAAAGTCCTTATAAGCAACAATCCTTGTTTTAAAATATACCTCTTAAAATTTCAAATTCAACAAAAAAATATATCTTTAATCTTTAAAATATTTAATTGTATGAAGTACCTCAAATTTCTAGTTTCTCTTACGCTACTTATTGCCATATTTTATACTTTAAATACACGTTTTGGTTCTATTCCTGCCATTGGTGAATTTTTAAACCCTGCTCAGGGGATTTGGCAAAATGAAAACACCGAATCTATAACTGGAAATGTTCAAATAAATGGACTTTCAGATAAAGTTACAGTTCATTACGACGAGAATTTAGTGCCACACATTTTTGCTCAAAACAATACCGATTTATACAAAGCGCAAGGTTATATTACAGCCAAACATCGTTTCTGGCAAATGGAGTTTCAAACACATGCGGCAGCTGGTCGTTTATCAGAAATTATAGGAGAAAAAGCACTTGATTACGACAGAATGCAACGTAGAAAAGGGATGGGTTTTGGTGCTGAAAATGCCATTAAAAAAATGGAAGAAGAAGATCCTGAAATCATTGCTTTTGTTGAAGCTTATAGCGAAGGAGTTAATAGTTATATTCAATCTTTAAAACCTAAAGATTATCCTGTAGAATACAAATTATTAGGGTACAAGCCTGAACCTTGGTCTTTAGACAAAACAGCGTATTTATTGATGTACATGACAGATATGTTATGTGGACGAGAATCGGATTTAGAATACACCAATGCTTTACGTTTGTTAGGAGAAGAACGATTTAATTTACTATATCCAGATTTTTTTGATGTGAACGATCCTGTGATTCCAAAAGCAACAGATTGGAGTTATATAGAAACTCTTATAACCGAGACTCCGTTAAGTGATTTACCTCTTGATTCTATTGTAGAAACCATGGAAAAACCAGATCCAGATAATGGCAGTAACAATTGGGCTGTTTCAGGTGAAAAATCTTACTCTGGAAACCCAATTCTTGCTAACGATCCACATTTAGGTCTTAACTTACCATCTATCTGGTTTGTCATGCAATTAGCAACACCAGAACACAATGCTTATGGAGCAACACTTCCAGGAGCTTTAGGTATAGTTTCTGGTTTTAATACAGACATAGCTTGGGGAGAAACCAATGCCACTAGAGATGTTAAAGATTGGTATAAAATTGAATTCAAAGATACTAGCAGAACACAATACAAATATGATAATGCTTGGAAAAACACAACTCTTAGAATTGAAGAAATTAAAATAAAAGGAGAAGAAACCTATCTAGATTCTGTTATATATACTCATCATGGACCTGTAAGTTACGATCATACCTTTAAAGGCAATGGCCAAAAAGAAGGTTATGCCATGAAATGGATTGGACACATTGGTGGAAATAATCAAAGAACTCTAATCGATTTAAATACTTCTAATAATTACGACGATTATTTAAAAGCATTGCAACATTGGGTAGCTCCAGCACAAAACTTTGTGTTTGCCTCAACAAATGGAGATATTGCCCTTTGGATTCAAGGGTTGTTTGCCAATAAATGGCAAGGGCAAGGGAAATTTTTAATGGATGGAAGCAATCCTGAAAACGATTGGCAAAGCTTTATTCCGAAAAGTAATAATGCCTTTTCTAAAAATCCAGAACGTGGGTTTGTTAGCTCGGCAAATCAACATCCTGTGGATGCAACTTATCCCTTTTATGTGTTTAATGATGGTTATGAAACCTATAGAAATCGCGTGATTAACGATTTTTTTAATTCAAAAGAAACATTCACTATTCAAGATTTTAAAGACCTTCAAAATAATAATTACAATTTAAAGGCTTCAGAATTATTACCAACCATGTTCGAAAACATGGACACCTCTAGTTTAACTCAAGTAGAATTGGATATATTAAATATTATTAAAGCTTGGGATTTTAATAGCGATATCGACCAAATAGAACCAAGTATTTGGGATTTATGGTGGAAAAAACTATATCCTATAACTTGGGATGAATTTGATATAGAAAACACAGCTTTGTTAGATCCTTATACCTATCAAACCATTTTCATGTTTAAAAACTATCCAGAGCATGAGGTTATGGATATTTTAGAAACCCCTAAAAAGGAAACGGCAAAGGATTTATTCTTAATCACTTTTAAGGAATTAGCTAAAGAGCTTACCGAATGGAAAGAAGAGCATGGAGATTATAATTGGCAAGCCTACAAAGCCACTTATGTTGGGCATTTATTACAAGGCTTACCTGCTTTTTCAAGATTTAATTTACCTATTGGAGGAGACAGAAATACGGTTAATGCAGCTGCTGAAAACCATGGTCCTTCCTGGCGAATGATTGTAGAAATGACCTCTCCTCCAACCGCTTTAGGTATTTATCCTGGAGGACAATCTGGAAATCCCGGAAGTAAATATTACGATAATTTTATAGACCGTTGGGCTGTAGGTGACTATTTTGAAGCCCTATTTATTCAAGACCAAAAAAGTACTGAAGGCATTATTTCAACCCAAACTTTAACTCCGTAAACATGACAAAAAAAATCATTAATTTTATAACAACAATTATAGTTGCACTTATTCTTTCTCAATTTTTGCCTTGGTGGTCTATTATGGTGGCTGCTTTTGCAACAGGTTTATTTTTTAGTTTAAAAGGTGCTTCAGTATTTGTAGTTCCATTTTTAGCCATCATGTCTTTTTGGATGGTTTATGCATTTTGGTTAAGTAATACAAACGATTTTATACTTGCAAATAAAATTGCTGTTTTATTACCATTAAATGGAAATGCCTATCTTTTAATTTTAGTAACCGCAATTATTGGAGGTCTTGCTGCAGGAATTTCTGGAATATTTGGAAAACAATGTGTAACTTTATTGTCTGAACGTTAATAGATTAACAAGATGATTGATAAATTAAATCTCGAAAACATTCTCTTTCTGGACATAGAAACCGTTCCAGAAACACGGCATTTTTCAGATTTAGACGAAACTATGCAAACACTTTGGGAGCATAAAACTCAATATCAAAGAAAAGACGAATTTACTGCCGAAGAATTTTATGATCGAGCTGGAATTTGGGCTGAATTTGGTAAAATAGTCTGTATTTCTGTTGGGTATATCAAATACCAAGGAGATATAAGAACCTTTAGGGTTACCTCTTTTTATGGTGAAGAAATTAAACTTTTAAAGGATTTTAAAAATCTATTGATTTCACATTTTAGTCAGAATAAACACCTTCTGTGTGCTCATAATGGCAAGGAATTCGATTTTCCTTACATAGCTAGACGTATGATTATTCATAACATAGAATTGCCATACAAATTAAATCTTTTTGGCAAAAAACCATGGGAAGTACCTCATCTTGACACACTAGAACTTTGGAAGTTTGGCGATTTTAAACATTATACCTCATTAAAATTACTCACAAATATTTTGGGTATTCCATCGCCAAAAGATGATATTGATGGCAGTGAAGTCTATCGAGTTTATTACGAAGAAAACCAAATAGATAGAATAATTACTTACTGTGAAAAAGATACGATTGCTGTGGCTCAAATTTTCTTAAGACTTCGTAGAGATGAACTGCTTCATGAGAATGAGATTGTTCACATTTAAAACTTAATTAGTTGTTTAATAAAAAAGTCCAAAGTTTTCACTTTGGACTTCTTCATATATATTAATTATAGCTTATTGTTTAATAAACTTCTTAACTCTTATTTCTTTTCCGTCATGTATTTTAATAAAATATATTCCAGAATTTAAATTAGACACATCTATATTTCCTTCAGTAGTTCCATGAGATAATTTTTGCCCTGAAATATTTAATATTTGGTAGCTAAAAAATTCTAGTCCTAAAATATTAACTGTAATAGCATTTTCTTTAACTGGATTAGGATATAATACAAATTCTTCTTTAGTACTTGAAATTGTTTCAGAAGTTAATGAGTATAATTCAACTACATTATTTGCTTTTGCAGCAGCATTTGTTTTTCCAGTAATAGTAACTTGATCAATATAAATCTGTTCATTCTTTTTTGATGCAATACATTGAAATCTAAATCCACTATTAGAGACAAAGTTATATTGAGCAGAAGTTAAGACAACTGTAGCATTATAAAATGTATTATTATTAAATCCTGAACCAATTACATAACTTTCTATTGTATTCCAAGATGTTCCATTATAATATCCAAAAGATAGTCTTTCGCCATTATTTAAACCATTGAAATAAAAGTAAAAATCAATCTCAACTAGTGAATAAGGAGCAATGTTGATATCTGATAAAAACATGGTAGATGCCGTTCCAGAATTATCTCTTAATCTTATTGAGTAACCACCTTCATAAGAATAACTAGAAGCAGTTCTTGTGCAGTCGTTTCCTCCTTCTACCCAACCGTCTAATCCAGTTTCAAAATAGCCTTGA
>NZ_VSFC01000062.1:0-177461 GCF_008084905.1 Xanthomarina maritima | reverse complement strand
GCTCCTGCTGAAGCCGTATTAACAGTTCCAGTAATTACAATGCTAGACGTTANCATCACCATTTTGAATGCCATCATTACAAGTAGGAGCAGCATCTGTTATAACATTAACTGTATTACTTGCTGACGAGGAATTTCCTGCAGCATCTCTTGCTATTACGTAAAATGTATAAGACGTGTTTTCAGTTAATCCAGTAGCTTGATAACTTGTTCCTGTTACATTATTAATAAAACTGTCATCTTGGTACACGTCATATCCTATGACACCTACATTATCTAATGAAGAATTCCATGATAAATCTGTTGAAGTTTCTGTAGTGTTTGAAGTAGTTAACCCAGTTGGAGTATTTGGTGCTACAGTGTCTACAAAATTATCAGTAGTTACATTAACCGTATTGCTTGCTGAAGACGTATTCCCAGCAGCATCTCTCGCCACAACATAAAAAGAATAGGTAGTACTTGGGTTTAAACCTGTAATTTGATAGTTTAATCCAGAAACATTAGTTACAAAACTTCCATTCTGATAAACAGTATACCCTGTAACACTTACATTATCTGTTGAAGGGCTCCATGACAAATCTGTACTATTATAAGTCGTGTTAGATGCAACTAAATTTGTTGGAACAGTTGGCGCTTGAGTATCTGGTGGGTCTAATGTTGTAACGTTAATCGTATTGCTTTGCAAAGACATATTTCCAGCAGCATCTTTAGCGATTACATAAAAGGAATACATCGTGCTTGAGCTTAAGCTTATTGCTTGATAACTTGTTCCTGATACTGTTGCTAAATAACTATTGTCTTGATAGATATCGTAACCAACTACACCCACATTGTCGGTAGATCCATTCCAAGATAAACTGGTTGAAGTTTGAGTTGTATTAAATGCACTTAAGTTTGAAGGTGTACTTGGAGATGTTACATCTGGACCAGATGAAACGCCAGTTATAATAACCTGATCTATATAAACCTGATCATTTTTTCTTGATGCATCGCATTGGATTCTAAATTGTGCATTAGTAGGAAAATTAAACTGAGATTCATTTAATATAAATGAAGCTGAAGAAAAAGTATTATCATTAAAATCAACTCCAGAGGTATAGGTTGCTATAGTTGTCCATGAAGAACCATCATAATAGCGTAACCAAAAATCGTTACCTCTTCCCATACCATTGGCATAATAATAAAAGCTAATTTCAACCTCACTATATGAACTTAAATTAAAAGACTGTGAAGTCATTGAGGAAGAAACTCCTGAATTATCTCTTAACCTTACAGAATAACTTCCTTCATAAGAATACGATGAACTTGTTCTAGTACAATCATTTCCACCTTCTACCCAATCATCCATTCCAGCTTCAAAATAACTAGCACTTAAAGAAGTAGTGTTGGTTGTTGTAAAATAAATTGAATTACTATAAGGTGATGAACTTGTATTACAATTACTTCTTACCTGTGTTTCATATTGAGTTCCTAAATTTAAACCTGATAAATTTGCTGAATTATTACTTGTGTTTTCTGTAGTCCAAGTTGAAGATCCAACTGCTCTATATCTATAATCATAATTTGCAGAACTTGTATTCTCCCAACTTATTGTTGCTGTTGAAGACTGCACATTGGAAGCAAATAATCCTGATGGTGCAGTTGAAGCTATTGGACTTAATAATATGTCTGCAAGAACTTTTGTCTCATAATTTGTTAATGTCTGATTTGTTAACGTAAATGATTGATAACAATCTGCCTCAAATAAAATATCATATGTCCCAGCTATAGTTGGTCTGTAATAATCTCCATATGGAAGTTCTGTTGTTGTATGTGAATTTACAGCATCATGACCTACCAACGTAATTTTAGCTTCAATAGGGTTATTAGTTGAGGCGTCTCTTACAATACCTCTAAACCCATAGGTGCCTTGAATTAAATATTCTATTAAAGCTTCTTTATTATAATTCCAATGATCCTCAAGTTGCGAAGCTGGTATAGTTTTAACATTTGATAACTCAATTGTAGTTTCCTTACATTGTTGGTAATAATTCATGTAATCTTGACGACCTCCTTCAACTCGATACCAATCTGCACCATTTGTTACACCAGGCCATACATAATTTGTATATGTGGCATCCATATAACCACTAGGGCTATTATTTTGGCAGTTTTCAGCGTACTCCTTACTAATTAAAAAGAACCAATCATTATCTGGATGTCTAGTATAGGTATTATCCCAAGGATAATTTACGACTTCTGTCCCTCCATGAAAATTAGCAGACAATACAAAATGCGTATTATTTGCCAAGGTCATAAAATGTTGTGTTTCCAATTCATAACCTGAATTTCCATCAGGATGAGCTCCACCAACATTATCTGGATAATTCCTGTTTAAATCCCAGCCATTATCATTAGCACGTCTGGCATTTGAAACAGAAGTATTTGTTGGGTCGTTATAATATGTACCGTCTGGATTAGCACTTGGATTTATCCATATTTCGGAAGAATCTAATAGATTTTTAACTCGCAAGTGGTCTGCATGTCCAACATCATTATAAACTGTTAATAAGTAATTAATTAACTCAAGCATCATTGGGTAACCAGCAATTTCATCGCCATGCATAGAAGATGTATACATCATTCTTGGTTCTTTTTCTTGTGTTGCTACGTTAGCTGAAAGTTTTGCAAATAATAATCGTTTATTTCCACCACCAACACCTTCGGTTGTTCCTCCTATATCAACAATTTGACAAAGCGAAGGATAAGTAGTTGCAAAATCTTGCATTTGTTGAGCATAATCTGCATAGGTTGGATAGGCTGTTAAAGGAAACGACAATGTTGAAATCCTTCTTTCGTTTTCAGAACGAGGTATTTGATTAGACATTAATATTGGACCAATAACATTGTCTGCCTTTTCAACTAAGTATTCTATATTACTCTGTTGAAAATTTCTAAACTGTTGCGTGTTAGCCCATGCGTACACTGTATTTGTGCTTGGGTCAAAATTTAAGATGGATAATTGTGATGTCCATTCTTCTATTTCAGAAACGTGATTAACTTTAAAACTAAAGTTGACTTCACCTTTTTGAATTAAATATTCTTCAGCTTTTCTTTCAGAATCATTTTGTGTGAATGCAAATGATACGCTTAATAAGAAAAATAATAGGGTTAAGTTTAATTTCATTTTTGTTTGAATTGGTTAATTCATTAAAATTAGTATTTTATTTAATAATATTAGTTATAGAAAAACAAGTTTTTAGTAAAGTTATCAAATCATAAAAACAAGAAATCCAAAGTTTAGCTCTAGATTTCTTTATTTAAGTTAATTTATTAAAGATTATTTTTTTATAAACCTTGTTATTCTTGTTTTCTCACCAATGTTTAATTGTAACAAATAGACTCCAGCTTCAAACTTAGACACATCGATTGCAGAAGTAAAACGTCCTTTTAAAACAGTTTGACCAAGCATGTTTTTAACTTCAAAACTTTGAGCTTCATAACCAACTAAATCAACATTTAATATTTGATTTACAGGGTTTGGATAAACTTTTAAGTATTGATTAGGATTGTCTGAAATTGTACCTTGAGATAGTCCCTTACTAATTCCACCCAAACAGAAATTAGTTGTTTGAGAGCTTGTAAATTGTCCACCAGAAGCTAATGTTTCTCCTGTATCTGAGTTTGTTAAGGTATATGAACCGCTTCCGTATGAACAGCAAATGCCATCTCCATATGTATCTGTTATAATAAAATCGTAGCATCCATCATCTAAGCAACCTACGTTAATATTTAACGTAGAACCATCTGCCTGAGAACCATAAGTCCCACCAGATGCTATTGTAGTACCAGAAGAATTTCTAACACTCCATGCCGTTTCTTCTGGATAATTATCAAATTTAATTGATAAAGTGATGTTAGAGCATGAAGGACCACTACCTCCATTTGTAGATAAACTAACAGCGTCTATAGCCATATCTCCTTGCCATGTAGTACCAGTAACACCATTAAAACGTAATTGAATAGAGCTCCCAACATAAGCATTTAAGTTAATACTAGCTGTTTGCCAAGAGTTACCTTGGTTTCCTGATCTACTCCAAACACTTGTCCATGACATACCATTATCATTACTTAATTCTAAAGCTAAACTTCCCATTGAAGATGCACCATACATATGGTACTTAAATTCAAAAGTTGCTTGAGTAGCTCCACTTAAATCAAAACATGGTGAGTTTAATATAGCTCTTTTAGTTGAGTAATTTGGTGAAGAAGATTCCATATAAATATAATATGAACCAGCATTAGCACTAGATGGTCCTGTATTACTAGATGGAGTACCTCCAGTTCTTAATGCCCAATTGAAATCATCACCAGAACCTTGAGTCCATGCGCCTAATGTATTTTCATAACTTTCTGAATAAGGAAATGAAGAAATCCCTGCTGTACATCCCATTGATGGTTCCGTAACTATTATGGTTCTTGTACGTTGTGTAGCTGCATTTCCTGCTGCGTCACTTACATTGTAGTTTCTGGTATAAGCTCCTGCTGAAGCCGTATTAACAGTTCCAGTAATTACAATGCTAGACGTTAAATTACCATCAATATTATCTGTTGCTGTTGCTCCTAATTCATTATAAGTATCTCCTACAAATAGATTAATTGTAGACGCTCCGTTTAATGTAATAACTGGTGCTGTTGTATCGACAATTACTGTAACAACAATTGTTCTTACACGTTGCGTTGCTGCATTCCCTGCAGCATCACTTACATTATAATATCTTGTATAAGTTCCTGCTGAAGCCGTATTAACAGTTCCAGTAATTACAATACTAGAAGTTAAATTACCATCGATATTATCTGTTGCTGTTGCTCCTAATTCAGTATAGGTATCTCCTACAAATAGATTAATTGTAGATACACCATTTAATGTAATAACTGGTGCTGTTGTATCTGGAATAATGTTGACTGTTCTAATAACTTCAGTAGCATCATTTCCGGCTGCATCACTTACATTATATGTTACTACATAAGTTCCTCCTATATTTGTATTTACAGTATCACCACCAATTTCGATACTTGATGTTAAATTTCCATCAATATTATCTGTTGCTGTTGCTCCAAGTTCTGTATAGCTTTCACCAACATTTAGATTTATTGTAGATGCACCATTTAATGTAATTACTGGTGGAGTTGTATCTGGACCACTTCCCTCAATTATTACTGTGTAATCTTCAACTTCACCATATTGAAATGTTTCACAAGAAGAAGGAATTCCATTATACTTCATTGAAACTCTCATTCTTGTTGAGTTTTCTACAGCACCTGATGGAATTGTAAAACTTCCACTTACTGGAGTTGTTTTTGATGCAGATTTTGTCCAAACCTGTTCTCCAGAATCTGTAAAATCTCCATCTCTGTTATAGTCAATCCAAACAGAATATCCTTCATTATAGACTGTACCTGTCCAAGTAGGTGTGATTGTAATAGTGTACTGAGTGTCTTTTGTTAAAGTAGTTGAAATTCCAGTAAAATCTGAATAAAACTGAGCTCCAGAAGCATTATTTATTGTGTTTAACTGAACTCTTCCAATATATTCATCATTTATATTTGTACTAGCTGATGTACAATAATTCAATTGTACGTCTGTAGTTGTAAAGTTAACCGAACTACTATAAGCCGAATTACTTCCTCCATTGCATTTACTTCTTACTTGTGCTTCATATTGAGTTAATGTATTTAATCCTGATAATCCTGATGAAATACCAGTAACTGCATTGGTTGTCCAAACTGATGTGCCTACAACTCTATAACGTAGATCGTAAGTTGCTCCAGGTACAGCATTCCAACTTAAGGTAGCAGAGCTTGATCCCACATTTGAAGCTGCTAATCCAGTTGGTACAGTTGCATTACAAACTACTTGACCTGCAATAGTGAAATTTGAATTAGATATATCAAAAAAGATATTATTCGATCCTTTAACCATAATTCTATTTTGAGTCCCTTGGTTATTAGGTACAACTATATTTTGAGAGCCATCGTTAGGCACTCCTGTTGCTAATGTTATAGGATAAGTGTCGCCACCATCTGTTGATAAGAAAATATCTACGTTTGCAGCATTAACTCCATTTCCAGTTGTACCTGCAACATTCCAAGTAACATTTTGTGTTGTTCCTGCATTCCAAGTAACATTTGTGTTTGGAGAATTTACAACAAAAGGTCCTGCAGTTCCATTTACAGTCACAACCATATCATCACTATTATTGTTTGCTCCACCAGCTCTGTTATCTCTAACAGTTAACCTAAAGTTTAATGTTCTACCAACATTAGGAACGGCTTCCCACTGCCATGAAGTAGATCCAGATTTTATTGTTGATAACCTAGGAAAATAACGTTTATTATCAGTTGTTGGTATATACGATCTAAATGCTGGTCCACTAGTAGCATTAACACTTGGATTTGTGGTAGATGAACTACCAGTATTATATTGTTCCCAGCAATAAGTTAATACATCTCCAGAATTAGCATCTGTTGCCGAACCTTCTAAAACAAAAGCAGTCCCTTTAGGAATGGTATAATTTGATCCTGCACTAACAGAAGGCACTGCATTACCTGTATTGGTATTTGTTTGACAGCTAGTACTTTTTACATAATTCGTAATTTGTTCTATAGTTCTTGCATGAAAATAAGGGTCGCTATGTGGTTGTAAATCTGTAGAGCCTGTGATTCCTGCGTAACCCATTATTGTAGAACCACTACCTGGTTCCATTTGGGCTCCAGTACCTCCTTCATTACTAAAGGTAAACGTATGGTTTCCTCCAAACTGGTGTCCCATTTCATGAGCCACATAATCAATATCGAAATTAACTCCTGATGGCGTTGTATAAGACGTCCATCCACTTCCTTTTTGTCCATTAACACATACACAACCAATACATCCAGCATTTCCATTATTCTGTAAATTTGCTACCAAATGCCCAATATCATAATTAGATTCTCCAATAACACTTGTTAATGTGGATTGTAATTGACTATTATATCCTGAAGTAGAATTACCATAAGGATCGTTATTTGAATTGGTATAGATTACAGCATCTGTATTTGCAATTAATACCATTGTTACATTAAAGTCATTTTCAAAAACACCATTTACTCTTGTCATGGTGTTATTTATAGCTGCTAAAGCTAAAGCTTTAGTGCCACCATGATAAGATGTGAATTCTCCTGTTGCAGACATAGCTAATCTATATGTGCGTAAAGTAGCGTCATCAGCATTTTTAAATGCTGCATTTCCTTCAGCATTTAGTCTACTGTTAAGATTTTCTGTAACAGTACATTCAAAATCGTTATACACTTCCGTAACATCAGCTCTTTTATAAACAGTATACTGTTGAAGATCATCAGTTAAAGGTTCGATAAAAGTTGCAGGTTTATTTGCAGACAACCTCATAGTTTCTAGACCTAAAGGTGAAATACTAAAACGTATTCTAGCCGAAGGATCATCCACGCCTTGTCCAGCATAAGATTTTATTCCAGGATATCTAGTTTCCAAATCTGGATGCATAACTGATGCTTCCTTAATACTAAATCGTTCAAACTCACCTTCTGAGTTTGGAAAAGAAATAATGACTTGAGATCTTCCTAAAGAGGATTCTCTTTTAGGAGCTGTAACTAAAGCTTGTTTTAAAGCTTCAATGTTTAAACTGTAAACTTGTTTTTGAGGCAACTTTTGTTTGCTTGCTTTTATAGTAGCATTGCTTTTAACAGTTTGTTTTTGCCAAAAGGATTTGTTTTGAGAGAATACAAATCCAGTACTCAATAAGAAAAAGAGTAGTAGTGTTTTTTTCATGTTTTGCTAAAAATTTATATGATTAATTGATAATAATTCCTTGAAAGTATTAAAATTTTGTTAATGTGAATATTTAAAAAATTGTTTTTCGATTAAAAACAAAAAAACATTAAATATTTATGGTAAAACCGTAAACCGACTACGGTAAAACCGTAACTTTTTAGAATATATTAACTACTTTTATCTTTAATATGAAGACATTATTATTAACAGTAGTTGACTTATCTATTTCTTTTATTTCTAATCACATTGAGAAAGAGGTAATACATAATATCTCGTTTGAATTAAACACAAATGAAATTTTAGGAATTGTTGGAGAATCTGGTTCTGGAAAATCTGTTTCTTCATTAGCTATTCTTGGTTTACTTCCTAGAAATATATCTAAAATAACCAATGGTTGTATTTTATTTAATGACACTGATTTAACTAAGATAAGTCCTAAAGAGTTTCAGAAGATTAGAGGTAATGACATAGCTATGATTTTCCAAGAACCTATGAGTTCTTTAAACCCTTCAATGACATGTGGCAAACAAGTTCAAGAGATTTTATTGCAACACACAATCTTGTCTAAAAAAGAAGCTAAAACAGAAACACTTCTGCTTTTTGAAAAGGTAAAACTTCCAAATCCTAATCGTGTTTATAGTGCATATCCTCATGAAATTTCAGGTGGACAAAAGCAACGGGTTATGATAGCAATGGCAATTGCATGTAAGCCAAAAATCTTAATTGCTGATGAACCTACTACAGCTTTAGACGTAACGGTTCAAAAAGAGATTATTTTGCTTTTAAAACAGCTTCAAGCTGAAGAAGATATGAGTATTATTTTTATTTCCCATGATTTGTCATTGGTTTCAGAGATTTCAGATAGAATTTTAGTGATGTATCAAGGACAAATTGTGGAACAAGGTTTGGTAAAACAAATTTTTAAAAATCCAGAACATATATATACAAAGGCTTTAATAAATTCCAAACCTTCGTTAGAAGTAAGATTAAAAAGATTGCCAACTATCAAAGATTTTATGAGTGATACAATTGATAAAACTATAATTTCTAATAGTGATAGAAGTAAATTTCATGATAAAATATATTCTAAACCACCTCTATTAGAAGTTATTAATTTAGACAAAACCTATATCTCAAAATCTGGATGGTTTTCAAAACCTGAAACTTTTAAAGCTGTTAATCATGTTAATTTCAAATTATTTGAAGGAGAAACACTTGGTTTGGTTGGAGAGTCAGGCTGTGGAAAATCTACTTTAGCAAATGCTATTTTACAATTGGATAAAGCGACTTCAGGTTCTATTGTATATCAAGGTACAGATACTACCAAGTTATCTAAAAAAGAAGTCAGAAAACTAAGAAAAGACATTCAAATTATTTTTCAAGACCCTTATGCATCCTTAAATCCAAGAATTCCTGTAGGGAATGTTATTATGGAACCTATGAAAGTTCATGGCATTGGAAATTCAGATAAAGAAAGAAAAGAATTTGTTTTAGAGTTACTTCAAAATGTAGGCTTAGACGAAACTTTTTTTAATAGATATCCTCATGAGTTTTCAGGAGGGCAAAGACAACGTATTGGTATAGCTAGAGCCATTTCATTAGAACCAAAATTAATTATTTGTGATGAGTCGGTATCAGCTTTGGATATTTCGGTACAAGCTCAAGTATTAAATTTACTAAATGAATTGAAGGAAAACTTTGGTTTTACATACATTTTTATTTCACACGATTTAGCAGTTGTAAAATATATGTCTGACCAGTTAATTGTTATGAATCAAGGTGAAATTGAAGAAATGGACGATGCAGATATTATCTATAACGATCCAAAAAAAGACTACACCAAAAAATTAATTCATGCCATCCCAAAGGGATTATAGCATGAATATCTTTTTAGTTAAATATAACAAACTTTTAATAAAGCGTCCTGTACTTTGCAAACTTTTATAAAGTTTGCTCTCATAACTTGTAGGTTGTTCAGGTAGATTTGAGGCAAAATTCATAAGTAGGGTTTTATGGTAGATTTGGGTTTCTTTTAAGATTAAACTTATAATAGATTTGGGGCAAATTATAAATTCAACATTTCAAAGAATAGGTTACTTGATTTGGTTCTGCTAATATGAAACTTTTTTTGAGTTGTTCAGTTAAAATACACAATTAATCGATGTAATACATTAAACTTTAACATTTAAGATGTAATATTGTGTTTTTTCCTACAATTTCTGTTTTGATTATTTTATTCATAAAAATAAAAAGCCACTCTCAAAACTTTGAAAGGGCCTAAAATTTTAAACTTCTAATATAAACTATTGACTCATTAATTATGTTAAAATAATTATAAGCTCATTTCAGGAATATCACCTTCAACAATTAAAGTGCCTTCTGTGGCTTTTTTTATGTCTTCCACAGATATTCCTGGAGCACGTTCCAGCAATTTAAATCCTTTATCTGTTACTTCAAGAACAGCAAGGTTGGTAACAATTTTTTTCACACAACCTACTCCTGTTAAAGGCAAACTACATTTTTTAAGCAATTTAGATTCACCAGCTTTATTAGTATGCATCATGGCAACAATAATATTCTCTGCACTTGCAACCAAGTCCATAGCTCCTCCCATTCCTTTAACCATTTTTCCTGGAATTTTCCAATTGGCAATATCTCCATTTTCCGAAACTTCCATTGCTCCTAAAATAGTTAAATCAACATGCTTTCCACGAATCATTGAAAAACTCATGGCTGAATCGAAAAAACTGGCTCCTGGCAACGTAGTTATAGTTTGCTTTCCTGCATTTATAATATCTGCATCTTCTTCACCTTCAAAAGGAAAAGGTCCCATTCCTAAAACGCCATTTTCACTTTGAAACTCTACTTCTATATCGTCTCTTACATAATTTGCAACTAAAGTTGGAATGCCAATTCCTAAATTGACATAATATCCATCTTTTACTTCTTTTGCAATACGTTTTGCTATTCCTGTTTTATCTAAAGCCATAATTTATCTTGTTCTAACCGTACGTTGTTCAATTCTCTTCTCGTATGTTTCTCCTAGAAATATACGTTGCACAAAAATACCTGGAATATGAATTTGATTAGGATCCAAACTTCCAACAGGAACTAATTCTTCAACCTCAGCAACCGTAATTTTAGCTGCACCACACATGGCTGGATTAAAATTTCTAGCTGTTCCTTTAAAAATTAAATTACCAGCTGCATCGCCTTTCCAAGCTTTCACAAAAGCAAAATCAGCTTTAAAGGCATGTTCCAAGACATACATTTTTCCGTCGAACTCTCTGGTTTCTTTACCTTCGGCTACTTCGGTTCCATAACCAGCTGGTGTATAAATAGCAGGAAACCCAGATTGAGCTGCACGACAACGTTCAGCTAAAGTTCCTTGTGGGATTAATTCCACATCCAATTCACCTGACAACATTTGTCTTTCAAACTCATCGTTTTCACCTACATAAGAGGAGATCATTTTCTTTATTTGTTTTTTATGTAGAAGTAAACCCAAGCCAAAATCGTCTACACCTGCATTGTTTGAAATACATGTCAAGCCTTTTAAGTTTAGTTTTACAAGCTCGTTAATACTATTTTCTGGAATACCACAAAGCCCAAATCCACCAAGCATAAAAGTCATATTATCTGAAACACCTTCAAGGGCTTCATGAACATTGGCCACTTTTTTATTAATCATATTACTGTAAGTTTTTGTAGTGGGAAAATACGAAATAAAAAAGCCATTCTAAAAAAAGAATGGCTAAATTAATATGTTTCAATTTTATGATGGTTTTAAAATTCTAATTCATCTGGAACCTCAGCATTAGGATTGTTAGAATCTGATTCAGCATCAGGATCATAATTAGCACAATCGACCTCAATTGAAAGCTCTAAAGGTCTTTCAAAATCTGCAGTAGAAATTTCTAAATCTTTATCTTCATAACAACTTTTCATGTAAACTCCCCAAATTGGTAAGGCCATAGCTGCTCCTTGACCATATGTAATAGTTCTAAAATGTGCTGCTCTATCTTCTGCTCCAACCCAAACACCTGTAACTAAATTTGGGACCATGCCCATAAACCAACCATCACTTTGATTTTGTGTGGTTCCAGTTTTTCCAGCAATTGGATTTTTAAATTCGTAAGGATATCCAGTTACAACTTCTCTGTAATCTGCTCGATAAGCATCTGCTCCTTTAGTTCTTAATCTGGTTCCAGAACCTCCTTCTGTTACACCTTCCATTAACTTAACCGTTACATATGCAGCTTCCTCACTTAACACATCTCTAGATTCTGGAGTAAACTGGTATAAAATAGTGCCATTTTTATCTTCTATATGTGTTACCATAACTGGTTTGGTATAAACACCTTTATTAGCAAAGGTAGCATATGCAGCAACCATTTCGTATACACTTAAATCTGCAGTTCCTAAAGCAATTGATGGCACTACTGGTATATCTGCTTCAACACCTAATTTTTTTACTAAATCCACAACTGGTTGTGGCCCAACTTTATCCATTAATCTGGCTGTAATGGTATTAATAGAATTTGCTAAAGCACTTTTTAATGTTCTACTTCCACCATATTGTCCATCAGAATTTTTTGGAGTCCATGGTTCTGGATTTCCAAATTTTCCAGCTTCAATAGTTATTTGAGTGTCAGGTAATTCATCACATGGAGATAAATGTAATTGATCTATTGCTGTAGCATAAACAAAAGGTTTGAATGTAGAACCTACTTGTCTTCTTCCTTGTTTAACATGATCGTATTGAAAATGTTTGTAATTCATTCCACCAACCCATGCTTTAACATGTCCTGTTTGAGGATCCATAGACATCATTCCTGGATGTAAAAACGATTTGTAGTAACGCATAGAATCTATAGGTTTCATTATGGTATCAATCTCACCATTCCATGAAAAGACAGTCATTTGAGTAGGCTTATCAAAAGAAGCAATAATTTCTTCATCATCTTTCTTTAAATCATATTTCATATGTCTCCAGCGTTCGCTTTGTTTCATAGAACGATTCATCAATGCATCAATTTCATTTAAATCTAATTCTAAAAATGGTGCAGTTGGATTCCTGTCAGGTGTATTTTGATGATTGAATTCTGCCTGAAGTCTTGGCATATGTTGTTGTACAGCGTCTTCGGCATATTTTTGCATTCTAGAGTCTATAGTTGTATAAACTTTTAAGCCATCTCCATACAGATTGTATTTTTCGCCATCTGGTTTTGGATTGTTTTTAATCCAATCTTTCATAAACCCATCTAAATAAGCTCTAAAATAGGTTGCTATGCCATCGCGATGAGATTGAGGAGAATAACGCAGATCTAATTCTGTTTTTTGAAGAGAATCCATGATTTCTTCAGAAATATAATTATACTTTTCCATTTGGCTTAAAACCACATTCCTTCTGTTTCTAGTCCCAATAGGATTTCTATGGTCTCGAGGATTATATAATGAAGAGTTTTTAAACATCCCTACCAACATGGCAGATTCTTTAATATCCAACTCTTTAGGCTCTTTATCGAAATAAATACTTGCTGCTGAACGAATTCCATCTCCATTATTACCAAAATCGTAAATGTTAAAATACATGGCAATAATTTCTTCTTTAGTGTATTGACGTTCTAATTTTATAGCAATAACCCATTCTTTAAGTTTTTGAGTAACCCTTTCAATAAGATTTTTAGAGCCTTCACCATGAAATAATTGTTTAGCCAATTGTTGCGATATGGTACTAGCTCCACCACCACTTCCTAATTTTATAATAGCTCTTAAAGTACCACGTGCGTCAATACCAGAATGTTCGTAATAACGTGCATCTTCTGTAGCTATTAAAGCATCTACTAAATGCTGTGGTAAGTCGTCATAACCTACAGGAGTTCTATTATCATTAAAGTAAAATTTTCCTAAAGTCTTTCCATCTGACGAAATAATTTCTGTAGCTAGATTTGTTTTCGGATTTTCTAAAATGGTATAATCTGGAAGTTCGCCAAAAACACCCCAAGCAGCTAATAAAAACATCATAACTACAAGTAAAATACCAGCTATAAATAATTTCCAAAACCAGCGAACGTAGCTTGAAAAATCTTGATTCTTTTTAGTTTGTTTCTTTTTTGTTTTAGCCATAAACTTATTTTGCAGCTGGTTTTTCTATTCTAAATCCAATATCTGTGATACCTTCAAGGTTTACAATGCCATTTACTTTTCCATTTTCTCTCATGGCTTGTTGAATGTTTACATTATATTCTCCAGATTCTTGAAACACAACATTTTCTTTATACCACAACTTGTTTTCTTTAATTTCTGCAAATCCTGTGCCTAAAAATTCGCCATTTGGTTTTGCCATTTTATATTCTAAAGTATCCTTGATGGTTTTTCCATGAGGAAATTTCATCTCTACAATTAAAAACAAGTTACTATACATATAGTCGTTATTGTTTCTAAGATTCACATATAAGTTATACGGGTTTAATGTGTCTGGTGGATGTATTTTAAAACTAATTACTGAATCTTTATGCCATTTATTAGGAACAGACTTATAAGAATCATACACTTGCTTAGAGTCGCAAGAGGCTATTAGAATAACCAAAAGAATGAACAAGACACTATTTCGCATTGTTTTTACTGTTTTGGGGTTTTCTTCTTTTTTTATTCTTTCTATTGGTTTTATTTCTTTTACTTGGTCCTTTTGAATCAAATCTTGTTAAACTATCTTGTCCTACAACGTTTTCAAATTCGTTTTTAGTATCTTGAATTAATTCTGAAGCATATTCTTCTAAACTTGCAACTTTTTCTTTTTTCTTATTTAATTCTAAAATTTCTTTAACTTGTTCTTTAGTAATCACATGCCAATTACTCCATTCTCCTTCATATGCAAACCATAGATGACCTTTAAAAATATCTGTTTTCTGACAAACAGCAGTCCCTTTTTCAGTATATAGTTTGACATCTGATTTAGGAAAATCTTTTAAAGCATCTAAATAAGTATCTAGCTCATAATTCAAACAACATTTTAATTTTCCACATTGTCCTGCTAGTTTTTGAGGATTTAATGATAATTGTTGATAACGAGCTGCCGAAGTGCTTACCGAACGAAAATCTGTTAACCAAGTTGAACAACACAATTCTCTTCCACAAGAGCCAATACCTCCAAGTCTTGAAGCTTCTTGACGAAAGCCAACTTGCTTCATTTCTATACGAGTTTTAAACTCTTTTGCATACATTTTAATAAGCTCTCTAAAATCGACACGATCTTCTGCTGTATAGTAAAAAGTGGCTTTACTGCCATCTCCTTGGAATTCGATATCAGAAATTTTCATTTGCAATTTAATATCAATAGCAAATTGACGAGCTTTCACTTTCATAGGCTCTTCTTTATCTCTATAATCCGACCAAATATCAATGTCTTTCTGTGATGCTTTTCTATAGATTTTTAAAATCTCTTCGTCTGTTTCCGAAATTTTTTTACGTTTCATTTGCACTCTTACAAGTTCACCTGTAAGCGTTACCATACCAACATCATGACCAAATTGTGCCTGTGTAGCCACAATATCTCCAATGCTTAACGTTAAGTTTTCTGTATTTTTATAATAGTGTTTTCTTCCGTTTTTAAAACGTACTTCTACCCAATCAAATGGTTTATCTCCATTTGGTAACGACATATTTGAAAGCCAATCGAAAACCGTTAGTTTGTTACAACTATCAGTCCCACATGTGCCATTATTTTTGCAACCTTTTGGTTGTCCATCTTTACCAGTTGAGCAACTGTTACAACTCATATAATAAATGTATATATAGATTCTGAAACCCTTAAGCTTCAGAAGGGAATTAATAAAAAACTTGATGTTTATGTATTTCTACTTACGTTAAAAACACAAATCAAAGTAAATACTTTGGACTGTAAAGGTAAGATTATTTACGGACTTTAAAATAGCCTTTTTTTTAATTGAATTCAATCTCGTAATTAAGTCTGTTAGCCATTGACTTTAATTCAATTTCAGATTTAAAAATATTAGACCATAATACATTGCTCCAGCCTATTTTCTTAGAATAAGTATTGAAACTCTCTTTTTTCCAATCGAATCCTTCTTTCCAAAATTTTTGTGGAGAGACATAACAAAAGGTATAATCGAAAATTAAACTGGACGCATTGGTGTTTTGATTTTTAGGAATGGAGTTTGGTGCCAATAAGGTAATATGGTTTTCCTTGCATTGTTTTTTGATATTTTGAATTAATTGAGGATAATCTGCTCGAATACTATCTAAATCAAAATCGTTGTATTCGGTATTTCCAATTTTTTGAATAGGACGAATTTGAAGAATATCGAAACTTTCGCCATTAAAATGTTTGAAGAAATCGGCTAATTCGTAGAAATTATCTTTATTAAACGTATAATTAATTCGAACTTTAAAATTGTATTGTTTTTTTAGTTTTTCAAAAGCTTTAAAGGCATTATGGAATTTTTCATAACTGGCTTTTTTCATAAAGTTTTCATAGCTTTCTTTATGAACTCCATGAAGCGAAATGGTAAATTCGTTTAACCCTGCTTTTAAAAGAGCTTCAATTTTTTCTTCATCCAATAAATTGGCATTCGTGGTTATAGAAATATATGGTACGTTGTAAGCTTTGCCTAATTCGACAACTTTAACCAAATCTTTATATAAAGTTGGTTCAGTACCACAGCCAATTTGAAGTTTTAAAGCTCGTTTAAAAATGGTTTTTGCTACTTGATTTAATTCCTCTTCTTTAAATTGTCCTTTTAGGGTTTTGACATAATCAGCATCTGTAAAATAACACATTTTACAACGTAAATTACATGCCATTACAGGGTCTAAATTGACTGCCAAATAGCGCTTATTAAACTTATGCAACAAATAGAGACCTAGAAACTTAATTCTATGGTTTTTTATTTTTCTATTGAGTTGTAAAAGTTTGTAAATATTCATTTATTCTGATTTTTTAAAAACATCAAATATGTTTCTTAAATCTTTTTTATAAGGCAAATGATCTGCTCGCCCTTTCTTAAAGATATCATTACTATTGCCTTGACCTTTTCGTAAGGCTTTTTGCTCTTCGAAAGTTAACTGAATGATTTCCTGACAATGCGAAGAACAACAGTTTTCCATTTTTTCTTTACAATCATCGCATTGAATAAATAGCAAATGACAAGCTTCATTGGCACAATTAGTATGTAAATCTGCTGGCTCTCCACATTGATGGCAATGCGCAATCACATCTTCTGAAATACGCTCGGAACGACGTTCGTCAAACACAAAATTCTTGCCTATAAATTTATTTTCCAAGCCTTTAGCTTCAACTTGTCTCACATAATTTATAATACCTCCTTCCAATTGATACACATTTTTAAATCCTTTGTGTTTGTAATAAGCACTTGCTTTTTCACAACGAATCCCTCCAGTGCAATACATGACTAGTTTCTTATCTTCTTTGTGTTCTTTTAAATCAGCTTCAATAAGATCAAGAGACTCTCGAAACGTATCTACATCTGGAGTAACAGCATTTTTAAAATGGCCTATTTCACTTTCATAATGATTACGCATATCAACCAAAACAACATTTGGGTCGTCTATTAGTTCATTAAATTGTTCGGCTTCTACGTGAATACCTCTATTTGTCACATCAAATGTGTCATCATTTAAACCATCTGCTACAATTTTATCTCTCACTTTCACTTTTAGTTTTAAAAACGAAAAATTATCATGCTCAATGGCAATATTTAATCGCACATTTTCTAAAAAAGAAATAGTGTCTAAATGGTATTTAAACTGATTGAAATTGTCTGCAGGGACAGAAAGCTGCGCATTTATGCCCTCGTAAGCAACATAAATTCGGCCTAATACATCTAGTTTATCCCAAGTCAGGAATAAGTGATTTCTAAAAATTTCAGGATTTTCAATTTTTGCGTATTTGTAGAAAGAGATAGTCAAGCGTTCTTTTCCAGCTTGCTCAATAAGTGTTGCTCTTTCTTTAGCGCTTAAGGTATTGTACAGTTGCATGCTATACTAATTTTAAGGTTAAAGATTATTTAAGTACAAATGTAGTGTTTTTTATGAGTTTATGAATTTGTATAAATCAAAAAGCACTTTATAAATTTTATAAAGTGCTTTAAGTAGACTAACTCGTTATTAATATTTTTTAATTTAATTTCTAAATCGAAAAAACATCTTTACGAGTTAACCTCCATCGGCTTTACAGTTGCTATTTATAAATATAGCTACTGAAACACCTAGTGCATTAATACATTTTTTAAAAAATTTCATAGCCTCTACACTTTTTAGTTTAAACTATTAATTTGTTTAAAAGTGAGTATGTTTTTTTCTTTTTCACAGCTAAAATTTTCCCACTTTATATAGTAGATGCAAAAAGTGTGAAAAGGTTGCGTGATAAAATTGTAAAGTGAAAAAAGAAGTAGTATTTTAGCATCACTTTCACAAGATAAAATATAGAGAAATGAGTAACGAAAAAGAAGCAAAATTAAAAGCATTAAAACTTACTTTAGATAAATTAGATAAAGCTTACGGCAAGGGAACAGTTATGAAAATGAGTGATCAAGCAATTGTAGACGTTGAAGCTATTTCTTCTGGATCTTTAGGTTTGGATATTGCTTTAGGAGTTGGTGGCTATCCTAGAGGTCGAGTTGTAGAAATTTATGGTCCTGAATCTTCAGGTAAAACCACATTAACTTTACACGCTATTGCAGAAGCGCAGAAAGCTGGTGGTATTGCTGCCTTTATTGATGCAGAACATGCTTTTGATAGATTTTATGCAGAAAAATTAGGAGTTGATATTGATAATTTAATTATTTCTCAGCCTGACAATGGAGAGCAAGCTCTTGAAATTGCTGATAATTTAATTCGTTCTGGAGCTATTGATATAGTTGTTATAGATTCGGTTGCAGCATTAACTCCAAAAAGTGAAATTGAAGGAGAAATGGGAGACTCTAAAATGGGACTTCATGCACGTTTAATGTCTCAAGCATTAAGAAAATTAACAGCTTCTATTAGCAAAACACATTGTACTGTTATTTTTATAAACCAGTTACGTGAAAAAATTGGTGTAATGTTTGGAAATCCAGAAACCACGACTGGTGGTAACGCATTAAAATTCTATGCATCTGTACGTTTAGACATTAGACGATCGACTCAAATTAAAGAAACAGATGGAAATGTTTCAGGAAATAAAACCAGAGTTAAAGTAGTTAAAAACAAAGTGGCGCCTCCTTTTAAAACAGCAGAGTTTGATATTATGTATGGAGAAGGGATTTCTAAAGTAGGCGAAATTTTAGATATTGCTGTAGAATTTGAAATCATTAAAAAAAGTGGCTCTTGGTTTAGCTATGGAGACACCAAGTTAGGGCAAGGTAGAGATGCTGTTAAAGCATTGATTAAAGACAACCCAGAACTTCAAGATGAATTGGAACAAAAAATAAAAGAACAGCTAAAAGCTAATAAAGATTAAAAATTAAAAAATCCCGAAGCTTTCGGGATTTTTTAATTTAGCACGCAACCTTTTCACACTTTTTGCATCTACAAGTTAAATATGTATTTTTTAATGAAGAAAATAATAGCCTGTCTATTCGTGTTTTTAATTTTCTCTTGTAGCACTAATGATGATAGTACTCAGGATGTATATTATGAAATATTACCTATAGAAAGTGCTGTATTGCCAGAAGAGTTTCATTTAGGTGATGTGTATGAAATTACATTAACCTATATTAAACCATCAACTTGTCATGCCTTTAATAACATTTATTTTGAGCAAGAATTAAATGAGCGAACTTTAGCTGTTGTTGCTTATGTAACGTCAGGAAATGGGAACTGTCAACCAACAGAAATTGAAGCAGAAGCTTCGTTTGATTTTAAAGCAGAAAATGCAGGGCCATATATTTTTAAATTTTGGCAAGGAGGCGACAACTATTTGGTTGTAGTAGTTCCTGTAGTAGATTAGATTAAGTTAAATTAATACGTATTTCATTTGGGTTTAAAACAACTCATACAAAAATGTAGTAATAATGATACTCAAGCACAAAGCGAATTATACCAGCTCTTTTCGAGTAAATTGTTTTCTGTTTGCTTAAAGTATTGTAAAAATTATGCTGAAGCAGAAGATAATCTGCAAGATACTTTTGTGACTATTTTTAGCAAAATATCTCAGTATAATAATAAAGGTTCTTTTGAAGGCTGGCTTAAAAGAATAACTATAAATACAGCGTTACAACGTTATAGAAAACAAGGTGTTTTTGAAATAATTGACGAAAGCAACATTGAAGACGTTGAACTAACAGTAGATGAAGACGATATATCGATAGATTTTCTTCTTCAAATTATACAAGAATTACCAGATCGTTATAGATTGGTTTTTAACCTGTATGTTTTAGATGGTTATTCGCATAAAGATATAGCAGAGATGCTTTCTATTACATCAGGAACATCTAAATCTAATTTAGCAAGAGCTAGAAAGATTTTAAAAGACAGAATTGAAGAATATAAAACGAGCTTAAACTCTCAATCATTGTAATGAGTGATAAAAAACATATAGATAGAATTTTTCAAGAAAAATTCAAAGATTTTGAAGTATCTCCAAACCCAGAAGTTTGGAATAACATTAAGCATAAACTAAACCATCCTAAAAAAGATAAAAAAAGAATTATCCCAATTTGGTTTAGATTAGTTGGAGTTGCAGCCTTATTGCTTTTAATGTTTACAGTAGGTAGCTTGTGGTACAATAATACTTCAAAAAACACAATAGACACAAAAGTTGTTGACACTGAAAAAAGCACACAAGACTCAACAAATTATTTGAATGATACGGAATTAAATTCATCATTATCAAATTCCAATAACGCTGAAAGTTCAGCAGAAACAGAGGTAAATTTCCAATTAAATAACAACGTTACCAATCTAACAGAACCTTCAAATAGCACACAAATAGCCTCAGAAAACTCTAAAGAATCGAATTCTCCAAATAACAAGAATACTTCTAAAAATATTTCAACCGATACTAGAATCACAAATAATACTATTTCTGAAAATAAAATAGATAAGAATAATGTTAACACCTTAAGTAATAATAGAATTGCTCAAAATAATAATTCTAAAAACAAGGTAAAACCTAATACTAATAAAACTGAACTTAACAAGAATGGTCATATAGATAATAAAGATAGAATAGCTGAAAATCAAAATATTTCAAATAATAAAGACGCAAACTCAACTACCGATTTTGATAAACCTAAAACTGAAGAACAATTACAAAAATTAAATAATGCAACAGAAAATGCTGTTGCTGAGGAAGAAAATACAAAAGCTGAAATAGAAGAACTAACAAAAACAAATCTAACTATAGAAGAAGCTATTGCGGCAACTCAAGATATTATTGAAAAGGAAGAAGATGAAATAATAAACAGGTGGCAAGTGTATGCAAATATTGCGCCTGTTTATTATAATTCGATAGGAAAAGGATCACACATTGACGGTCAATTTGTCAATAACTCTAAAACAGGAGAAGTAAACACTAGTTATGGTGTTAATGTTAGCTATAATTTAAATAATAAATTATCAATACGTACTGGTTTAAGCTCTTTAAATCTTAGCTACGACACAAACGATGTAATTATTTACGAAACGGTAGCTAGTAGTAGTTCAGCTCAAAGTGCATTAAAGAACATAAACCTATCTAGTGGAAACGAAAATCTTAATGCTTTAAGCACTACTAATTTAGGGGTTGCACAAATAGATAACTCTTTAAGCCCACAATCGAATGCTGCTATAAGCCAGCGCATTAGTTATTATGAAGTACCTGTTGAATTAAATTATAGAATTGGAAACAAAAAATTAGGTTTAAATATTATCGCTGGTTTTAGCTCATTTATTTTAGATGGCAATGAAGTCTATTCTGAATTAAACGATAAAAAGACTTACATAGGCGAAGCTAATAATATAAATAATATGAGTTTCAGTACCAATTTTGGTGTTGGACTAGATTATAAATTTTCAGAAAAAGTAAAGTTCAATTTAGAACCTACTTTTAAATATCAACTAAATGCTTTTGAAAATACTTCAGGTAATTTCAATCCATACATTATTGGTATTTATACAGGTTTTAGTTATAAATTTTAGTTTTTGGTTGGTTAGATTAATTTGTTAAATCTGCTAAGATTTACAAAGAAAATCTTATAAAAAAGCTGCTCTGTGCCAAGAGCAGCTTTTATTTTTTATAATGCTTTTATGTCTTTTTCAATGTCTTCTGAAAAAATAGAATACTCTTTAATTATAGTTCCTTCCTTATCTACAAGAAAATAAGCAGGAAAACTATTAATATAATAATCTTCAAGTGTTTTATTAGTGCCTTTTAAATTTAAAAACTCTATGTTTTTACTTAAAAGAAGATGCTTTACTTTTTCAGAGCTTTGAGTGGATATTCCAATGACAGTAATTTTGTCTTTATAAGTATTTTGAAGCAACTTTAACTTTGGTAAAGATTTAATACATGGGCTACACCAAAATTGCCAAAAGCTTATTAATGCTGGAAATTTTTCAGATATATTAATTGGCTTATCATCCCATAAATTAGGAAGGTTTTTTATATGGAATTCCTTGCCAATTAAAGAAACAATTATTGGATCCTCTGTTTTTAATAACTCTAAATCTTGAAGTTTATTTTTCTGATTTTCAATAGAATTTTTAACTTGATTATTTATTAAAATACTATCAAATTCAAAAATTCCAACAGTACGTTCACCTCCTCTTTCGGAAGTTTTCACTATTCTAATAGGTAAAAAAGTGGTTTTATCAATAATTATGGTTTTCTCTACATTACTAATATCATGAATAGTGTCATTTTCAAAAGTATAGTATAACTGATATTTGTTTTTGGTCTCAATTAAATCTACCGTTTTATAAATACTATCTAAGCCGAAAAAAACATCTGAAATCAACTGACCTCCTGGACTTCCTCGAAAACCATAAGAACCTACCATTTCATAAGTATTGCTCTTGTTAGATATTTCAAAACTATTATAATCATCATATAAATAGTTTTTATCTAGAGAATAAGATCTTGCAAAAAATGACATCTTATGTAACGTATCATTTTTTCTTTTTTCAATCAAAACATTTCCAGTTTTATTCAAAACATAGTCTGGAGAAAACGTATCTATTCTTTTAATATGATATTCAATTTTATCTATAGAATTTATCTTTTTGTTGTAATTGTTAATCACAGTTTCTTTTGTGATTTTGTTTTGACAGCCAAAAACTAACATCAATAAAATTATAACAAAATTTTTCAGCATCTTTATATGAAAATTAAAAAACCAACTAAAAAGATTTATTTTTCTTAGTTGGTTCATTTTTTTTATTTTTTAGCAACCAGTCAAACAAATATTATCTTTTAATCTCTTACAATTATGAGGAGCTGAGCATTCAACTAGTTCAAACAAAACAAAAAAAAGATTCTAGCAATCTTTAATCTATTAAAATTGAGTTTAGTAAAAAAATACGGAAAAACCGTAAATAAATTAAAGTATTTACTTATAAAATAAGTTTAACTGATTTCTAATCACACTTTTCGCCTTCTCATTAACAGCTTTTGTATCTTGAATGGCTAAGCCTTTTGTTTCAATAAAAGGATGAACTTTAACACGCATTTTTCCTGGAGAACCACTAAAAAGAGTATAAGAAAAACGTTTTTTATTATCTAAAAATGACATTGGAACCACTGGAATTTGATGATTAATTGCCAATCTAAAAGCACCATCTTTAAAAGTATCTAAAACAATATCTTCATCTTCTGGAACACCTCCTTCTGGAAAAATGCAAATACTTAAACCTTGCTTCAATCTACTTTGTGCTCTTAAAAATACAGCCTTTCTACTTCTTTCAGAACTTCTATCTACTAAAATACAAGTGCGTTTATAGAAAAATCCAAATAGTGGAATTTTAACTAGTTCCTTTTTTCCAACAAAAACAAATGGATTTTTAGTCGATACCAACATGAGCATAATATCTGCCATAGAGGTATGGTTAGCAATAAACATGTAACTTTTTCCTTCCTCAAGTACTTGCTCATACTCAATTTTCCACACAAAACCCATTCCTGCTAAAATAAATTTTGCCCAAATACGAGCAAGTTTAAAAAAGAAAGGATACCATGCTTCCTTTAGTATAGAAATAAATAGTAAAGGGAATAAAACTATAATTGGAATAGCTACAAGTATATAGAACCAGATGCGATATAAAATCCAAAACAAATACTTAAATAATCTCATAAGAGCCAAAACTACTTAAATTTATTGAGCTATTGTAGCAAAAAAATTACCTTTGCCTTTTACTTAACTTAAAAATAAGATTTCTGCTTTTGCAGGAAATGAATATGGCAAGAATTTTAACAGGCATTCAAAGTACAGGTACACCACATTTAGGAAATATTTTAGGCGCATTAATCCCAGCCATTAATATGGCAAACGATCCTAAAAACGACTCTTTTTTATTTATCGCTAATCTGCACACTTTAACTCAAATTAAAGATGCAGATCTTTTAAAAAGTAACACCTATTCAACTGCTGCTACTTGGTTGGCATTTGGATTAGATATAAATAAAACAGTGTTTTACAGACAAAGCGATATACCTCAAGTAACTGAATTGTCTTGGTATTTAAGCTGTTTTTTTCCTTATCAACGATTAACTCTTGCGCATAGTTTTAAAGACAAAGCAGATAGATTAGAAGATGTTAATTCTGGTTTATTTATCTATCCTATGCTTATGGCTGCAGATATTTTATTATATGATGCCGAAATAGTTCCTGTTGGGAAAGACCAACTTCAACATATAGAAATGACTCGTGATGTAGCTTCTCGTTTTCAGACAAAAATGGGAGAAACATTTGTAATGCCAGAAGGGAAAGTCCAAGAAAACACGATGCTTATTCCTGGTACAGATGGTCAAAAAATGAGTAAAAGCAGAGGAAATATCATCAATATTTTTCTAGACGATAAAAAACTTCGTAAACAAATTATGTCTATTGAAACAGATAGCACACCTCTAGAAAACCCTAAAGATTGGAGCATCTGTAACTGTTTTGCTCTTTATAAATTATTAGCTTCTGAAGCTCAAATTGAACATATGAAAGCCAACTACGAACAAGGTAATTATGGTTATGGACATGCTAAACAAGCGCTTTTCGAATTAATAGTTGAAACTTTCGCTACAGAGCGTGAACGCTATCATTATTACATGAATAACCTAGACGAAATAGATAGCTTATTGGCTATTGGAGCAGAAAAAGCTAGGATAGTTGCTAATGATGTTTTAGAAAGAGTAAGAAAAAAAGTTGGTTACTAAATAATTTCAAACAACTTTCCTGGTAAAGGTCTTACTACACCTTTTAATTCCATATTCAATAAAATGCCAGCAAGTTTAAAAATAGGTAAATTGCACTCCAATGCAATCACGTCTAGAAGTTCTTTGTCTTTTGTCTTTAAATAGTTGTAAATTACCTTTTCATCATCATCTAATTCAACAAACAATTGTTTTTGAACTGGTGCTTTTTTCTCATCTTCTAATTCCCAATTCAACATATAAGGAATGTCTAATGGATTTGACAGTACATGTGCTTTTTGAAATTTTATGAGATTATTACAGCCTAAACTCTGACTATCAGTTACTCTTCCAGGGACTGCAAACACATCTCTGTTGTATGAATTTGCAATATCTGCTGTTACTAAACTACCTCCTTTTTCGGCAGATTCAATCACAATAGTAGCTTCACTTAAACCTGCAATCACCCGATTTCGTTTTAAAAAATTATTTCTATCAAAGGGATCGCTAGACCAAAAATCTGTAAAAAACCCGCCATGTTTTTCAACCTCAGCCACATACTTTTTATGTGTTTTAGGGTAAATCTGATTCAATCCATGAGCCAAACATCCAATGGTTTGTAAATTATTATTTATAGCTGCTTTTTGAGCAGTAATATCGGTTCCGTAAGCAAAACCAGAAACGATAACTGGGTTAAAAATAGCTAATTCCTCAATGAGTTTATTACAAAAAGCAATGCCATAAGTGGTAATCTTTCTGGTTCCAACCACACTAATAATTCGTTGTTTTTTTAAATTAATATTCCCAGATTGAAAGAGTAAAATAGGACTATCTATACAATGCTTTAATTTTTCAGGATAATCTGCATCAGCAAAATACAAGGTTTTAATATTATTTTCTTGAATAAATTTTAACTCTTCTTCAGCTGCTAAGAAATGCTGTTTGTTAAACAAATCTTTAATTACCAAACTCCCAATACCATCAATCTTGAGTAAATTCTGTTTTTTCTCATTAAAAATAGCTTCCACAGAGCTACAATGAGAAATCAGTTTTTTAGCTGTAATATCACCAATATTTGGTATATGTTGTAAGGCTAAAATATATAACAAGCTATTTTCGGTCATCGTAATTTTTTGATATTGAGACTACAAGTAAAGAATTTTTATCATGTTAATAAATAGTTAGGTCGAATTTTTGTTCGCTTTTAAATTTTGCTAACTTTGTTTTTATGCAATTAGAATCCTACATAAGCGACTTACTATATAGATATGAATGTGTTACAGTCCCTGAATTAGGAGCTTTTTTAACGCAACGTGTTTCGGCAACCATTCACGAATCTACTAATGCCTTCTATCCTCCAAAGAAAATGCTTTCTTTTAATGAGCAAATTCAGAAGAATGATGGTATTTTAACCCATTATATTGCTGATGTTGAAAAGATTCCTTTTGAAGAAGCTTCAAAGAAAATTGAGAAACGTGTCAAATCTTTAAAATCTTATTTAACAGAAGGGGAAACCATTTCATTTGAAAACATTGGAGACCTATCGCTAAACAATGTTGGGAAAATTATTTTTGAACCTTCGTATCATTTAAACTATTTAACTGATGCTTTTGGATTGTCTCAATTTGTATCTCCTTCTGTAAACAGAGAAGTTTACAAAGAAACCGTTCAGAAAATTGAAAAAGTTATTCCAATTGCCATCACTCCTGAGAGACGCAAATCCAGAAGTTATTTTAAATATGCTGCAGTTGCAGTTATTGCACTTACTTTAGGTGGTTTTGTAGCATCTAATTATTATGTGAATAACATAAATACTCAAAACCAATTAGCACAAGAAGAAGCCAATCAACAACTGGAAAGTAAAATTCAAGAAGCGACATTTGTAATTGAAAATCCACTTCCTGCTGTAACCTTAAATGTTAAAAAACAAACTGGCAATTACCATATTATAGCTGGCGCTTTTAGAATTGAGGAAAACAGCGACAAAAAGTTGGAAGAACTTAAAACCTTAGGTTATGATGCCAGAAAAATAGGCGTCAACAAATATGGTTTACATGAGGTTGTTTACGCTAGTTATGAAGACCGTTTAGACGCTTTAAGTGCCTTAAGAGATATAAAACGCAACCACAATCCTGCTGCTTGGCTTTTGGTTAAGGAATTAGATTAATTCACTTCCACATCTTCATTATCTTTTTATTTTTTCGTTTTAAAATCTCTTTAAAATCTAAAATGGACTTACCTTTGCATTTCTATTCAAAAAATGTCAAACCATGTCTATAAAAACTCCTGAGCAATCCAGAACCATTATGACAGACTTAGTGCTGCCTAGTGAAACCAACCCATTAAATAATTTATTTGGTGGCGAATTGCTTGCCAGAATGGATCGAGCAGCTAGTATTGCGGCCAGAAGACACAGCAGACGTATTGTGGTAACAGCTTCTGTAAACCATGTGGAATTTACTCGTTCAGTGCCTGTAGGCTCTGTAGTAACAGTTGAAGCAAAAGTATCTCGTGCTTTTAGAAGCTCGATGGAAATATATTTGGATGTTTGGATAGAAGATAGAGAGTCTGGACTAAAAACCAAAGCCAACGAGGCTATTTATACCTTTGTAGCTGTAGACGAAACTGGACGTCCTGTGGAAGTACCAGAATTGACTCCTGAAACCGACTTGGAAAAAGAACGTTATAATGGCGCTTTAAGACGTAAACAATTGAGTTTGGTTCTTGCTGGAAAAATGAAGCCTAAAGATGCTACGGAATTGAAGGCTTTGTTTGTTTAAAATATTATATAGTAAATAATAAAAAAGCATCTCATTCTAGTTTTAAATGAGATGCTTTTAAAAAGAGTATAAATAAATTATCTTTTAGTATAAAGGGATTTTAATTATAATATCTTTTTTATCTATTAACTCCTTTTCAACAACTTCTATTTTAATTAAAACCATCCTCTCTTCAAAAGAGACACTAATTAAATTTGGGTTTATAAATGAAATCGTTTTATAAAGCTTTCCTTCAATTTCTGGGTATTCATCGTAGCTTGAAACAAAAAAATAAAAATATTCCATTTTTTCGTGACCATCTTCCTCAGGAATTTCCGTATTTGATGGCAATTTAAGCCCTTTTAAAAAAAAGTTTTGATTTGTATCATTCTTACGTATTATTGATTCTGCATAAGTTAATACATATTTCAATTCTTTATTGTTCTCAATTTCTTGAATATATATTTCTTGATTTTTTTCTTGTGAAACACAAAAAAAGCTGATTAAAATTAAAAAAAAATTAATAAATTTAAATGTTTTCATATGTTTATTTTAATTAACTCTTACTGATATATGAATATGATCTCCATGTCCTCCAACAGGGTAATTGTGGTTCCATGTGTTAGAGTAAATATCATATTTGTGTTTAAAATGTGGCCCAAAATTCTCTCTAATATATTGATAATTATCAAAACCTTCTTGAAGTTGAATTATTTGATTTGTAACTCCAGTAAGAGCCATTCTTTGCCTATTAATTGAATTTATATCTACAGCTGTACCATTATAATGATTACTTGTTGTAGAATGATTCCCATTAGTAGTACAATAAATATTAACTTCATTGATTTTATCTGAAGAATCTAAATTATTGTTAGCTTCATTAAGTGCAAATTCAATTGATTCTAATAAATAAATTGACACCTCCTGATTAGAACTAACTCCGTCAGAAGTATTAGAATTGAAAGTAACATTAACAATACTATTATCATTTAAAATTATTTGATTAGGGATATTTACCTTTTGTCCTAAATATACATAATTATCATCTGGTGTGTCTGTTTGAATATATAATTCTTCAAAATCTACTTCACCTCCATCCAATAACGCCTCAATGGCCTCCATGGCAAAAGCTATAGCCTCTTCACTGACTTCATGGTTCTGTAAAAATGTTTGTACGCGTTTTAACTGATAGGCATTGAGATCATCTTTTATCCAATCTATAACGTCTTGGTTATTGACTGAATCTTCTGTAATATCAGATAAATTTAACAAATTTAAAACATTAATTTGCATAGCTGTAATGTTATCTATAAGCACAGTAGCATTACCTGTCCCAGTTGAATTTCCAGAATTATTGTTCCCAATTCCCGGACCTCCTGAACCGTGTCCATCTCCTGGAAAATTATTGTTTCCTTCTCCCTCTAATTCATGAGGATTATTTGTCTCTCCATTTCCAGGCTCTCCTGTGGTACCACCTCCTCCTCCAGAATTATAGCCAACTCCTGGAGGGCAAGGAACTTCTACTCGATCTGTTCCTATAACCCAGCCTGTTCCTTGACTAATTATATCTTGATACTCATAACAGATATTTAAACCTTCATCATAATGGACCAATCCATTTATCATTCCTGCTAAGTCTAAATCTTCTATATCTGTAAATGTTATGTATTCTACAACGCTAGGTGTTTCTCCAGCATCAATTAAACTTTTAACTTCTAAAGGCAGATTGTAAGTCACTAAAAATGTTTTATAATTTCCATCTGGTTGCAAGGAAATAAGTGCGTTCTTAATAATATTGCTTTCAGTAGATTCTTCTATAACAGGAAAGGTATAGGAATGATATAATCCATCTGAGCTTTCAAGATAAATAGCATGTTCTGAGTTTATGGTCAACCCAGAATCTGTGACTACTAATTTCAACGATTCATTATCGCTATTTGCTTTAGATTGATCTGATTGCAATGACTTAAGTGTGTTGACTAGACTTTTATTTGTCGAAATTTCTTGCTTAAATATTGGTTTAATATTATAAGAAGAATTTTTGGCCTGGTCTGTAGTACTGTTTAAATCATATTCCGAATCGCTCTGACATGAAAATTGTAGAATTGACATGAGGAACAAGGCAAAAATTAATGGATTAAAACGCCTTAGTTTTACGTTTTTTGATTTTTGATTTTTGATTTTTGATCATAATAAATAATTTTTAAGTTAACATGCCATAAACCTAAAGGTTAAATTTAAAATATCGTGTACGTAACGTTACGTATATTTAATGTTTTTCGATGAAATGCACTGTTTCAATTACGGTAAAACCGTAATTGTTTGAGATTTTAATAATTTGAAGTTGCAGACATTTTGAAATCTTATAGATTCTTCGCATCGCTCTGAATGACAAATCACATCTTATAAATCCAAAAAAATTGGTTTCAAAATGTTATCACATTTTGTAAATCCGTGATAAGATTTTCAAGATTACATCTTGTAAATCCAATCTGCTGGATTTTGAGTGGCACTTTCTTTAAAAATACTAAAGTTTAAAATGGTTTCTTTATTGGAAGGGTTTGTAAAGACTTGTCCTATTTCTTGTTTAGTGGTTACGTTATCGCCTTTTTTAACATATACTTTCGAGAGGTTTTTATAAACCGTTACATAGTTACCATGTTGTATTAACACCGAAAGATTTCCATGTTTTATAGCTTGAACTGCCAATACTTTTCCATTAAAAACAGCTCGAATTGGGGCATTTTCCTCTGTTGCAATACGTACACCATTACTTTGTATCATCACTGTTTTTACTACAGGATGTGGTTGTTTTCCGTAACCTAATTTCACAACACCTTTCTCAACAGGCCAAGGCAATTTGCCTTTGCTTGACACAAAATTATCGGCAAGTATTTTGTCTTCTGGTGTCAAAGCAAAACCTTTTGAGGCTGCTGCAGTTGTGGTTCCTTTATTTTTATTAGATTCAGCAATGGCTTCGCGAATAATTTTCTCTATTTCTCGGTCAATTTGATCGGCTTCACGTTGCTTTTCTCTTATTTGAGCTGTATAGTTATTTAAGTTCTTATTAATGGAAGCCATCAAGCTTTGTTGTTGTTTTAGCTCAACTTCAAGCTCTCTTTGTGCCACTCTATTTTCATCAATAAGCTTTTGTTTATCTGTTTTTTGTTTTAATAAAGCTGTATTAGTCTCCTGCAGCTCAAGGGTTTTGACTTTAATTAGTTCGCCTTGTTCTTTTTGGTACTCTGCATACTGGTTAATGTACTGCACACGTTTGTATGCTTGCTGAAAATTACTGGATGATAACAAAAACATGACTCTGCTTTGTTCGCTTTTACTTTTATAAGACGTAACAATCATTTTAGCATAATTGTCTTTAAGTGTTTGAAGTTCGTCTCTTAATTCAGTAATTTTCTTTTGATTGGTATTTATCTCTCGAGTCAATAAATTGGCTTGCTGATTGGTGATTTTTATTAAATTTTGACGTACACTTACTTTATAACTTAAATCTTCAATAAGCGATGTTTGTGTTTTTTGTTGCGATTTATTTTTGAAAAGTAAATCGTTTATTTGCTTTATCTCACGACTTAATTCTTGACGACGTTCTTCTAACTCTTGTTGCTTTTTACTTTGAGAAAAGCTAACGATGCTACTTAATAAAAATACAAGTAGGAATATTATGGTATATGTTTTTTTGTGCATCATTTACTTAAAAACAATTTCTTCAAATCCAGATGGCATATTAAAAGGATATCTTAAATCTTGGTTCAAAGATACCGATTTGAATTCCATTTCTATAGTTGTTTCATCATCTCCTTCTAAAACAATTATTTTCATGTTTTCGGGTAGATTTTGCTTTTCTACATTTTGATAATTTAAATAATCTATTTGTAGAAACCTGGCTTCGATAGTTTGAGATAATTGTTGTGAATCTATTTTAAAATGTGAAGGGTTTATTATATAAAACAATTCAAAAAGTGCTAATTGCTCATTAGGTTGAAATATATACTTAGCATTGTTTACAGACATGCTATAGTCTGTTCTATTAAGTTTAAATAACGGATTACCAAGAAATAAATTCTGAACTTTTTCGAAGTCAAGTTGTGTGCCAAGAATATCGCTTAAAAAACGGAAATCGCCATCAAAATATGTGTTATCCAACTTGTTATAATAACGCACTTTTTCTGGTGTAATCATCACTCTAATAATATTAAAAGAGGAGCTTATCCAGATAATTTGATCTTTCAACATTCTAAAAGAAAGTGTGTGTGTTTGTGAATCGTTTCCTTCTGAATAAACAACCTTGACCTTTGCTTGAAGCGTTTTAAAATTTGGGGAAGTTTTAGAATTTTCCTTGATAACTTCTTTAGAAGACAAATTTAAATTTACGGAACCATCTGAAAGTGTTTTAGTGGGTTTACATCCAAAAAAACTTACTAATAAACATCCAATAAATATGGTTTTTTTAAAAAAGAATAGCTTCATTAATTTGTAGATTCTAACTGTTTTGCTTTATCACTAAACGTTTTAGCCTTAACTGTATTGTTTAAAGTAGTGTATGCTAAACTTAATTGCTTATAAAAATCAGCTTCCATTTTTGTATCGTCAATTATGTAGTCTAATCCTGCTTCAAGAGTTTCTATAGCTTCTTTAGCACGATTTAATTTATTTAATGCTACACCATGTATTAAATAGATTAAAGGCTGTGAAGGATATTTTAATAAAGCGTCTTGACTTTTAGAGACAGCTTCTTCGTAATGTTCTAAATCAATATCTAATAATAACACATTTTTTAATACTGTATAATTATCTGGATCTATTTTTAATGCTTCATTAAAATATTCTAATGCCTTCTTTTTATCACCTTTAGCTAAGTAGTATTGTGCTAATTCAACATAGCTTTTATCGTTAGAATTATCTAGTGTAAAACTGGTAGCTTCAACCAAATCTTCTTCGTATTCTGGATTCTCACCTACAAATTTCACAAAATCTGACAAAACCATCATCTTAGCTTCCGAATTTATTTGAGGGCTTTGAAGCACAATTTTCATAGAAGCTATAGCTTGTTCTGGATTGTTTTCTTCTAAATAAAATTTATATAATGCTAAATGAACCAATTGAGAATTAGGCTTTATTTCTAATAATTTTTTAGCAGTTTCAAAGGCCTTTTCTTTATCATTATTTTCACTATATCTATAGATTAAAGCCAGATAATTTGATTCTTCGTCTGGATTGTCTTCAACACGTTCTTCCAGGTTTTCAATTTGATCTTTTTTTCTGCCTGTTGCAGCATAAATTTGATTCCTCAACATATCTCTTGAAGGCGTAATACCTTGCTCATTATCTAATTGATCAAGAATTTCTAAAGCATTTTTATAGTCTTTGGTTCTATAATAAAGGTTAGCCAAATCTTCTTTATAATCTGGATGGTAGTTAACTAGCTGCTTAACAGTTTTAATAGCTTTATCGTAATCGTTTTGTTGCGCATAGACTTCATAAAGTTCATCTAAATACCATTCGTTATCTGGTTGATCTTTTACAGCTTTTTTTAAAGCATCTTCAGCTGCACCAAAGTTTTTTAATAAGTTATAGTTTTTACCTAATTCGTAGTAAAAAACAGATTGAGAATTGTCTAATTCAATACATTGTAGAAGTGCTGTAACTGCTCGATCGTAATTTTCAATGCCTTTTTGTTTTAAAGCTTCAAAAAATAATTCTTGAGTTCTATCTTCAACATCACCTAAATCGTCGTCTGGTGTTTTATTAAAATCTATTTGCGCATAGATTATCTGAGGAATGAAAATCAATCCGAAGAAAAAAATGAGGATGTAGATTTTTTGTTTCATATTTATTCTAAAACTGAATAATCGCCAATACTTATTTTAGTATACTTACCATTGTAAATTACATGATTACCAATCATTGCGTCGTCTAAATTAGCATTTTTAATAGTAGTATGGTTTTGTATTAAGCTATTTTTAACGGTTGAAGCTTCTATCTTACAATTGTTCCCAATAGAAACATTAGGTCCTATTGTAGCATTATTTAAAACTACATTTTCGCCAATAAAACAAGGCTCTATAATAGTAGAGTTATTATTTGTTACGGTTGATGCAATAAGTTCTTCCTTCCCATCTGCTTGTAAAAAACCTAACATTCTAGCGTTTGTTTCAATTGTGACTGGTTTGTTACCACAATCCATCCATTCATCAACTGTTCCTGTTTTAAAGATTTTCCCTTTTGCCATCATACCCTTAATGCCATCGTTTATCTGATATTCACCTCCATTAATAATGTTGCTATCTAAGACGTGTTGCAGTTCTTCTTTTAAAACTGTCACATCTTTAAAATAATAAATACCAATAACGGCTAGATCACTAACAAAAGTTTCTGGTTTTTCAACAAGTTCAATAATTTCATTCTTATCATTTAATTTAACAACACCAAAAGCTTCAGGTTTATCTACTTGCTTTGTCCAAATAACTGCATCTGCTTCAGGATCTAGGTTGAAATCGGCTCTAATCAACGTATCTGCATACGCAATAACTGCTGGTCCAGAAAGTGATTTTTTGGCACACATAATGGCATGACCTGTTCCTAAAGGTTGGTCTTGACGGTAAATAGTAGCTTTAGCATTTAAACTTTTTGCTAAGTCTTGAAGACTGGAAACTACATCGTCTCCAAACCAAGCAGGATCTCCAAGAACAAAAGCAATTTCTTCAATAGGTTGGTTTAATACTTTTACGATATCCTTAACCAACTTGTGAACAATTGGTTGTCCTGCTACTGGAATTAATGGTTTTGGTACTGTTAAACTATGTGGACGAAGACGAGAGCCTCGTCCAGCCATGGGTACTATTATTTTCATCTTTTAAAGTTGAATCGTTTTTATTTTAGTTGTTGATTTAATCAAGAATGTTACTTTTTGAAATCAAAAAATCTGTAATCCAAATTCGTCAATTATTTGGTTCCAGTACTTCCAAACCCAGCTTCACCTCTTGATGTTTCTGAAAGTATTTCTACCTCTTCCCATTCAGCACGCTCGTGTTTTGCAATGACTAATTGTGCTATACGTTCGCCATTATTTATAGTGAAATCTTCATTTGAAAGGTTAACAAGAATCACACCAATTTCTCCTCTATAATCTGCATCGACTGTTCCTGGAGCATTTAAAACTGTAATTCCTTTTTTAGCAGCTAAACCACTTCTTGGTCTTACTTGAGCTTCAACACCAACTGGTAATTCTATAAAAAGTCCTGTCCCAACAATACTTCGTTCTAAGGGTTTTAAAGTTCTAGGCTCTGATAAATTGGCTCTTAAATCCATTCCAGCAGACGCTATGGTTTCATAGTGTGGCAAAGCATGGCTGGATTTGTTAATTATTTTTATTTGCATAGTTTTGAGATTGATCGCGTTTATTGAATGACAGATTAGCTTCTTTTTAATAATTGTTTTAATTCCTTTTTCTCAAGTTGAAAAACAAGTCCTAAAAATACAATTAATGCTGAAATTCCAACTACATAATTCCCTCTAAATCCATAAAAGGATATCGCAGAAAGACCGATTGATAATAATAAATACCATGAAATCTTTTTAAGGTTATATGGAATAGGATAATATTTTTTTCCGAAATAATAAGATATAATCGTCATAGAGGCATAGGCTGAAAGCGTAGCTAGAGCCGAACCAACAAAACTTATTTTAGGTATTAACCAGAAATTAAGTAAAAGTGTTATAATTGCGCCAAATACTGAAATATAGGCTCCAAACTTGGTTCTGTCTGTTATTTTATACCAAACAGATAAATTATGATAAATACCTAAACATAAATTAGCCAATAATATAATTGGCACAATAAGCATGGCTTGCCAATAGGCTTCGTCTCCAATTAGAATAACTTTTAAAACATCAGCAAAGACAACTACTCCTAGTAAAATGGCAGAACCAAAAATAACAAAGTACTCAAGTATTCTTGCATAGTTTTTTTTAGGATTTTCTGTATTTGCATGACTAAAAAAATAAGGTTCCACACCAAGCTTATAAGCTGTTACAAAAAGCGTCATAAACATACCTAATTTATAACATGCAGAGTACATACCAATTTCTGTTTTAGCAATGTTTTCAGGAAGTAATTTATCGAGTAATATTCTATCGAAAGTCTCATTTATGGAAAAAGCCACTCCTGCAATCAATACAGGAAAGGCATAGCGCATCATTTGTTTCCAAAGATTGATGTTAAAAGTATATTGAATTTTGAAGTAAAATGGCAGCATAATTAGCAAGGTAACTGCACTTGCAACCAAATTTGCAATAAAGATATAATTGATTTCAAAATTAGGCTTGTAAATGTTGGCTAACAACGAAGATTCTGTTGTTAAATCTTTTAACCATAACAGCAAAAACAAATTCAATCCAAGATTAATTGCAACATTTAGAATTTTGATAATTGCATACTTTATAGGTCTTGCGTTGGCTCTTAACCATGCAAAAGGAATGATAACTAAAGCATCTAATAGTAAAATCCAAATAACCAGATTGACATATTCAGCTTTTATATCTATGAATTGTGCTATTTGATTTTGAAAAACTAATACGAATAAAAAGAAAAGTATTGAAGAAATAATCAAAGAAATAGAAGACGTTCCAATAACTTTAGAAATATGAGTCTCTTTATGGAAAAACCTAAAAAAAGCTGTTTCCATTCCATATGCTAAAATAACATTAAATAGAACGAAATATGAATAGATTAATGATACGTCTCCATAATCTGCAACTGATTTTAAGACACTTTCATCTGTATGTAAACGAACTAATAAAAAACTTAACATTCGTGGTAACACTGTCGCCAAGCCATAAATAAAAGTTTGTTTAAATAGAGATTTTAAAGTACTCAAGAGTTCGTTTTTGGTCTGCTAAATATACAGTTTTAAAAATCTAATTACAATCTAATAAATTAAGGTTGTTTTGGAGGTGCAGAAGGATATTCTTCTTTAGGTTTTTCAATAAGGTTTTCTACTTTAATGTATTTGGTTGTTTCTTTTTCTATATAACTGATAACACATTCATTTTCGGCTAATTTAAAAGGGAAATTATTCTCTTTTAAAGGAGTTTTGTTGCCAAATTCATCTTGACCATTATTATTCATAATAATGTCATCACGTTGATTCAAATCTGTTTTTATATTTGCAACATAATTTATTTTACCAATTTCTATATTGGCTTTATAATCTCTAAAATAAATAGAATCGAACTTCACATTATTTTTATTTGAAATTACATTGATTAGCATGTGGTATCCTGAACCACCACCTTGTACTCCTGCAATCCATTTTTGAAAAGTTACTTGTCCTAATTCAAATGATGCTGTTTCTTGTAGTTGCATTTTTTGAGCACTAGAGCATTGTGCAAAACTAATTAGGATTAATACTATACAGATGAAGCTCAATATTTGTTTTTGTCTTTTCATTGATGCCAAGAATTTGATTTATAAAGATACTAAATCAAATACTGTTCCATAAAAAAAGCCTTACTAATAAAAGTAAGGCTAAATTACTATGAGATGCTGAACTTGATTCAGCATGACGTTTTATCTTAGTTATTTAAAGCTTCAGCTCCACCAACAATCTCAAGGATTTCGTTAGTAATAGCTGCTTGACGTGCTTTATTGTAAGTTAATTTTAACTGATCTCTTAACTCAGTAGCATTATCTGTTGCTTTATGCATAGCTGTCATTCGTGCACCATGTTCTGAAGCAAAAGAATCTCTAATTCCTTTAAACAATTGTGTTTTTAGGGATTTAGGAATTAATTGTTCAACAATTTCAATTTTTGAAGGTTCAAAAATATAATCTAAATTCACATTAACATCAGCTTCAACAGGAACAATTGGTAAAAATTGTTCTGTCATTATTTCTTGAGTTGCAGCATTTTTAAATTTATTGTAAACAAGTACAATTTTATCATATTCACCAGCAACAAACTTATCCATAAGCATTTGAGCTATTTCAGATACATTTTCGAAAGTTAAATCATCGAAAATAGCACTTTTATTAGCTACTACTTTATTGGTTTTCTTAAAAGCATCATTTGCCTTTTTACCAATTGCTAAATAAGAAACATCTTTTCCTGCATAAGTACCTTTTGATAATTTACTTACTTCTTTAATGATGTTTGAATTAAACGCTCCACACAATCCTCTATTTGAAGTAATAGCTACAATAAGTATTTTATTTACTTCTCTTTGAGAAGAAAATTTACTTCCAGAATCTGCATCTAAAGTAGCACTTAAACTTTGTAAAAGTTCAGTTAACTTGTCTGCATAAGGACGCATAGCTGTAATAGCATCTTGTGCCTTCTTTAATTTTGCAGCAGATACCATTTTCATGGCACTGGTAATCTGCATGGTAGAAGATACCGATGATATTCTGTTACGTATTTCTTTTAAATTTGCCATATTTTAAAATATGAAATAAGATTCCCGCTTTCGTGGGAATATTAATTATGCTTTATATTTTCCTGATAAATCTTTAGCTACAGCCATTAAAGTATCTGTAACCTCATCAGTTAATTTACCTGCTTTTAACGTGCTTAATACATCTGCATGTTTAGCTCTTAAAAACTCGATAAAATCTCTTTCGAATTCTTTTACTTTCTCTATAGGAACGTCTCTTAATAAGTTTTTAGATCCAGCATAAATAATTGCTACTTGATCTTCAACTTTAAACGGATCGTTTTGTGCTTGTTTTAAGATTTCAACGTTACGTTTACCTTTATTAATTACATTTAAAGTTACAGCATCTAAATCTGATCCAAACTTAGCAAACGCTTCTAATTCGCGATATTGTGCTTGGTCTAATTTTAAAGTACCTGCTACTTTTTTCATAGATTTAATTTGTGCATTACCACCAACACGAGATACCGAAATACCTACGTTAATAGCTGGACGTACACCAGAGTTAAATAAATCTCCATCTAAGAAAATTTGTCCATCTGTAATAGAAATTACGTTAGTTGGAATATATGCTGAAACGTCTCCTGCTTGTGTTTCAATAATTGGTAATGCTGTTAAAGAACCACCACCTTTTACGATTGGTTTTAATGAATCTGGAAGGTCATTCATTTCTTTAGCAATATCATCGTTATTGATAATTTTTGCAGAACGCTCTAATAATCTTGAGTGTAAGTAGAAAACGTCTCCTGGATATGCTTCACGTCCTGGAGGTCTTCTTAATAATAAAGATACCTCACGATAAGCAACGGCTTGTTTTGATAAATCATCAAATACAATTAAAGCTGGTCTACCAGTATCTCTAAAATATTCTCCAATAGAAGCTCCAGTCATTGGCGCATATACTTGCATTGCAGCAGGATCTGATGCATTTGCAGCAACTATAGTTGTGTATGCTAAAGCTCCTCTTTCTTCTAATGTTTTAGCAATTAATGCTACTGTTGAAGCTTTTTGTCCAACTGCAACATAAATACAATATACAGGTTCTCCTGCATCGAAAAATTCTTTTTGATTTAAAATGGTATCAATACAAACTGCTGTTTTACCAGTTTGTCTATCTCCAATTACCAACTCACGTTGACCTCTACCAACAGGAATCATCGCATCAATTGCCTTAATACCTGTTTGTAATGGTTCTGTAACTGGCTCTCTATAAATTACACCTGGAGCTTTACGCTCTAGTGGCATTTGGTAAGTTTCTCCAGTAATAGGTCCTTTACCATCAATAGGGTTTCCTAAAGTATCTACAACACGACCAACAATACCTTCACCTACATTAATAGATGCGATACGTTCTGTACGTTTTACTGTAGAACCTTCTTTAACTCCAATGGATGTTCCTAATAATACAATACCAACATTATCTTCTTCAAGATTCAGTACAATACCTTCTAATCCACCTTCGAATTCAACTAACTCACCATATTGAGCGTTAGCTAATCCGTAAGCACGTACAATACCATCACCTATAGTTAATACTGTTCCAACTTCGTCTAATGTAGCTCCTGCTTCAAATCCTGAAAGTTGTTGTTTTAAGATTGCTGATATTTCAGCTGGTTTTACTTCTGCCATCTTATTATATATTTAGATAAAATATCTTAGTTTAATGTAAATTCTCTTTTTAACTTATTTAATTTATTTGCAATACTTGCATTATATTGAATATCTCCAACACGTAATATGAAGCCTCCAAGAATGCTTTCGTCTATCGTGCTTTTAACTTCAACATCTTTTCCTGTAAGCTCTTTAACTTTAGCAAGAACCTTAACTTTTAAATCGTCGGTTAAAGGTACTGCAGTAGTAACTTGAGCAATTTGAGTTCCTGTTAATTCGTCATATAAAAGATTGTATTTTAAAGCAACTTCACCTAAAAGAGGTAATCTTTTATTTGTAATTAGGGTGTCAATTAAATTTCCTGTTATTTCATTAGAGTTTTTAAAGACTTCTAATAATACTGATTTCTTAATTGAAGAACTCACTACAGGATTTTGAAGCATATCGTTTAGGTCTCTGCTTTCTGCTATAGTTTTAGCTATTAGCTTCATATCATTATTTACAGCTTCAGCTGCGTTTTTATCTGATGCTAAACTTAAAACTGCTTTTGCGTAACGTATTGCTGCTCTTGCTCCTGCCATTATATATTAATTTAATTTTGCTTCACCTAACATAGACTCAACCAATTCTATTTGTTTGTCTTTATTAGATAATTCTGCACGTACTACTTTTTCAGCTATTTCTATAGATAGATTTGCAACATGACTTTTAAGTTCTGCCATAGCTGCTTTCTTTTCGCTTTCAATTGCAGATTGTGCTTGTTCTATAATAGAGTTTGCTTGTGCTTGTGCTTCACCTTTAGCGTCTTCTATCATTTTCACTTTTATATCACGAGCTTCTTTAAGTAAAGCTTCACGTTCTGCTCTTGCTTCTTTTAATATACGCTCATTATCTGCATGAAGATTTTCCATCTCTTTACGAGCGTTTTCAGCAGATGCTAATGCTTTTTTAATACCTTCTTCTCTATCGCTTACTGCTCCAAGAATTGGTTTCCAAGCAAACTTTTTTAAGATTAATAATAAAAATATGAACGTTATAGCTGTCCAAAATACCAATCCAAAACCAGGTGTAATTAAATCCATTTGTTTATTGTTTTAATAACTTAAATTTTAAAAAACACTGAAGCAACCAACCGTTGCTTCAGTATTCTTAGGTTTTTTACCCTTGTAAGAAAGCAACAACAACACCAAATAGTGCTACTGCCTCTACGAAGGCTGCTAAAATTAATGCAGAAGATTGAATCTTTCCGTGCATTTCTGGTTGACGTGCCATAGCTTCCATAGCAGATCCACCAATTTTACCAATACCAAGTCCAGCTCCAATAGCTGCTAAACCAGCTCCAATCGCTGCAATTCCAGTAATAGTCATAGTTATAAAATTTAAATTAATTAATGATGTTCTTCTTCTGTTGCCATACCAAAATATAAGGCTGACAAAATTGTAAATATATATGCTTGTATTGCTGTAACAATAATCTCAATTACTGTAATAAATAATGAGAAAGCTACAGAAACTGGTGCTATTGCAACAGATTTAAATACAAATATTAATGACATTAATGCTAATATAATAACGTGTCCTGCTGTAATGTTAGCAAATAAACGAATCATTAAAGAGATTGGTTTTACAAACATTCCAATAATCTCGATTGGCATTAAAAATATTTTCATTGGTACTGGAACTCCTGGCATCCAAAAAATGTGTTTCCAGTAATTTTTGTTACCACTTATAGTTGTGATTATAAAAGTGAATACTGCAAGAGTACATGTAAATGCAATGTTTCCACTTAAGTTTGCTCCATTTAAAATTGGAATTAATCCAAAGATATTGTTAATCCATATAAAGAAAAAGATAGTTAACAAGTAAGGCATATATCTTTTATACTTATGATCACCTATCATTGGTTTTGCTATTTCATCTCTAACAAACATTATAAGAGGCTCTATAAATCCTGCAATACCAGTAGGCACTTTATTTTCTGATTTTTTATAAACTTTAGCAGTAGATAAAAAGATTATTAATAACAATACAGCAGAAACCCACATCATGAATACATTTCTTGTAATAGAAATATCTGTAGGCATACTAGCATTTGTAGGATGATGCTCCGTATCAAACTCAACTGCATTTGCATTATTATCTAATTGATATATTTTTTCATGAAGCTTAACAAACTTACCTCCATTTTCTTCTACAATTACTTTACCAGAATCATCATGATGAAATTTGCTTGAAGAAAAAGTAGTAAGACCGTTATCAGTCCATAAAATAATTGGTAATGATAAAGATACTGGTGTACCATTCCAATCCCATAAGTGAAATTCATGTGCATCTTTTACGTGATGCAGAATCATCTCTTTAGCATTGAATTCTTTATCTTCAGTAGGATCTGAATTTTCCGATGCAAATCCAACAAATGAAGTTGTTAGAAATAAAACAGAAAATATCGTGCTTTTAAAGGTGTTTAATGTCATTCTGTATTGCTTAAAAATACCTTGCTTTAATTTCCGTGCAAATGTACGTACATTATATTAAATGTCAAACACTTTTTTAATGATTATTTAAACCCTTATTTTTAGTGGGTTTTATGGCTTTTTTTGTAGGAAACTTGTTAAAGAATAGACTTCAAAAAATAAGTATAAAAAGTAAGGTATAAAGAAATTAAACACATCTGGTTGTTTGTTTTCTGTATCGGATAAAAAAACAGGTAATAAAAACACGATGGCTAAAACCATTTTTAAGAGTGTGAAACCCATAAACGTATTAAAAATTTCAGTTTTTCCACTTGAGTATTTGTAGTTAATAACTGTATATAATAAAGTAGTAACTATAAAATGAAAGATATAAATTTGCCATAAAGGTATGATAAAGTGGATATTATCTGCAAAGTGAGATAACAAGTAACTATGAATTCCTAATAGAATAAGAGTTACTGCAATATTTTGAACTAAAAAGGAAAGTTGTCTTGATTTAAAAGCTGGATTCATTTTAATTATCTTCTTTTGAGCCTGCAATAATACGTCTAATAACAAATATAATTGATATAATTACTGAACTTAATGTAAAAGTTAAAGTGAATAAATTGTTTTTGTTAGGATAATTTTCATCAAGTTTTACACCAATAAAAGTTCCTATTGCAATAATAGCAATCATTTGAAAAGCAATTCCTGAAAATTTAACATAGCTATTAAGCTGAGTGTCCTTGCCCTGCTTTTGGTGCTTCTTGTGGTTGTTGCTCACTTCTTGAATTAAAATCTTTTACTGCTCCTTTCATAGCACAAGTAACATTAAATGTAGCACCTGGCTCAACTTCTAATTTTCCTAAAACAACTTCGCCTTCTATATATGCTGTAGATTTAAGTGTTAAAGTTCCAGATAAGGATAATTTGCCTGAAAATTTTCCTTCAAAATGTGCATCTGTACCACTTAAAGTTCCTTTAATATATCCTGTTTTACCAACAACAACTTTTCCTGGTGTTCTTAAATTGCCTTCAATGGTTCCGTCTATTCTTAAATCGCCTTCACTAGTTAGGTCTCCAATAATTTTTGTGCCTTTAGAGATAATATTCTGACTTGAAGTTAATTCAAGGCTTGCTTTATCTTTTTTGTTTTCAGAAAACATAATGAACTGTTTTTTAGGTTATTCAATAATTAAATAGTCTTCGAAATTCTTATGAATTTGTATAATTCTATAATTAGATGAAGATACTGCAAAATGGTCATGTTCAATTTTATCTTTCTTTTTCTCTTGAAGAGATTGTGCGTAACCAATAGCTCCTTGTTTACTTTTTAAACCATGTATAATTACAAAAGTTGTAGATGGATTATAAATATCTTCTGATATAGTTAAGTCATACACATTTACTTTTTTTATTTCTTTTTCTAATGCTTTCTTAAAAGCTTCAGTTTCTTCTTTTGATGGATTAGTGAAATAATAAACTATTTTAAAATTGTCGTCATCTTCAGTCTCTACAAACTCTTTATTAGAAAGCTTAGGCAATACATTATCTAATAGTTCTTGAGCTCTTATTCCTTCTGGTGTATTGGCATAATTTAAGGCCACAAAATTCAAGGCATTACTATAGGCTTCAAATCCATAAAGCCTACCAGTTGCGGTTGCTTTAAGTAATTCGAATTTAGGAACCATTGGATCGCCTTCAAAAGCTGTTATATATTCTTCACTTTTAGTAATAACTTCGCTGTATTCTTGGTTTTCAAGTTTATCATATAATTTATTATAAATAAAATCTGGACTGTTTTCGTCTTTTGTTGCTCCAGCTTCTGGATTCATTAAAATAGAAGTATAACGAGAATCAGGATAATTGGCAATTATGTCGTTTTTAGCAATGGTTGCTTCATCATTCTCACCTAATAATACATATAATTTATAAAGATTATATTTTGAAGGTAGTACCAGTTTTTGTTCTGGATTTACACTTAACAAATATTGAAAAGTTCCTTTAGATAGCTCGTATTCTTTAAATTTTTCTTTATAAATAACGGCTAATTGATAATAAGCAAAATTTCTTTCTTTTGTAATACTGTCTATTTCTTTCTGATCTGTTGGGATTCTATCTATATAATATTTAGGGTCATATAATTCATTTTCTGTAATTACAACTGCTTCTTGATTTTCAGCATCTTTATTTAAAATAGATTTAGTTTTTGTAGACCATCTCCAGTCATCTTCTAATTCTCTATCTCCCCAATTTTTAATAAAATCGTTTTTACCATAAGCTACTGTTGTTGGGTTATAAAAATAAAAGCTAGAGGCTGGTGGACCATTTGGACCTCTTGCAGATTTTGTAATACCGTCTTTTGCACCAAATCCATTGTCTGAAAAATTGTTGTTAGCGAACTCTTTATTTCGTTCTTGAATTTCTTGCAACTCTTTTTCTTTTTCTGCTTGAATTTTTAATTGCTCTGTATAATTTTCAAAATATGCCAATTGATCATCATAAGATAAAGAAGTAAGCGATAAAATACTATCGTTAACAACAGCTATGTCTTCATAGTAAATAACATCGTCTAAATTATCTCTTTTACGTTTAATAATTCTAAATGGTTTACTGTCTTTAACCATATTAAGCATAGTACTATCATAATAAGCTCCTGCTATTTTATATTCAGAATAATCGAAAAAATAATCTCCTAAAATTTCATAATTTATAGCTTTTAATCTTTTGTCTGCTGAATTAGTTCGTAAGGAATAATTATAATATTCTACAGCTAATGAGTCTTGATTGTCTTTTGCATAAAAATTACCTATTTGATGATATATCTTATCTAAATAAGGTCTGTTTTCTCTATTCTCTTCAATATCTATAAGAGTTTCTAACATAATTTCTTTATTGCCTTCAGCAATACTAAAATTATTAGCTTGTTCTAAATGAGCAGCAATTAAATAAATGCGAGGTGTTCTTCTGTTTAATTTAATAACTTCTTCAAAGGCCATATTGGCACTATCTTTATATCCTAATCTATTATAAAGCTGTCCTTGAATATAGCGATAACGACCTCTTTCGTCGTGATTTTTTGTATTAATACTTGCAATTTCTAATTGAGTAACAGCGCTATCAAGTGCTTTTAAATTGATATATGCTTGCGCAAGAGTTGAAGTTGCATCAGCTAAATCTTGATCATCTAATTCTTCCTGTTCAAGTAATCGTTTAAGATTTTCAATTGCAAGTTGGTCGTTTTCTAATCTAAGATTTGTTTTTTCTCTCCAGATTTTTGCTTGATTTATTTTATCGCTAGCTGCATATTTATAAAGAATGTAGTTGAATGCTTCTATAGCAGGAACAAATCTTTGATCGAAATATCTAGCTTTTCCTAGAAGCAAATAAGCTTCGTCCATTTGTGGGTTAACTTCTTTGCCTTGAATATTCATGCTGTGCATTTGAATAGCTTTTACAGCTTTTTCTTCTGCTCTATTAAAACTTTCATTTTTATTTTGCCCAGGAAGAGTCACTTCATCATCTACTTGCATACGCTCTATTGGTAGTATGTCCCAATAATTATCTAGATAAGATTCGTTTAAAGCAAGTCTACCTTCTTCTAAAGAAATATAACCATTATACAAAGTGTTGTCTTTTGCAGATAGTGCATGATAATTTCTACTTAAAAATGAATCCTTTTTTCTAGAACAACTCGTTATGATAAGAGTGGCACAAAACAGGAATGATATGATTCTAAAAGATGTACGCAACGTTAACTGTATTAGGTTTAAGTATAAACTAAATTTAGCTACAAATATTATGTATAGCCGTAAAAATAAGGCATCTTTTTGAATTATTTGTAAAGAAATATATCAAATCTAACTAAGCGAGAATAATATTGAATATTCTAAAATACTTTTTAGTATCAAATTGACTTTGCAATTTTAGATATTTAATATGTTTCTGTTCCAGTAAAATGAGCTTCTAATTCTTTTAATGTGGCTTCACTTGTTGTTAAATCTTTCACTATTTTACCTTTTTCTAAAACCACAATTCGTTCGCAAACATCTGTAACATGCATTAAATCGTGACTTGAAACCAGAACAGTAACACCTTGTTTTTCAGCTAAATTTTTAATAATTCCTTTTAAACGAATTTGAGTAGTCGGGTCTAAATTTGCAAATGGTTCGTCTAAAATAATGACTTCAGGATTTCCAATTAAGGCTGCAACAATGCCTGCTTTTTTTTGATTTCCTTTACTTAAATCTCTTAAATATTTCTTTTGATTCAAGATTTCACCATGAAAAAAGTCTTCAAATTGAGATAATAAAGCATCTACATCAGCTTTATTTTGTCCACGAAGTTCACCAATAAAATAAAAATATTCTTCTGGAGTTAAATAACCAATTAAGAAGCTTTCATCTATAAAAGCAGATGTAAAAGGTTTCCAATCTTCACTTTCTTTAACTAAAATACCATTGCTTCTAATTTCACCTTTAGAAGGTTTTATTAAATCTAGGAGTAAGCTAAAATATGTAGTTTTACCTGCACCATTATTTCCAACCAAACCAAAACTCTGCCCTTTTGGTATGTCTAAACTTTCTATATCTAAAACGGTTTTACTTCCGTATGTTTTTGTAAGTTTTGCTGTATTTATCATAATATGTGTTAATTAATTATCCTGGCCAAAAGCCTGAATCATTTTGTATTTTGAATCTAAATATTTTTCTGTTATAAAATTCATGAGTTTTTGATGAAAAACAATTCCAATAACTCCAAGTATTATAAGAGCCAAACAACCTATTTCGAAATTAAAAAAATAATACATAGCCCCAAAAATTGCTAGTGGCATTAACATTAAAGGAATACCAATAATCCATTGTACGGCTCCTGTACCTTGATAATTAAAAGCAGCTCGTTGATTTAAATCTATCTTTTTTCTATTAAATGAACCACCAAATAAAATAACATGCGTATTAACACCAATATTATAAATAGCTGCTGCAAAATGTGCTAATAAAATTTCCAAACCAAAATACACATATGGAATACTTAGAACAAACATAATAACCACGCTTACTACCATTAACGTGTATTTAGATTTTAAATACTGCTTATATTTTATGTTTTGACTCATAAGCATTTTATAATATCCACTATCCCAAGCTGGAATAAATTGCCCGAAATTAATTAAGAAAATTCCTGTTACAAATATGCCTACAAAAGCATACATCCATGGCATGTCTTGATATACTGGGTTTGGATAAAAGAACAATCCATAAAACAATCCAATAACCAAAATAAAAATAGAAGATCTTGGTCTTTTATTTCTCCAAATTAATTTTAAATCTAATTGCATAAAAGGAGCAGCATCTCCAAATTTTCTAGTCCATTCTAAATTTGAAGCTTTAACTTCTTGAGCTTTAGATTTTAAAGAACTATCTAAATACAGCTGTTTCTTTAATTTACTAAAATTAACAACATATAATCCTAAAAGAATTAATACAGGAATAACAATAAACAATGGTGTTTTATAAATTGAAGATATAGCTCCAGATACCAAGTTTGTAAACGAAATGATATTGAAATAATTAATTGCAAACAATCCTCCTGCTAAGGCAATTATTGGTAAATAAGAAAGCTCTGTTTCTGAAGAAATACTTTCAATTATAAAATTTAAAAAATTAATAATTAAGGTGATGATGAAAATAGTTATCATCCAAAAGATTACTGAAACTAGAGGATAATCATTTATTATAAGCATCACTCCAAAAGGAATAACTGCAAAAAGTGGCAAGAAATTAAAAAAGGAAAAAGACGATTTCCCTAACACATAATGAACTACTTTACTTCTTTTAATTGGTAAAGTTAATAGAGGTTTCACACTCATTACTGGCAACTTTTGGAAGAAAAAACGCATGAGTACATCTGCTAAAAACCAATAAAACAAATAGCTATTGACTATTTTAAAAGGGTCTTGTTCTGGAAATGTGTCTTTTAAAATTGGGTATAATGCAATACCTAAAGCTAAGAAAGTAACTACAAAATATAAAGCAACAAAAACTAGCAACACGTTTAAAGCCATGCTTTTTTGCCAATAAGCAGACCTAAAATATTGCTTCCATTCTAAACTAATAAAGTGTTTAATTTTCATTTATTTTGGGTTGGTTTACTTAATTAGTAATATTAAAACACATTTTGTTACAATCAAAACTTAATTACTTGCAGTAATTCTTATTTTTGTCAAAAATTATAACATGTCGCATTTTCATAAACTTACTATAAAAGAAATTATTAGAGAAACAGACAAGTCTGTTGTTTTAAATTTCAATGTTCCAGAAGATTTAAAATCTACTTATGCTTATAAAGCTGGACAATATATTACTTTAAAAACAAACCTTCATAATCACGATGTTCGTCGCGATTATTCTTTATGTTCTTCTCCAAAAAGTGGTGAATTAAAAGTTGCCGTAAAAGAAGTAACAGATGGAACATTTTCGTCTTATGCTAATAACACCTTAAAAGCTGGAGATGTTTTAGAAGTGGCTCCACCAAAAGGTCATTTTGTTTTTGAGCCTAACGATTCTAAAACTAAAAACATAGCTCTTTTTGCAGCAGGATCTGGTATTACACCTATTTTAAGTATTATAAAATGTGCTTTAGAAGAAGAGGTTTATAGCAAAGTGATTCTTGTTTATGGGAATAAATCTACCCAAGACACCATGTTTTTACAGGAACTTTTAGACCTTCAACATCAATATAAAGAGCGTTTTTCAATTCAGTTTGTGTTTAGTCAAGCAGATGAAGACGATGCTATTTTTGGACGTATTGAAAAAAGTACTGTGAATTTCGTCATGAAAAACACACATAAACACGTAGTTGTAGACGCCTTTTATTTATGTGGTCCAGAAGCCATGATCCATACAGTAAAAGATGTGTTGACAGAACACAACATTCCTAAAGAAAATGTGCATTACGAGCTTTTTAAAGCTGCAAAATCTGCAGATGTAAACGAAGAAGAAATTGCAGATGGAAAAACTAAAATTACGATTGTTGTAGATGACGAAGAAACTACTTTTGAAATGTCTCAAAAACAATCCATTCTTGAAGCTGCTTTAGACGAAGATTTAGATGCGCCATATTCTTGTCAAGGTGGTATTTGTAGTAGCTGTTTGGCTAGAGTAACAGAAGGTGAAGTTACTATGAGACAAAACAATATTTTAACTGATAGTGAAGTTGCTGAAGGCTTGATTTTGACTTGCCAAGCACATCCAACAACAGCTACTGTGAAAGTGGATTATGATGATATTTAAAATTCCTGCGTAGTCAGGAATCTAATGGTTTCTGGGAGAAATTTTGAATCTACTGGATGGCTTGGCAGTTTCTTGAATCAATTGGAGCCTAGCCAGAAGCAGATTACTTCGCTACGCTCGTAATGACACTATAAAACAGAGTTTATTTTATCAACTACAACTTCAAGAGGAATACTTCGAGAAGTTTCTTCATAACCTTCAGGAAATTTGTTTCCATAAATAGAAGTTGGAATAAGTGGAAATTGTTCTCTATCTGAAAGTAAAGCAAAATCTTCTGGCTGATTAAAAGGTGCAAAGCCAGCAAAAGGATGCGTCACTCCCCAAATAGTAATTACTTTTACTCCTAACATGGCTGCCATGTGTGCATTTCCAGAATCCATAGACAACATGATATCTAAATTAGAAATCACATCTAATTCTTCATTTAAAGATAACTTTCCAGCTAGATTAATCACGTTTTCATATTTGTTTTGGTAGCTATTAAGAATATCAACTTCCTTTTTTCCACCACCAAAAAGTAAGATTTTATGTGTTTTAGAAAGCGTTTCTATCACTTGTTCCATCAAATCTAAAGGATACATTTTACTATCATGAGCTGCAAAAGGCGCTATTCCAATCCGTTTTTTAGTATCTGCACCAATAATTTTTTGTAGTTCAGAATTTAAGGCAACTCGTTTTGGAAAACTAGGATTAGATAAATCTAAAGGAAAACCTAATTTTCTAAAAACATCTGCATAACGTTCATGCGTGGTTTTTAGTTGTTGGAAATTTTGTCCGGAAACCAAAGCTTTTTTTTCTGCTCTTCCTTTATCTATTTGCACAAAATATTTTCCGAAGAAAAAGCATTTTAAAATATTTGTCCTTAATACATTGTGCAAGTCTGCAACTGCATCAATATCTAGGTTTTTCAACTCTTTTGAGAGTTTATAAAGCCCGAAAATACCTTTATATTTCCCTTTTAAGTCTACTGGAAAAACAGTCACATTTTCTAAATCTCTAAAAAAAGATGCAAAAAATTCTCTAGTTAAAATGGTTAGTTTTACATTAGGATATTGAGTTGAAAATGCTCTTAAAACAGGAACTGTCATGGCAACATCTCCCATAGCTGAGAGACGAATAACTAATATGTGTTTTGGATTTGGCATCTCAGCAAATATAGGATGAGATTCCTGTCTATGCAGGAATTTTATTTTTGCGAACGAAGCACTGGATTCAGCTCGTCGTCATTATACATTTTCATTTGCTTATACACTTTCATATATTTATCGCCATTTTCAATGTCGTTTAATAACGTATCAATTGCAGTAGATAAATCCACACGTTGTTCTAACAAGACATCTAATTTCTTTTTACAGGCAGCTAAATGTTCATCAGAAGCATCTGTACGTGTTGCTTCTTCGTTCATATGATACACTTTTAAAGCCAAAATTGATAGTCTATCAATTCCCCAAGCAGGACTTTCGGTATTGATAGTTGCATGAGCTTTAGGTGTTACATCTTTGTATTTTTCAAGAAAATAACTGTCAATATATTCCACCATGTCTGTTCTATCTTGGTTGGAAGCATCAATCTGGCGTTTCAATTTTAAAGCAGCAACAGAATCAATTTTCGGGTCGCGAATAATATCTTCGTAATGCCATTGAACCGTATCAATCCAACATTTTCTATAAAGTAAATGTTCTAATAAATAAGATTCTTTATTATAAGGGTTTTCAAAAGGTTGATTGACTGTATTTATAACATGATATTTCTCTATTACGTCTTGGAATATTCTATTGGCTTTATCTGTAAACATGATTTAATATTTTAAAAATGTAAATATAAGCCTAATTAATTAACTTTACCATTCATTAAAATAAGCTCTATGCACATTCATAACTTTTCAAATCAAAATACTATTTTAAACACATTTATCTCAGAAATGAGAGATGTAAATATTCAAAAAGATAGCATGCGTTTTCGAAGAAATATTGAACGCATTGGTGAAATTTTAGGTTACGAATTAAGCAAAACATTAAGTTATAAACCAACAACCATAAACACACCATTAGGTGTTTGTAATATTGAAAAAATAGATAATGATGTTGTGCTTTGTTCTATTTTGAGAGCTGGAGTTCCTTTACATGATGGCTTATTGAATTATTTTGACAAAGCTGAAAATGCCTTTATTTCTGCTTATAGACATCATAAAGAAAAACCCGAAAATTTTGAAATAATAGTCGAATATTTAGCCTGTCCAAATCTTGAAAACAAAACCTTAATTTTAGCAGACCCAATGCTAGCAACAGGACAATCTATGGTTGCCACTTTTGAAGCTTTAAAGCCTTTTGGCAAGCCTAAAAACATCCATTTAGTAAGTGTTATTGCAGCTCAAGAAGGTATCAATTATATTGAAAATTACTTTGAAAAAGACACGCATTTATGGGTTGCAACGGTTGATGAAAAGCTTAATGATAAAGGCTATATTATTCCTGGTTTAGGAGATGCAGGCGATTTAGCTTTCGGTGAAAAATTACAGCATTAAATTGATTATTGGAACAAGAATAAGAATCCAAATTAAAATTTCTTTAAACCATTTTTCTGAAATAATCTCCAGGTAGTTTGCCATGATTATAGACAATGGAGCAAATAAAAACAGGAATTCAGCTCCAGTTTTTTGAGGTGAAATTATTATAATTGCTATAGCAATTAATGCTGCAAAAAGTATTAATAAATATGACGGTTTATAGTTCTTTGATTTCGATTTAATATTAATAACATAAAAAAATACTGCCCAAACAAAATAAGAAAAAATAACAGTTGATGAAACTATAATTTGTGGCGTATTTAACATGCTAAAATCGAAACTAATATCTGTGTTAATATTAGAAATATAACTTACTATATCTGTATTTATTATAATTAATATACTTAAACTTATTACCACAACAGTCAGTACTCCAATAAACGGAATAATCCAATTTTTTATATCTGCAACTGTATATAACAGGAGGGCTGCAAAAATTAATATGTAAAAAAGTGAAGCCCAAAAACTCAATAAGGTTGCTAGACTAATCCAAAATGCAGCGTCAAACACTTTTTTATTAATTTGTTTCATGGTTCGAATACTAATAATTCGCCTTAAAGCAAATAAAATAAATAGATTAGCTACCAAAACCTTAGTGTTTATAAACGTTTGTGGCATCATAATCATAAACAAACTAAAAAATAATATTTTATAACTATTGCTTTTGGTAAGGTCGTTTTTGCCTGATAAAAAATCGAAAACAAAAATTGAAAAAATACAAACCCCAAATAATAATATTTGTTTTAAAATATTAAGTGTATCAAAATTCAGATTTGTTTTATAAACTTTGGTTAGAATAAAAGCAATCATTAACAAAGAACTTACAACGACAAAATGTATTGGTTTGGCTTTGCTAAAAAAACTTGATATCATTTAAAAAAATATTTTATTTATAATGCTTGAGTTTAAAATTGAAGTAAATTACTAATATTCTTCGCTAAATATTAAATTTTAAAATGAAAAAAATGTAATTTTGCTGTGTAAATATATTGATAATCCCTTATAAGCTCTTATTGAGCATTAAAATTTATATATAATGAAAGACTTTTTTTACGGTATACAGGATTTATTTGTGAATGTGCTTTTTGCTCCTTATGATGCATTAGCTAAGCTAGAACTAGATAATTGGTTTGCTGCAAATATAGTTTCTTGGTTATTTGTTATAATTGGGTTTGTTGCTTTCCTATATTGGATGAAACAACTAAAAGGCTATAACGATAATAACGAAGAAGATAAGAGTATTACATCTCATTCTTACTTATAAATCGAAACCAATATCTTTACGATAATTCATCTTATCAAAATGTAGTTTTTCTATATTTTGATAAGATTTTTTTATGGCCTCTTGATATGTATTCCCAAACGATGTAATTGCCATAACACGTCCTCCAGATGTTTCAATTTTACCATCTTTATTAATGGCTCCAGCATGAAAAGGTATTGAGTCTATTACATATTCTAAACCCGTAATTTCTTTTCCTTTTTCATAAGCTTCAGGATAACCACCAGATACCAACATAACGGTTGTTGCTGCTCTTGAATCTATTTCTATGTCTATTTTATCTAAAGTTTGATTAGCAATAGCTTGAAAAATTTCAACCAAATCGGTTTTTAGTCTAGGTAATACAACTTCAGTTTCAGGATCTCCCATTCTTACGTTATATTCAATGACTTTTGGGTCCTTTCCTACTTTTATCAATCCAATAAACACAAAACCTTTATAAGGTAAGTTGTCTTTTTTTAATCCTTCAATAGTTGGTTTAACAATTCGCTCTTCAATTTTATTTAAAAAATCTTCTGTAGCAAATGGTACTGGAGAAACAGCTCCCATTCCACCAGTATTTAAACCAGTATCTCCTTCGCCAATACGTTTGTAATCTTTAGCAGTAGGTAATATTTTGTAGTTTTTACCATCAGTTAGAACAAAACAACTTAATTCAATACCATCTAAAAACTCTTCAATAACTACTTTAGTGCTAGCTTCACCAAATTTAGCGTCAACTAACATACTTTTTAATTCAGTTTTAGCTTCATTTAAATTGTTCAAAATTAACACACCTTTACCTGCAGCTAAACCATCTGCTTTTAATACATAAGGAGGGTTTAACGTCTCTAAAAATGCATAACCTTCTTCAACATTAGATATATTAAAGCATTTATAAGCAGCTGTTGGAATATTGTGTCGAACTAAAAATTCTTTAGCAAACTCTTTACTTCCTTCTAATTCGGCTGCTGCTTTTTGTGGCCCAATAACAGACACATGTGCCAATTCTTTATCGTTTAAAAAGAAATCATGAACACCTAACACTAATGGGTCTTCAGGTCCAACCACAACCATGTTGATTTTATGTTCTAAAACTGCTTTCTTTATCGCTTGAAAATCGGTAACTTTTATTTCTAAATTTTTAGCTATTTGATCTGTTCCAGAATTTCCAGGAGCAACGTAAAGCTTTTTACATAAAGGGCTTTGAGCAATTTTCCAAGCAAAAGTATGCTCTCTTCCACCGGAGCCAAGAATTAAAATGTTCATGTTGAGAGTAGTTTAGCACAAAAATAAAACTAATGCTTCGAATACACGAATATTTTTTATTTACTTTACAGAAATTATGATTTTTTTTATTTTGAATTTATTCGATCTTTCCTTAAAACTTAATGGCTTTCCTATAAAGAAAGCTGAAAAAGCTTTACGAAATATTCAATTAAAAAAGGAAAGTGAATTTGAGGCATATGTTAATGAGAAAAAACAAGACATTGTAAATTTTCATCTAAAACATACGCCATTTTACAAACTACTGGCAAAAAATGCAAATTTGTTAGATTGGAATTCAATACCAGTTATGACAAAGCATGATTTACAAAAGCCCGTAAATGAGAGGCTATCTAATACTTTTAAAAATAAAAAGATCTATTTAAATAAAACTTCAGGTTCTTCTGGAGATCCATTTGTTTTTGCTAAAGATAAATATTGCCACACTCTAACTTGGGCAATTATTAAAGATAGGTTTGGATGGTATAACCTAGATTTTAACAGTTCTAAACAAGCCCGATTTTATGGCATCCCATTAGATAAAAAAGGATATTATAAAGAACGCTTTAAAGATGCTTTAGGCAAACGTTATAGATTTTCTGTTTTTGATTTAAGTGACAAAGCTTTTAAAAGGCATTTAAAAATTTTCAAAAGCACTAAATTTGATTATTTGAATGGCTATACAAGTTCCATCGTGCAATTTGCTAAATATTTAAATCGGGAAAATATAATTTTAAAAGACATTTGTCCTTCTTTAAAAGCTTGTGTTGTTACTTCTGAAATGCTTTTTGAAAATGATAAAAAACTTCTGGAATTGCAGTTTGGAATTCCTGTGATTAATGAATATGGAGCTTCAGAACTCGATATTATTGCTTTTCAAAATACTAATGATGAATGGCAAGTTAATAGTGAAACTCTTTTAGTAGAGATATTAGACAATGATAATAATATATTGCCATTAGGAGAAGAAGGCCGAATTGTTATAACTTCTCTATATAATAAAGCACATCCTTTTATTAGATATGATATTGGAGACATTGGTATCCTGTCAAAAAATAGTACCATTAAAAAACCTATATTAGAAAAACTCACCGGAAGAACTAATGATATTGCTATTTTACCAAGTGGGAAAAAAGCTGCTGGACTTACATTTTATTATATTACAAAAAGTATTATTGAAGATGATGGCAATGTAAAAGAATTTATTATCGAACAAATTCTAAAAGACGCTTTTACAATAAAATATGTTAGCCAAAATGAACTTTCTGATGATAAAATGAAAGTTATTTCTAAAGAAATGGAACATTATTTAGAAAAAGGGCTTCATATTAATTTTGAAAGACAAATTAAATTAGAACGCTCAAAAAGTGGTAAATTGAGGCAGTTTTCATCTAAAATTCATAACGTTTAAATGATGAAAAGTATATTAATTATTACAAGTTATTTTCCTCCTGAAATTGGAGCGGCTTCAAATAGAATGTTTCATTTAGCTGAAGGCTTAAAAAAGAGAAAATATAAGGTTTCTGTAATTACACCATTACCAAATTATCCTACTGGAAAAATATTCCCAAAATATAAAGGGAAGTTCAAGTATACAAACATTGAAAATAACATAACTATTCATAGATTATGGTTATATGCCAGTAATTCTAAAAACAAGTTCATACGTTTATTTGCTATGTTTTCTTATAGTTTTAGCCTGATTTGGTTTTTTATTTGGAATAAAATTCCACAAACGATTATTATACAATCACCTCCACTTTTAGTTGCTTTTACAAGCATGTTGTTTTTACATTCTAAAAATAGAAGACTTATTTTAAATGTAAGCGATTTATGGCCAATAGCAGGACTGGAATTAGGTGTTTTTAGAGAGAATTTTAGCTACAAAATACTACAAAACATAGAACAATTTAACTATAAAAAAGCAGATATTGTTTTAGGACAAAGTGAAGAAATAATAACACATATTAATTCGATTTCTCCACATAAAAAAAACTTTTTATATAGAAATTATCCAGATTTTGAAGTTTCAGATATGGAAAACAAAGTTACTACTAAAGGAAAAATCAAACTAGTCTATGCTGGTTTACTAGGTGTAGCTCAAGGTATTTATAAATTATGTAATGAATTAGACTATTCTACTTTAGAGTTTCATATATATGGAACAGGAGGTGAACAAACCAAAATTGAATCGTTTATAACAAGTCATCCTGAACTACCAATATTTTACCATGGTGAAATTTCAAGAAATAAACTTCATAAAGAACTATTAAATTACGATTTAACAATTATACCATTATTGAAAAGAATTTATGGATCTGTGCCTTCTAAAATATTTGAATATGCTAGGTTGGGTCTGCCTTTAGTTTATTTTGGTGGTGGTGAAGGGGAAAGAATAGTTGAAAGATTTAATTTAGGTTGGGTTGTAGAAGCTGGAGATTATCAAGCTTTAAATAGAAAAATTTCAACAATCAAAAAAACAGATTTAAATATAGAGTTAAAACAAAAAATAAGAAAAACTGCATTAATTGAGTTTGATTTTAATAATCAATTAGATTATATGTTAACTTCTATCTAATATGCTTTTTCTTCCCCTTTAACCGCATTTAAAAAGGTTTTAAAAATTATTTTAAAATCTAATAACAACGACCAGTTTTCTATATAAAATATATCATATTTAACACGACCTATAATATCTTTATCTGTTTCAACTTCACCTCGAAATCCACTAATTTGAGCTAAACCAGTAATGCCAGGTTTTACAAAATGACGAACCATAAATTTATCTATTTTTTTGGCATACATATTGGTGTGGCTAACCATGTGAGGTCTAGGGCCTACAACTGACATGTCTCCAAATAACACATTAAAAAACTGAGGTAATTCGTCAATACTCGTTTTTCTTATAAATTTTCCAATTCTTGTAATTCTTTGGTCACCACGTGTAGCTTGATATAAATGTGCATCTTTATTTGGCATCATAGATCTAAACTTATAACAATCAAATTCTTTATAATTAAAACCATTTCTAGATTGTTTAAAAAATACAGGGCCTTTAGATTCAATTTTTATCAATACTGCTATTATAGGTGTCAACCATGATAATAAAAAAATTATAACTAAAGATGAAAATAAAATATCAAATAATCTTTTTATAAATTGATTTACAGAATCTTCTAATGGAATGTTCCTTAAAGATAGAACTGGAATATAGTCATAATATTCGTATTTAAGTTTTTTCGAATGAATGTCTTTATTGTCTGGTAAAAATTTAAGTATTTTTAAATTATTATCTGCAAAGTCTATTATTTTATAAACTTGAGAATTTGAAAGTTCAGAAATAGCACAATAAATTTCATCTATAGATTCTTTAGCTATGAAATTAAAACAAACATCTAAACTAAATCCATCCTTGTCTTTAGTATTGAAAGTTTTTTTATGAATATAACCATATTCTGGATTATTGTGAAAGAAGCTTTCTAATGCATTTGTTTGTTTATTTTTACCTATTATAGCTGTAATCCTATAATTACCTCCGAAAGTTGTCCGGTATTTTTGTAGTAAATAGTAAAGTGTGAATTTAAATAAACCGATTAAAAATAAAGTTGAGATAGTATATTTTAAAATTACGATTGGTTGAATTTCTAGGCTAAGATTTAGCCCAGAAAAAGCTAACATAAGTAAAGTAAATAAACCCAATTGCTTTAAAATTAAAGAAGCAATATTTATTTCTCTTGAATATCTATAAACTTCGTAAAATTTTGAATAAATTGATAAAATTATCCAAGCAGATGATATTAAAACAATAAATTTTATTGAATCGACAGATTTAAAAAAATATAACAAAGCTAGCCCATTTAAAATACTTAAATCAATTAAGTAAGAAATATGCTTTAAATAGCCTGAATATCGTCCTTGTTTAAATGTAGTCACTTATTTTTTTATATGCTTTGTAAAATCTTTATGTTCACTTTTATATAATTCTTCCTCGGTAAGGTTTTTAAAATAATTAAATGTTTTACGCATACCTACTTCTCTTTCTATTTTTGGTTCCCAGCCCAAAAGACTTTTAGCTAATGAAATATCAGGTTGTCTTTGTAATGGGTCGTCTTTTGGAAGTTCTTTATACGTTATTTTTTGATCAGTTCCAGTAAGATTTATAATCTCTTCAGCAAAATCTTTAATAGTAATCTCATGTGGATTTCCTATGTTTACAGGATAAGAATAATTACTAAATAAAAGTTTATAAATCCCATCTATTTGATCTGAAACATAACAAAACGATCTAGTTTGTAAACCGTCACCAAAAATAGTTAGGTCTTCACCTCTTAAGGCTTGACCCATAAAGGCAGGAATTACACGACCATCATTTAATCTCATTCGAGGTCCATATGTGTTGAAAATACGTACAATTCTAGTTTCAAGTCCATGAAATCTATGGTAAGCCATTGTAATGGATTCTTGAAATCTTTTGGCCTCATCATATACACCTCTTGGACCTATTGTATTAACATTACCATAATAGTCTTCACTTTGTGGGTGAACTAAAGGATCTCCGTAAACTTCAGAAGTAGAAGCTATCAAAATTCTAGCCTTTTTTGCTTTAGCTAAACCTAATAAGTTGTGTGTCCCTAAAGAACCCACCTTTAACGTTTGAATAGGTATTTTTAAATAATCAATTGGACTTGCAGGTGAGGCAAAATGTAGAATAAAATCAAGATTTTCTTCAATTTTTATAAATTCTGTTACGTCATGTTCAATAAAATGAAAATGTGGATTATCAAACAAATGATCAATATTTTTTTTGTCTCCAGTAATAAAATTATCCATTCCAATTACACGAAATCCTTCTGAAATAAATTTATCACATAAATGCGATCCTAAAAACCCTGCAGCTCCTGTAATAAGTACATTTTTCTTTTCCAATACTATTCCTTTCTGATTGTTAGTTAGTCTATTCCACTTCCAATTTTATAATATACAAAGCCTATTTTTTCTAATGTTTTTTGATTAAGAATTCCTCTACCATCAAAAACAAAAGCAGGTTTTTTCATAGATTTATAAATGTTTTCCCAATCGTAATCTACAAATTCATCCCATTCAGTTAAAACAGCTATAGCGTGTGACTCATTACATGCTTGATAAGGATCTTTACATACATTTAGTAAGCGTCTATTTTCTTCTGTCGTTCTAGTTTTTAAATAATCTAAATCAGCATAGACTCTCTCACCAACTACCTTAGGATCAAAAACAGAAATATTTGCTTGTTCACTTAGTAAATTATCAGCTACTTTTATTGCTGCAGATTCACGTGTATCATTCGTGTCCTTTTTAAATGCCCAACCTAAGAATGTAATTTTTTTCCCAGAAACTGTATTGTACAAGGTATTAACAATGTTATCAGAAAACCGTTGCTTTTGATGGTCATTCATTATTATTACTTGCTCCCAATAATCTGCAACCTTATTTAAACCATAGCTCTTTGCTATATATACAAGGTTGAGAATATCTTTTTGAAAGCAAGAACCCCCAAAGCCTACTGAAGCTTTTAAAAATTTGGATCCAATTCTACTATCCATTCCAATAGCTTTAGCAACTTCATCAACATCTGCACCTGTTTTTTCGCAAAGTTCAGACATGGCATTAATAGACGAAACACGTTGAGCTAAGAAGGCATTTGCTGTTAGTTTAGACAATTCTGAAGACCATACATTGGTTGTTAGAATTTGTGCTTTAGGCACCCAGTTTTCATAAACCTCAACAAGTGCATTAACTGCCTTTGTTCCTTCAGGAGTTGTATCTCCACCAATTAATACACGATCTGGGTTTAGCAGATCTGGAACTGCTGTTCCTTCGGCTAAAAACTCCGGATTAGATAATATTTGAAACTGTACATGGTTTCCGGTATTATCCAAAATACTTTTAATTGCTGAAGCAGTTCGCACAGGTAATGTTGATTTTTCAACGACAATTTTATCAGTTTTTGAAACACGTGCTATCTGGCGGGCACATAATTCAATATACTTTAAATCTGCAGCCATACCTTTACCCTTTCCATATGTTTTAGTTGGGGTGTTTACCGATATGAATATCATTTCTGCTTCGTCAATAGCTTTATCGACATCAGTTGAAAAAAAGAGGTTTCTATCTCTAGCTCCTTTTACAATGTCATCTAATCCTGGTTCAAAAACAGGTAATTTACTTAAGTCTTTATCGTTCCAGGCTGCTATTCTTGCTTCATTGATGTCTACAACTGTGACTTTAATATGGGGGCATTTTTGAGCAATGACAGCCATGGTGGGACCACCAACATAACCTGCGCCAATACAACAGATATTTTTAATTTTCATTTAAATTGCTTTATCCAACAAAAATAGGAAAGTAAGTTGAAAAAATGCACTCTTAAATTATTATTCTAAAAAGAATACGTTTTTAAGCTAGTTTAAAAAGAAAAAACGTATTATTTTAAAAAGCGTTCTTTTAGAACTAGTATAATAAATTTCGTGTTTCCAACTAGGTAACGTTTCCACATGCGCTTAGGTTCTTGAAGAAATCTATAAAACCATTCTAAGCCACAATTTTGCATCCATTTTGGAGCACGTTTAACTTTGCCAGAAACGACATCAAAACTACCACCTACACCCATTATTAAATTTACCTGTTTTAATATGTCTCTGTTCTCGAAAAGAAAGTTTTCTTTTATTGGTGAACTTATGCCAACAAACAACATGTTTGCGCCACTATTTGAAATTTCTCTCGCAATATTTTGTTCTTCGTCTTTTTTAAAATATCCATTTCTATAACCAGCAATAATGTTAGAAGAGTATTTGTCTGTATAAACATCTACGACTGTTTTAACAACCTCTTCTTTTGCTCCAAAAAAGAATATTTTATAATCTTTTTTATATGCCAATTCAACCAAATTAACCATTAAATCAATGCCAGAAACTCGTTCTTTAAGAGGCTGATTCAAAATTTTAGATGCCCATACAACAGCCTGTCCATCAACATTAATTATATCAGCTTCATTTATACATTTTTTAAGCTCTTGATCATTTTGTAATGCTACAATGTGTGAGGCATTTACTCCAACATGTAGCAATTGCTTTTTATTGTCTATTGTATTTTCAATTTTAGCAAGAGTCTCTTTCATACTAAAGTTGTCAACATTTGTATTGAGGAAATTATATCGTGTCATGAATTTTGTTAGATAGATTTGAACCTTTTTGAAAATTCTTGTGTAGCAACAAGATTACAAAAAAAACATAAAAGGTAATGCCTTTCTGTACGTTTAAAATTGATTCTGTTAAACTTACGGAACATATTATTAATATAAAAGTTAACATTAAAAAATCCTTCCTTCGAAAGGAAACAACTATTGGCAAAATGTAAATGACTATCAACGTAATACTGCCTCCAATCAATCCATTTCTAACCATATTATCTAGATATTGATTGTGTGGGTTATAGCGATACTTATAACCCATTACAAATTTCATTTCTCGGTATTCTTTTACCAGTTCGTCAATATTATCTCCAGTTCCTGTGCCAAACCATAAATTATTCTTTATAACTTCTAAAGAAGCTTCTATTTTGCCAAATCTAGAAGATAAACTACTGTAATTATTTCTATCAAAACCTATTTTTTCTAATTCCAAAAATTGATTAAATTTTTGCTTAAATGATGGAATAGTTACTAGTATTGATATACTAACTAAACTTGTAAAAAGAAGGGTAACTACTCTTATTTTATTAGATTTAATTAAAATTAGTATGGTTGTGACTATGGATAGAAAAGATAAAATAAAGATAATTCTAGCAGAGGTTAATAAAGCAGAAATTATAAAAAACAATGCTAAAAATAAGTAGATTTTTTTACTTTTCTTTATAAAGAAGTTGATGCAAACCCAAAAGGCAAATAGATTGTACATACCAAGATATGTTGAATGATAAACATCCAAGGTAACAATCATATAAAACTTAGTGCCAAAATTAAAATTATAAAAAAATAAGTAAATAAGATAAAGATTAGTAAGCGATAGCCCTAATAAGAATGATGAGTACATTTTTTTTTGATTAATATATTTCCCAAGGCTAAAAAAAATAAGGGGAAAGGCTATAAAACTCAAATTCTTCGTCAAAATAGTAAAGCCATAACTTAAATTAGAGGTATTAATTAGACCAAACGTATAAACAATAAATGGAATGCTAATAATAAAAATATAATAATTATCGTGTTTGAAATTTATATTCTTAGAATAAAATAAGTTTATAATGCTTATCACTGATAATAGAATAATTGTAATACTACTATAGTTTAATTTTACAGGAAGTACTGTAAAAAGTACAAATAGTATTAAAAAAAAATTAGTTGCTTTAATTATAATTTTGCTTATACTCATAAATTATAATTAAAATTAAAGTTAAGTTAAAAGGGTAATTAACTATAGCGTTTCCAAAAAACATTGGTACCACCATTAAAATGATAATATTAAAGTTTTTGTTCATAATTTTATAGATGTTCCTGAAAAAACTTAAAAACAATAATAACCCTAATACACCATACTCAAGTAATACTTTAACGAAATCATTATGAGGATCTTTATCCATAAATTCGTATGGCATAAATCCTTTTGTTAAATGGTCCACTCCAACCCCAAATATAATGTGTAAAAAAGGTTCTGAAAAAAAGGTAAGCATTAGTTTAGACCAAAAAATAATTCGCCAAACAAAAGAACCATAACCACCTGCCCTATTAACACCATCTATAGTATAAGTTTCAATTCTTTCTTTTACAAATTCCCAAGTTAAAAAATCAATTGATTCCAATTGATATGCTATTTTTTCTGAAAAGTTTAATGCTAATACAATTGCTATTATTAGTAATAGAATAAAAGTTAATTTCTTTACTAAAGATATTCTTTTTGATTTCAGTGAATTATAGCCTAATAAGACCAAAAGAACTAACAAACCACCAGTAGATTTTGTAAGTAATAAAGACACAAATAACCCTATTAAACAAATGTTTTTAACAATTTTACTTTTAAATGGGTTGTGAAGAAACAGAAAATAAACGCACATTGTCAATACATATGCTAAATGATTGGAGTGATCAAAAACATTCTGATATCGTTCCCAGTCCCATTTTGTAACCTGATATAAACCTATTGGAATGGTTAATAGAAAGTATAAAATAATAATGATAAAAAAATACTTAATATCATCCTTTCTCATGTAAGAAATCAACACTGTAAAGAAAAAGTAAGCCACAAATCTAAGCCACCCTTTTATAGAAAAAATCTTAATATCGAAGTACAATAACGATTGTATCACAAAGAAGCCTAAAACAACTAAAACAACTGATAAGTATATCTTACTGATTGGATTTAAGAATAATTTGGATTCTTTTTGGGTAGATATATAAAATAAAGAAATAAAAGGAATGATAATGTAAAGCCCTTGGTGAAAAAAGCCTGCAAGAAAAAAACAAAGAAGTATTATAACAACATTCACACTTAATACTTATGGGTTAATTTATTAAACATATAATACCTGAAATATTTTCTGAGTTCTTTATCTTCAATTCTAGCCTTTCTTTTAAAAGCGCCTTCAACATATCCTGCTAAAAACTCATAACCCATTTTAAATTTTCCTTTTGCAAATGCTAGATATAATGATTTTAAAAACACGTAAACTATTGAATGTCCTCTATAATAAGCATGATAACCCTTATTTTTTGAGTTTCCAATTCTTACATTTATTTCTCTAGAAACAACCTTTGCAGACTTCAGGGTTTTTGTTTTCCAGCCTTTTAAATTGGCTAAAGCAACGGACACGGTATCTGCTGTATAAGCAATAATATAGCCTGCTTCTTTAAAGCATTTCATGGTCCAAATTCGACTATTACCTTCAACAAAATTAGAATCTGAAATATGTGCTTTACCCTCTTCAGTATATATAAGCCCACTTGTAATACCTATTTCAGGGTTTTCTTTAAGGAACGTTGTTAGTTTAAGGTAATAATCCTTTTCAGGAAATACATCACAATCTAAAATACCGATATAATCTAATGAATCATAAAACGATTGTTCTTTAATGTGTTCAAACCCTGTATTAATGATTGTTGCATATTTTTTTCCTACGCGATAGGTTGTGTCTTCAAAATTAATATTGATTACCTTGAAATATTCAACATTTTTTAATTGTTTTACTTTATCTAAATACTCCTTACTACCATCAATACTATCATTCTCAACAATTACCAAACAAGTTATACCTATCGATTGATTTTCGATGACTTTAAGGAATTTATCTAGATTGTCTATTTCGTCTTTAACAGCAGTTACTAATGCTATTTGGGGTTTGTTATCAGTCATTGTAAGTGTTTACCTTATTTAATATTATTGTTGGGCCTATTTTATTCTTTCTGCCCTCGTTTTTTTTATAGAGAAAGATTTTCATCTTATTAACCTGATCTTCTTCTATTTTAATTTCATTCATGATATATTTATGCTTGTTTACTTGGGTAAACTTAGGTATAAAATCCCACTTTTCAATTCTTTTTTTCTTGTTCTCATCGATAATCCAGACAGTTATACCAATGATAATATCTTTATCTATAGCATTGACAATAGCAGAATCATTCAACTTTAAAACCAAGGTTTTAATACCCTCTTTTTGGTCTCTTATAATTCCCAGTTCTTTTACAACAACATCCTCATTTATTTTATAATTTAATTCGTGCTTGTTGCTCAAAATATCTAATCCTCTTTCGAGATACAATTCTGTTTTAGGTTTGCATGAACACACAAACAGAGCTAGCAACGAAACCAATAATAGGTAACGGGGGTTACTTTTAATAGTATGCTCAAGCATTTTTTTCCCTTTTTCTTTTCCTAATTTTGTTTGCAAAATAATAAAAAGTTTCATTGAGAAGGGTCTGTACCTTATCTCTAACCCTTATTCTATATTTTATGGAGTGGGTTGGATCGTAATTAAAGACTTTCATCATCAAATTACTTTTAGACTCTATTAGCAATATATCTCGGTGGTTGAGTTTGTGTTTCCAATGATCAATTCTATGTTTATCCAATGTTTTGCCAACTAATGAATGCTGCGAAGATGTGTAACTTGGAATCTTAAACCCACTACCTTCATTCAAATCACTAGAATAAGGCACTCCTATAAAATCGCATAATCGTTTCAATTCAGTAGGTGCATTTTTTAAAATATCTTCATACCTAACTAGTGAAACCCTTTCTGGGAATAGTTTTTTTATTGAAAAATACATAGCGGCATATTCATTCCACTCTTCTGCCAACTTTAATGCTGTATTGGCGCCCCAATCAAGGTTCTTTACAGATGCATAAACTGCTCTTGGGTCTCTCACAATGAAAATGAAATTTGACTCTGGAAAAAAATCGTTTAAAATATTAAAATCTAGAATACTAGTTGGCGTGTGATCAATCCTAGTAACTTCATTTGTAGCAACATCTGAATGACATTCAATAAACAGCTTCAAAGTGCTTTCGATTACTCCATTATAATTATCATATGTTATTGATTCGGGAATGTTCTCAATATCATTTGGTTCAATATGCCATTGCTTGAAACGATAATTCGTTTTCAAAAAAAAATTAAAATCTTCTTTATTTGAATTTTTTGATGTCTTATTTAAGTACTTATAGATGAAATCGATGAAAAAATCTGATTCAGGTGTGGCTACACAATAATGAGCACTGCCGAGCATACTAGCCAACATGGTAGTTCCGCTTCTTGGGCACCCTGTAATGAACACATGCTTCATTGTTTTTTGTTTTTAATGATTTTTATAACTGAATTTATTTCTTCTGTAACTCCAAATTGCTGCTTAAAACACAAAAATATAATTATTAAAAAGCCCAGCACCATAAACAGATAGATAATTTCTGTCACAAATAAATTTAAATCAAAAAATCTTAAAATAAATAGCGTAGCATAAGCAAAGCCTAACACTAAAATTGACAAAAGAAAGGGTTTAATATGAAGTTTCAGAAATCTTATCCAGTCATCTTTTAAAAGGGAAAGGCTTAAGTAAGCCATAAAAATGAAATTAATGAAAATTGCTAGTGATACACCTATTGCTACTCCCTGAATTCCCCAAAACTGCCCTATATAAGAAAACAACAAAACGCAACCGGCATAAATGACTTGAAATATTGCTCTTCTATAAACATCACCTAAGGCTTTTACTAAAGAATCTCCTATTTTATAACTCATTCTAAAAATGGTTCCTGAGGCCAATATTTGAAATGGCAAAATAACATCTAACCAATTTTCTCCTAGTAATATTAAAACTACTTCTCTTGCGTTTACGACCAAAATTGCTGAAATAATTAACGATGCATAAGCTACAAGTTGGGTTGATTTATAATAAGCATTCTTTACTCTTTCGATGTCGGTTTGTACCGAAGACAAGGCTGGAAACAAAACAATATTCAAAGATTGCCCAATTAATCTAACTGGTGCAACCATTAGCTGATAAGCTCTACTATAATAACCCAGCGCATCAGCATTTATCATTTTCCCTACCACAAGTTTATCTATCTCACCAGCAGAATAGTTGGCTATTTTTGCTAGTGTAAAGCCACCACCAAAAAAAACTAAATCTTTAAAACTCTTTCGGTCGAAAAAAGGCAGGATAGAATGTGGCTCAAGATAGAAAACCATGATAGCTCTTAAGACTGCCTGTAAAATATATGCATAAACTAAGGCATAAATTCCGTAACCCATAAACGCAAGGGTTACCCCTAAAAATCCAAAAGAAATTAAATACGATATTAAATCGGTGAGTGCGAAATATTTCATCTTCATATTTCTCTGAAGTAATGATTGCGAAATTGAAATGATACTGTCAATTATAAAAATACAAGAAATGTACTTTAGAACCTTAGCGAGTTGTGGCATTTCAAAGTATAAAGCTATATTCTCAGAGAAAATAACCATTAATATGTAAAAAAAAACACCAATTAATAGAGAAGTCGTGTATGCTGTTCTAATGTGTGCTGTTGTTATTACTTGTTTTTGAATAATGGCTGCACCCATTCCCAACTGAGAAAAGGTTTTAGAAAACCCAAGAAAGATAATTGCAATACTAACCACCCCAAATTCTTCAGGCGTAATTAAACGTGCCAAAATAGATAAAACTAAAATTTGTAGTGCAATTTGAGAGCTACTGCCTACAATGAGCCAAAAAAATCCAGTAAAAGTTTTCTTTTTTAAATTTTTCGCCATAAAAAATTGGGCTTATTTCCAATCAAATTTTTTCCCTATTAAATCAAATAAGGTGTCATTTGAGTTCTTAAATTTGGCCTTAAGTTTGGTATAAATTTCTTTTTCTTCAGGATCTGCTATTTTTTCCCAAGAATTAAATCTTTTTTCAGTTTTAATTTTGAAATCTGGGTCTACACCTAAAAATTTCAGAACATCTTTGACTGTTTCTGAAGTATGCTTAAAAAATTCTTTACTATCAATTATTTTAATATTTTCTTCTTTGAAGCATTCTTTTATTTCTTTAATCTGTGGTAAATAGTCGCTTCGCGATTGATAAGAAAATCTTTGGTGATTATAACCTATATAATGTTGGTTGTTTCTAAACTTTTCTAATTCCTCTTGCATTCTTTGGTCTTCTTGATTAAATGCCTCTCCCAAGCCAAGGGTTTCTCGTCCCAGCCTTACTTCATGGTAGTAATGTGATATCGCTCTACTCGCAGGCTCTCTAAGTAGAACTATTATTTTTATATTGGCGTTAAAATTTGCTATTCTTTTAATAGCATATGGATGGAACATATAATAAGGAGATGCCTCTCCTGTAATTATTTTATTATTTCTTTTTAACGGGAAAAAAGATTGATACCAAGATAATGGTTTGTCATAATTTAGGTCGAAATAATGAACCTCCTTCAATAAAGTTGCTTTTATATCTGGATGCTGTGTTAAATATTTATATAACGAGGTAGTTCCTGCTTTTTGAGCACCTACTATAATAAAACTAGGCTCCATTCTATTTCCACCTATTAACCGTCTTGAGTTAAACCTAATAGGAAATACAATCTTCTTTATTATATTTTTTATCTTATTGTTAGACATCTATTTTTTTTAAAATGCTTATTTATAAAATGCTTTGTACCATTCTACAAAGTTCTGAACTCCTTTTTTAATTTTTACAGAGCTTTTATAGCCCATTTTCTCCAACTCAAAAACATCAGCCCATGTACGAGGTACATCGCCAGGTTGCATAGGTAAATATTCTTTTTTCGCCTTTTTACCTAAGCTTTTTTCTATAGCTTGAATAAAATCTCCTAAAGATTCTGGACTTCCGTTACCAATATTAGACAATCTGTAACGAGCTGATTTACTACTTTCATCTCCTAACTTTGGCGGGTTGTTTAAAACGATTTGTATACCATTAATTATATCATCTATATAAGTAAAATCTCTGCTCATTTTTCCGTGATTAAAAACTTTTATAGATTCTCCTTTGTCAATTGCTTTTGTAAATAAAAAGAGTGCCATGTCTGGTCTGCCCCAAGGCCCATATACTGTAAAAAACCTCAAGCCTGTGGTTGGTATATTATATAAGTGACTATAAGTATAGGCCATTAGTTCGTTACTTTTTTTAGTTGCAGCATACAAACTTATTGGATGATCTACATTATCTGTCACAGAAAATGGAATTTTTTCATTCTCACCATAAACACTAGAACTACTCGCATAAAGTAGGTGTTTTATGTTATTGTGTCTACTACATTCTAATATGTTTAAAAAACCTACAACATTACTATCAATATAGGCTTCAGGGTTTTCTAAACTGTAACGAACTCCAGCTTGTGCTGCTAAATTACAGACGATATCAAATTTTTGCTTTTTAAAAAACTCAGGTAAATTCTCTCGATCTTCAAGTTGCATTCGAACAAATGAGAACCCTTTCAAAGTTGTCGAGACACTTAAGCTATTAAATTGTTTAGCTTCACTTTTTAAAACTCCTAATTCTTTTAGTCTAGCATATTTTAGCTCAATATCATAATAGTCGTTAATATTATCTAAACCAACAACTTCATAACCTTCACTTAGTAGTTTTTTACACAAATGAAATCCTATAAATCCTGCTGCTCCTGTAACAAGTATTTTCATAATCTAAACATTAATTTATTTGAAAACGATTAATTATCTAAATCTGATTTTGATAATTATAAAACTTAACTTATTGAGCCCAAGTCATAAAATAAGGGTTCAACAAATTTAATTTATTGTAGTGTAGTGGCAATTTAGTTTTTGGTTCTATAACTTCTATTCCCAGCCCGACTAATATAGCATGAGCTGCTGCTGTATCCCATTCCATGGTTGGAGCAAAACGAGGATAGATATCTGCTTTCCCTTCGGCAACCAACATAAATTTTAATGAACTACCCATAGATATAATTTCTGTTGTTTCAAACTGATCGATAAAATCTTGAGTGTCTTGATTTAGATGCGACCGTGACGCTACAATTCTAACAATATTAGTTGTGTTTTTATTTGTTTCTAATATAGTAATTTTATCCTTTTCAATCATAAAAGCACCTAAGCCTTCACCACCATAATATAATTTATCTAATACTGGAGCATAAACAACACCAAAAACAGGTTTATTGTCTCTGATAAGTGCAATATTGACAGTAAATTCTCCGTTTCTTTTTATAAACTCTTTTGTACCGTCTACAGGATCAACCATCCAAAACTCTCGCCATTTTTGACGTTTCGAAAAATCTATTAATTTTCCTTCTTCAGACAGTACAGGAAGTCTTGTGTCTTTTAACCCTTCAACAATTATTCTATGTGCTGCCTTATCAGCTAATGTTAACGGGCTTTCGTCTGCTTTTATTTCAATACCAAAATCATCTGCATTATAAATTTCTAAAATAGCTTTTCCAGCTGCTTTTGCAACAGCAATAACTTGATTTATATATTTTTCTTGCATTTGCTTTTATTCTTTTAAACAATCATTCCTGCTGCAACAGTTTCATTGGTGGCATCATCTACAAGAATAATACTTCCTGTTGTTCTATTTTCTCTGTAGGAATCTACCATAAGTGGTTTGGTTGTTCTAATTTTTACTTTAGAAATATCGTTCATTTTAAGTTCTGTATCTCCAGTAATACGATCTAAAGTATTAATGTTAAACTTATAAACAACCTCTTTAATCATGGCTTTTTGCTCGTTAGATGTGTGTTTAATAGTATATTTAGCCCTAGGTTTAGCAGCATCATTATGCAACCAACAAAGCATAACTTCAAGGTCTTGTATAGCTTCAGGTTTATTATTTGAACGTACAATCATATCTCCTCTACTAATATCAATATCATCTTCAAGTGTTATTGAAACTGACATAGGAGCATAAGCTTCATCTAGTTCTCCATCTAATGTGTCAATAGATTTAATTTTGCTAGTAAATCCAGAAGGCATTACTGTAACCTCATCTCCTTTTCTTAAAATTCCACTTGCAACTCGACCTGCATATCCTCTATAATCTCTATGAGTATCATTTTGAGGTCTTAATACAGTTTGTACAGGAAATCTTGCGTCTACTTTATTTATATCACTACTAATATGTATGGTTTCTAAAGTATGAAGCAAAGGAGCTCCTTGATACCAATCCATTTTTGTTGAACGATTAACCACGTTATCTCCATTTAAAGCGCTTATTGGTATAAATCGAACATCTTTTACTAACATTTTTGATGAAAATTCTTCAAATTGATTAATTACCTTATTATATGCTTCTTCTGAATAATCTACTAAGTCCATTTTATTAATACAAACAATTACATGGGGAATTTGTAATAATGAAGCAATAAATGAATGTCTTTTAGTTTGCTCAATAACTCCGTGTCTAGCATCAACTAAAATGATTGCTGCATTTGCTGTAGAGGCTCCAGTAACCATGTTTCTAGTATATTGAATATGCCCTGGAGTATCAGCAATTATAAATTTTCTCTTAGGAGTTGTAAAATATCTATAGGCAACATCGATAGTAATTCCTTGTTCACGTTCATCACGTAGTCCATCTGTAAATAAAGCTAAATCTACACCTTCATGACCTTTTTTCTTACTAGTGTTTTCAATTGCCTGTAATTGATCTTCAAATATTGATTTTGAATCATATAGTAAACGACCTATTAAGGTGCTTTTACCGTCATCGACACTTCCTGCAGTTGTAAAACGTAATAATTGATTGTTATCTAACATATTTAATTTATTTGAAATGCTAATATTAATCCAGCATGACAATTTGTAATTGATTTAAAAATACCCTTGACGCTTTCTGTCTTCCATTGCAGATTCTGAACGCTTATCGTCACTTCTATTACCTCTTTCTGTTTGTCTCATCCCAGACACTTCTTCAGCTATTTTCTCAAGCGTATCTGCATCTGATTCTATTCCACCTGTTATAGTAATATCGCCTAAAGTTCTAAAACGAATTTTTTTGGTTACAATTTCTTCATGATCTTCAATAACTAAAAATTCTGAATTTGGAATCCAAGAATCTTGTCTCCATACAACTTCGCGTTCATGGGCATAATATAAAGAAGGTATAGCAATATTTTCTCTCTTTATATAATTCCAAACGTCCATTTCAGTCCAGTTACTTATTGGAAATGCTCTAAAATGTTCTCCTTGAAAATGTTTACCATTAAATAAATTCCATAATTCAGGGCGTTGATTTTTTGGGTCCCATTGACCAAAATCATCTCTATGAGAAAAGAATCTTTCTTTAGCTCTAGCCTTCTCTTCATCACGTCTTCCACCTCCAATAGCACAATCTACTTTATTTGCTTCTATTGCATCTAATAACGTTGTGATTTGTAGTGCATTTCGAGTTGCATTTTTTCCTTTTTCTTCAGCTACACGTCCATCGTCAATAGACTCTTGTACTGAACCAACAATAAGATTAACACCTAATTCTTTTATAATATCATCTCTAAATTGAATAGTTTCTGGAAAATTATGTCCTGTGTCAACATGCATTAAAGGAAATGGAATTTTAGCAGGGTAAAATGCTTTTTTAGCTAAATGTGTTACTAAAATAGAGTCCTTACCTCCAGAAAATAATATTACTGGGTTTTGAAATTGCGCCCAAACTTCTCTTAAAATAAAAATGGCTTCACTTTCTAATTCGTCTAAATAATTTAAATAATATTTACTCATTTTTGAGTTTCAATTTTGGTGTTATATATTCTATAATTTCATTAACTGCATTTTCAATAGAAACGTTTTCAGTTTTAATCTCAATATCAGGATATTCTGGTGCTTCATAAGGAGCTGAAATACCTGTCATGTTTTTTATTTCACCTGTACGGGCTTTTTTATAAAGCCCTTTAACATCTCTCTTCTCACATTCTTCTACACTAGTATTTACATATATCTCGACAAAGTTAACATCTTTAACGATATTTTTAATGTTCTCTCGGTCTTTTTTATATGGTGAAACAAATGCTGCAAGTACTACTAATCCAGCGTCAATCATTAAATTAGCAGTTTCGGCAATTCTTCTAATATTTTCTGTACGGTCTTCTGGTGAAAAGCTTAAATCTTTATTGATACCCTTTCTAATGTTGTCTCCATCAAGAATATATGTTTTAATTCCTTTTTTATATAATTCTAGTTCAACAACGTTTGCTATTGTTGATTTTCCAGAACCAGAAAGACCAGTAAACCAAATTAAAAAAGAATTGTGATTATTTGCTTTTCTTCTATCTTCAATAGAAATTTGATACGTATGTGGAATTATATTTTCTTTCATCTGTTGTTAATTAACATAAATAAAAATACTTAAAACAAAATTTTTTAATGCTTATTCCTCTTTTGTAAAAAAAAATTACGGATTTGGCCTAATGGCAGTTTTAACCATAACCGTTCATGTAAATAATATAGAATAAATTTACTAAACAGTTCAATTAACGCAATATATAATGCTGTTTCGCCATATACATCTAAGATTGCTCCTGAAATTATAAAAGTCATTGTAGTAGCTATTATTCTCCACGAAATAGTTTTATAAAGAGTGAGTTTTTTTGAGACAACACTATCTTTTAATGCATATTGCCAAATTCTTTCATGAAAATAATAAATCGCTAATTTTATGAAAAACTCGAAAAACCCAATTTTTAAAGCATCTTGAATACTACAGTTTCCTGAAAGGCAAGTTACTAATAGTACAACTAAAATAGTGTCTGTAGTAGCTATTATTCGCCAAGAAACTCCTTTAATAATGCTTCGTAAATGGGATTCTTTATTATATGACATACTATATTAATTATAGCTTTTTATTAATTATAAAATTATATTTAAACATTTATTGTAAGTCTTTTATTATTTAAAAACACCACAAAAATCTAACACCTTTTTGTTTGAAGATATGTTTAAGGTTTTAAATTCCTTATGTGCAACTAAAAATACTATAATATCTGCCTTTTCAGCTGCTTCAATATAATCAGTAAGTTTAAATACTTTATGTGAATCAATATTAGGCTCAACAATATAATATGTTTCATTATTAGCATTTTGCAATACTTTTTGCGCAATATATTTTGCTGGAGATTCTCTTAAATCATCAATGTCTGGTTTAAACGCAAGCCCCATAATTGCAATATCTGGTTTACGACTATGTTCTAACTCAAATTCAAGTTTTGCTGTTTGCACTTTTTCTGCACACCAAAACGATTTATAGTTATTAATTTCACGAGCTTTCCCAATAATCTGAGATTCCATAGGATATTCTGCTACTATAAAATATGGATCTACTGCTATACAATGCCCGCCAACACCACAACCAGGTTGTAAAATATTTACACGAGGATGTTTATTTGCTAAGTCTATAAGTTCCCAAACATTAATATCTGCTTTGTCACAAATAAGCGATAATTCGTTTGCAAATGCAATTTGTACATCTCTAGATGAGTTTTCAACAAGCTTACACATTTCTGCTGTTCTAGCATTGGTTTTATGTAAATCTCCTTTAATAAATTGACGGTAAAAATTAATCGCTTTTTCGGTTGATTTATTATTAATGCCACCAATAACCCTATCATTATGAACTAGTTCATACATTACATTTCCAGGCAATACGCGTTCTGGGCAGTATGCAATATGCAAAGAGTTCTTAAGTTCAGGACGTTCATTATAAATAAAATCCATCATTTTTTCAGTAGTTCCTATAGGTGAAGTAGATTCTATTATGTACAAATCTCCTTCTTTTAATAAAGGTATAATGGCTTTTGTTGCGGCTTGAACAAAAGATATATCTGGTTCATTTTTAGCTTTAAACGGTGTTGGAACTACAATTAAATATGTGTTTGCCTGTACTGGTGTGGTAGCAGCCTTTAAAAATCCTTCTTTTACTGCATTAGCAACTGCTTTATCTAGGTCTGGTTCCACAATATGTATTTTTCCATCATTTATTGTGTCTACGACAGTCTGATTAATATCCACTCCATGAACATAAGTTTTGTTTTGAGCAATTAAAGCTGCAGTTGGAAGACCAATATACCCAAGACCAATCATTACTACTTCTGGATTACTATTTACCATATGTTAATTCAAAATTAATTTTTAAACGAATTTATATCTGTTGGAATGGCATAATTCATAATGCTTTAGCCTTTGTGTTTATTTTTAAAATATGCTCAACAATTTTCACACATGCATTTCCATCACCATAAGGGTTGTGTAATTTACTCATATCTGAATATGATTTCTTATCTGTTAAAAGTCGATTGGCTTCTGCTACAATTTTATTTTTATTAGTCCCTACTAGCAACACAGTTCCTGCGTCAACAGCTTCAGGACGCTCTGTTGTATCACGCATAACTAACACAGGTTTTCCTAGGCTAGGAGCTTCTTCTTGAACGCCTCCAGAATCTGTAATTATTAAGTATGATTTCTCCATTAACCAAACAAAAGCTGGGTAAGATAAAGGGTCTATAAGTTTAACATTAGAAATATCTGCTAATAGTTCATATACTGGTTTTTGAACATTTGGATTTAAATGTACTGGGTAAATAATCTGACTATAAGGATGAGCTATTGCAATTTCTTTTATTGCTTCACATATATTGACAAATCCTTGCCCATGATTCTCACGTCTGTGTCCTGTAACTAGAATTACTTGTTTGTTTGGATCTAATATAGTTTTTAAGTTTTCTAATTCCTCATCTTCAAAATGTTCGCTATTAACTTTATTAACACTATATAAAAGAGCATCTATTACAGTATTTCCTGTAACAATGATATCTTTTTCTTTTTTGTTTTCAGTTAATAAATTTTGTTTTGATGTAATAGTGGGTGCAAAATGATGATTTGTGATAACACCAGTAACAGATCTGTTCATCTCTTCAGGAAAAGGTGATTGCATATTAAAAGTTCTTAAACCTGCCTCTACATGGCAAATTTCTGCTCCTGAATAAAAACCAGCTATACTAGTAGCCATAGTAGTAGTTGTATCTCCATGAACAAAAACATAATCCGGTTTAAAGTCATCTAAAACAGCTTTTAAATTAATAATAATATCAGCTGTTAACCTAAATAGGTTTTGATTTGGCTTCATTAAATCTAAATCATAATCTGGAATAATTTCAAAAAAAGATAATACTTGATCCAGCATTTCTCTATGTTGAGCAGTAATACAAACTTTCGTTTCAAACCAATCGTTATAATTTTGAAAAGCTTTAATTAGTGGAGCCATTTTTATTGCTTCGGGTCTAGTTCCAAAAACAATTAATATTTTCTTTTTCATTTATGATTATAACAATCAATGTTAAGGAATTATACGCAATAACATTATATTTAAGCTACAAAAATACCATTATTAATTTGTTTACCAAGTCATTCTTAGTAATCCTTATATTCAAATTATTTTTTTAAATATATAACACTGTAATATTCAATATATCCTTTCAAGAATAAGTATTATGAGGATAAATAAGGTAGAATAAACTCAGACTTAATATTTTTATTTGTTTTTATAAAAAAGATTCCCCCAAGAACTTTATTTAATTAAAAGCTATGAATTAGTTTAACCTATTTGAAAGTACTACCTTAAGAGTATCTTTCCAATTGGGAATACAGATATCTAAAGTAGACTTTATTTTAGTAGTATCTAAAACGCTATATTGAGGACGCTTAGCAGAAGTTGGATAAGCTTCTGTTGGAATTGGTTTTAATTCAGTTTTGATATGACTATACTCAAAAATAGCTTTTGCAAAATCAAACCAGTTAGTTTCACCAGAATTACTGAAATGGTATATTCCATAATTTTCATTTCTAGATATTATAAGTTTGAAAATAACTTCTATTAAGTCTCCTGTATATGTTGGAGTTCCTATTTGATCTGAAACCACATGTAACTGATCTTTTTCTTGTGCTAATCTTAACATGGTTTTCATAAAATTATGCCCATATTCAGAGTATAGCCAAGATGTTCTTATAATAAAATATTTTTCAAGATTCTTTATAATGGCTTGTTCTCCTTTTAATTTTGTAATACCATAAACACTAAGGGGTTTTGTTGTATCAGTTTCTTTATATGGAAACTTACTTGTTCCATCAAATACAAAATCTGTTGAAATATGAATCAATGTGGTTTGATGAAGTTGACAAACCTCTGCTAAGTATTTTGAACCATTAACATTTACAGAATATGCGGTTTCATTATCTGATTCAGCTTTATCTACAGCCGTATAAGCTGCACAGTTAATACAATAATCAAAATGATGATGATTAAAAAGGTCCTTGAGTTGTGCTTTATTAGTAATATCTAATTCGGCTTTAGAAACAAACAAAAAATCTAATGCCAAATTATTTTTAATATAACGATCTCGTAATGTTTTAGCTAATTGCCCATTGGCTCCTGTAACAAGGACTTGAGTTTTCATAGGAATTGCTTTTTAAATGTTGCTAATTTTAAGTCCTTTTTAGAAATTATTAGTTTGTCATGAGGCATATGCCAATCTATATTTAAACTAGGGTCGTTATATATAATACCTCCTTCTGATTCTTTGTTATAAACGTTGTCACATTTATATGATAAAATAGCTATATCGCTTAACACAATAAAACCATGAGCAAAACCCTTAGGAATAAATATTTGTTTCTTATTTTCTTCTGTTAATTCTAATGAAAAATGTTTTCCAAATGTTGGAGATTCTTTTCTAATATCCACGGCAACATCTAATATACTACCTTTAACAACTCTAACTAATTTGGCTTGAGCAAATTCCCCTTTTTGATAATGTAACCCTCTTAAAACACCTTTGGTTGAATAGGACTCATTATCTTGAATAAATTGAATATTAAGTCCTAAAGTCTTATTAAACTCACTTTGATTATAACTTTCAAAAAAATAACCACGTTTATCGTTAAATATTCTTGGTTCGATAATAAAACAGCCATTTAATTTTGTTTCAGTAACTTTCATTAATTATTTGTAATTAACCCTAGTAAATTTTTGCCATAACCACTTTTTAGTAAGGGTTCTGCTAAAGCAATAAATTGTTCTTTAGTTATATAATTCATTTCAAAAGCAGCTGCTTCAATTGAACCAATTTTTAGTCCTTGACGTTCTTCAATTACTTCAATAAATTGAGAAGCTTGCATTAGTGATTGAAATGTTCCAGTGTCCAACCAAGCAGTTCCTCTATCTAATATGCTGACACTTAATTTTCCTTGTTTTAAATACGCTTTATTAACATCAGTTATTTCAAGTTCACCTCTATGACTTGGTTTTATACTTTTTGCAATATTTACTACTGAATTATCGTAAAAATAAATGCCTGGAACAGCAAAATTTGATTTTGGTTTTACCGGCTTTTCTTCAATTGAAATAACTTGACCGTCTACATCAAATTCAACCACACCATAACGTTCTGGATCATGAACTCTATATGCATAAATAATTCCACCATCTGGATTATTATTACTTTGTAATAATTTAGATAAACCAGTCCCATAAAAAATATTATCCCCTAAAATTAAGGCGACTTTATCTTTACCAATAAATTTTTCACCAATAATAAATGCTTCTGCTAACCCGTTTGGCTCTTCTTGTATTTCATAAAAAAAATGGCATCCATATTTTGAACCATCACCTAATAAGTCTTTAAATAGTGGTAAATCTTTAGGTGTAGAAATAATTAATATTTCATTTATACCAGCATACATTAAGGTAGAAAGAGGGTAATATATCATCGGTTTATCATAAATAGGCATTAATTGCTTACTTATTGTTAAAGTTAATGGATGTAATCGAGTACCTGATCCACCTGCTAAAATAATTCCCTTCATTCTAATGGTATTGTTTTTTATAATAATCTTGATATACTCCACTAGTAACGTGGTTTAACCATTTATTGTTTTCTAAATACCAATCTATTGTTATTGATAATCCTTCTTGAAAAGTAACTGATGGTTCCCAGCCTAATTCTTTATTAATTTTAGAAGCATCTATAGCATATCTTAAATCATGTCCGGGTCTATCTTCTACAAATGTTATTAACTTTTCTGAGGTTCCTTCTGGACGATTTAACTTGTCATCCATCTGGTTGCATAATAGTTTAACTAAATCTATATTTTTCCATTCGTTAAAACCTCCAATATTATAAGTATCGAAAAGTTTACCTTTATGAAAAATCAAGTCAATAGCAATGGCATGATCTTTTACATATAACCAATCTCTAGTGAAATTACCATCTCCATAAACCGGAAGTGATTTATTCTGAATAATGTTATTTATAAATAAAGGAATTAGTTTCTCTGGAAACTGATTTTGCCCATAATTGTTTGAGCAATTAGATATTACATAAGGCAAGCCGTAAGTTTCTCCGTAAGCTCTAACAAAATGATCTGAACTGGCTTTTGAAGCAGAATAGGGTGAATTAGGGTCGTAAGGTGTTGTTTCAGTAAATAGGCCTGTTTCTCCTAAGGTTCCATAAACCTCATCAGTACTTATATGATAAAACAATTTATTTTTATAACTATCTTTCCAAAGATTTCTGAATGCATTTAATAAATTCATAGTGCCAATTACATTTGTTTTAACGAATGCTAAAGGATCATCTATGGATCTATCTACATGAGATTCAGCCGCTAAATGGATTACACCTTCAAATTGATGTTTTTTAAAAAGAAAGTTGATTTCAGATTCGTTTGTAATATCTGCCTTTAAAAAATTGTAATTAGATTCATTTTCAATATCTTTTAAATTCTCCAAATTTCCAGCATATGTTAAAGAGTCTAAATTAAAAATCTGATATTTTGGATAGTTTTTAACAAATAACCTAACTACATGAGATCCTATAAAACCCGCTCCACCAGTTATTAATATAGATTTTTTACCCTTCATAGTTCTTTACATAAATAACTGTTTTACTAGTTAAATAAATCAAGCATAACATTATAAAAGCTAAAATTGGGAAAATTAAAGTATACTTCTCATACCATTCTGTTGATTTATTACCAACCTCTTGAAAACTTGAAATAACATCAAAAAACACATCTTCTTCAATTTTCCTTTCTTCCAATTGTTTTAATTGATCTCTTAGTTTCATTTCTGTATTTAAAAGTTCGTATTCCTTGGTATTAGATTTGTCTGAACTTAAAGTAAAGCCTTCACCTCCTAAACTTATTTCTTTTGCTTTAGATTGAGATTCATCTTCCAATACTTTAATATAAATTTTTTGAAGTGAATCTACTTGAGCAATTTGTTCTAAAAGATTTGTTTTTTGAATGGCTATTAATGAATCTCTCTTCTTCATTTTCTTTAAAGAATAGAAGTTGGTAAAAGAGTTATTTAGACCTTCCTCTAGTTTCGGGAAGATGTCTTTTTTTGATGCTGTTACACTTATTTCAAAAAAATCACTAGAATAAATACTTCTATTTTCAACAAAATCATCATAGCTTATGTTTTGAGCTCTAACACTATCGACATCTTTAATAAAGCTTTCGAATTGTAAAATTCTTTCATTTTCTGTTTCTGGACCGGGTAAAATTTCAAATTCACCTATATCTTTAACATCTTCTTTAGATATTTTAAATAGTTCTGAAAGGGTTTCAAGATTTTCGTTTTCTATTAAAGCATTAAAATAATTAATGTTCGTAATTAATTGGTATTTTGAGTCAAAATAAGGTCTTACAAGCATTGTTGATGAATAAGAGTCTGGTTTAAATTTATCTAAAACATAACCTAAAACACCAGCGATAATCATTGTAATTACAATAATCTTAAAATTAACTATAAACGCTTTTAATGTATAAATAAATACTGAAAAAATAGCTTTTATAATAGAAGCAAAGAAATTATATAATTTTTGAAAAGCATTTCCTATTAAGGTGAATAACTGCCCTAAATCTACTTCTTCAGAAGTGTTTTGTTCTGGTAAATTTTTACTCATTTTAATGATTGGTGTTAATTAAAAATTTGTTCTAATATTTTTCTTGTTATTAAATATGTTGGTTTTACACCTGAAGTTCCTAAACCTCCTGATGCTAATGTGCTACCTGTTTCTAAAGGATTATCACTTGCATAATACGCATATCTTACTTTTACTTTAGGATTAATGCTTCTTCTTACTTTAGAAGCTGCCTGAATAGCTTTTTGATAATGAGCGCCTTCCATTTCTAAACCAATAACATTCCAAGTTGAATTAAAAAAGAACTTTAAAATTTCTTTATTTTGCAAAGAAGTTCCTAGAACTGTTATCATAGCTCCTTCGTAAACCTCTACGCCATGACCTTTTAAATCTTTTTTACTTAACTCGTTTTTAAATGGATAATTATCGGCTGTCCCTTCAAAAATATGTGCCGATGGTATCATGATATCTCCTTTTCCTCCTTCTAAAATTCCTGCTTTACCCATTATTGAAATAGATTCTACCTTTAAATGTGTTTTCTTTCCGTTAAATTTTATTGGCTTTAAAAACTCATCTATTGTTTCATAGGCTTGTTCTCCAAAAGCATAATCCATTACGAAAATAACTGGTTTTTCTGAATCTTTGAAGGTTTCACTTACTTCTATGTCTAATTTTGAAAAATCAATTTTTTCTGTATCAAAAATCTGAACATCTATATTTGTTCCAGATGAATCTGGAATATAAATCATTCCATTTTGCAACGCTTCTTTAGTTACTTTATTGCGTAATTCTTGATTATTTTTTTGGCTAATTGCTTCGTAGACTTCAAATATAGTTTTCTTTTTTGCAAAAGTCTTTAAAGCTGATGTTGCAAATAGAGAATTCATAACACTATGCATGTTTGCGCTAATAATATGAATAGGTCTTTCTAGCAAACCATTATTATATAGTGTTTCTTTAATCTTATTAGACCATATTTCACCATGAATATGGTGACCTAAACGCTCTCTTAAAACTGGGCTAAATGTTACTGTTCTTTTATTATTGTTTACTATTTCTTCAATTGCTAATTTTCCTAACCAATAAACTATATGTAATAGCCTTTCGGGTTGAGAATCTGAAGCAAACTGACTATAAACAGTTATAATTTCATTAAAAGTTCTCCCTAATATATTTGCAGTATGAGAAATAGCAACCTCTCTTTCTTCTTGAGTTAATTTCTTTTTAGAAAGTACTGCTTTCTCAAGTTTTTTCCAATCTCTAGTAGTGTTTCCAGATTCATCTATTAAAACACGTTTACTTATTTTATGAGATTCTATAAATATAAATGTTAAATGCGTTAGAATATCATAGATTTCTGATCGTCCACGAGTAATTTCGATATTCATCTGTTCACTATCTATACGATAGCAATTTCTTCTTCTCTTTGGAGGGATTATAGGTTTAAAATGTGAATTTGTATAACCTTCATCACTTGTTAAGTTAATAAATGTACATTCTTCAATTCCTTGAGGTAATCTATCAATTACATAAAGTAGACCGTCTAATTCTGCTTTTTCATCTCCAATAGAACCATATATTTCTGGCCTTAAAAGTAATAATGCTTCGCGAAGTGTTTCGCCAGAAACTCCCATAGGCTTGTAAAACCCTCTGTTAAACAAGTGTCTCATGGTTATATACATTCTTTCTATGGCATTTGAACTCTCTTGAGCTCTCGTTCTTTCATGATGTTTTATTTTACTCATATAGCTTATTTAATAGCAAATATAATATTATTTAATCAGATTTTTAGATTCTAATAGATCAGCAATTTTTCTGTCGTTAGAAAGTCTTGCTATCTTATTTTGTCCTCCTAACTTTCCAATAGATTTCATATAATCTTGAAAACCATTTTTCTTAATCACAGTTATTTTTAATGGCTGAAGTACTTTTCCTTTTATTAAATCAAAATAATAACTATTCTGTTTTTGCAATGAAGCATCTATTTTGTTTGAAAATAATTCAAAATTTGAAGGTTCTTTTTCAAATTCTATAAACCATTCATGAAATGGTAATCCTTGATTAGGGTTTATTTGTGGTGCTACTGTAAATTCTGTTACTTCAATATCTGAATCTACTAATGCTTCTTGAAGTGCTTGTTCAACTTCTTTTCCAATTACGTGTTCTCCAAAGGCTGAAATAAAGTGTTTAATTCTACCTGAAACAATAACACGATAAGGTTTTGTTGACGTAAATTCAACAGTGTCGCCTACATTATAAGCCCAAAGCCCTGCATTTGTTGAGACTATCATGACATAATTTACACCAAGTTCAACATCTTTAATTGTTAGACGTTTTGGGTTATTATTAAAAAATTCATCTGCTTTAATAAACTCATAAAATATACCAGAATTAAGTTGAAGTAACATACCTTTTTCGTTCTGCTTATCTTGAAAAGCAAAAAAGCCTTCACTTGCTGGAAATAGTTCTATGCTATCTACTTTTCTTCCAATTAAATTTTCGAATTTAGCTCTGTAAGGTTCATAGTTTACTCCTCCAAAAATAAAAAGATTAAAATTCTTAAAAACATCTCCTACTTTTTTTCCTGTTCTTTCTTGTATTTTTTCAAAGTACATTTGAACCCAAGAAGGAATCCCAGAAATTATAGTCATGTTTTCTGGCAATGTTTCTTCAATTATAGCATCAACTTTTGTTTCCCAATCCTCAATACAGTTTGTTTCCCAAGAAGGCATTCTGTTTTTTTGAAGATATTTAGGCACATAATGTGCTACAATTCCTGAAAGTCTTCCAAGCTGAATGCCATTCTTTTTATCTAAAATAGGGCTACCTTGTAAAAAAATCATTTTACCATCTACAAATTTCACTTTACCTGTTTCTACTATGTATAACAAAATAGCATTTCTAGCAGCTTCCACATGTGTTGGCATGCTTTCTTTGGTAATAGGTATATATTTTGCTCCAGATGTAGTTCCAGAAGTTTTAGCAAAATAAATAGGTTTTCCTTTCCACAACACATTTTCTTTACCAGCAACAACACGTTCTACATAAGGCTTTAACTCTTCGTAATCTCTTACTGGAACTCGTCTTATAAAATCTTTATGTGAATTAATGCTAATAAAATCATGGTCTTTCCCAAATTCTGTAGAAGTAGCAGAGCTTATTAATTCTTGAAATACTTTTTCTTGTGTTTCAATAGGATTATTTGCCCATTTTTGGACAGATTTATAAACTCTTTTAGCAAATGGTTTAGCTAGTGCTGCTTTTATTGATAACATTAATTAAAATCTATAAAATTGGTTGGATTAATTGGGTAACCATCTTTCCAAAGTTCAAAATGTAAATGTGGTCCTGAAGACAATTCTCCAGTATTTCCAGAGGTTGCTATAACTTCTCCGGACTTAACGAGTTCTCCTTGAGATTTTGTAAGTGATGCATTATGCTTATAAACTGATATAAGTCCGTTACTATGTTCAATAATAATAACATTTCCTGTTTCAACCGTCCATTCTGCAAAAATAATGGTTCCATCGGCAGTTGCTTTAACAGGTGTATTACTTTCAACAATAATGTCTACAGCATAGTGTTTTTCTTCAAAATTATATGCTTCTGAAATAGTTCCATTTACTGGAGGAAACAGAACAAAATTAATTTTACTTGTTGCTTTTTCAAACAAATTAAATTTATCTTCTTTAGCTACCTTTTCTCTTAATAGCGAATCTTCTTTAGAGGGTCTTAAATCTATTTGTGCTGCAAATTGTTTTGCTTCTTCAATAATAGAGTCTCTATTAAAATCTACTGAACTTATTTCGCCATGTAAGACTTTTTTAATTGAAGAATAATATCTCTCGTTAACTGCTATTAACTGTTGTAGGGAATCAGTTTTATAATTTAACTCTACAGCTTGCTTTTTTAATGCTGTAGAAGAATAACCTGGAATATACTCTCTTAGAGATGTAAAAGCTATTAGTAAAGTAGTGGCTGTAATTAATAATATAGATGTAAGAGACATTAGTACAAACACATTTAAACGAGTAAGTTTAAATGATAACCTTTCTTCAAAAGTATCTTCGTTAAGTATAACTAGTCTATACTTATGAAGTAATTTTTTTTTAAACTTTTTTTGATTTTTTTTGCTCTCTGCCATTATATCAACAAAATTAAATAAAAATATGACACTTGCCGACTAGCTTTATGCTAAAGTTCTTGTTAAAACGGTAATATTAAACTTTAATTATTAACTTTGCTCTTTAAATTAAAACAATATGAGTTTATATATGTTACCCTTAGCAATTGGACCATGGCAAATAGCACTAATTGTAGTAATTGTATTATTACTTTTTGGTGGAAAAAAAATACCAGAACTTATGCGTGGTCTAGGTAGTGGAATTAAAGAATTTAAAGACGCTAGCAAAGAAGAAGATAAAACAAAAGACAAAAAAGAATAATAATATCTTTTTATAACAAAAAAAACCCTAACAGAATCTGTTAGGGTTTTTTTTGTTTATTTTTTTTGAAAATATAGCTATTCGTTAATCTTTAAAGACCTAATTATAGCTTCAAGTTCAAACATATAATCTCTTTTCTCAACAGATGGAGCAAAAGCAAACCCTTCTATAACAAGTAATCTGTTATTAACTTCATCATCTATAATATAATTTATAAATGGCCCAGACATAAAAGCGTTTTTAACGTCCCAAAGACCTTTAGTCTCTATAGCTGGTTTGTTATCAATTATCGTTTCGAAAACAGCTGGAGCATAAGCTTTTTCTGTAATCATATAAGTACCTTCTGTAGGTCCAGGAATATGTACTTCTCCAATAGAATCTCTCAATTTAATTATTTGATAAACCAAACTATCTCCTTTTGTAATATAATTATACGGTAATTCATATATCATTAAATTGGTTGTTCCTGTAGTAATATCTTTTCTTATCCAATAGAAATTGTCTTTTTCTTTAGCTATTCTGTAGGCAGTTGGAAAATTTAATATTATACCTAAATTATTCTTTAAAGTGTTGTTTTTATGAAGTGATAACGCAATACGTCTTTGTTTTTCTCTAATTTCTTCGCTTTTAAATGCTGAAATTATTTTGCCTGCATTTTCTTGAATCTGTTCAATAATTTCATCGTCAGTTTTCCCTGTTACAAGTACTAACTTTTGCGGTCTTGCAAAAACATCTGAAGCTATTTTAAAAGATGGCTCTTTTCCTTTTTCAACCTTAAAAACAGTTCTATTATGAGTTACAAATCCAGAAAAAACAGATGGAGGAATTTGGCTCATGCTAAACAATGGTTCGTCTTGAGGCAATCCGTCTAATGGCGCTGCCAATACATCTCTTATCGCTTCACCTACATTGCCTTCCCAAAGGTTATTGTCAACAACAATAGATAAATTATTTATATTTCCTGAAGAATCTGATAAGATTTTTTGATTTGAAGACTTTTTATTGCCACAGCTTAATATTAGCATAAATGAAAATAAAACCAATGCGTTTTTCATGTGTTTCTATTTGTTAGTTTTTAATATTTAGCCTTTAGAAACTTTAAGTTTCATTCCAGGCTTTAAATTATTCCCACTAATATCGTTCCAATCTCGAATATTTTGAACAGAAACTCCTGGAAATTTTTGTGAGATACTCCAAAGAGAGTCTCCACTTTTTACCGTATATATTTTTGCACCACTTGATGATGTAGTAGTATTTACAGGATTACTTGTTGTAACTGCTTGACTTGCGCTAGGATTTCTTGGATAAATAGTGAGTCTTTGTCCTATTCGAATGTTATTACTACGTAGACCATTCCATTGTTTTAAGTCGCTAACTCTAACTTTATACTTTCCAGCAATGTATCCTAGATTATCACCACTTCTAACACGATAACTTATTTTTGATTGCGATTCAAAAAACTGAGGAAGAGGTTTCTCTTTTTCCTCTATTTCAGCTTTTGCAGATGCATATATAATTTCTTCGTTATTAACAAATTTTCCTACGGAAGCTCTTGGTAATCTTAAATAATAATTTTTTCCTTCAATAAATGGAATAATATCTAATTTATATGAAGGATTTAAAAACTGAAGTTCTTCAACAGGTACTTCAGTTGCTTCAGAAACTTGGTCTAGAGTAATTAATTGTTTCACTCTAATTGTATCGGTTTCTATACTATGAAACATGGGTTTTTCTGGTGTAAAACCATGTTCTCTGGCATATTCAAAAATATACATCGTAGCTAAAAAAGCTGGAACATAACCTGCTGTTTCTCTAGGCAAATTATGACGTATATTCCAATAATTCTCATAACCTCCAGATCGACGTATAGCTTTAGAGACGTTTCCTGGTCCTGAATTATAGGCTGCTAAAGCCAAATCCCAATCACCAAAAATTTCATAAAGTTTAGATAAATATACAGCAGCTGTTTTAGTTGATTTTATAGGATCGCTACGTTCATCAACATAGCTACTTACATCTAATCCATATTGTTTTCCTGTAGCAAACATAAATTGCCATAAACCTGTTGCACCTACTCTAGATTTTGCTCTTGGATTTAAAGCAGATTCTACAATCGCTAAATATTTCATTTCTAATGGAATATCTTTTGCATCTAGCTCTCGCTCAAACATTGGAAAGTAATAATGACTTAAACCCATGATGCGTTCAAAATAAGACCTTTTGTTTTTTAAAAAATTCTTTATAACACTTTCTAAAGATGGATTATAAGCAACATTAAAAGGTGTTCTTGCATCTAATCTTTTTAATCTTGCCTTTAAAGTATCTGTTGAAAGTTCTGGATAGTCTATATTATTATACTCTAATTCTGAAATTGTTTTATATATAGTGTCATATAAAGTGTTACTGTACAATTCTACTAGCCATTTTTCGTCAAACTGATTGGCTTGTTCATGATCTTCAAGAGATTTTAACTCTGAAACATTTGGAATTGCATTAATTTGAATTTTATATAAAGTTTTACCATCAATTATAGTATCTACCACATATTTTTCTCCTGCAACCAATTCAGAATCTGTAAGTTTTTCTGATTTGATTTTTTTAACAATAGTATCTTGAGCATATGTAATACTGATACTTAAAAAGAATAAATAAGTTAAGATTTTATTTTTATTCATAGGGCTTTATCTGTTTTACTACTGTAAACGTAATGGCCATTAATTTCTTGTTTTGTTAACTTTTATAAAGATACAATAATTAAAAATTAATCTAATATAGCTGCAATTCCTGGAAGCGTTTTACCCTCAAGGCTTTCAAGCATTGCTCCACCTCCTGTGCTTACATAACTTACTTTGTCTTCGAACCCAAATTGTTTTACTGCAGCAACAGAGTCTCCTCCTCCTACAAGAGAAAAAGCACCTTCTTTTGTAGCTTCAGCTATAGCGTAACCTAAAGCAATCGTTCCTTTAGCAAAATTTGCCATTTCAAAAACTCCTAATGGCCCATTCCACAAAATAGTTTTTGATTCTTTTATAACTTGAGCAAATAGTTCTTCTGTATTTGGTCCTACATCTAATCCCATCCAACCATCTGGAATATTTTTAACATCGCAAGTATTGGTGTGAGCATCGTTACTAAAAGCATCAGCAATAATAGCGTCTATAGGTAAGTGAACTTGTACATTTTTTGCTTTTGCTTTTTCTAAAATCTCGTTTGCAAGTTTTAATTTATCTGCTTCAACTAATGAATTTCCTATTTTTCCTCCTTGAGCTTTAATAAAAGTAAAAGTCATGCCTCCACCAATTATTAAATGATCAATTTTATCTAAAATATTATCTATGATAGTAATTTTAGAAGACACTTTTGCGCCACCTAAAATAGCACAAACTGGCTTTTCACCTGTTTTCATCACTTTATCGATGCTTTTAATTTCTTGTTCTAAAAGATATCCAAAACATTTATTATTTGGAAAAAACTGAGCCACAATAGTTGTGGAAGCATGTGCTCTATGAGCTGTCCCAAAAGCATCATTGACATAAATATCTCCTAAACTTGCAAGTTGTTTGGAAAAGTCTATATCTCCAGCAGTTTCTTCGTCATGAAACCTTAAATTTTCAAGTATTAAAATCTGACCTGGTTGCAAATTATTAGTAGCTTTTTTAGCTTCTTCACCAACACAATCTGGAACAAATTTCACTTCAACTCCTATAATATCTTCAACTTTATCAACAATATGCTTTAATGAAAATTTTTCATCTACACCTTTTGGTCTACCTAAATGAGACATTAATATACAAGACCCACCATCTTCAAGAATTTTAATAATAGTTGGTTTAGCAGACTTAATTCTGGTGTCATCAGTTACATTAAATTTATCATCTAAAGGCACATTAAAATCTACTCGGATTAGAGCTTTTTTATTTTTGAAATTAAAGTCGTTGAGTGTTTTCATAAGATCAAATTTTAATTGACAAATATAATTTTTTCAATTCAAAAAAAAGAGATGATTTCTGTTATCTTTGCCTTATGCTGTTTAGTGAAATTCTAGGTCAAGAACATATTAAAAACCATTTAACTCAAAGTGCCGATAATGGTCGTGTTCCACATGCGCAACTTTTTGTAGGTCCTGAAGGATGTGGTACTTTACCAATGGCTATTGCTTATGCACAATACTTATTATGTAAGAATAAAAATGGTGAAAATACTAGTGGAAACGAATCCTGTAATTTAAAATTCGATCATATTTCTCATCCTGATTTACATTTTGCCTTTCCTGTTGCTACAAATGATAAGGTTAAAAAGCATCCCGTTTCTAATCATTTTATGGAAGAATGGAGGGAGTTACTCGAAGAACAACCATATGGAAATTTATTTGATTGGTATAAAAAACTAGGCGTAGATAATAAACAAGGACAAATAGGTGTAGATGAGGCGACTGAAATTGTAAAATCATTGTCTTTAAAGTCTTATGAAGGTGGTTATAAAGTAATGCTAATTTGGATGGCTGAAAAAATGAATACTTCAGCTGCCAATAAATTATTAAAGCTCATTGAGGAACCACCAAATAAAACTGTTTTTATTCTAATTGCTGAAGATGAAGAACAGATAATTAATACTATTCTTTCTAGATGTCAAGTATTACATTTTCCTCCCTTAGCTGAAGAAATAATTAAAAATGCTATTGTAAAAAATTATAATTTAGAAAATGCCATTGCTACAAAAATTGCACATCAAGCCAATGGAAATTATAATAAAGCTTGCGATTTAGTTTTCCATGATAGTGAAGATACACCTTTCGAAAAATGGTTTATATTTTGGATAAGAAGTGCTTTTAAAGCCAAAGGAAATAAAAGTGCTATTCATGATTTAATTTCCTGGAGTGAAGATATTTCTAAAACAGGAAGAGAAACACAGAAACAGTTTTTACAATTTTGTATGACCTTCTTTAGACAAGCTATGCTTGTTAATTATCAAGCAAACGACTTAGTATATATTGAAACTAAAGAAGAAAATTTCGATTTACATAAATTTGCTCCATTTGTTCATGGAAATAATATTTTAGAAATTACTCAAGAGCTTCAAGATGCTATTTATCATATAGAACGTAATGGAAATTCTAAAATTATACTAACAGATCTCTCTATAAAACTAACTAGATTACTTCATAAAAAAGATGCTTAAAATGACAAACAATAACTTATGGTTTGTTATTATAAATCCAACTTCTGGAAATGGAGCAAGCAAGAAAAAATGGCCTGAGATTGAGAGGCTTTTAAAAACTTATAAATTTGAGTTTGAATTTATGTTCACTGAACATGAAAATCATAGTATCTATTTGGTTCAAAACGCTATTAATCAAGGGTTTATTAATATAATTTGTATTGGTGGAGATGGTACACTTCATAATGTAGTAAACGGTATTATGCTTCAAAATGTAGTACCTTCAAATCTAATTAATGTAGGAGTTATACCTATTGGAACAGGTAATGATTGGGTGAAAACCCATGGTATTACAAACCATTTTGAAAATGCCATTATTACAATTAAAAATGGTGCGCTAAAAACTCAAGATGTTGGTAAAATTATAATAGAAAATAAATTTAAAACTCCTATGTATTTTATAAATCTTGCAGGTATTGGTTTTGATGGCTTTGTGGTTAGCAAAGTCAATAAATACAAGCATCTTGGAGCAATTGCTTATTTATCTGGAGCGCTTTTAGGATTGTTTTCTTTTAAAAACTTCCATTCTAAAGTTTGTGTCAATTCATCTATTATTGAATCTAAAACATTAATGATTTTAATCGGTATTTGTCAATATTCTGGAGGAGGTATGCAATTAACAAAAACACCAAATCCGTTTGATGGTTTGCTTGATATTAGTATAGTAAAAAATATAGGAAAGATAGATATTCTTAAAAATGTCGTGAATCTTTTTAATGGTAAAATCACAAATCATAAAAAAGTAGTAAAATATAAATGCAAGTCTATTAAAGTTGAGATAACTGATTCAAGTAAACCATTTATCCAAGCAGATGGTGAGTTATTAGGAACTGGAAATTTAGAGATTTCTATAGTTCCAAAGGCATTTTCGTTTTATTGCTAAAAAAAACGCCAAACTTTCGTTTAGCGTTTTAAATTTCATTCCTATATAATTAGTCCTTTTTATATTCAGCGTTTAAAGCATCTAAAATAATTTGAGTTACCTCATTTTCTTCAGATCCATACATAACAGATCCACCTTCATTACTTCCAAAAATATAAGCATAGCCATTATTTTTTCCGTATTCTGAAACAAAACCTTTTACCTTAGAAATTAAAGAATCTATTTCTACTTGGCTTTCTTGTTGAATTTGTTGTTCTTCAAATTGAATACGTTGTTGTAACATTTGTTGTTTCTGACTTAATGCTTGGTATTCTTTTTGAGCTTGTGCATCAGGTAAATTCTGAGCCTTTAATTGAAATTCTTGTGCTTCCATTTGAAAGGCTCTACTTGTGCTGTCTGTTCTTTTTTGAAACGCTTCAATCTTAGCTTTATATTTAGCTTCAATATCTAATTTCTCTTGATAATTATTGATTACTTCTGAATTATCAATAAATCCTGTTTTAAGTGATTGCTCACATGAAACTAAAGTTGCAATTGCTAATACAACTATAAATATGTTTTTCATTTTTTGTTATTTTATTTTTTATGGCGCAAATGTAAAAAAGTAAACTTGATAGTTTTTAAAAATTACACATAATTTACACTATAAGATAAATTTATTAATGCTTAATTAAGCTATAATTAATCTTTATTAGACATTGCTTTGTTTTAAGCCATTTAAGATACTTTTAAAAAAAATAGTGGCAAGTAATCGTTTGAGGTTAAAATCTGCTTGCACGTAGTTTAAAATTAAGTATTAATTGTTTTTTATAACATAAATTAAAGAAGAATACTCTCCAGAGCGTTTAGCTTTTAAATTTGATAGCAATCCAACACGAAACGCATTAAAAATATTTAAGGATCTTTTTTTATATTTTTCTGAAAGCATACTAACATAAAAAGAGTCAAAAGTCATAGGAAGTGTTTTTGTAACTTTCATTTCTTTCTTAGAAACTAATTTTGAAATGGATTGTTGCGAAAAATGCCAAAGGTGTCTTGGCACATCAAAAGCTGCCCAAAAGTTTTTGTAATACAAAGCATCAAAACTTTTATAATTTGGAACTGCAATTATTAAAGTGCCATCAGATTTTAATAATTGTTTAAAAACAGATAGATGATTTTCTAAATTTGGTAAATGTTCTAATACATGCCAAAGCGTAATTACGTCAAAACTATTTGATTCAAATTTTTCTAATTGTTCTATTTCAAATACCGAATTATTAGTTTTAGAATTTGCAATTTTTCTGGCTTCTAGATTTGGTTCAATTCCAGAAACTACCCAATTATTTTTTAATGCAGTTTGTAAAAAATCTCCTGTACCACAACCAACATCTAAAAGGTTTTTGGAACTAGAAACACAAGATTCTATTAACTTTAATTTCCTTTTTAATGAAACAGATCTAACTAGATGATATATTTTTTCAAAAAGATTTCTTTTAGTGTCTGTGTGTGAAATATAATCTTCCGTTTTATAATATTCTGGAAGTTGCTCATCATTTGGTTGAGGAAAAGTCTCTAACATATCAAACTCCAAATTATATAAAAGCTGGAATTTTTCACCCGAAACAGAATAATCCTCTGTTTCTAAATACACTTTCTTTTCACTCATAACATTAAATTGCTGTTCTTTAAACATAATGTTCCACGTGAAACATTTTAAATTAAATTAGCTTTACCTACCCATGTAAACCAAAAGTACAGAAACATCACTTGGTGAAACACCACTAATTCTTGACGCTTGAGAAATTGTTACTGGTTGAATTTTATTCAACTTTTCTCTTGCTTCTAAGCTCATAGATTTAAGTTTTGAATAGTCAAAATTTTTAGGGATTTTAATATTTTCTAATCTATTTAATTTATCCGCATTATTCTTTTCCTTTTCAATATAACCCGAATATTTAATTTGAATTTCTGCCTGTTCAATCACTTCGGTGTCTAGATTGTTATCTTGAATATATGATTCAACGGATGCTACTTTTCTCATATCATCAATTGTGATATTTGGTCTTGAAAATATTTTAAACATCTTATCAGATTGTTTCATTAAAGAAGATTCTTTATCTTCTAATATAGGGTTTATCTCATCATGTTTAACACTTGTATCAGCAAAAAATTGGACAAAAGCATCAGCTTTATTTTGCTTTTCTTCCATGCGTTTTAATCTTTTTTCAGATGCCAAACCTAATTCATATGATTTTGGTGTTAATCTGAAATCTGCATTATCTTGTCGTAATAAAGTTCTATACTCTGCACGAGAAGTAAACATTCTATAAGGCTCTTCTGTGCCTTTTGTAATTAAATCGTCAATTAAAACACCTATATAAGCTTCGCTTCTATTTAAAATAAACGGTTCTCTTTCTTGTACTTTTAAAGAAGCATTTATTCCAGCCATTAATCCTTGAGATGCTGCTTCTTCATAACCTGTAGTTCCATTAATTTGTCCTGCAAAATATAAACCATCGATTAACTTAGTTTCTAATGTATGTTGCAGTTGAGTAGGTGGAAAATAATCATATTCTATAGCATAACCAGGGCGAAAAAATTTCACGTTTTCAAATCCTGCAACAGAACTTAATGCCTTAAATTGTACATCTTCTGGCAGCGAAGTTGAGAATCCATTAATATACATTTCAACTGTATTCCATCCTTCTGGCTCAACAAATAATTGATGCCTATCTTTATCTGCAAAACGATTAATCTTATCTTCAATCGATGGACAATATCTTGGTCCTAAACTTTTAATTCTTCCATTAAACATTGGAGATCTATCAAATCCTTCTCGAAGTAAATCGTGAACTTCTGGGCTTGTATAAGTCATAAAACAAGAACGTTGTACTACAAGAGGTTTTGTAATATCTAAATATGAAAACTTTTCTGGGTTTTCATCTCCTGGTTGTTCAATCATTTTAGAGAAATCTAACGATCTACCATCCACTCTTGGAGGAGTTCCTGTCTTCATTCTTCCAGATTCAAAACCAAAACCCACTAACTGTTCTGTAATTCCTGTTGCTGCTTTTTCTCCTGCTCTTCCTCCTCCAAAATTTTTATCTCCAATATGAATTAAGCCGTTTAAAAAAGTCCCATTTGTTAACACAACAGACTTTCCTTTAATTTCTAATCCTAGAGATGTCTTAACTCCTTTTACTTTGTTGTTTTCAACAATAAGCCCAGACACCATTTCTTGATAAAAATCTAAATTAGGTGTTTTTTCTAACATCATTCTCCAATCTTCAGCAAACTTCATTCTGTCGCTTTGAACTCTAGGGCTCCACATGGCAGGGCCTTTAGATTTATTTAACATCTTAAACTGAATAGCTGATGTATCACTAACAATTCCACTGTAACCACCTAAAGCATCAATCTCGCGTACAATTTGTCCTTTAGCAATTCCTCCCATAGCAGGATTACAAGACATTTGTGCAATATTTTGTAAATTCATGGTAACAAGCAATGTTTTGCTTCCCATATTTGCAGCAGCAGCAGCAGCTTCACTTCCAGCATGACCTCCTCCAACTACTATAACGTCATATTCTGTTTGAAACATGATAATTTCTTTCTTCAATTATTATAAAAACGTATTTAACCTATTCTGAAATTTTCATAATATTAAATTGTTCCACGTGAAACAATTTCAATTAAATAAATTTAAGTTTGCAAATATACGCTGATTTACTGAATATTAGATAACAACTGTAGATAATGATTTTCTTTACTTCGCATAATTATAGCGTCTTCATCTGTTTTGTCTTTGTAGCCACAATAATGTAAGATACCATGAACCATTACGCGATGTAATTCTTCTTCAAAGGGAACTTTAAAATCTATGGCGTTATCAGCTACTCTTTCAGTAGAGATGAAAACATCACCTTGTATAATTTTTCCTACAGTATAATCGAAGCTTATAATATCTGTTAAGGTGTCGTGTTTTAAAAATTCTACATTCATTTTAAGTAGATAATCGTCATCACAAAACACATAATTAATTTCACCTAGCTTTTTATCTTCATTTAAAATAACTTGTTCGAGCCATTTTCTCAGTAGCTTTTCGTTGTCTAGATTAAAGGCGTTTTCAGAGTTATAACTAATCATTTTCTTGCTTAAAATATTCTTGTACTTTTTTATTGTAAACTGGCTGCAAAGGTAAACTCTGTCTGTTTAAAATTTCAATTGTTTTAAAATAATCTTTGGCTTTTGGAATTTGATTATTTGTATTATTATCAAAATCTTTTCTGTTGGTTTCAGATTTTCTTTTAGTATCCATACCTTGTTGAAAGGTCGCATTCTCGAGTTTTAATAATTGATGTTGCAAATGCATCATCTTTTCAAGAGTTCTTTGTGTAAATCCTTTGTTCAATAAATCCATTTCAACCTGCTCCATTTGTTTCAACAAATTATTAGCATTTGGGTTTATACCCTCTTTAGCTAATTTGTCTTGTAATGCTTGTCTAATTTGTTGTTGCTGTTGGTAAATTTGAAATAATTCTCCATGCATTTCTTCAGACATAGAACCTTCTCCTTGCCCTTGTTGTTTACCTTCTTTACCTTCTTTTTCTCCTTCTTTTCCTTCCTTTCCATCCTTACCTTCTTTTTCACCTTCTTTACCCTCTTCTCCTTCTTTTGGTTTTCCTTCCTGACTTTTATTCATACCATCTTGCATTTGCTTATTAAGTTGTTCTTGGCTCATAATAATATCAGGTAAGCCTTGTTCTGGTTTGCCTTGACCTCCTTGACCTTGTCCACTAGCTTGCATTTGCATGGAATTCATAATATTACTTAAAAAGTCTGCTAAATTATTAGCTGCAGTAATGGTGTATTGCTGATTTGAAACACCTTGGAAAATGTTGTTTTCCGAAAACTGATCTAAAGATTTATCGATGTTGTAAAAGACTTCAGAGATTTCCTTATTTACAAATTCTGAAAGTTTAGGTTGTCTTAAAGACAAGGCAAATAAACTATCATCTATATGAGAAAAATGTTCTTTTAATGTGTACTGTTTTCTTAAATATGTTGCGTATTTATTGTGATTAACTTCAATAACTTTAAACTGATTCATCAACGCTTCTTGATCTAATGAAAAAACTATGAGGTTATCCAGAATCTGACGCAACATCTCGATATCTTCCTGCATTTGTTCTCCTCCTCCCATCATTTGCATACTTGCTTGCATTTTCTCACTCATGTTTTTCATTTTCTGTCCAGCTTGTTTTTGCTTTTTAGCAGCCTTATTTTGATTTTCCTGAGCGTCTTGTTCTTGATTCTGTTCTTCGTTTTCTTCTTTTTTCTCCAATTCATCTGAAGCTTCTTGTTGATCTTTTTTGATGTCTTCCTTCTGCTTTTCATCATTAGGAATTTCCATAGGTTGTTTTAAACCTTCATTGTCTTTTTGAAGATCTTCCATTTCTTTTTTAAAATCTTCAAATTCTTTATTTAATTCGTCTTGTTTTTCTTTGGTATTATTTTCTTTTGTTTCGTTTGAAAGTTCTAATTGCTTTTCTGCTAAATCTTCTAATTCCTTTTGAAGTTTTTCTAACTTTTTAGCTACATAATATCTTTTGGTTAATTCTAAGAGTTGCTCTAAACTTCGCTTTTGATTTTTGTTTTGCTTAGCTAACTGTTCAAGCTTTTCACTCAACTCTTCCTTATTTATTTTTTCTTGAAGCTTTTCTAGTTCTTCAAGTAGTTTTTCGTCTTTTTTAAGTTGCTCTTCGTTGTCTTTTAATCGCTCTTTTAAATCTTCTTTAAATTCATCTTTTTCTTCATTTTCCTTTTGAAAATCTTCTAAATTTTCTTGTAACTTCTTATTGAAGTTTTGCATCATTTCCTCTTGTTGTTCCTGACGTTTTAAGAAATTTTCTAATTGACGTTTATCGTTAAAATTTAATTCGGATTTCTCTTTTTGGGTTTTAGATAATGACTCTAATTCTTTTTGTCTTTCTTCAAGTTTTTCCATAGATTTATCTAAATCCTGAATGGTTTCACTTTGCTGTTCTAATTGTTTTTGTTCTTCTTCTTCTTTAGTCAATTTTCTATAAGAATAGACAGTGCTTTTGGTGCTTTTAAAACGACCTAGAACATCATTATCAAACACTTGAAAATATAAATTGTAACTAATTCCTTCTTGAAGTTGAAACTGATTTGGAAATGCACTAATAAACTCAGCGATATTTGAAGATGAAATAGAAATTGGCTCAGTCTTTATATCTGCTTCATTTTCTACAGGATAATAGACTAATTGTAATTTACTTAAACCATAATCATCGCTAGCTTGACCATGAAAATATAAAGATTGCTGATCTAAACTGTCAACAGCCATTTTAATGCTTAATTCAGGATATTCGTCTTTTATTACTTCAATTTGAAACGTTAAAGTTTCGTAATTGTTAATGTATATATTACTCGTACTTAAACTATATGACGTTTGATTAAAAATTTGTTTTGTAGTTTCAAATTGATCTGATTCTGATTCTGTTAATTGTATTGTATCTTTTGAAATCCATTGCACATTATCTGTAGCTTTTGTTTGTAATTTCCATGTGATATTTGTTCCATGTGGAACAACAGCATTTCCAGTGCTTTTTAGAATTTCATCTGTTTTTTTAGTGTAAGAAGGATAGTCTAAAATCATTTCAAAGCCCAATAAACTTGGTACTTCGGTTACTTGAAGTTCATATGCTCTTGAGGTTATATTATTTGCTGAAAGTCTAAAATCAATATCCTGTTTAGGCTTAGAAAAAACATACTCGAAATTCCCAGGACTTACTTGTTGTAAAAAATAAGATTCATTATTAAACGTAATTTTTACATTCTCTGGAACTACCTCTCCTGCTGTAGAGACTAATAATTTAAAGTCTTTATTTTCAATAGCTTTTAAGTTTTCATTAGTTATAAAAAACTGAAAAGGTGCTGGAGGTTCGTAAGCAGTTTTATAATTTACAACACGTTGATAGCTGTCGCTAAACCAATTAAAATGACCTGTTACAAAAGTTAGAAGTAATATAATAATTGGAATTACTGCATATTTTAAATATTTAAGATTCGAATTAAAATTGACTGCTAATTTGAAAGGAATGGGTTGTAATTCGGCAGATTTTTGATCGATACTTGCTAGTAATAATTCCGAATCGGTAGTATTTTCTTTAAGTTGAAGAACATTAAGTAATTTATCATTGACTTCAGGAAAATGATTCCCTATAATCTTTGAGGCATCTTTAAAATTAATTCCTTTTTGAAGTTTAAAAAGTTTAGCTAATGGAATAGCAATGAATTTATAAAACAAAGCCAATTCAACTCCTATAAAAACCCAAAATAAAATAGTTCTAGCAGTTGGATTAAGCCATAGTACGTATTCTACAAAAAGCGTGAATAAGAAATACAAAAAACCTATTGAAAAAAATAGAATAGCACCTTTAAGCAATTCATTGGTGTAAAATCGCTTAATAAATTGCTCTAATTTTAATTGTATATCTTCAAATTTCGTCATGTAAACAATATACCTATTATCTTAACCAATAAAATTACAATATTATTTTTACTCTTAATTGCTTAGAATTGGTAAAACTTAGTTAATTTTCATAATAATTAAAAGAAATCCCTTCAACAAGGGAATGGAAAATGCATTTTTCAATGAAAGACTTAAAGTATTTAGCAGCTTTAACCATCCCATTAATGGCCTTTTTAGGTATATATCTTAAAAACTATTTTGTGTTTTTAACACCTTTTTACGCTTTTGTATTTCTTCCTATTTTAGATTTAATATTTCCTATGGATCCAACAAATTTAAGTCCTGATGAAGTGAGCAAAAACCTTAAAAGCAAATTGTTTGATTGGTTGTTGTATTTAAATCTTCCATTGGTTTATGGTTTGGTTTTATATGCTTTAATAACGGTTTCATCTGCTCCATTAGAATTATATGAAATAATAGGATTGGTTTTTTCTGTTGGCATTGTTTTAGCTGTAAATGGTATTAATGTAGCTCACGAACTTGGTCACAGACAAACCACCAACGAACGGTTTTTAGGGAAAGCTTTATTGCTTCCTTCTTTCTATATGCATTTTTATATAGAGCATAATTTTGGGCATCATTTACATGCTGCAACACCTGAAGATCCAGCAACAGCAAAGTATAATCAGTCGGTTTATTCGTTTTGGTTTACCTCAACTATAAGACAATATGTAAATTCTTTGAAGATTCAGAAAATGCTTTTAAATAATAACAAACAAGCATTTTTTTCTTTTAAAAACGATATGCTATGGTTTTGTGTTTTTCAACTAAGTTATCTCTTAATTGTTTTTGCTTTTTTTGGATCTATTGGTTTTTTATTTGTACTTACTACTGGAATAATTGGTTTTATTATGCTGGAAACCGTTAATTATATTGAACATTATGGTTTATTACGTTTAAAATTGCCTTCAGGACGTTATGAAAGAGTTCGTGAAATTCACTCTTGGAATTCCAATCACGCTATTGGTAGAATTGTGCTTTATGAATTGACCAGACATAGCGATCATCATTATAAATCGTCTAAAAAATATCAACTTTTAGATAGTTATGAAGATAGTCCTCAAATGCCATATGGTTATCCAACATCTATGATTATATCCTTATTTCCTCCTTTGTGGTTTAAGATTATGAACAAACGTGTTCCACGTGAAATGATTCTTGAATAGTTTATTGTCGCAGTCGCAGTTTTTAGAAACTTTGAACTTTAAACTTGGAACTTAGAACTTCAAAAATCTATCTTTGCAACTTCAAACAAAACAACATGTCAAAACAAGTAAGAGTGCGTTTTGCACCAAGTCCAACTGGACCTTTACATATTGGAGGTGTTAGAACAGCACTTTTTAATTATCTTTTTGCTAAAAAACACAACGGAACATTTATTCTTCGAATTGAAGATACAGACCAAAACAGATATGTTGAAGGTGCTGAAAATTATATCGTAGAATCTTTAAATTGGTGCCAAATTCCTTTTGACGAAGGACCTGGAAAAAACGAAAAATTTGGACCTTACAGACAAAGTGAACGTAAACATTTATATAAAGAATATGCTGATAAACTAGTTAAATCTGGATATGCCTATTACGCTTTTGATACTGCTGAAGCCTTAGATTCTCATAGAAAAAATCATGAAGAGAAAGGCAAAACCTTTATTTATAATTGGCACAACCGTTTAAAATTAGATAATTCCTTATTGCTTTCTCCTGAAGAAACACAAGCAAAATTAGATGCTGGCGAAGATTATGTGATTCGGTTTAAATCGCCTCAAGACCAAACTTTGCATTTAACAGATATAATTCGTGGAAATATGACTATTGATACGAATATCTTAGACGATAAAGTGTTATTTAAAAGTGATGGTATGCCAACCTACCACTTAGCGAATATTGTTGACGACCATTTAATGGAAATCACGCATGTTATTCGTGGTGAAGAATGGTTGCCATCTTTAGCATTACATTATCAATTATATGATGCATTTGGATGGGAAGCTCCTGAATTCGCACATTTACCACTAATTTTAAAACCAACTGGAAAAGGAAAATTAAGTAAACGTGATGGAGATAAATTAGGATTTCCTGTATTTCCGTTAGCATATAAAGATCATAAAACTAACGAAGTATCTCGTGGCTATAAAGAGGATGGTTATTTTCCTGAAGCTGTCGTCAATTTTTTAGCATTTTTGGGTTGGAATCCCGGAACAGAACAAGAAATATTTAGTTTAGAAGAATTGGTTCAGTCTTTCGATTTAAGTCGTGTTAATAAAGCTGGAGCACGTTTTGATCCAGATAAAATAAAATGGTTTAACCACTATTATATGCAAGAACAGGATAACCTTGAACTTGCAGAACAATTTCAAATGCTTTTTCCAGATGAGTTAAAAGACATTGATGTGAATTACATCTCAATGGTTATTAACCTGATTAAAGAAAGAGCTACTTTTGTAACAGATTTTTGGGATTTAGGTCATTTTTTCTTCGAAACACCATTAGATTTGGATGAAAGTGCTGTTAAAAAAGCATGGAAAGAAGACTCTGCAGAGATAATGAAAGAATTAATAACGGTTATTTCTTCAATAAAAGATTATTCGGCTGAAAGCCTTCAAACAAATATCAAAGGTTGGATTACTTCAAAAGAAATAGGTTTTGGAAAAGTCATGATGCCTATGCGTTTGGCATTGGTTGGAGCTTTACAAGGTCCAGATGTTTTCGATATTATGTATTTAATTGGAAAAGACGAAAGCGTAAGACGCATAGAAAATTTAATCAATACACTCTCATAAAAAAAGCGACCAAATGGTCGCTTTTTTAGTTATTATTTATAAAGTTTTTAAAACGTAATCATAGCAGTAAAAGCAAGCATAGATTGGTTACCTTTTATCTTTTTATCATTTCCTGTTAGGTCTAAATTGCTATCATTTAATTTATTTAACATGTTAGTAAACCCATAAATGTATTGTGCTTTTAGTTTAAAAAAACCAAACCCAGCTGATGTTCCAATAGCTCCATCTATATTAAAATTTGTAATATCTTTCAAGTCTTTAGCTAGCAAATTATCGTAAGAGTTAACAATATAATTCTCATATTTTTTATCATCCATTTCCATGTCTCCATTGTATTGAATCATAGGACCAACATCAATTGTTAAAAAGCTGCTAATTAATTTTACATGCATTAACAAAGCAATTTGAGCTGTAAATATTTTATAATCTACAAATTCTTCTCCTAGACTAGTTGAAAGAGGTCTAGCTGCAATTCCAACATGATTTTCAGATAATTGTATCAGGTAACTTACGTTATACCATTTATGAGGAATATCAACCGTTGCAGAGGCTCCAGCTTGCCAACCATTATCTTTTTTTGTAGTAAGGTTATCTGTTAAAATATCATATTGCGTAATTCCACCATAGATTCCAAAGCCATTTTTTATTTGGTATGTTTTGTGTTGTCCAAAGGAAATTGTAACAAAACCAATACATATTACTACTAATACTATAAGTTGTCTTTTTTGCATGATTCTTCTTATGTGTTTGTGACAAATATAACTTAAATTAGTAGTCAAATATTTTACAATCTTAAAAAATCCAATTATGTCCTTTTTATCCATTCCTATTATAATTCTCAGCTTGTTTGTTTTTATCTCTTTATTTTTTATTGTAAAACAACAAACAGCTGTTATTGTAGAACGCTTTGGAAGATTTCAAAGCATCCGTCATTCTGGCTTACAAATAAAAATTCCTCTTGTGGATAGAATAGCTGGAAGGCTTAGTTTAAAAATTCAGCAATTAGACGTTATTATTGAAACAAAAACGTTAGACGATGTGTTTGTAAGGCTAAAAGTTTCTGTACAATACATGGTAATTAAAGACAAGGTTTATGATGCTTTTTATAAATTAGATTATCCACATGAACAAATTACTAGTTATGTATTTGATGTAGTACGTGCTGAAGTTCCAAAAATGAAATTAGATGATGTCTTTGTTAAAAAAGATGACATTGCTCTTGCTGTAAAAGCAGAATTAAACGATGCTATGTCTGATTATGGTTTCGATATTATTAAAACCTTAGTAACAGATATAGATCCAGATGCCCAAGTAAAAGCAGCCATGAATAGAATTAATGCGTCTGAAAGAGAAAAAACAGCTGCTCAATATGAAGGTGATGCTGCCAGAATTTTAATAGTTGAAAAAGCGAAAGCTGAAGCCGAAAGTAAACGTTTACAAGGTCAAGGTATTGCAGATCAACGTCGTGAAATAGCAAGAGGTTTGGAAGAATCTGTTGAAGTATTAAATAAAGTTGGTATTAATAGCCAAGAAGCATCTGCTTTAATTGTGGTAACACAACATTATGATACCTTACAAGCAATAGGTGGAGAAACAAATACAAACTTGATACTTCTACCAAATTCACCTCAAGCTGGAAGTAATATGTTAAATGATATGGTAGCTAGTTTTACAGCTAGTAATCAAATAGGTGAAGCTATGAAGAATTCAAGAAAAAAGGAAGAAGATTAATTTCTAATAAATTAAACAACCAAAAGCTTCTAATCTTCAAATTAGAGGCTTTTATTTTTTATGCTCTTTTTTATACTTGTCTAACAAATCGTTTAGTGTTTCTAAATAATTTTCCAATTCTTCGGTAGTCACTTTTGGATGTTGCATATTGGGAATAGTTACAGGATTTTCATCTAAATATTGATACAATTCTGGATAATTGGTTTCAATATCTCTTATTAATTCAGATATGTTTTGAAGTAATTCTTTCACTGTTTTCATATTAAATTCTATGTATTATAGAAATTAAAAGATAGTGAAAATAGTAATCCATTCAAAATTAGAATGATTAATTTAAATACATTTTATTTAAAAGGGTGTCTTTCTTTCCAATTTTGTTTCGGATTCATGAGCTTAAAAATATACTTTAAAAGCGTGTTCATTATCCAATTGGTGTGTTTCATATAAATAATCATGTTCTTAGGTTTTGCTCCTACTGAACTTTTAATAGCCATAGCAGTTCTGGCATAAACTATGGACGTATGGTTGTTTTCTATGCCAAAAGAAACCATATCGTAAAGCATATTTAAATACAACTGATTTTTATATTGATATTCACTGTTGTAGCCTAAAAAATAAGTTTCTAAATGTGTATTGTTTAGAATTAAAGAATAAAATCCTATCAACTTATTATCTAAATAATATCCAAAGACCTTAAAATGATCATTTAAGAGCTTTTTAAAGCTATAAAAATGATTTTCTGGAAGTATAAACGTGTTTATACTAGCATTATCTGAAACGTTCTTATAAAGTATATGAAGCTCTTGAGATTGATTTTTAATATCTTCTAATAGCAATTCTCTTTTCTGAATGTGTTTTGCTTTTTTTCTAGCCGTTTTATATCTGTCTCGATACTTCTTATTTAAATCTGATACATAATCATCATAATGAAGCCATTGCTTTTTTATTTCTAATACCATGTTGGGTTGAGCAGATACTTTATGTATTTGATGCTCATTAAATAAATTTGAATCTTGATGAATGGAATCTTCTGTAAAAAAATCTTTTATCATAATCATACGTATGTTCTTTTTATGATGTTTTTTTATTTCAGATTTAAGCTGAATAATAGCTAGATAAATTTGATTCAAAAATTCATTTTGAGAAATTTTATTTAGATTGAAATACAAGCCATGTTGTCCAGTATGAGTTAGATTTCCAACAACTAGTAGATTCCCTTTTAATAATTTTGAAACAAAGTTTTTAAAATTTGCAACTAAAAAAGTGTCCGTTTCATTTCTGAAAATATCCTTTAAATATAACTCTACTCTTTGTATTGTAGCAATTCCAACAAGGTGGTTGTTATTATAAACACCAACATAATTCATGGAAATGTTTTTAGGAGAAGCCTGTTCTAAAGCTTGAAAGTAGTCTGTTTGAATAAAAATATCATGATCTACTAAAACATTCCATTCTATTGGTAACTGTGCACAAGAATTAAAAATTTTAAAGTGTATCAAAGTAAAAAAATGAAAAAGACTGAAATAAAATCTTTTCAGTCTTTTATAAAGTTAAAGCATTATAAAATTATTTCCAGCCACAAACAATACCACCCATAATTGCAAGTGTAACAATCCAATACCCAGAATTAATAAAAATGTATTTTGCACTTTTACGTTCAAACAATGCGTTTGTACCAATTATAGGAAGTGCAATTAATACACCTGCAATTGTACCATGTAAAGCTCCATGTTTAAAAGTTCTAAAAGCGTTTCCATAATCTGCCATAAAAGCTTCATAAGAAGGAAGTGCTTTTGTTGGATCTCCTCCAATCATACCTAAAGCACCTGTTTGGTGAATGGTTAAAAACTGTAGAGCAAACGCTAAAAGGAATGCAAAAAATAAGGCCAAACCAAAAATTTTAGTCATATTTCCACCTTTTATTTTTTCTTCACTCATGTCTGCAGCTTGCATCCATGCGTTACCAAACACTTTTGGGTTATACCAAACAAACCCAACAACTAAAGCTGAAATTGCGGCAGCTATAATTGCTAAAAAATTAATTTCCATAATATTAGATTGTTAGTTAGTTTGTTAAAGATACTTAAAATAATCTGAAGAAATGAAAATAAAAAACCTCGAACCCAATAAGCTTGAGGCTTAAATAATTATTTAAATAGCTTCTGCTTCTGCTACTAAAAGTTCGTTATTATCTTCTAAAGCTATATCAATAAATTCATTGATATGTGTATTTCTTTCTAGACCATTTTGAATTAAAACTCTTAAAATTAACATGGCAGCAATACGTGTTCCTACTTTTTTAACTGCAGTATTAAATAGTGGCTCTAATTCTTCATAACTAACTTCTTTAGCTAATTCTAATATTTCAGCTTTTACATTTTGTTGTTTAGATTCAGGAAGATTCGTATACTTTTTACCTAATTGTTGAATGATATTAATCGCTTTTCTTTGAGGTTGTTGCTGTTTCTCTTGTTGTTGTATTTCGCTTTTCTGCTCTTTTGGTTGTTGTTTAGCCCAAGAGTCTTTTAATCCAACTGTTTTGTTGAAAACGAGTTTATTTGAAGTACTATCGTTATCTACATTAAAATAACCAATACGTTGAAACTGATACCTATCTCCTACTTGAGCATCTGCTAAACTTGGTTCTACAAAAGCTTCTACGATATTTAATGAGTTCGGGTTTAAAAATTCCATGAAATCCTTATCTGGATGTGTATCTGGAGCTTCGTCCAAAAACAATCGATCGTATTCCCTAACTTCTGCTTTTATAGCATGTGGAATAGAGACCCAATGTAAAGTCCCTTTCACCTTTATTGATGTATCTTCAGAATACGTACAGTGAATTTCAGTAATATTCCCTTGTGCATCTTTTACAACGCTTTCACCTTTAATAATATAAGCATTTTTTAAACGTACTTGTTTCCCTAAAGCTAATCTGAAATACTTACTATTTGCTTGTTCTTTAAAATCGTCTTTTTCTATATAAATTTCACGTGAAAAAGGTACTTTTCTAAAACCAGCACTTTCATCTTCCTGATTGTTTTCAGCTTCCAACCATTCCATTTTTCCTTCAGGATAATTTGTAATAACAACTTTAACAGGATCCAAAACTGCCATCACTCTTGGAGCTGTTTTGTTTAAATCTTCACGAATACAAAACTCTAATAAAGCGACATCAATTACATTATCACGTTTGGCTACACCAACGGTTTCTACAAATTTTCTAATGGAGTTTGGTGTATATCCACGACGTCTAAGTCCAGAAATAGTTGGCATTCTTGGGTCATCCCAGCCAGAAACAACCTTCTCTTCTACCAGTTTAAGCAACTTACGTTTGCTCATAATGGTATAACTTAAGTTTAAACGCGCAAATTCACGTTGTTTTGGAAGCATAGGAAGAGCTTCTGGCTGATATTTATATACTTGCTCCTTAAACCAATCGTAAAGCTCTCTATGGGGCTTAAATTCAAGCGAACAAAGTGAGTGTGAAATTTGTTCAATATAATCGCTTTCTCCATGCGTCCAATCGTACATTGGATAAATACACCAATCATTTCCTGTTCTGTGATGTGCTTTCTTTAAAATACGATACATTAAAGGATCACGCATCAACATGTTTGGATGTTGCATATCTATCTTGGCACGAAGTACATGCGAACCTTCTTCAAATTCACCATTTTTCATGCGTTCAAATAAACCTAGATTCTCTTCAATACTTCTGTTTCTATATGGTCCATCGACTCCAGGTTGGGTTGGTGTGCCTTTTTGTTCTGCCATAGCTTCGCTAGTTTGCGAATCTACATAAGCTTTATTTTCTTTAATTAACAGAACTGCCCAATCGTAAAGCTGTTGAAAATAATCTGAAGAATACAACTCATTAGCCCATTGATAACCCAACCAAGAAATATCTTCTTTAATAGCGTCTACATACTCTTGTTCTTCTTTTGCTGGATTGGTATCGTCAAAACGAAGGTTTACAGGTGCATTGTATTTTTCACCCAAGCCAAAACTGATACCAATGGCTTTGGTATGACCAATATGTAAATAACCATTTGGTTCTGGCGGAAAACGAAAACGTAAAGCTTCTTTTTTTAAGCCATTAGCTAAATCTTCTTCTATAATATGCTCAATAAAATTGAGTGATTTTGTTTCTTCAGACATATTTAAAAATAAAAAGCAAAGTTATTAAATTATAGTGTATTATTTTTGCTGAAAAGAATTTGTTTTGGGAATCATAAAAGTTGAAAATATTAGAGTTTTTGCACATCATGGCTGTTTAAAAGAAGAGACTAAAATTGGTAGTGATTATAGAGTAGACTTACAAGTAAAAGCTAATTTACAAAACTCAGCAAAAACAGATAAACTTAGTGATACTGTAGATTATGTTTTTTTGAATAAAATAGTTAGAGAAGAAATGCATAAACCTACTTATTTACTTGAAACTGTAGCAAAACGTATCTTAGTTAGAATTTTTAAAGAAGATGTACATGTAACTAAAGCAACAGTCAAAGTAAGCAAACTAAATCCTCCAATTGGTGGTGATGTTGAAATGGTTACAATAAAAATGACTGAAAAGCGTAAAAAGTAAGTTCTAAATAGTGTAAAAAGTTTATTTTTTTTACATTTGCTGTCTAATTAGGTGTCGTGGCCGAGTGGCTAGGCAGTGGTCTGCAACACCATCTACAGCGGTTCGAATCCGCTCGACACCTCAAAAAACCTTCAACTTAAGTTGGAGGTTTTTTTATTTCGTAATTTTTTAATATATCAATTAAACCAAACAGCATAACGCTGTCTTCTTAATTCTAAAGCTAACTGTTCTTCCATTTTAATTGCTTCTGTTTTAGAATTCAATGGGTTAATATGATTATATAAGCTTGGTCTAAAATAGGAACCATATTTTTGAACAATCCTTGAGGATAATTTATATCCTTTTTTATTTCTGTAGCCTGTTTTATGTTGTTCAAACCGTTCTTTTGGAGATTTATTTGTCATTCCAACATACAAACATTCTAAAACACCATTGAATTGAGGATTAGCTTCACGAAATTTTCTATTTTCAGTAAATACACGCTTAGATAGTTCTATAACATAAATTTGGTATTGAATTTTAGCCATTTATAAAATTATAAAAAGTAAATACTATTATTTTAATGGGCTAATTTGTTCTAATTTATCTTTGATAAGTTCTTTTTCTTTTGGAAAAAAACCTTGAACTAATAATAAAACTCCAAATCCTAAAATAACCAATGAAACAATTTTCTTTGTTTTAAAAATTCGTCTAGGAGTTAATTTGCTTTTTAATGTTTTTGCAGCAACAATTTTTAATAAATCTACTAAAAAATAAACTATTAAAATAGTTGCTAAAAACACCCAAAGTTCTCTATTTGTTTCTGTTAACGAATTTCCTATAACAATAAATCCTAACCAACCTAAAAGAACACCAACGTTTATAAAATTTAATAGAAAACCTTTAATAAAAAGTTTTCCAAACTTCTTTTTTATTTCAACAGTATGGTATTCTCTAACAATATCACGAAAAGATTTTGATGTTTTAATAAAAGAAATAAATCCATAAACAGCTAAAAGAACTCCACCAAAAATAAGGAAATTTGGATCATCTTTTATTTTATCTAATAGCTTAGTGGTACTATAAAAAGCAACTACTATAAAGAATATATCAGCTAGAATAACTCCAAAATCGAATATTAAAGCACTTTTCAAACCTTTTGTTGCGCTTGTTTCTAAAAGGACAAAAAATACTGGTCCAATAGTGAACGATAAAAGAATACCAAAAGGAATGGCTGTAAGAATAGCATCTTGCATAAACATGAAATGTTTACACAAATTTAAGGAATCTTTGTGGATTAATCCATGCGTTTAATATTTCCTCCCATAACCTTACTTTCATCTACAGATTTTGGATTTCCATATATATACACATTACCTCCTGCTGTAACTTTAGCCTTAACTAAACCACTTGCATGAACTGTTGCTTCACCTGCTGCTTTTATCGTAACATCTGTAGTTTCTGTTTTTAATTCTCTTCCATCGAAAATACCTCCAGTATTTATAGAAATATCTTGATTTTTTGAAATCCCTGACGCTTTAATATTTCCTCCAGTAATAGATTTAACATTAGTATATGATACATCTAAACTGACCTGAATAGTTCCTCCTTCTTGAGCATTTAAATCTATTTCGAATTGCTTAATGGTATCACTTGAAGAAACTGATGCACCTTCGTTAACATCAATGATATCAACTCCTGTATAATGTACTGTTACGGTAGTATCATCTCCATTATAAATTTCATCAATTTTCATTTTTAGTTTTAATACACCATTTTTATTTACAAAGACTACTTTATCAGTGTTTTTACCAGATATAATAATTTTATCTTCGTTTGATTGTACTAAATTAACATCTATTAAATCGTAAACTTTAAGTTCTTTAAATTTTCCAACAGTTGTTGTGTTTGGACTTTGTGCAAATAATACAGTAGTTACTAATATAAATGCTATTGTTGCTATATTTTTCATATGGATTAATTTTTTATAAAGTTACTATTTATTCTTCGTTCTTACCAATTAAAGTAAAATCTAAATGCTTTTTAACTAAGTCTGTATCTTTTACTTTTACAATAACTTCGTCTCCTAATTGATACATGGTTTTAGAGTTTTTTCCTATTAAAGCAAAATGATCTTCATCAAATACATAATGATCGTCTTTCATATCCCGAACACTAACCATGCCTTCGCATTTGTTAGCTATTATTTCTACATAAATTCCCCAATCTGTAACACCTGAAATAACGCCAACAAAATTTTCATCTTTATGATCTTGCATAAATTTAATTTGCATGTATTTTATAGAATCTCTTTCAGCTTTTGTGGCTAGATTTTCCATATTACTGGAATGGTTGCATTTATCTTCGTAAACGTCTTCATTAGCCGATTTTCCTCCATCCAGATAATGTTGCAACAAACGATGTGCCATTACATCTGGATATCTTCTAATAGGTGATGTAAAATGACTATAATAATCGAAAGCCAATCCATAATGACCAATATTGTGAGTAGAATATTCGGCTTTACTCATACTTCTAATAGTTAAAGTGTCTACCAAATTTTGTTCTTTTTTACCTTCAACATCTTTTAATAAATTGTTTAAAGATGAAGAAATACTCTTTCTATCTTTAAAATTTAATTTATAACCAAATCTACCAACTACATTTTGTAAAGCTGCTAATTTACTATCGTCTGGCTCGTCGTGAACGCGATAAACAAAAGTTTTTTTAGGGGATTGTTTACCAATAAATTCGGCTACTTTTCTATTAGCTAATAACATAAATTCTTCAATTAATTTATTAGCATCTTTACTGGTTTTAAAGAAAACACCAATTGGATTTGATTGTTCGTCTAAATCGAATTTTACTTCAACTTTATCGAATGAAATCGCTCCAGATTTCATACGTTTTCTTCGCATGATTTTAGCTAATTCATCTAATTTTAAAGTGGCAAAAGCTATTTCTGGAGTTGTAATGTATTCTTTTCCAGTAAGGGAAACTTCAGCTGGTATTGTGTTATTCAATTGAGATGCTTCGACAGAGCTCAACATGACATTTGTATTATTTTCTATAATAGCTTGAGCTTCTTCATAAGCAAAACGTGCATCACTATAAGTGACGGTTCTACCAAACCATTGGTTTTTAACTTCAGCTTTATCATTTAATTGAAACACTGCAGAAAAGGTATATTTTTCTTCATGTGGTCTTAAAGAACACGCATTATTTGATAAGACTTCTGGAAGCATTGGAACCACGCGATCTACTAAATAAACCGATGTTGCACGCTCGTAAGCTTCATCATCCAAAACTGTATCTGGTTGAAGATAATGAGAGACATCTGCAATATGAATTCCTATTTCAAACAAGCCATTATCTAATACTTGAAATGATAAGGCATCGTCAAAATCTTTAGCATCTTTTGGATCTATAGTAAAAGTCAACACATCTCTCATATCGCGACGTTTCGCTATTTCTTCTTTTGTAATAGAGGTATCTAATTTATTAGCATAATCTTCTACTTCATGAGGAAATACTGCAGGTAAGCCATATTCTGCTAAAATAGCATGGATTTCTGTATTGTGTTCTCCTGGTTTTCCTAAAACTTTTAAAATTCGTCCATTTGGAGAATCGGAATTTTCTGGCCAATCTTCTAAAGAAACAAGAACTTTATCTCCATCTTCAGCTTTATTAATTTTATTTTTAGGTACAAAAATATCTTTGTACATTTTGTTCCCATCTACTACTACAAAAGCAAAATTATTATTTTTACTAAACTGAATAACTCCAACATATTCGCTTTTTGCACGTTTAATAATGTTGGTAATTTCACCTTCACGTCTGCCACGCTTTAAACGTTTGTATGTATAAAATTCTACTTCATCTCCATGAAGCGCTTTGTTCATGTTATTTGAAGCAATGTATATATCTTCGTCAAAATCCTCGCTTATAATATATCCAGAACCTTTGGAAGCCATATCTACAATTCCAGTATGATATTCGGTATTAACAATGGCTTTAAATTTCCCTCGTTCTACTTCTTCAATCTCTTGTTTTGCTTTTAATTGTTGAAGCTTTTTTATAATCTGATTTCTGCTACTGGCATCATTAACACCTATTTTAGCAGCAATTTGTTTATAGTTAAAGGATTGGTTTCTATCTTTTTTTAAAATACTTAGAATGGTATTTGTAAGGTTGGAAATCTTGTTATGTGAAGGTTTCCTTTTTTTCTTTTTTGTCATGTAATAATTGTAATCATTTTCTGTTCCTATTAAAGATAGGAATCTGTTGTTTTATAACCTAATAAAAGTGAAGTACTGGTTATAAATTTAATACAAAGCTACGGTTTTAATATTAAATGATGTTTCTAAACTGTTAAATTACAAATAATAAAACTTATTAAGAGATTCATTGCTTCTTTCTGAATTACAAAATATTACTCAATAACAAGTTGTTTAGTCGTTTTACTTTGATTGGTTTCTATTTCTATTAAATACATACCTGGTGATAAATGAGATGTATTAATTACCTTATCTTTTGAAGTACTAATAAACTGACCTAGTGTATTATAAATATTTACTTGTTTTAATTCTATACTTTCTTGTAATTGAATGTTAACTTGATTTTTGGCTGGATTTGGATATAAACTAAATTGAGAGAAAACGAAATTATTTAAAGCTAATAAATTAGAAAGATTATATATACGAACATGTCCAGAATCATTTCCATTATTATCATTTTTAAAACCACCAATAGCTAGAATATTTGCATTTCCTGATAAACTTACAGAATATCCAAAATAATCTTCTTGAGATTCTCCATAAATACTAGAACCTATTTGAGTCCAAACATCATTAACTATTCTAAAAATTTTTACTTGTCCAGAATCAAAATTTGTCCCATTTAAGCCATTATTACGACTTGCTCCTACTGCTAAAATCTCTCCATTATCTGATAAATCTAAACTAACTCCAAAATAATCATCTTCTGCATCTCCATATATATTTTGACCTAATTGAATCCAATTGTTATTATTATTTTCAAAAATTTTAACTTGACCAGAATTAATTCCATTATTATCATTTTTATTAGCACCAATAGCTAATATATTTCCATTGTTTGATAAATCTAAACTTATACCAAAATTATCATTAAAAGCATCTCCTGCTAATTCGTTACCTATTTGTACCCAATTATTATTTGTAAATTCATACACTTTCACAAAACCAGGTGAATTAAAAGGTTTATAACTAAATGCAATAATTAAACCATTATAAGATAACTCCATATACCTACCTAAATAATCACTATTTTGATTACCGTAAAAAGAAGATCCTAATTGTATCCAATTTGTACCATTAAATTGGAAAACCCTTACTTGACCACCATCATTTACAATTGTACTATTTCTATAAGAACAAATTGAAACAATATTACCATTTTTGGAGAAAGCCATTCCATATCCAGATTGATCACCAGCAACTTCACCATCAATATCTTGACCAATTTGAACCCAGTTATTATTAATAAATTCATAAATTCTAACATGTCCAGAACCAACTCCATTTTCACCAGAATTATTTGGAGCACTTATAGCTAATCTATTTCCATTTGAAGATAAAACAACTTTATGTCCAAATTTATCACCTGCTCCTTCTCCAACAATATCATTTCCTATTTGAATGAAACTATTATTAATAATTTCATAAACTTTAACATAGCCTGAATCTTCACCATTTATACCATCGTAAAATTTTCCACTTACTGCTAATCTATTACCAGTTAAAGATAATGTAGTATCATATCCAAAATTATCTCCTGCAAATTCTCCAGTAATATCTTGACTAATTTGAGTTTGAGTAAACATTAAAAAAGGAAATAGCAATAAAAGTAAAGTATGTTTCATAAGTAAGTAAATTTAGGCTCTGTTAAAAATATAAATTAATTTTATATAAGAATTAGTTATCCACATTTATATATATAATTATCTTTTTCTTTTAAAATTTAAAAAAAATAGTAATGATTATAATGGGTTGTTAATAGCAGGTATAACTTTTTTAGTTTTTATTTTGATGTTATCTTGTTTACGTTCTATTAATATGTAATTAACAATAGATAAATATTTAAATACTTCATTTTCATACTTAACTTAAATGCTATTAACATTTTTTAGTAGTTGTTAATAAGTGATTTTTAAAGTGAATGACTCATAAATTTTTAAATATTTTATGTTTATAACCAACAATTCATAGCTGAAAACTTATCCAAAAAATATTGAGTTATATTTTGGTGATGTCGACTCTATTTTTGTTTGAAAAAATTATTAAATAAACCATATTTTACTTTTAAATAATTATAAACAGTTATTAACAGGTTATGAGATTTGTTTTGTTAAGCTATTAACATTAGTTATTTCTTAACTTACTAAAGCTATAAAAAAATATAAGCCATACAACTACATTTTGTACCTTTACAGTAATAAAAACACAAGATTTCCGTCTTCACGGAAACTAATTAAAATATTAATTGATGAAAATTTCTATAGGTAACGATCACGCTGGAACAGAATATAAATTTGCTATTATTAAGCATTTAGAAGCGAAAGGAATTACGGTTAAAAATTATGGAACAGATGCTTCTGATAGTGTTGATTATCCAGATTTTGTACATCCTGTGGCACAAGATGTAGAAACCAATAATACCGATTTTGGTATAATTATTTGTGGTAGTGGCAATGGAGCCAATATGACAGCTAATAAACATCAAGGAGTACGTTCTGCTTTATGCTGGACTAAAGAAATTGTTGCTCTTGCAAGACAACATAATAATGCTAATGTATTGAGTATTCCAGCTCGTTTTACAGCTTTACCACAAGCTATTGAGATGGTAGATACATTTTTAGATACTGCTTTTGAAGGTGGACGACATGAAAAACGTGTACATAAAATACCTGTCTCTTGCTAAATGAGTCATGCGCATCACAACCATACGCACTCTTATAAAGATGTCAAAGATAGAAACCTGCTAATTTCCATCTTTCTAAATGTGCTTATTACTGCAGCTCAAATTATTGGAGGACTTGTATCTGGTAGTTTGGCTTTGTTAAGTGATGCCCTTCATAATTTTAGCGATGTACTCTCATTAATAGTAAGTTTTGTAGCCTCTAAGTTATCTAAACAAAAAGCATCTATAAATAGAACTTTTGGTTATAAACGAGCAGAAATTTTGGCTGCTTTTGTAAATGCTGCAACCTTAGTTGTTGTGGCAATTTTATTAATTATAGAAGCTGTTAAACGTTTTAAAAATCCACAGGAAATTGAATCTAATCTAGTTATTTGGCTAGCATTGATAGCAATTTTAGCAAATGGTTTTAGTGTGCTATTGCTTAAAAAAGATTCAAAAAGCAACATCAACATACGTTCAGCATATTTACATTTATTAACAGATATGTTAGCAAGTGTAGCTGTTTTGATTGGAGGTATTTTAATGAAATTCTATCAAATTTTTTGGGTAGACAGTTTATTAACCTTTTTAATTGCTTTATATTTAATTTATGTAGGTTACGATTTGTTAAAAACATCCACAAAAATGTTGATGCTCTTTACGCCAGATCATATAAATATTAAAGAAGTGGTTCGTATGGTGAATCAGTTGCCAAAAGTAAAAAAATTACATCACGTGCATATTTGGAATTTAAGTGATGACGAATTGCACTTAGAAGCCCATTTAGATTTAGAAGAAAACATAAGTACCAGAGATTTTAACGAGTTGTTATTAGAAATTGAAAAAGTGTTGCACGATGAGTTTAACATCAATCATGTAACCATTCAACCTGAATATAAAAAGGAAGATCCAAAAGAAGTTATTGTCCAAGATTAAAATAAAGCTTATGAAGTTTAATGGACTTTTATTAATAATTACTTTACTATTTTTTTCTTGTTCTGATGTCACAGAAAACATAATAGAGAATGCTATTCCTGATCCTGAAACTTTAGAAGTAGGTATAAAAAACAATACTAATTATAGATTTACAAGAACAGAGATTATTACAAATAATAGTACTTATGTGTATCAAATAGTTGAACAAGAATCTTATTCTGAATTTTTTGAAATGGCCTATATTTATTCAGAAGTAGAAATTAAAATTCAAACTAACAATGGATATTTTTCTTTTACACCATCACATTATATAGAAGATACTAAAGTAACTAAAGGATTGTATTACTTTGAAGTAAACATTTCTAACAACGAAACAGTCTCTTTAACCAGAAAAAAGTTTTAAACATGCTTGACATTCGTATAAAGATTTTTAATGAATTAACAACACAAGAACTTTATGACCTATTACAATTAAGAGCTGAAGTGTTTGTTGTAGAACAAGATTGTGTATATCAAGATGTTGATGGAAAAGACCAGAAAGCTTGGCATGTTTTAGGATATAAAAACAATATTTTAGTAGCTTATACACGTGTATTTAAACCAGGAGATTATTTTAAAGAAGCCAGTATTGGACGCGTTGTGGTTGCAGAAAACCAAAGGCAACATAAATATGGTTATGATATTATGGAAGCTTCCATACAAGTTATTAAAAAGCAGTTTAATGAAACCTTAATTAAAATTTCAGCACAATGTTATTTAAAAAGGTTTTATAATTATTTAGGATTTAAAGAAACTGGTGAAGAATATTTAGAAGATGGTATTCCACACATGGCAATGATTAAAAACTAATTTCTTTGTGTAGTTTCACCAACATAAGTAATTAAAATTTCCACACGTCTATCGAATTTTGGTTCACCTCCAAGAGGGAATTTTCTACGCATTCCAACATATTTCATACGTCTTTTATCAACCCCTTTTTTTGCTAAATAATCGTATATATATTTAGCTCTAGCTAAAGATAAGTTACGTTGTTTGGTTTTTCTATCTATTGCATCTCTACTGTTTTGAGTACAACATACATGACCTTGTATGGTAAAGTAAATATCTTTTCTATCTACTAATACTGTAGCAATATCTTCCAATGTTTTTTTAGATTCAGGCAATAACGTACTATAACCTGTTTTAAACAGGATGTTTTCTAAAAGAATTTTATCACCTGCTTTTAAATTCTCATCTAGTATAGATTCTGTTGTGTTTTTCTTTTCTGGTATTACAGTTAAGTCTCTTGGTGGATTGTAAGGTTGAATAATAATTTCTACTTTTCTGTTTAATCCTCTTATTTTATTAAGATCTTCTTCTTTTATTAGCTTGATTAAAATTTCACCTTTACCATCAACATTTGTGATGATGGTTTCGTCGAATTCATTATTAGAAAAAATGGTTTTTATAGCATCTGCTCTTTCTTGAGAAAGCACTAAGTTATAAGAATCACTTCCTCTATCATCTGTAAAACCGTAAATAGAAATTTTTTGAATATCTAAACCTTCAATTTCTGAAAGAAACATTAAAAGTCTATTATGTTCTGTTTCCGGAACCTCAAATTGATCTGTTTCAAAATACACAACGTGAGTTAATTGTGCTTGTACAGTTATATTAAAACCGGACAGAAAACATAATATGCATATTAAATTTTTCATAGTAGGACATGAAAATGTAAGTAAATATAGATAATTACAAACAATATTTCAATAATACTAAATTATCTTAAATAACTATTATATTTTGAAGGATTTGAAAGAATTTCAGTGGCTTTTTTAATTTCAGGATTGTGAATTTTATAATAATCATACAACCCTTCTCTATACACATAACGTTTTACAATTTCGTCTGTTAATAAGTATAGAATTTGATCTTTATTTTCTGAAATAGCCAATTCTTTCGAATTATTTAAATTAGTTAATAAGGTGTTATAGTCAGTTTTTATATTATCGTCTAACTCTTCTTTTTCAGCGTTTTCAAGTACTTTATTTAAGGCTTTTTCAGTTTCGGTTACAAAAGAAAAATTATTAGTTGATAAATAATTATTAAAGTTTTTAAAATCTGTATTAGTTAGTTGAAACTGATTAATATCTGTTAAACCATTATGTTTATAGTAATATTCTGTTGCGAAATCGAAAATTAAAAAATCGTCTAAAATAGCATTTGTTATGGCAGAATTTTTAGATATTTCTAAAGATTCGTCAGGCAAAACACCTCCTCCATCAAAAACTGGACGACCATTTTTTGTTTTAAATTCGTGGTATTTTTCGCTTTCAATTCTAACAGCATTACCTTCTTCGTCTCTATTCCAATAATCTAAAGACTGAATGCATCTACCAGAAGGCGTATAATATCTAGAGATAGTTATTTTTAGTTGCGTTCCATAAGTTAAAGGCTTTGGGCGTTGCACCAAACCTTTTCCAAAACTACGTGAACCTACAATAACAGCTCTATCTAAATCTTGTAAAGAACCAGATACAATTTCGCTAGCAGAAGCACTACTTCCATTAATTAAAACAACAACTGGTATTTCTGTGTCAATAGCATCTTTTTGAGTGTAATAGGTTCTATTATATTTTTTTACTTTAGATTTTGTTGTTACTACTAATTGTCCTTTAGGTACAAATAAATTTACCACATTAACAGCTTCGTGAAGCAAGCCTCCAGGATTATTTCTTAAGTCTAATATGATGCTTTTGGCTCCTTGAGCTTTTAAATCTTTAAGTGCGTAACCTGTTTGAGTAGAAGCTTTCCCATTAAATGTACTTAAAACAATATAGCCTGTTTTATCGTCTATCATTGAGAAATGAGGAACTGCATCAATTTCAACTTCAGTTCTAGTTATAGAGGTATTATATTCTTTTCCTTGACGTAAATAGGTAACTTCTACAGCTGTATTTGGTGTTCCTTTTAGTAAATCGCCTGCATCTTCTTCATAATTATCGATAACAATATCTCCAATTTTAATAATTTCATCTCCAGCTTTTAATCCAGCTTTATCTGCTGGATATTCTTTATAAGGTTCTACAATTACAAGCCTGTCTTTCAAGGTTCTAACTTTAGCTCCAATTCCAGTATAATCTCCTGTTCTTCTAATGCGTTCTGATTCAACATCTTGTTCGTTGTAGAAATTGGTGTAAGGGTCTAGATCTTTTAACATGCTTTTTATAGCAGTATCCATTAAATCTGCAGGATTGGTTTCATCAACATAATTCATATTAATTTCTTTGAATAAGGTTGTGAAAATCTCTATTTGCTTAGCTATTTCGAAGAAATCGTTTTGAAAGGCAGATCCTGTAAAAAAGATAGTTACAGCTAATACAGGAATAATGATATTTCTTTTTAGTCTGTTTTTCATGTTTGATTATTCTTTAGAACTGTTTTCAATAAATTTTTGCAACAGTTGCTTCATTTTAGTTTCAACTTCTATGTAAGTTGGTTTTTCTTTCCCAATGTACAAAATCATAAACGCATATTGTGTTGTCATGTTGTTAAAAAAAGCCCTTTTTTGCAATCTATAAGCTTCACGAAGTAAACGTTTGATTCTGTTTCTGTCGACAGCTTTTTTAAAATGTCTTTTTGAAACAGAAACACCAGCTTTAAATACCACTCCATCATCAAAATGGGTTTTTAAATAAACTATTCTTAGGGGATAAGCCGAAACCGATTTTCCTTCCTCAAACAATTGAGAGATGAGCTTTTCGCTTTTAAGTTTTTCTTTATGTGGATAGGTTTGTTTCATAGACAACAGATAAAGCAAAAGTAACAAATACCAGCAATCTTCAAGCTATCCTTTTACCTATATGACATAAATCATATTTTATTCTATTGAATTGCAGTAATTTAATTGTTTATAATTAAACGACTTTACCAATGGGAAATTTAAATGTTACAAAACTTCAGAACAAGAAAGAACACGCTAATTATATACATCATTTAATGAATGATATTGAAGCTTTAGATTTGATGCTTCAACAGGATTTAATAGAAAAAGAACCTATAAGAATTGGCGCAGAACAAGAGTTTTTTATTACAGACGAATCATTTTTTCCTAACAATAATGCGCTTGAAATTCTTAAAGATATCAACGACAATCATTTTACAACCGAAATAGGGAATTTTAATTTAGAAATTAATTTAGATCCTCAAGAACTTAAGTCCGATTGTTTCTCTAAACTTGAAGAACAATTAACTATTCTTTTAGAGAAAGCTAAAGCCTCTGCTAATAAATATCACTCTAAAATTATATTAACAGGCATGCTGCCAACCTTATCATTAAAGCATATTACTTTAGATAATATGACACCAATGCAAAGATATTATGTGTTGAATGAAGCTATAAAAGAATCTAGAAATCAAGATTTTAATATTCATATAAAAGGTGTCGATGAGCTTAGTTTTCATCACGATTCTGTGATGTTAGAAGGTTGCAACACTAGCTTTCAAATGCACTTACAAATCCAACCAGATAATTTTATAGATAGTTATAATTGGGCTCAAGCAATTTCTGGACCAGTATTAAGTGTTTGTGCAAACTCACCTTTATTATTTGGTAAAGAGCTTTGGGCAGAATCTAGAATAGCTTTATTCACTCAAAGTGTCGATACCAGAGCAAATTCTATGTTGTTAAATGAAAATCAATCTAGAGTTAGTTTTGGAAATAACTGGGAAACAGGAACCGTTACAGATATTTTTAGAGATAATATTTCTAGGTTTAGAAGTTTGGTAACCTCAGAATATATTACAGATAGTGTTGATATGATTGAACGAGGTGAAATACCTAAACTTAAAGCTTTAAGCTTACACAGTGGAACGGTTTATAAATGGAATAGAGTGTGCTATGGAGTAGGCGAAGGCAAACCACATTTAAGAATTGAAAATAGATATATAGCTTCTGGACCAACGACTATAGATGAAATTGCTAACATGATGTTTTGGGTTGGACTCATGCTTGGAAAACCTTCAAAATATGATAGTATTCATAAGAAATGGGATTTTAAAGATGTAAAGTCTAACTTTTTTAGTGCAGCACGTTATGGTATGGCAACACAATTTTTATGGGATGGAAAATATATTTCTAGTCATCAATTAATTCTAGACGAATTGTTGCCGATGGCTTATAGAGGTTTGTATAGTGTTGGAATCGATCCTGCTGATGTTGAAAAATATTTAACCATTATTGAAAATCGTGTAAAATCTAACAATGGTTCTCAATGGCTTATTAAAAACTATAGAAACTTAACTAAAGAAAGAAAAAAGTTTGAATCTGCTCAAATATTAACATCTCAATTATACGATAAACAAGAGCTCAATTATCCTGTAGGATCTTGGAGTATGATTAATAAAAGTGAGATTTTAGAACAAAATGAAAGACATGTAGTAAAACACGCCATGAGTACAGATATATTTTCTGTTGTTAAAGAAGATAGCTTACAACTTGTAGTAAATATTATGAAATGGAAAAAAATTAGACATATGCCTGTAATTGATGGAAACAAAAAACTTGTTGGGTTAATAACAACTACAGATATTAAAGAACTTTCATATTATTATTTAGGTAAAGGAGTTGCTGTTGAAGATATAATGACTAAAAAGATTATAACAATCGGACAATACGAACCTCTAGAGACTGCAAAAAACCTGATGATTAAAAATCAAATAAACTGTCTACCAGTTGTAGAAAAAGGAAAACTAATTGGCTTATTAACTTCAAAAGATTTTTTAGATTAATGGTAAAAGTTATCAGTAAAGCACTTAATAAACAAATTGAAATAGAACGGATTATTACAAAATTTTCCACCTCTTTAAATAGACCTACTGTAGTTTTTTTTGCAGGAATACATGGTAATGAAACTGCAGGTGTTTTTGCTTTAAACGAATTTTTAAAAAGTGATGGGTTTGAAAATTTGCAAGGAAATGTTTATGCTATAGCAGGAAATTTAAAGGCACTTTCTGTTAATAAAAGATTTATTGAACAAGACTTAAACAGGCTTTGGACTCAAGATAATTTAGAAAATTTAAAATCTAATACTAATTTACAAGCCGAAGACCTTGAACAACTAGACTTGTTTAATATTTTAAAAGAAATAAAAGACAAACATTCTGGACCTATATACTTTATAGATTTGCACACAACGTCTAGTAAAACATTGCCTTTTATCACTATTAATGATGCACTTATTAATAGAAAATTTTCGCAACAATTTCCAGTACCAATTGTTTTAGGAATTGAAGAATACTTATCAGGTCCTTTATTAAGTTATATCAATCAATTAGGCTATCTATCTCTTGGTTTTGAGTCTGGACAACACGACGAAGTTGATGCTGTTTTAAACTGCTTATCTTTTATTTATTTAACCTTGGTTTATACAAAAGTACTAGACATAAATAATGTTCTAGATTTTGAAATTCATTATAACAGACTAAAACATCAATCTCAAAATTTAAACTACGTTTTTGAAGTAACATATCTTCATAAAATAAAACAAAATGAAAACTTTAAAATGATAAATGGTTTTAAAAGCTTTCAAAAAATAGTCAAAGGAAAACAATTAGCTACTAGTAATTCTAAAGACATTTATTCAAAATATAATGCAAGAATATTTATGCCATTATATCAAACACAAGGAGAAGAAGGCTTTTTTATTATTAAGAGCATTAAACCTGTTTTCTTGAAAATATCAGAATTATTAAGAAGATATAAAGGAGATAATTTATTGGTGTTATTACCAGGAATTTCATGGCACGATAGAAAAAAAGGTATCTTATCTGTTAATTTAAAAGTCACCAAATATCTAGCCAAACAAATCTTTCATGTTTTTGGTTTTAGGAGTCAACAATTGGATAAAACACGCATGTTACTTTATAATAGAGAACGTGTTTCTAGAGTAGATTTATATAAAAATGAAACTTGGTTTAAAAGGAAATAAAAAAACCACTTGATTTATCAAGTGGTTTTTTTATTTCTATTTATTTAAATTTTTACATTTCAAATTTATTATTTTCTTTATTAATATCTGCCATACCTTCTTTAGGGTCAATTTGTACCGATTTAACGGTTTTAGACGCTTCAAAAGTATAGGTTGGGTAAGCCCAAGCCCAATTAGATATGGTTTTAGCTGTTGTTGGTTTTTTACCATGCATCATACGTAATGGAATGTAATAATCTTCTGTGGTTCCATCTGTATAAGTAACTGTTAAATCTATAGGCATTGGCATAAGTCCAATACGTTCTAATGTAACAGTATTATCGCTAACAGCTTTTACACCATAATCTATGGTATTAGTGGTTTGAGCAAAATCTATTAAATACCAATCTAACTCGAAGTTTGTAATTTTTTCAGCCGAACGAATAAAATCATTAGGTGTAGGATGCTTAAAAGCAAAATCGTTATAATACTTTTTTATAGTGGCTTTTAAATTGTCTTCTCCAATAACATAACCTAATTGCGCCATAAACACTTCGCCTTTACTATAAGCCGAAATACTATACGCTTGATTGTATTCAAAACGGTCTGCTTGAGTAGTTAATGGTTGTTCTTTTCCAGAAGTTGCCAGATAGATATAACCTCTGTAAGCATTAGCTGTTGGATTTTCATTATTGGTTTCCATTACAGCATCCATAGCAAAATCGCTAATATAACTAGTAAAACCTTCGTCCATCCAGTAGTGTTTAGCCTCGTTTGTAGCTAATAAAAACTGAAACCATGTATGTGCTAATTCGTGTGCAGTTACGCCTATTAAACTACCTAATTTACGTTCTCCAGTAATTAAAGTACACATAGCATATTCCATACCTCCATCTCCACCTTGAATCACTGAATATTGATTGTAAGGATACGTGCCAATATTTTCACTAAAATACTCCATAAGTGCAACCGTTTTAGGTTGTAGCTTTTTCCAATTTTCTAATTGTTCGGCACCAAGAGTCTTTTTATAAAAGAAGTGTAGCATTGGTCCATTTGGGACTTGCATGGTATCGTGATTATATTCAGGGTCTGCAGCCCAAGTAAAATCGTGCACATTTGGTGCTTTAAAATGCCAGGATAGCATATTGCCTTTAGGACGCATTACTTCTCCAGTTTCGTAACCATGACCAATCTCGTTTGGGTTTTGTAAGTATCCAGTTCCACCAATTACATAGTTTTTATCGATGTTTATGGTTACATCAAAATCACCCCAAACACCATGAAACTCTCTACCTATATATGGATCTGCATGCCAACCTTCAAAATCGTATTCTGCTAATTTTGGGTACCATTGTGTCATAGATAAGGCCACACCTTCAGCATTGTTTCTTCCAGAACGACGTATTTGTACAGGCACCTGTCCATTAAAAACCATATCGAAAGTTACTTTTTCTCCAGGTTGAATAGATTTGTTTAATTGTACAACTAAAACAGTTCCAACTACATCGTAATTTACAATAATGCCATCTTGCTTTAAAGAAGTTACTTTTAAGTAACCAATTTCATCAGGTGTTAATTTACCTATTCTATCTGCAACACGTCCATCTGGATCTGCAATATTTTGAGATCTCACATCCATTTCGCTACCAGGTTGAAAGGCATTAAAGTATAAGTGATAATAAACTCTAGTTAACACATCTGGAGAATTATTAGTATAAACTAATTTTTGTGTTCCAGTATATCTGTAATTAGTCACATCCATAGTTACGTCCATTTTGTAATCTACATGTTGCTGCCAATAACCAGTATTACTTGATGTTTTATTTGGTTCTATTTCTTTAGAATAAGCTGTAGTTAAAAGAAAGCTTAAACTAAAAAAGAATAAAAAGATTTTTTTCATTGTTAATTTGATTTAAAAAAACCCCAACTTTTGATAGATGAGGTTTTTTTGAGTTTTTAATTTATTTTGACATTTGCTGCGCCATAATTAAGGCATTATATGCATTCATTATTTTACCAGATTTAGATAAGTCACCAATTGGTTTGATATCTTCAGAATCTCCTCCAACAACTACTTTAGTTGTTAAAGCTAAACCAGAATCCATGATAATTTGTTTTACTTGAGCAGCAGATAATTTTGGATAGTAAGAACGAATTAATGCAACTACACCAGCAACAGCAGGAGCAGCCATAGAAGTTCCACCTTTAGTATCGTACTCATTTTCTGGAGTTGTAGAGTAAATTTTTGCTCCAGGAGCAAAAACATCTACATTAATTTTCCCATAGTTAGAAAAACCTGCAACCATTCCAGAACCATATTTAGGCTCTAAAGCACCAACAGTAATAAATGTTTCAGATACTTCTGGACCACTATTTACTTGATCGTTTGGATAACATTCTTTTTGATCTAAATCTAAACCTTCATTACCAGCAGCATTTACAAATACCACATCTTTTTTACTTGCGTAAGCAATAGCGTCTCTTACCCAGTCGCTATGAGGTGAGTAGTATTTACCAAAACTTCCATTAATTACTTTTGCGCCATTGTCTACTGCGTATCTTATAGCTAAAGCAATATCTTTATCGTATTCATCTCCATTTGGAACTGCTCTTAAGCTCATAATTCTTACATTATTTGCCACACCATCTACACCTAATCCATTACCACGTTCTGCAGCAATAATACCAGCTACGTGAGTTCCATGACTTTCTCCTTTTTCTGAAGGAAGCACGTTATTATTTCCATATCCTACATCAGATAAATCGTTTGGATCATCTCCAGTGGTTCTACCATTAAACTCTATATTAATGTTTGCGTTTAATTTGTCTGTAAAATAATCAACACCTCCTTTTATAGATGATAAAGCAGCTTCTGTAGAATCGAATCCGTTTCCATACATAAAGTTCAATACACCAACAGCTTTTGTTACAGATTCATCATCAGATTCAATTGCGTTTACTTCATCTGCTGTATAATCTTCTTTACCTAAAAATTCAGAAATAACTTCATTAGCGCCTTTTACTTGATCGTAAATTTGATCGTATTGTGCTTTTCTTGCGGTAGTTTCTTCATATTCTTTATCGTATTCAGCTTGAGCTCTAGCATAATCAGGATTGCTAGTATCTCCACTTGCAAGAATTCTAACATATTCTAATTGTTCATCATAAGCATCACCTAGAAAATTCCAACCATGAATATCATCTACATACCCATTTTTGTCGTCATCAATTCCATTTCCAGCAATTTCATCTTCATTTACCCAAACAACATCATTTAAATCTTCATGTTCTATATCAATTCCAGAATCGATAACTGCAACAATTACTGTTTGTCCTTTTTGAGTTTTTAATACGTCTGCATAAGCTTTTTCAACACTCATTCCAGGAATTGTATCTTTAACAAGATCTAAATGTCCCCAAGTGTGTTTTTCTTTTTCTGTTAACTCTGAAACTTTTAATGGAACAGAGTCGATGTTTTCAACAGGAGTTGATACTATTTCAGCTCCACCACCACAACTAGCTAAAGTAGTCGCTATAAGAACTGAAAGAAATAAAGGTTTAATTAATTTCATTTTAATTTTTAAGTATTAGTTAAATATTTCATTACAAGTATAAACATTATTTAATCGCACGCCTTTTTCTGTTTGTTTTACTGTAATAATCTCGTTATGTGCATCGTGCTCCAAAAATAAGTAATAATTATTATCTGCTGCTAAATTCAGGAATTTTTCTTTTTCGTCTAATGTTAATAAAGGTCTTGTGTCGTAACCCATAACAAAAGGGATTGGTAAATGTCCAGCTGTAGGTAATAAATCTGCCATAAAACAAATGGTTTTACCTTTATAATTAATCATAGGAATCATTTGTTTATCTGTATGGCCATTTGCAAAGAAAACATCAAATCCTAAATCTGAATTTTTTAATAAATCAATTTCTGGAAGCGACGTAAATTTTAATTGTCCACTTTCTTCCATTGGGAGTATGTTTTCTTTTAAAAATGAAGCTTTTTCTCTATTATTTGGCTGTGTCGCCCATTTCCAATGGTCTTGATTAGACCAAAAATGGGCATTTTTAAATGCTGGCTCGTAACCCGTTTTATCTTTATTCCATTGCACACTTCCACCACAATGGTCAAAATGTAAATGCGTCATAAACACATCTGTAATATCATCTCTAAGAAAGCCATATTTTTTTAAGGATTTATCTATAGAATCATTTCCCCATAGGTAATAATAACTAAAAAACTTATCGCTTTGTTTGTTTCCCATTCCTGTATCTATTAAAATTAGTTTTTTACCATCTTCAATGAGTAAGCATCTTGCAGCAATATCTATCATGTTATTATTGTCTGCAGGATTTGTTTTTTGCCACAAAGATTTTGGTACCACACCAAACATGGCTCCACCATCTAATTTAAAATTACCAGATTCAATAGGAAATAGTTTCATAAGGACTGCAAATTAATAAAACAGGTAATATAAGTTATTAATAAATAATATAATTAGTTGTTTTTTAACATTTAAAATTTGAATGAAGAAAGATATTTTATTTGTTGCTAATTAATATTAATCATAATTTTATAAAAAACCTTAGATGAAAACACCTAACCCAAACCCATTAAAAAAAATGAAATTACTTCGGTTTGGTAGAGACTTTAAACCAGACGAAGAAGTAATATTAAGAGATTATTTAGCCATTGAAAGAACTAGGCTAGCAAACGAACGTACTTTACTGTCTTATGTCAGGTCGTCTTTATATTTGTTATTGGGTGGAATTGCTTTTTTTCAGCTTAAAGAATTTGCGAATTTCCAAGTTTTAGGTTTGCTCTCGCTGTTGTTTTCAGCTCTCTTTTTTATAATTGGACTGTACAGGTTTGTATTACTTAAAAAAAGTTTGAAACGCTTGTATTACACATCTGAATCTAAAAACGATGATTAGATTTTAATAAGTAACTTTTAAAAAGTTGTTTTATGAGTATTGACCTTATCTTAACATTTGTCATCATTATTATTGGTGTTTTTCTTTTTGTTAAAGATTACTTTTCAATTGACACTACTTCAATACTTATAATGGCATTATTTATTGTGTCTGGAATATTAAATCCTGAAGAAGGTTTTTCTGGATTTAACCATCCTGCAACCATTACTTTAGGCTGTATATTTGTTGTAAGTGGAGGCATTTTTAATTCAGGAATTTTAGAAGGGTTGAGTTATAAGATTATTAAATTAGCTAAAATTCATTATTTAGTAGCCCTTGTTGTATTTTTTGTAATAACAGCTTTTTTTTCAGCATTTATCAACGATACTGCTGTTGTTGCGCTTATGTTACCAATAGCACTTACAGTTTGTAGAGAGACTAATATTAGTCCAGGAAAATTGTTAATGCCTATTTCATTTGCCGCTCTTTTTGGTGGTACTTGCACGCTTATAGGCACTTCAACTAACATTTTAATTAGTAGTTATGCTAAACATTATGGGTTAGAGGAATTTGGAATGTTTGAATTTAGTTTAGCTGCGTTATGTTTATTAGTAATCGGTTTTTTTTATATGTTTTTTATAAGTCCTTATCTCCTTCCAAAAAATAAAGACAACAATGAAATGACTAAGATTACTAAACAATATCTAACAGAATTAACTGCAGAATCTAATTGTAATGATATCAACAAAACAATACAAGAATCTCAATTAGTTAGAGATTATAATACGAATATCATTTCTATCCTTAGAGATTCTTATTTAATTCAAGATATTAGGTCAGACACAAAAATTTTATCTGGCGATATTTTAAAAGTCTTATTGCCTCCAAAAACCTTAACAAGGCTTCTAAATTTAAAGGGTTATCAGGTTAAAGGCAGTCAACTTATGAAATACGCTGAAGCCACAACCAAGACATATAAAGTCTATGAAGTAATTATTCCTTTTGGATCTTCCTTGGCTGAAGGTTCATTAAAATCACTACAGTTTAAACGCACATATAACATGTCTGTTTTAGCAATTCATCAACGTGGAGAATTATTTGTAGATAAGTTAACTTCTGTAAAATTAATGGAAGGCGATATGCTATTAGTTCTAGGAAAAAAAGAAGAACTACAAAATTTAGAAAATCAAAAACTGATAGTTACATTATCTGAATATCAAAAGAAAAAAACCAATTTTAAGAAAGCAATACCAGCTGTTTTAATTGGAATTGGTGTTGTTCTAGCAGCTTCATTAAACATTACATCAATTTTAATAAGCGCAATGATAGGTGCTTTATTAATGATTTTAACAGGAATTCTTAAACCAAAAGAAGCCTACAAAGCAGTTGAATGGAAAGTGATTTTTATGATGGCTGGTGTTCTTTCAATGGGAACAGCTTTAGAAAAAACAGGAGGAGCTATTACGATTGCAGATTTTATTCAAAAGACTTTTAGGCAATATGATGCACATATTACACTAAGCTTACTATACTTAATAACCTTTATATCTACAAACTTAATTTCAAGTAAAGCTACAGCAGCTTTAATGACACCAGTTGTTATTAGTTTAGCTTCTATAATGGAAGTTAGTGAACGACCTTTTTTAGTAGCAGTTATGTTTGCATGCTCTTTAACATTTATGACTCCAATGAGTTATCCTACAAACACAATGGTTTATGCTCCTGGAAACTATAAGTTTAATGATTTTTTAAGGGTTGGAACACCATTAAATTTAATTATTTGGGTAGCAGCTTCCTTTATAATCCCATACTTCTTTCCATTCTATAAGTAGATGTTAAATGTTTATAGAAATATTCAGTTATTAAAATGAAATTTACAATTGTAAAATAAAATGCCTTATTTTGCTAAGGTTTACTAAGAACAGAAATTTAAAATAAGTATTTTATTTAAGTAATTGAAACTTTAATATGATAGAATTAGCAGGCATTATTATACTTGGCATATTAGCACAATGGGTTGCATGGAAACTTAAAATACCAGCTATTTTGCCTTTAATTCTTATAGGTCTTTTAGTTGGACCAATAGCTGCAGAATTTTTAAGTTCAGATGGTACTAAGTGGATTGAACCTATTTGGAATGGAGAAGAAGGATTATTTCCTGGTGAAAGCTTATTTTTCTTTGTTTCATTAGCTATAAGTATTATTCTTTTTGAAGGTGGTTTAACTCTAAAAATGGGTGAAGTAAAAAATGTAGGACCAACAATTACTAAATTAATAACTATTGGTTCTATTGTTACGTTTTTTGGAGCTGCCATAGCTGCTCATTATATTTTTTACTTAAGTTGGAAGATGTCATTTTTATTTTCTGCCTTAATTATTGTTACAGGACCAACTGTAATTACTCCAATCCTCAGGAATATACCACTTAAAAAAGATGTATCTGCAGTTTTAAAATGGGAAGGTATTTTAATAGATCCCATTGGTGCTTTAGTTGCTGTATTAGTTTTTGAATTTATTAGTGTAGATGCTGGTGGAGAATACACAAAAACAGCTTTTATAGAGTTTGGTAAAATTGTGCTATTTGGATCTACCTTTGGCTTTACGTTTGCTCATGCACTTAACTTTATTATTAATAAAAAATGGGTGCCACACTATTTAATGAATGTTTTTGCTCTTGCTGCTGTTTTAGGGGTTTTTATATTATCTGATGTGTTTGCGCATGAGTCAGGATTATTAGCGGTAGTTGTTATGGGAATGGTTCTAGGTAATTCAAAATCTCCATATTTAAAGGAATTACTTTATTTTAAAGAGTCTTTAAGTGTTTTATTAATATCAATTTTATTTATTCTACTTGCTGCCAATATTAATTTTGATGACTTACTACTAATATATAATTGGAATACAGCCATTTTATTTGCTATAGTCGTTTTTGTTTTAAGACCAATTGGAGTGTTTTTAAGTGCTCAGGGTTCTAATTTAAAATTGAATGAAAAACTTTTTATTAGTTGGGTTGGACCTCGAGGAATTGTGGCTGCAGGTATTGCTTCTTTATTTGGATTAAAACTTGCAAAAGAAGGAGTTCCAGGAGCTGAATATATTACACCGTTAGTCTTTATGATTGTTCTAGGAACTGTTTTATTAAATGCAACAACAGCTAGAATGTTTGCAAAAATGGTTGGTGTATTTTTAGATAAATCTGAAGGAATTTTAATTATAGGCGCCTCTAAAGTATCGAGACTAATAGGACATTATTTAGAATCTAATGGAAGACATGTAGTGTTAATTGACAGTAATCAAACCAATATAAAACAAGCAAAAGAATTAGGCTTAGAGGCTTTAAACACAGATATTTATTCTGACACGTTATTAGATAATATTGAATTGAATGATGTAGGTTATTTAATGGCTTTAACTGGAAGTACAGATATTAATAAATATGCTATTAATAAATTCAGTAAGCAATTTGGAGAAAATGGCTCCTTTAGATTAGTTACTCCAGATGAAATAAAGGACTTTAAAAACAACCCAAAAGAAGGATTGTTTTCTCATACTGATGATTTTGTTTCTCTTACTGAAGTAGCAAGAGAATACCCTTCAATTCATGAAATAATAATAAAAGATAGATCTCATTATGATAGTCTTATAGAAAAAACAAACAATGACAAAAACATTATCCCTTTATTTGTTAAAGACTTAAATGGAAATCTAGAAATTATCTCATCACACAATATTAGTGATAAAGATGTTAGCAAAGGTTCTGCCTTAGTATATTTAGGAAAACTATTATCAGTTTAATTATTAAAACTTAATCATTCAGTTTTAATACTGCCATAAATGCTTGTTGAGGTATTTCAACATTACCAACTTGACGCATACGTTTTTTACCTTTTTTCTGTTTTTCAAGAAGTTTACGTTTTCTTGAAATATCTCCACCATAACATTTTGCAGTTACATCTTTACGAAGTGCTTTAATTGTTTCACGAGCAATTATTTTAGCTCCAATTGCAGCTTGAATAGGAATATCGAATTGTTGTCTTGGTATTAACTCTTTTAGTTTTTCACACATTTTTTTACCAATATTGTGCGCGTTATCAGCATGAATTAAAGCCGAAAGTGCATCAACAGGTTGTGCATTTAATAAAATATCAACACGAACTAATTTGGATGTTTTCATTCCAATTGGATGATAATCGAAAGAAGCATATCCTTTTGAAACCGTCTTTAAACGATCGTAAAAGTCAAAAACAATTTCAGCTAAAGGCATATCGAAAGTCATTTCAACACGTTCAGTTGTTAAATAGGTTTGATTGGTTATCATGCCTCGTTTTTCAATACACAAAGACATCACGTTTCCAACAAAATCAGCTTTTGTTATAATGGTTGCTTTAATATATGGTTCTTCAACACGATCTAAACCAGAAGGATCTGGTAAATCGGTAGGATTATTAACAATAATAGGAGTTTCAGGATACTTTTTAGTAAATGCATGATAGCTAACGTTAGGTACAGTTGTAATAACAGTCATATCGAATTCACGTTCTAAACGCTCTTGGATAATTTCCATATGCAGCATTCCTAAAAAACCACAACGGAAACCAAACCCTAAAGCTGCTGAACTTTCAGGTGTAAAAACTAATGAGGCATCATTAAGTTGTAGTTTTTCCATTGAAGCACGAAGTTCTTCATAATCTTCAGTATCTACTGGATAAATACCAGCAAATACCATTGGTTTTACATCTTCAAAACCTTCTATAATATTTGTTGTAGGATTTTTAGCATCAGTAAGTGTATCTCCAACTTTCACTTCTTTTGCTTCTTTTATTCCAGTTATAACATAACCAACATCTCCTGCTTTAATTTCTTGTCTAGGAAATTGTTTCAATTTTAAAGTCCCAATTTCATCAGCAAAATAATTTTTCCCTGTTGCAATAAATTTAATGTTTTGCCCTTTTTTAATAGTTCCATTAAGAACTCTAAAGTAAGTTTCAACACCACGAAATGGGTTATAAACAGAATCAAAAATTAGAGCCTGTAAGGGTTCATCAGGATTACCTTTTGGAGCAGGAACACGCTCTATAATTGCTGCTAAGATATCGTCAACGCCAAATCCGGTTTTACCACTAGCATGGATAACTTCTTCTGGCTTACAGCCTAATAAATCTACAATATCGTCGGTTACTTCTTCTGGATTAGCGCTAGGTAAATCGACTTTATTAAGAACTGGAATAATTTCAAGATCGTTTTCTAAAGCTAAATATAAATTAGATATGGTTTGCGCTTGAATACTTTGGGCTGCATCTACAATTAACAAAGCGCCTTCGCAAGCAGCAATTGATCTAGATACTTCGTAACTAAAATCTACGTGACCAGGCGTATCTATTAAATTTAAAACGTATTGTTCCCCTTTATAGGTATATTCCATTTGAATGGCGTGAGACTTAATAGTAATACCACGTTCACGTTCCAAATCCATGCTATCTAAAAGCTGTTCTTTTTTCTCCCTTTCGGTAACAGCTCCAGTATAATCCAATAATCTATCTGCCAAGGTGCTTTTACCATGGTCAATGTGTGCTATAATGCAAAAGTTTCTAATGTGCTTCATAATTCTATTCTAGCCAAAACTAATTTGCAAATATAATTGTTTTAAAATAGCTTTAAATATTAAAGGATAACTAAATGAAATTATTTATTTATGGTTTTTCCGTAAAAATAAGTGCAAAACTATTTTTATCTTGTAGCCCCAAATAAGCTTTTGAGTTTGAAATTAGAAAACATATTACTTTTATTTATCTTTCTACTGCCTTTTACAATAATAAGTCAGGATATATCTATTACAGGAAACGTTAAAGACTCAGAAAACAATCCTATTTACTTTGCAAATGCTGTTTTGTTATCTTCTAAAGATTCTACTGCAATTAAAGGAACTTCAACCAATGACAATGGCTTTTTTGAACTAAAGAACACCAAACAGGGCAATTATTTAATTAAAATTAGTTTTATAGGTTATACCGATTTTAGTAAACCGATTACGGTTTCTACTGAAGATATCCATCTTGGAGACCTTATTTTAAATGAAAATACCGAAGCTTTAGACGAAGTAAACATTATAGCAAACAAACCAACCATTAAAAAGGAGGCAGATAAATTAGTTTTCGGAGTTGAAAATACAGCACTTTCTGAAGGTACCTTGCTTCAAGTTGTAAAAAGTACACCTGGCGTTTTGGTTTTAGATGGACATATAATGGTAAAAGGATCATCGCCTTCTGTTTATATAAATAATAGAAAAGTACAATTATCTACTGAAGAATTATTGCAACTCTTAGAAAGTTCTCCTGCAAATGCTATTAAATCTGTTGAGGTTATTACCAACCCTTCTGCTAGTTACGATGCAGAAAGTGGTGTGGTAATAAACATTATTATGAGTAAAAACTTGGTAACAGGATACAGAGGAAGTGTTTCTGGAAACTATACGCAAGGTGTTTTTCCTAGATACAACTTTGGAATGATTAATTATTTTAAAACCGATAAAATCAACTTATTTGCTAATTATAGTTATACAAGTGAAAAAATAAATAGAGATAACGACGATGGTGTTTATTACTTCGATACTAATAATCAAATTGATGAAGTATGGAAATCTTCAACAAATAGAAATACTTGGACCAAGTCTCATAGCTTGAATTTCAACCTCGATTTTCTTTTAAACGAGAACAATACGTTAAGCGTGTCCTCAAACATGTTATGGACACCTTATTTTAAGTATAAGCTTGATAATAACACCAATATTTTTAATGCCAATAATGAGTTTCAATCTCGATTTGAAGCCGATAATTTAACTAACGATGATAAATATAATTTAGGATTCGACTTAGATTACCTTCATCAATTCTCAAAAAGCAGCTTGGCTTTTAATAGTCATTTTACCATTTACGATTACAGCAGGTTTCAAGAATCTTCAAGCAACTATTACGACCAGAATAATAATTTTATTGCACCAACAGCCTTTAACACAGACGCCAACCAAAAAACACAAATATTTACGGTTCAATTAGATTATAAACTTCCAATTAACGACACATCGAATTTTGATGCTGGTTCTAAATATTCAAGTATTCAATCTGATAGCGATATAACTCGTTATGATTATGATTTTAACACGAATGAAGAGGTTTTAAATTTGGCAAACTCAAGTGCTTTTGAATATAATGAAAATGTCTTTGCTTTATATTCTAACTATGATAAAACCTTTGGGAAATGGAGTCTAAATGCAGGCTTGCGCATGGAGCAAACAGACATAAAAGGTACTTCAATAACTTATAATCAAACGAATAAACAAAGTTATTTAGATTGGTTTCCAACAGCGAGTATTAAATACCAAACAGAAGGCGTAAGTAGTTTCTATACAACTTATAAGCGAAGTATTGTAAGACCTAATTATAAAGATTTAAATCCATTTACTTTTTTCTTAAATGATAATACATTGGTTGTTGGTAACCCCAATTTAAAACCAACCTATAAGGACCATTATGTAATAGGCTCTTCAGTAACGTCTTTTTTAACACTTGAAGCTTATTATATTAACGAAAAGGATTTTATTATTGAACTTCCACTTCAAGACAATGTAACCAACCAATTAGTTTACGCTCCAGTTAATATAGACAAATCGATAGAGTATGGTTTTGATATTGTTTCATATTTTAATATTACAGAATCATGGTTTGTTTACGCAGTAACCTCTTTTTATAATGCCATTGAAGAAAAAAACACTGAGAATAGCTTTATAGAATCCAATCAATGGTCTAATTATAGCGTGTTGATGAATGATTTTTCATTTTTAAAAGACCGTAGTTTGTCTGCTAATATTACTTTTATTTTTCTATCTGAAAATTTACAAGGCTTTAGAAATGTTGCAGGAAGATTAGAATCTGAATTATCCATCTCAAAAACCATCCTTAAGAAAAAGGCGGTTATTTCTTTAAGTGCTGCAGACCTATTTAATTTAGCCGATTTTGAAACAACAACAGACTATTTAAACCAACGAAGTTATAATCATACAGATTTAGATAACAGATTCGTTAAACTTGGATTTAGGTACAAGTTTGGTAATACCATATTAAAAACAAACGAACGCCAAAAAGCTGTTAAAGAAAGAGAACGTATTAAAGAAAGAGATTAATTTTTTAATCTCACTATTCTGAAATTCGTATCGTGATTTATTTCAGACAGTCAATCCTTTCTAGTCTTGCCATTCCGCAATAATGGTATCAGGAGTTATATATTTCAGAATGTCAGTCTTTTTAATCCTGCCACTCAGCAATAAACAAATTCGTATCGTGTCCACCACCATTATTTCTGTTAGATGAGAAAATCAATTTTTTACCATCATTAGAAAACACTGGAAACGCATCAAATGTATCGCTATGTGTTACTCGCTCTAAGTTTTTACCATCCAAATCAATCATATATAAATTAAACGGAAAACCACGTTCGGACTCAAAATTCGAAGAGAATAAAATCTTTTCACCAGAAGGATGAAAAAACGGACTCCAGTTGGCATTTCCTAAATCGGTTAGCTGGCGTAAATCGCTACCATCTGCATTACAAATATATAATTCCATTTCAGTTGGTTGTACCAAGCCTTCAGCTAACAAATCTTTATATTCTTTAATGTCTTCTTCGGTTTTAGGTCTAGAAGAACGGAAAATGATTTTAGTACCATCTGGCGAAAAGAATGCACCACCATCATAACCTAATTCGAAGGTAATTTGTTTGACATCGCTACCATCTAGATTCATCGTGTATAATTCAATATCACCACTTCTATCTGAAGTAAACACAATTTTATCCCCTTTTGGAGAGACTGTTGGTTCAGCATCATAACCTGGCTCGTTTGTAAGCTGGTTTACAATATTCCCTTCTAAATCTGCTACAAAAATATCGTAGGTATCATAAATAGGCCAAATATATTTTCCGTTTTTGCGTAATGGAGTTTCCGGACAATCTTCACCACCTAAATGTGTCGATGCATAAATTATATGTTCATTATCTGGTAAGAAATAAGCACATGTAGTTCTTCCTTTTCCTGTACTAACCATTGGAGGCATATTATCTTTAAAAGTTTCATCAACATTCATTAAAAACATCTGGTCACAATTAACATTCCAACCTTTATTATTAGATTGAAATACCAATTGCTTATCATCAAAACTCCAGTAAGCTTCAGCATTATCACCACCAAACGTAATTTGTTTTAAAGATTTAAAATGAGTTTCATCTGAATAAATTAAAGTATCCACCCATTTTGTGGCACCAGATTTGGCATCAGCAGAAGATGTCTTATCGTTTTTACACGATATAATTAAAAGTAAAAATAACAAGCTATATAAAAATCTAAAAAACATAGACATAGATTAAAGTTTAATTAAATGGCAATTATTCCATAATTTTGCCAAAAATAAGATTAATAATATGAAGAAAATATCGTTACTAGTTCTTTTTATATCGTTTTTAGGGTGTAAACAAGAATATAAACATGAAAATAGAATAAAAGAAGATGTTACTTTTCTTGCAGATGATAAACTAGAAGGTAGAGAAACAGGAACTAAAGGAGAGCAGGAAGCTGCAGCCTATCTAGTAGAACGTTTTAATGAAATGGGACTACAACCAAAAGGCACGAATGGTTTTTACCAAACGTTTAGCTTTAAGCCTAAAACCGAACCACATGCTGAAGTTAAATATGTAACTATAGCTGAAGATTCAACTATTACAGGAACAAACGTCTTGGCATATATAGATAATCAAGCCGAAAACACCATTATTATAGGAGCTCATTACGATCATTTAGGTTTTGGAAGTGATGGTTCGTTACATAGGGGTGAAAAGGAAATCCATAATGGTGCAGACGATAACGCAAGTGGAGTAGCAGTGATGTTAGATTTAGCTGGAAAACTAAAAAAGGCAAACACGTCTAATAACTATTTGTTTATGGCTTTTTCTGGTGAAGAAATGGGCTTATTAGGGTCTAATTATTTTACTAAAAATGCGACTTTAGATTTAAGCAAAGCCAATTACATGATTAATATGGACATGGTTGGGCGATTAAAACAAGACAGCACATTAGCTGTCTATGGCGTTGGAACATCACCACGTTGGAAACAAACATTATCTGCTACAAATCCTGGTTTTAAATTGGTAGAACAAGAATCAGGTGTTGGACCAAGTGACCACACGTCTTTTTATTTACAAGACATTCCTGTGTTGCACTTTTTTACTGGTCAACATGACGATTACCACAAACCTGGAGACGATACAGAAAAGCTGAATTATGAAGGCATGGATGCTATTTCAAACTATATTTTTGATATCATAACAGAACTGGATAAAAGTGGAAAGCTAGCATTCAGAAAAACAAAGAATGAAAGCGAAGAAACACCTCGTTTTAAAGTTGGTTTAGGCGTTGTTCCAGATTATTTATTTGATGGTGAAGGTATGCGAGTTGATGGCATAAGCGAAGACAAACCAGCACAAAAAGCAGGGTTACAAAAAGGAGATATTGTTGTTAAACTTGGAGATAGTACAATTGTTGACATGATGAGTTATATGAGAGCATTATCTGTTTTCAAGGTTGGAGATTCTACACAAGTAGTTGTTAAAAGAAACGGAAAAGATATTCAAGCAAACATCAACTTTTAAGATTTGGTAAAAATAGGTAACATAGAACTTCCAGATTTTCCATTGCTTTTAGCTCCAATGGAAGATGTTAGCGATCCACCTTTTCGTGCTTTGTGCAAGGAACAAGGTGCAGATGTGGTTTACACTGAATTTATTTCCAGCGAAGGTTTAATTCGTGATGCAGCAAAAAGCGTCATGAAACTGGATATCTATGAAAAAGAACGTCCAGTTGGCATTCAAATTTTTGGAGCTAATTTAGAAAGCATGCTTCAAACCATTGATATTGTTGAAAAGTCGAATCCAGACATTATCGATATCAATTTTGGGTGTCCAGTAAAAAAGGTGGTTAGTAAAGGAGCAGGAGCAGGTATTTTAAAAGATGTTTGCTTAATGGAGCAACTAACTGCAGAAATGGTAAAACGCACCAATTTGCCAGTGACTGTAAAAACCCGTTTGGGCTGGGATCACGATTCTATTAGAATTGTTGAGGTAGCCGAAAGACTTCAAGATGTTGGTTGTGCTGCTATTTCAATTCATGGTCGTACAAGAGCACAAATGTATAAAGGAGAAGCCGATTGGAAACCTATTGCAGAAGTAAAAAATAACCCAAGAATGCATATTCCTGTGTTTGGAAATGGTGATGTAGATTCTCCAAAACGCGCTATGGAAATGCGAGATGTTTATGGTTTGGATGGCTGTATGATTGGTCGTGCAACTATTGGAAACCCTTGGTTTTTTAAGCAAGTAAAACACTTTTTTAAAACAGGCGAACATTTAGAGTCAGTTACTTTAGAAGAGAGAGTAGAAGCTGCCAGAAGACATTTACAAATGGCTATTGACTGGAAAGGAGAAACTCTTGGTGTGTTTGAAACCAGAAGACATTATACCAATTATTTTAAAGGCATTCCTAATTTTAAGGAATATAGAATGAAAATGGTTACTAGCGACGAATCTAAAGATGTTTTTGATGCCTTTGATGAAGTTTTAGACGCTTTTTCTGATTACCAATTTGTTTAATTTTCAACCAGATTTTTAGAGATTCTAACTGAAGCTATTTTTGAGGCTAAAACGCCTAATATAGAAATGGTAACAAACACTATAATTAGGTTTTCGACTTTTAAAGTTACAGGATATGGTAAAGATTGCGTAATCATAATCAAAGAAAACGTTTTTTGTAACCAAACGATTAGGCAACCTAAAACCAAACCAATCAACCCTCCAACAATGGTCATTAAACTTCCTTGAAGAAAGAAAATATTTCGAATGTTTGAAATGGTTGCTCCAAGATTAAAGAGTGTTTTTAATGTTTTCTTTTTGTCTAAAATCATCATAATAATAGAACCAATTACATTAAATAAAGCAATAATTATTACAAGTGTAAAGATTAAATAGACTGCTAAATTTTCTGTATTTAGCATTTTGTAAAGTGCATCGTTTAATTGAGTGCTATTTTTCAATTTAATTTTATTACCTAATACCGAAGTAATTTCTTTTCTAGCTTGTTCTTCAGTTGCGTTTTCCTTCAGTTTGAATTCGATGGCAGTCACTTCATTTTCTTTGTAGTTTAGAAGTACTCTTGCCATATCAAAAGGAGCATAAATGTATTTATCATTTAAGTTTTCATTCACATCAAACACACCAACATTTACAGCATCGAATGTATTGAAAGCTTGTTTTGCAGAAGTTATTTGTCCTTTTCCAGGTTTAGGAACATATAGGTTGATACGTTTCCCATAATTTAAAACACCAAAAGATAAGTTATTTGCAATTCCCCATCCGGAAACTATCTGATTGGTTTTTTGAGTAATCCAACTACCTAAAACTAAAACAGAATCAATACTATTTACAATTTCAAAATTCTCGTCAACACCTTTAATATATGCGTTTGGATAGCTTTTATCTTCAAAAGTAATAAAAACCCTTTCTTCAATTATTTTGGAATATGATGCAACACTTTCTAACTGATTTAACTTAGAAAATTCATTTTCAGAAATTAAAAAAGTTTTACCTACAGATGTTTCAGCTTTCAAATCTGGATCTATAATAGAAGTAAATTGAAGTGTAAAATCTTTTAAACCAGCAAAACCAGAAAGTACAATAAAAAGAGATGCTGAACCTAGAATAACACCTATGGCAGCAATAATGGTAATAAAGTTTATAGCATTGTTAGAGCTTTTAGAAAGCAAATAACGTTTGGCTATGTATAACGAAAAATTCAATTAAGATTTTTTACGTTTATCTAAAAGATCTGGTTTTATTAATGGATTATCCTCCCCTTTTAAAGACTTGTCAATTTTATCTATATACTCGAGAGAATCGTCTAAATAAAACTGAAGAGCAGGCATTCGTCTCAATTGATTTTTGGTACGTTGTGCTAATTCGTGCTTAATTAAAGGCGAGTTAGATTTAATACCTTCAATAAGTTCCTTGCCTTTGTCATTAGGAAAAATACTTAAAAATACTTTAGCAACAGATAAATCTACAGTTACCTTTACTTTTGAAACCGAAATAAGAATACCTTGCATACCTCCTTGTGTAGCTGCTTTTTGAAGTACATCTACCAAATCTCGTTGTAAAACCGAACCTATCTTTTTTTGTCTTTGACTTTCTTCTTCCATAATGCAAAAATAGTGATATTTAAAGATTATATTACTTTTGAGTTGAAAATTCGTAACTTACTATAAATGTATTAATTTAGATTCCCTTTTCAAGGGAATGAAAATATAAATTTTAATGAATAAGATTGAACACATAGGGATTGCAGTTAAAAACTTAAATGAATCTAACGATTTATTTTCCAAGTTATTTGGTAAACCACATTATAAAATAGAAAAAGTAGCTAGCGAAGGAGTTAACACTTCTTTTTTTAAAGTAGGAGAAAATAAAATAGAATTGCTTGAAGCTACAAAACCAGATAGTCCTATTGCTAAATTTATAGAAAAAAAAGGCGAAGGCATTCATCATATTGCTTTTGATGTTACAGATATTGAAGCTGAAATAAGCAGATTAAAAGAAGAGGGCTTTATAGTTCTAAACGAAACACCAAAAAAAGGAGCAGATAATAAATTAGTCGCATTTTTACATCCTAAATCTACAAATGGTGTGTTAATTGAGTTGTGCCAAGATATAAAGAAATAAAAAATCTTGCAGCCTTTGAAAATATGTAGTAATATTGCACACTCTTTTAAATAAGAGAAAAATTAACAACAATGTTAATTGGTCCCATAGCTCAGTTGGTTAGAGCACCTGACTCATAATCAGGTGGTCCTTGGTTCGAGCCCAAGTGGGACCACTTTTAAAATCAAGCCTTACGGAGACGTAAGGCTTTTTTATTTTGTATGGGTAGAACTTAGGTTAAACAAAATAAAATTATTTATTAAAATATAGTAATTTAATTTTCGTTATTTATTATTACACTTTTTAGTTGCTGTAAAATTTTAATGGAATATAGACTTAAAGACTTATATAACAATTTAATAAAGTAAATATGTTTTATATATTATAAAAAAACATATATTTGATTTATTAAATATATTGTTACTAATTTTCTTTTTGTGCAATTCACCGAAGTTTTTTGCACTTTAAGGAGATTTTTTGTCTAAATTATTTTGAAGATTAGCTTTTTTTTATACATTTACAAGCAAATGAAAATACAAAACAAAAAAATGTTTGCCTCAATCTTATTTGTATTAATAAGCTTTGTTTGTGTAGCTCAAAGTACACCACCTCCACCAATGCCACCACCTCCACCAGGACTTCCAATAGATGGAGGGGTTCTAGCTGGATTGTTTTTGGGTGTTTTTATAGGTGTAAGAAAATTATTAAAGCGCTAATCTAAACTCATTAATCGAGTTACATATTTTCCAATTACATCAAATTCTAAATTCACTTCAGTACCTTTAATTAAGTTTTTAAAGTTGGTATGTTCAAAGGTGTAAGGTATAATAGCTACACTAAAAGTGTCTTTCTTTGAGTCTACAACTGTTAAGCTTACACCATTAACTGTTATAGAACCTTTTTCTATAGTTATGTTATTTAAGGTAGAATCATATTGAAAAGTAAATTTCCAGCTTCCTGATATTTGTTCAATTTTAGTACAAATTGCTATTTGGTCAACATGACCTTGAACAATATGGCCATCTAGTCTATCACCAAGTTTCATAGCGCGTTCAAGATTTACATTGTCATATTTTTTAAGAGATTCTAAATTTGTTTTTTTTAATGTTTCTGCTATTGCAGTAACCGTATATTCATTTCCAGAAATATTAACTACGGTTAAACAAACACCATTATGTGCGACACTTTGATCTATTTTTAAATCATTTGTAAAAGTACATTCAAGAGTAATATGAAGATTATTAAGCTCTTTTTTTAATTCTTTTACTTTACCAACACTTTCAATAATTCCAGTAAACATATATGTCGAATATTTGGTTAAATTTGCAAGTGTAAAATTACAAACAAAAAGTTACCTTACTTAATGAAAAACGAAGAAAATATAATTGTAGGTATATCTATTGGAGACTTAAATGGAATTGGAGGAGAAGTTGTGCTTAAAACTTTTGAAGATGTTAGAATGCTAGAATTTTGTACACCTGTAATTTTTGCTTCAGTTAAAACTATTACATTTTTAAATAAACATTTCGATTTTAAACTCAATTTTAATGGTATTAACCATTTCAATCAAATAATACATGGAAAGCTAAATGTATTTAATGTTTGGAATGATAAATTCAACATTGAGTTTGGTAAAGAAGATGCTAAAATTGGAGAGTATGCAATTAAGTCTCTACAATCAGCTACTAAAGCTTTGAAGGATAATAACATAGACGTACTTGTGACAGCTCCTATTAATAAACATAATATCCAATCTGAAACATTTAATTTCCCTGGTCATACAGATTATTTAGCTAAAGAATTAGAAGGTAACAGTTTAATGTTTATGGTGTCTAATGATCTTAGAATTGGTTTACTAACAGACCATGTTCCAGTTAAAGATATTTCTAAACATATAACCAAAAAATTAATTAAAGAGAAATTAGACATTATTTATCAATCTCTCGAAAAAGATTTTAAAATAAGAAAACCGAAAGTTGCAGTTTTAGGAATCAATCCTCATACTGGAGATAATGGTGTAATAGGAAAAGAAGATGACGAAGTTTTAAGACCAACCTTAAGTGAAATTAGAAATAAAGGAAGATTAGTTTATGGTCCTTACGCAGCAGATAGTTTTTTTGGATCTAAAAATTATAAAAATTTCGATGCCATTATTGCATCATATCACGACCAAGGATTAATACCTTTTAAAACTCTAGCTTTTGGAAAAGGTGTTAATTTTACTGCAGGTTTAAATAGAATCAGAACGTCTCCAGATCATGGCACAGCCTTTGAAATTGCTGGTAAAGGAGAAGCAGACGAAAGTTCTTTTAAAGAAGCTGTTTTTACTGCTATCCAGATATTTAAAAACAGAAATGAATTTGAAGAATTGATTAAAAATCCTTTAAAAAACAGACCTAAAAAGATATAAACAAAAAATGTTTATAAGTTGTTTTATCTAAAGAATATTTTACTATATTTGCATGCTCAAATTAGATGTGATAATGAAGCTACTGAAAGAGTTTACAATTCCATTTGTAGGACTAAAACAAGGAAAGCATCATTTTGAATATCAAATTGATAATGAGTTCTTTGAACATTTTGAGTATGAAGAGTTTAACGATGCTTCAGTTAAAGTTGATTTAGTTTTGGAAAAAAAGACAACTTTACTTGAATTAGATTTCGAAATTTCTGGAACTGTAAACATCAATTGCGATTTAACAAATGAAGCTTACAATCAAGAAATTTCAAACCAATTCAACCTAGTCGTTAATTTTGGAGAAGAATTTAATGACGAAGAAATCGATTTATTAATTATTCCACATGGCGAATATGAAATAAATATTCAACAATATATTTACGAATTAATTGTTCTTTCTGTACCAACAAAAAGAATTCATCCAGGCGTAAAAGATGGAACATTAAATTCAGACATACTTAAAAAATTAGAAGAGTTAAGCCCAAAGCTAAAAGAAAATAAAGAAACTGAAGAGGAAATAGATCCTCGTTGGAATACATTAAAGAAACTATTAACGGATAAATAAATATAGAAAATGGCACATCCTAAAAGAAAAATCTCGAAAACAAGAAGAGACAAAAGAAGAACACATTATAAAGCAACTGCACCGCAAATTGCTACGTGTCCTACAACAGGAGAAGCACACTTATACCATAGAGCTCATTGGCACGAAGGTAAGTTATATTATAGAGGACAAGTTCTTATAGATAACTCTGAAGTAGAAGAAAATTTAGCATAAGTATTATGCATGCATATAATAAAACGCTCACTTGTGAGCGTTTTTTTTGTTTTTAAATTTTTATAGAAGTCAAAAACGACTTAATTTGCATTAAATTAAACCAAAATGAATTGTTTTTTATACATTTCATAATTATTTGATTGATTTTGTAATAAATTTGAGTCAAATTAACTTTATATATTATGAGTAAAATCTCAGCAGCAATCACAGCTGTAGGTGGTTATGTGCCAGATTTCGTGTTAACCAACAAGATGTTAGAAGACATGGTTGACACTAATGATGAATGGATTACTACGCGAACAGGTATTAAAGAAAGAAGAATTCTAAAAGAAGATGGTAAAGGCACTTCTTATTTAGCCATTAAAGCTGCTCAAAATCTTATAGATAAAAGTGGTATTAATCCTAAAGATATTGAACTGGTCATAGTTGCAACAGCAACTCCAGATATGAAAGCTGCTTCAACTTCTGCTTATACAGCAACTCATATTGGAGCTACTAATGCCTTTTCTTTCGATTTAGAAGCTGCATGTTCAAGTTTTTTATATGGCATGTCAGTAGCGGCAAGATATATCGAATCAGGAAAATACAAAAAGGTACTTTTAGTAGGAGCTGATAAAAACTCCTCTATGATTAATTATGAAGACAGAGCAACCTGCATTATTTTTGGAGATGGAGGAGGAGCTGTACTTTTTGAACCTAATGAAGAAGGCTTTGGATTACAAGACGAATTTCTAAGAAGCGATGGTTCAGGAAGAGAGTTTTTACAAGCAACTTATGGAGGTTCATCATATCCATCAACTCCAGATGCTATAAAAGAACATAAACATCAAGTTTTTCAAGATGGAAAAACCGTATTTAAAAATGCTGTTTTTAATATGGCAGATGTTGCAGTAAAAATTTTAGACCGAAACAATCTAACTACTAAAGATATATCATGGTTAGTTGCTCATCAAGCAAATAAACGCATTATTGATGCAACAGCTAATAGAATAGAATTAGAGGAAGAAAAAGTAATGATGAATATTGAAAGATATGGAAATACTACATCAGCAACACTTCCTTTATTATTAAGCGATTACGAATCCAAACTTAAAAAAGGAGATAACTTAATTTTTGCTGCTTTTGGAGGTGGATTTACTTGGGGCTCTATTTATTTAAAATGGGCTTATAACTCCTAACTAACTACTAAATAAAATTTAATATCTAAAATTATGGATTTAAAGGACATTCAAAACTTAATTAAATTTGTTGCTAAATCAGGAGCAAGTGAGGTTAAATTAGAAACAGAAGATGTAAAAATCACTATCAAAACCGGAAGTGATGATAAACAAGAAACGACAACTTATGTACAACAAATTCCTGTTAGTACACCAGTTGCGCAAGCAGCTGCTCCAGCTGCTCAGGCTGCACCAGTAGAAACTCAAGCAGCAGCTCAACCTGCAGAAGATTCAAAATACATAACTATAAAATCACCAATTATAGGAACTTTATATCGTAAACCTTCACCAGACAAACCAGTTTTTGTTGAGGTAGGTCAAACAATTAAAGAAGGAGATGTATTGTGTATTATTGAAGCAATGAAACTATTTAACGAAATAGAATCTGAAGTTTCTGGAAAAATAGTAAAAGTACTTGTTGACGATTCTTCGCCTGTTGAATTCGATCAACCATTATTTTTAGTTGATCCATCATAACAATTTAAAAATTCCAATACGCAAATCTCAAAATCCAATATTTGGAATTTGGAGCTTGGAATTTGAAATTTTTAATACTTAAAGTTATGTTTAAAAAAATACTAGTTGCCAATAGAGGAGAAATAGCACTACGTGTTATTAGAACCTGTAAAGAAATGGGCATAAAAACGGTAGCCATCTATTCTACAGCAGATGCCGAAAGCTTACATGTTAAGTTTGCAGACGAGGCTGTTTGTATTGGTCCACCACCAAGTAATCTGTCTTATCTAAAAATGTCGAATGTTATTGCAGCTGCAGAAATCACTAATGCAGATGCCATTCATCCAGGATATGGATTCTTATCAGAAAATGCTAAGTTTTCTAAAATATGTGAAGAGCATAAAATAAAGTTCATTGGAGCTTCTGCTGAAATGATTAACCGAATGGGAGACAAAGCTTCGGCAAAAGCTACTATGAAAGCTGCAGGAGTACCTTGTGTACCAGGAAGCGATGGTATAATTGAAAGCTTTGAAGAATGTGAAAAGATAGCCAAAGAAACTGGGTATCCTGTAATGCTAAAAGCAACTGCAGGAGGTGGAGGAAAAGGTATGAGAGCTGTTTGGAAACCTGAAAAACTTAAAGACGCTTGGGATTCTGCAAGACAAGAATCTAAAGCAGCTTTTGGGAATGACGATATGTACATGGAAAAACTTATTGAAGAACCAAGACATATTGAAATACAAATTGTTGGTGATTCTAACGGAAAAGCATGTCATCTTTCAGAAAGAGATTGTTCTGTTCAAAGAAGACATCAAAAATTAACAGAAGAAGTGCCTTCTCCATTTATGACAGCTGCTTTGCGTAAAAAAATGGGAGATGCTGCTGTAAAAGCTGCTGAATTTATTAAATACGAAGGAGCTGGAACGGTAGAATTTCTTGTAGATAAACACAGAAATTTCTACTTCATGGAAATGAATACTCGTATTCAAGTGGAGCATCCAATTACAGAACAAGTTATCGATTTCGATTTAATTCGTGAACAAATTCTTGTAGCAGCTGGTGTGCCAATTTCGGGTAAAAACTATACACCAAATTTACATTCTATTGAATGTAGAATTAATGCAGAAGATCCTTTTAACGATTTTAGACCTTCTCCAGGAAAAATAACAACCTTACATGCTCCAGGAGGTCATGGTGTACGGTTAGACACACATGTTTATGCAGGATATACAATTCCTCCAAATTACGATTCAATGATTGCTAAGCTAATTACAACGGCTCAAACCAGAGAAGAGGCTATCAATAAAATGAAACGTGCTTTAGATGAATTCGTAATTGAAGGGATTAAAACTACTATTCCTTTCCATAGACAATTAATGGATCATCCAGATTATTTGGCTGGGAATTATACCACAAAATTCATGGAAGATTTCGTAATAGAAAAACCAATTGAAGATTAAAATTGAAAGCTCCTAATTAGGAGCTTTTTTTATTTAGGTGTTCTTTTACTTTTAAAAGTAAAAGTCAGGCTTTAGCAAGTTGTTTTTTTGAAGTAAAAAAGAGCTCCAACAATTGCTTAATCCTTAACACAAAAACACTATTTTTACTTTTTTAGCAACCAACCAAAAATGAACCTTTCTTACTGGGAAATAAAATCGTGGTTTACCAATATCGACTATACCATAGTTGGTAGTGGTATTGTAGGGTTAAATTGCGCTTTACAATTAAAACAACGATTTCCTAAAGCTAGTATTCTCATCTTAGAAAAGGGCATGCTACCACAAGGAGCAAGCACCAAAAATGCTGGATTTGCTTGTTTTGGAAGCTTAGGTGAAATCCTTGACGATTTAAAATCACATTCAGAAGAAGAGGTGGTCAATTTGATAAAAAAGAGATTAGATGGTTTATTACTATTAAGACAAACCCTTTCAGATCAAGCTATTTATTATCAGCAATTAGGAGGCTACGAACTATTTACAAAAGAAGACTCTAAGCTTTTTGAAGCTTGTTTATCAAAAAGAGATACTATAAATAAGCTTCTAAAACCCGTTTTTAATGATGATGTTTTTAAGTTAAAAGAAAATGTGTTCAACTTTAGAAATATTCAAAAAACTTATGTGTTTAATAAGTTTGAAGGGCAAATAGACACAGGGAAAATGATGGAGTCTTTGCTTCAAAAAGTCCAATTAGATGGCATTAAAATACTGAACAACATTTTGGTTGAAAGTTATACTGACCTAGCAAATCATGTTCAAGTAAAAACCAATCAGTTTGATTTTACAACAAAAAACCTCATTTTTACAACTAATGGGTTTGCTTCACAACATATTTCAGAAACTGTAAGACCAGCTAGAGCACAAGTTCTTATTACAAAACCTATTGAAAACCTTCATATTAAAGGCACATTTCATTTAGATAAAGGTTATTATTATTTCAGAAATATAGACAATAGGATTTTATTTGGAGGAGGTAGAAATCTCGATTTTAAAACTGAAGAAACCACTGAATTAGCCCAAACTGAACTCATTCAAAATAAATTAAACGAGCTTTTAAAAACAGTAATTTTGCCTGAAACAGATTTTGAAATAGATTATAGTTGGTCTGGAATTATGGGAGTTGGTACCACCAAAAAACCTATTATAAAGCAACTATCAAATCATGTGTATTGTGGTGTAAGACTTGGAGGCATGGGAGTTGCCATTGGAAGTTTAATTGGAAGAGACATTGTAGATTTAATCGAATAAGATGATTAAAAAATTCTTCAAATTTATATTTAAGCTTATTGTTGGAATATTTATCCTGTCCATAGCTATAGTATTTTTATACAAATGGGTTCCTGTCCCAGCAACACCTTTAATGATGATCAGGTCTGTTGAGAATTTTAAAGAAGACAAACCATTTATCTGGGAACACAATTGGGTTTCTTTAGATAAAATTTCAAAAAACTTGCAATTAGCAGTTATTTGTAGTGAAGACCAGAATTTTTTAGCTCACAATGGATTTGATGTAAAAGCTATTGAAAAAGCGTATCAAGACAATAAAAAAGGAAAACCTGTTAAAGGAGCAAGTACCATCAGTCAGCAGACTGCAAAAAATGTATTTCTTTGGCCAAAACGTAGTTGGATGAGAAAAGGTTTTGAGGTGTATTTTACCTTTTTAATTGAAACTATTTGGAGCAAAGAACGCATTATAGAAGTCTATTTAAATAGTATTGAAATGGGTAATGGAATTTATGGAGCCGAAGCTGCGGCTTATTATTGGTACAAAAAGCCTGCTTCAAAATTATCTCAGTACGAAGCTGCTTCAATTGCAGCTATTTTGCCAAATCCGTTAAAATATAAAGCTAATCCAGCTTCAAATTATATCGAGCGAAGAAAAATCTGGATTGTAAGACAAATGGGTTATTTTGGTAAGTTAGATTATGATAAATCTCATGGAGAATAAATTAAAATTAAAAGAACAGCTCTACTTTCAATGTATACAGTTTTGTAACAACCGACTTTTAAACATTCAAAAAACAATTGAAGAAATTCAAGATTCTTTGGTGTCTGAAACTAAAAGCTCGGCTGGAGATAAACATGAAACCGGAAGAGCGATGCTTCAGTTAGAACGTGAAAAAGCAGGAAATCAACTAGCTGAAATTCAAAAAACTCAAGAATCTTTATCTAAGATAGACATTTCTAAATCGACTAAAATAGTTTGTTTAGGTTCTGTAGTTATCACTTCTGAAGCTAATTATTTTATTGCTATAAGTGCAGGAGAAATAAAAATAAACGACGAAATATTCTTTGCCATTTCACCAAATACACCTATTGGAAAATTGTTAGTTGGGAAAAAAGCTGGAAATTTTGTTAGTTTTAGAGAGCAGAAATTTAAGATTGTTGAGGTTCGATAATTAAACAAACTTTTTTGTTTTTTTCAACTTCTTTATGGTGTTTAAACAATATTAAATCTCCATTTAATTCAGCCTCAATCAAAAAAAAAGTTCCTTTAAAATAACACTTTTTTACTGTTGCCTTTATGTTGGATTTTTCAACCAATTGAACTTGATGTGCATAAACAATTGTATTATCAATGACATTAAATTCTCCAAAAAAAGATGCAATTAAAGGTGTTTTAGGTTGTTTAAACAAATGTTCTGGTGTGTTGATTGCTTCAATTTTATGGTTATTTAAAACTATCATTTTATCTGAATATGATAAGACATCCTCTTTATCGTGTGAAGCCACAATACATGCAATGTTTCTCTCTTTTAAATAATTGAAGAGGTTTCGTCTTAAACTCTGTTTTTTAAAGTTGTCGATATGACTAAAAGGTTCATCCAGTAATAGAATTTCAGGTTCTTTAGCTATAGCTCTAGCCAAGGCCACACGTTGTTTTTGTCCACCACTTAAAAGTTTTACTTTGGTGGGAGCAAAATCATTAAGTTCTACAACTTCAAGAAGTTCTTTTATTCGTAGTTGTTTTTCATCAGGATAGAAGTTTGATAAGTGTTTTCCAATATTTTCAGCTACTGAAATAAATGGCATTAAATCGAATTCTTGAGAGACGTATTTCATAAAATCGTATCCAACAACCAGATTGTGCTTAGGTCCAAGAATTTCGGTATTTTTCCAAAAAAGTTGCCCTTCGTTTGCATCTAATTCACCGTAAAGTAATTTTAGCAAGGTGCTTTTTCCTGAACCACTTTCACCAATGATGGACACATGTTCTCCAGCCTCTACAGAAAAACTAATGTCTTTTAAAACAGGAGTTTTTTCATAGCTAAACAAAATGTTTATTACTTGAAGCATGTTATTGGTTATTAGAAAAAAATCCGTTTTATCCCAAAAGTATCAGGATAGAAACAGATTTTATAAATTATTTAAAAAGGTTATTATTATAAATCAAATTTAATGCCTTGTGCTAAAGGTAATTCGTCTGAATAATTAATAGTATTTGTTTGTCTTCTCATGTATACTTTCCAAGCATCAGAACCAGACTCACGTCCACCACCAGTTTCTTTTTCACCACCAAAAGCACCACCAATTTCAGCACCAGAAGTTCCAATATTCACATTAGCAATTCCACAATCTGAACCAGCGTAAGATAAGAATTTTTCTGCTTCTTTCATTTCATTAGTCATAATAGCTGAAGATAATCCTTGAGCCACACCATTTTGTTTGTCAATGGCATTTTCAACCTCTCCAGAATATTTCATTAAATATAAAATTGGCGCAAATGTTTCGTGTTGAACAATTTCAAAATGATTTTCAGCTTCAATAATTGCTGGCTTAACATAGCAGCCACTTTCATATCCTTCACCTTCTAAAACTCCACCTTCAACCAATACGTTTCCACCTTCAGCTTTCGCTTTTTCAATAGCTGTTAAATAGGTGTTTACAGAATCTTTGTCGATTAATGGACCAATATGATTTCTTTCATCTAAAGGGTTACCAATAGTTAATTGACCATATGCACCAACAATGGCATCTCTTACTTTATCGTAAACCGATTCGTGAATAATTAAACGACGTGTAGATGTACAACGTTGTCCACATGTTCCAACAGCACCAAAAACAGCACCTGGGACAACCACTTTTAAATCGGCAGTTGGTGTAATAATAATGGCATTGTTTCCACCTAATTCTAATAAAGACTTCCCAAAACGTTTAGCTACTGTTGTTCCAACGATTCGTCCCATTCTTGTAGATCCTGTAGCAGAAATTAAAGGAATTCGAGCGTCTGTTGTCATCATTTCACCCACTTTGTAATCCCCATTTATAATACATGAAATTCCTTCTGGCAAGTTATTTTCTTTTAAAATACTAGCAATAATATTTTGACATGCAATTGAGCACAAAGGTGCTTTTTCTGAAGCTTTCCACACACAAACATCACCACAAATCCATGCTAAAGCCGTATTCCAAGCCCAAACAGCAACAGGAAAGTTAAATGCTGAAATTATACCAACAACTCCAATTGGATGCCATTGTTCTCTCATAACATGTCCTGGACGTTCAGATGGAATGGTTTGTCCGTTTAATTGACGAGATAATCCCACTGCAAAATCGCAAATGTCAATCATTTCTTGAACTTCACCATAACCTTCTTGGAGAGATTTACCCATCTCATAAGACACTAATTTTCCTAGAGGTTCTTTTAAATCTCTTAATTTATTTCCAAACTGTCGTACAATTTCACCACGTTGTGGAGCTGGTATATTTCTCCAAGTTTTAAAAGCAGAAGTAGCAGCCTCCATGACTTTTTCGTAATCTTCTTTAGTAGTTGTTTTTACTTTTCCGATTAACTTTCCATCTACTGGAGAATAACTTTCAATAAGGTCTCCACTAGAAAAGTTGTTCGAACCAGTAGAAGTTCCTTCATTTATATCTTTTACTCCTAATTGTTTTAGGGCTTTTTCAATTCCGAAATCGGTAGCAATAGCTTCCATATTTGTTTATTTTTTTATGAATTATTAAATTTAATAGCAAAGATAGGAATAATTAGTTGGTTTTTTATTGAGACCTAATTAGTAAAAATGTAACTTTAAAGCTCTTATTTATATCATGCTTAATTATGAAAAACTTTGTTTATGTTTTGTGTTTATTTGTAATTTTTACAAGTTGTAAAAATGAAGAAGAACTAAAAGCTTTATCTAATAATAGAGAAACTGTTATTGATAGCTCTGAAATTAAAACCAATGAATTTGCCATTGTAATTCATGGCGGAGCTGGAACTATTTTAAGGGAAAATATGTCTGCAGAAGCTGAAGAGGCATACACATTAAAACTTGAAGAAGCTATTCGTGTAGGATATGAAATTTTAAAAAGCGGAGGAAGTAGTTTGGATGCTGTAGAAAAAACAATAAATGTATTAGAAGACTCACCTTTATTTAATGCTGGAAAAGGAGCTGTCTTTACCAATGCAGAAACTAATGAATTAGATGCTTCTATTATGGATGGAAAAACATTAAATGCAGGATCATCAGCTGGTACACGAACTGTTAAAAATCCGATTAATTTAGCTAGAGTAGTCATGGAGAACTCGCCACATGTTATGTTAGCTGGACATGGAGCAGATATATTTGCTCAAGAACAAGGTTTAGAGATTGTAGATTCAACATATTTTTATACTGTAGATAGGTTGAAATCTTTAGAACACGTTAAAGACTATGAGGCAAAAAAGAAAGGCAACAACAAAACAGCATTTTATGATTCAACAATCAAGAATTCTAAATATGGAACAGTAGGTTGTGCTGCATTAGATAAGAATGGTAATTTGGCAGCAGGAACATCTACAGGAGGAATGACAAACAAACGCTGGGGACGCGTTGGAGACGCTCCAATTATTGGAGCAGGAACTTATGCGAATAATAATACTTGTGCAGTTTCAAGCACTGGTTGGGGAGAGTTTTTTATTCGCGCTATGGTAGCTTATGATATTTCTGCATTAATGGATTATAAAGGCATGAGTTTAGAAGCAGCAGCCAAGGAAGTCATTCAGAAAAAAGTACCTGATCTTGGTGGAGATGGAGGTATTATTGCTGTTGATAAAAATGGCAATATGGTCATGGAGTTTAATACGTCTGGCATGTATCGAGCTACAATGAATGATAAAGGTGAATTATTAATAGGTATTTATAATGACTAGATTAACGCCTTATTACGCTGTAATTTTCACTTCTACACAAAATGAAGATCTTTCAGGTTATGAAGATATGGCAAATAAAATGGAAACTCTTGCCAAACAACAAAAAGGGTTTTTAGGAATAGAATCTGCAAGAAACAACGTAGGAATTACTGTAAGTTACTGGGAAAGTCTTGAAGCTATAAAAAGTTGGAAACAAGATTCCGAACATCTATTAGCACAACAGAATGGGAGAACCCAATGGTACAATTGGTATCATGTACGAATTTGTAAAGTAGAACGAGAATATGATTTTAAATCAAAGTAACAAATACACTTTAATCTCTTTTTAAAAAACCTGTAGCTATTGTTATAAAAAACTATGTTATGTTTTTAATTTAATTTAACTAAAAAAGTTAGTTGCCAAATAGTAGGTCAATATCAAAGATTGTATGGCTTTAGAAGTGTTGCAAATATTAGTTTAAGTATGTTTTATAGCAGACAAATTCTAGCCAAAACATTAATTAAGTAACTGATTATCTGTTGAAAATAAATAAATAAATAGGTTTATCAAAATTTAATTCCTAATTTTAACTATCACAAGAATTTTTTGATGTCCAATTTTAATGAATCGAAATCCCCTTCATTTTATCTTTTTTATTTGTTTTGTGCTAAATTCTTTTGGTCAAAGCGACCAAAGTATTGAAAATCTTAAGCAACTTATTGCTGAACAAGCTGATGATAGTACAAAAGTCAACACGTTACTAGATATCTCTTTTCAACTTTATAGAACACAACCAGACTCATCCATAGTATATTCTAGCAAAGCAATAGATCTAGCTACTGAAATTAATTTCAAGAAAGGGCTAGCTTACGCTAATAAAAACTTGGGACTTGCATATTATTCCAAGGGAGAGTTTGTTGATGTTCTCAATCATTGGGAAATCTCCTTAGCCATTTTTAAAGAACTCAACGATGAAGCAGGAGTAAGTAATTTGCTAAGCAATATTGGCGCTGTTTATCAAACTAAGGGAAATGATCCTAAAGCTTTAGATTATTTTATAACATCTGTTAAAATTGCAGAAAAGATTCAAGATTCTCTTAGAATGGGAACGGTTTATTTAAATATGGGAGCTGTATATTCTAATGAAGAAAAAACCCACAACGAAGCGATTGAATCCTACAATAAATCTAAGATAATATTTAGCAATATTGGTTATGACGAAGGTGTTGGTTTTGTGGCTGTTAATATGGCTGAATTATACTTAATGAATGGCAACCCTCAAGCAGCATTGCCACTTCTTAATGATGCCTTAGAAGCGTATTCAAAAGCAGGAAGTAGTGTGTCTCATACTTATAATTATATAGGAGAGGCTTATAAAGACTTAAACCAGTATGAGCTAGCAAAAGAATATCAATTAAAAGCTATTGAAGAAGCAGACATCAATGATGCTAAATTAGAAAAAACTAAAGCTCTTATTAGCTTGGGAGAACTTCTTAATGAACAAAAGGAGTACTTGGATGCTGTCGATAATTTTAAGGAAGGCCTTAAATTAACAGAGATAACAGGAGTTTATCGAGATAAAAAAGACGCTTACGAAGGACTATCCAAAGCCTATTCTGGCATGAATGATTATAAAAATGCTTATGGCTATCAACAACTTTTTACTGCCATAAGTGATACCATTAGGAATGCGACATATGATGAATCTATAAGCAAAATGCGATTTCAATATGATCTAGAAAATAAAGATCGCGAAATAAAACTTCTCAATGTTGATAATGAGCTTAAGCAAACTCAAATTGAACGTAGCACTGCTTCAAAAAGATTGCTTTATGCTCTTGCAATCCTACTTTTAGCACTAGTAGGAGGTTCTTATTTTCGATACAGATATATACAGAAGTCTAATGCAATTTTAGCAAAAGAACGTAATAAAAGTGAAAGTATTCTATTAAACATTCTACCTAAAGAAACAGCAGAAGAATTAAAAGAACAAGGATTTATTAAAGCTAAGTATTTTAAAGAAGTATCTGTACTTTTCACAGATTTTAAGCAATTCTCTTTAGTTGCAGAAGAAATTCCAGCTGAGGATCTTGTTAAAAGTTTGGATTATTTTTTCAAGAAATTCGATATTATTACAGAAAAACATAGTTTAGAGAAAATCAAGACCATTGGAGATGCATATATGTGTGCTGGAGGACTTCCTACTGAAAATAAAACGCATGCAGAGAATGCTTTTTTAGCAGCTTTAGAAATATTAGAATTTGTAAAGGATACAAAAAATAATCCACCAGAAGGAATATATCCATTTGAGGTTCGTATTGGTATCAACACTGGTCCTGTAATAGCTGGAGTAGTTGGCATCAAAAAATTTCAGTACGATATTTGGGGAAGTACAGTTAATATAGCAGCTCGCATGGAGAATAATTCGGTACCAGGAAAAATTAATGTTTCCGAAAACACCTATCAACATTTAAAGGACAAATATGATTTTACCTATAGAGGAAAAATTAAAGCAAAAAACGAACAATTCCTTAATATGTACTATGCTGAAGAAAAAAAATAGTGAGAAAATTTAATAAAAAAGTATTTTAAATATAAATTATTATAATTTAGTATTAATTCAAATCGATTTTGGGGATGATCGAAATAAATAATCATGATAATTAAAAGTATTTCATTCTTATAATCGCAGAAATATGACTCTTGATAACGAAAAGACATATCCAGATATCTGTTTCCAAATTCTAGATGAATTAAAAAGGAAACTAGCTCCATATCTTAGCTATCATTCTTATAATCATATTATTGATGTAGCCAATGTGTGTAATAATTATATTAAGCTATATAAGATAGATGATGATATGGCTAAACTGATTAGAATTGCTGCTATTTGCCATGATTTTGGTTATACAGTTTCACCTATTGATCATGAAGAACGTAGCATCACGTTAATAGAACCAAAACTCAGACCTATTCTTACTCAAGAAGAAATAGACATTGTATCTGGGATGATTAGAGCTACAAAAATCCCACAGCAACCAAAAACTTTTTATGATAAGATCTTAGCTGATGCCGATTTAGACTATTTAGGAAGAAATGATTATGATAAGCTTAGTGAAAACCTGCATCAAGAGTTTCTCTATTTTGGAGTTATTAAAACAGAACGCGAGTGGTTAGATTTGCAAATTAAGTTTCTTGAAAATCACAAGTATCACACGCTATTTGCGAAATGGAATCGACGAAAATTAAAATTGAAAAAACTAAAAGAACTAAAGACAAAATAATTTTCGAAAAACTACTTTGTGAAGCTTACAAAGCTGTTAAATCTTTTTTTAACAGTTATAGTTAGTTAAAGATATTTGTAAGAAAAGGAACATTATACTTGTTAATTAAATGTTAAAACAAATATTTATAAATTTTATATTTTTTTATTCAACAGATTAGTAGTAATTTAACGCACCTAATTGCGGATTCATAGCGACTCACCCAATTCTAAAATGACTTATAAAAGCCAACGATAATCGTTGGTGTATAACTTATGTGGTTATTTTAAGTTGAGTAATATGAAATCTACACAAGCAAGTGGTAATATCTTTACCACAAAACGAATCAGTAACATTGTTTTATTAAGTTTATTTTATCTGTTTACTACCAGTTTAGTAATTGGACAAAATTATACTACAACAGGTTTGTCCAACAATTGGGAAGACCCTAATGCATGGAATTGTTCAGGTGGACCCTGTAACAATAATCCATATCCTAACTACGAAGTTGGTAATACAACAATTATAATCAATCATGATATTGTTTACAGTTCTAGTAATCCTATTAAGTTGAAAAACAATGCCGAACTGCATGTACTCAATAATGCTAAATTTACAACTACAAGTAACATCAATGTAAACTCTGGAGGGTTATTAGTGGTAGATCAAGGTGAAATTGAAATTGGTCCTGGAGTGCTAAAAAATCAAGGCACCATCCAACTAACCAATGCACAGATGGTTAAACATGGCAATATTGTTAATGATACTCAATTAGTATTATCAAACGCATGTGTTCGACTTTCAAGTGGCAATTTTTTAAATAGTGGTACCTTAACAGGTCTTGGAAGTATAAAGACAGAAAATGGAAATATCAATAATTCTGGTACTTGGGATACTAATGTAATTTATTTTTACAGTCAGGGTGGAAGCGGACTTCCTGGATCTCCTAGTACTGAAGCGGTAGTAGCAGCAGTGTGTGAATGTATATTGATAAATTGTGATATCCTACCTGGTTATCCACCAAATTCGAAGGTTAATGAAATTATTGGTTCAGCTTTGACTTCATTATTTAGTAATTATGATCCTAATGAACCAACTAATCAATTTATATATATTATTAATGAGAATGATGAGGTTCTGATTGAAATTGTTGCTTATAATAATCAATTCAACGCTGTATCAACATTCTTGAGTGACTCCTTTGGAATAAATACAAGTGATTATATTTCTGATGTTTATGATCCTTTAGATGATGAAAGAGTCATTACTGTGTTTTTTCCTATAGCAAATTTAGAGGATCTTAATCCAAGATCAGACATCATTAATCAAGTTTATGAGGTATCTCCTCCAATACCAAATACAGGACTCATAGAAAGCCAAGGTGATGCTGCTCAAAAGTCCAATATTGCTAGATTAGGTTGGAATTTAAGTGGCGAAGGCATTAAAATTGGGGTGATATCAGATAGTTACGACAGAAAATCTGGTGTCATTACAGGTGTAAGTTCTGCTGTTCAAACAGATGTTGCAAATGGAGACCTTCCAGGAGCTGAAAATCCCGTGACTGTTGTACAAGACTATCCTTTTGGTCTAGCAAGTGACGAAGGACGAGCAATGATGCAGATTATACATGACGTGGCTCCAGATGCAGAATTATTCTTTAGAACTGGATTTATCTCTGAAGGAAACATGGCAGCTGGAATTGCCGAACTAGTAGCATTGGACTGTGATGTTATTGTAGACGACCTTACTTATATGAAAGCCCCTTTCTTTAGAGATGGTATTGTAGCTGATGCAATTAATGAAGCTGAAGCTAATGGTGTGAGCTATTTTACTTCTGCTGGTAATTTTGGATCAAGATCTTATCAAGCTACTTTTACTCCATCATCATCAAACCCATTACGACATGATTTTGGAGGAAACAACTCTCTGCAAAACCTTACTTTAGATGTTGGCTCATATATTGTTGTACTTCAATGGGATGATGATTTTTATTCCTTTGGATCTAATACAGGTTCAATGAATGATATGGATATCTATCTTGCTGGTGATAATAACAGTATTCAATATGGATTTAATAGGAATAATATGGGTGCAGACCCTGTAGAAATAATGCCTTTTACTGTTATTAATCCAACAACTACCAATATTGTTATTGAAAGAGCATCTGGATCTGGACCAGCACCAATGTTCAAATATGTTGTTTTCAGAGCAGGAGACGATGGTAATTTTGTTGCTGTTCCAGCCGCCAATAGCTCAACTGTTGTTGGTCATGCAAATGCAGATGGAGCAATTACAGTTGGTGCAGTCCGTTATGATAATACACCAAGTTATGGAGGTGTGCTTTCTGCTCAACAATCATCTTCTCTAGGAGGAACTACAACTAATGGACTTTTAAGAAGCAAACCAGATATAATGGCACCAACAGGAGGAGATACTTCTGTAAATTTAGGCGCTCCTGATTTTGAAGGTAATAATTTACCTAATTTCTTTGGTACTTCTGCATCAGCACCACATGCAGCTGGTGTAGCAGCCTTAATTATTGAGGCTAAAACAAAATTTGAAGTTGATGTTTCAAATTCAGATCCAAGTTTAAGTGTTCGTAGTTTGCTTACTAATAATGCCATAGATATGGATTTACCAGGATTTGATAATAAAACAGGTTATGGTTTCTTATCAGCAGATAACTCCATCGGAGTATTTTCAAATCCATCACCTAATCTTATTAGGTTCAATCTAGAAAATCTTGACACATCAACTTACTCGCCTGGTGATATAGCCTTTGAGCTTATCCTTGAAGGAAACTCTTTTGATGAATCATCTGTGGTTATATTTCGTGGTGAGGCATTAGAAACCACATTTATTGATGAAAATACGTTGTTAGTTACAATCCCAGAGTTTATAGGAAATCCACCTATTTATGTTTATACAGAACCTGGGCCATTAACAAATGGAACTGATGGAGGTAGTTCAGAAGTTTTAACTTTTGAGGATCTAGTTATTACTGATGTCATTTTACAACCTAATGACGCAACAAGAAGATATGGAGAAGCTAATCCTCTTTTTTCCTTTACAACAAGTATAGGAGACACTGAAGCCTCTCTTTTACAGGAAGAAATAGATCTCCTATTGCCATCCATTTCAATAACTACTGCTGCAGTTTCAAACTCTAATGTAGGCATCTATGCTATAGAATTGAATTTAGAAAATGTAGACATTGGCTTATCTGAATTATATAATTTTATTATTGAACAAGGTGTGCTTAATATAACTCCAATGCAAGTCACTATTAAGCCACAAACTTTGGAAGACATAACGTATGGTGATGCTCTTCCAGAAATAAGTTTTGATTATGTATATGGTAATACAGACGAAACGGATTTAGAAGTAGATGTAGACGTCGCTAATACTTTTGCAACAAATCATGTAAATGCGCTTTCCTTGGTCAATGGTCTTTCCTTGGTCAATGGGCTTTCTTTAGTGAATGGGATTTCGTTAGTAAATAACGAGCCAACCATTAACGGACTTTCCTTAGTTAATAAAACCTTTTTTGTGTCTCAGAGCACAGTGGATCAATCTGATACCGTTGAACAAAACGGCTTATCATTAGTAAATGGAACTGGTGTTGAAAAATTAGTAAACTTTGGTGCTGATATATTTTCAGAAGATACCATTGACAATGGTAATTACTCTAATATTACTAATGGTATAGCATTAGTTAATGGCCTATCCTTAGTAAATGGTATAGCTCTAGTTAATGGTGTTCCACTTGTCAATGGCATTTCATTGGTCAATGGCGTTTCGTTAGTCAATGGCGTTTCGTTAGTCAATGGCGTTTCATTAGTTAATGGGTTGGTTCTAGTTAATGGTGTTCCTTTAGTGAACAGTGAAAGTACTCCAATCTTGAATGCCTTCGAGAACATCATTGTTATTTTAAATGGTGAAGATTCAAATAGTGAAACACCTATCGAAATCAAGCCAATTAATGTCATAACAGGAATTGATGCAGGTACGCAATATATCATTCCAGGTGGTGTTATAGATTCAAATTTTGAAATTAGGTATCAACCTACATCTCTGGAGATTTTACCAGCCAATCTAACTGTTACTACTGGAGATGCTACAGTAACTTATGGAGATGAGCAAATTACTCCTACTGGAATAATTGATGGGTTACAATATAGTGACACATTAGAAGATGTTTTCCCAAATGGAATAATTTACAGTGTGGACTGTACCCAATGTGACGTTTCTGGAAGTCCATATCCTTTTCAAGCTTCTGCAACTAATAGTTCACCAAATTACAACATTTCTTTTATTAATTCGGGTGAACTAACAGTCAATCCGTTTGAACTCACCATTACAGTAGATGATGCAACAATTACATATGGCCAGACAGATATACCTTTTAGCATAAGTGCAAGTGAAGAGGTATTACCTTATGGTGAATCATTGACTGAAATTTTAGGAGAGTTAATATTTACTCCTAATGATGGATGTACTAACGATACGAATATTTCCGTAAGTCCAGAGTTAGAAAATAATAATTACGATATAACCTATCTGCCTGGTAATTTAACAATAGAAGATATTGATCTTTTTATAGAAGTAGAGTCTTCCTATATTTCTGAAGGAAATATGGTGCCTACTAATTTTAACATTATAGCAAATGGGCTTGTCTGCAATGATATGTCTCCAACGGTAACTAATTTTATTGTTAGAGATCAAAACGGTGTCGTACAAACAGGTAATTTAGAAAGTGGAACATATGATGTGATTGCAGATTTAACCAGTATATCGGGTTACGATAATTATACAATAACACAAACTCCCGGATTGTTGTATGTTAATCCTTTAGTTGGATGTAATGATCGTATTACTGCTTCAGGTATTTGTCAAAGTCCAGCAACATTACCTAATAACCCAAATGTAGTAAGTCTATTACGTTTTGAATATACAAATAGGTTAGATGTGCCAATATATATTCCTAATGGTCCTGATAACCTATTAAAGGGGAATGCACAATATATTGGATCTCCACCTGAACTCTTTTTACCAGGCACACATACTTTTGATATTTATACAAATGGTGGCAGATTACAATGGGAAGTTATCACTCAGGGATGCAACAGTGCTTCTAAATCTGCAAATGGATCTAATGCTGATCCATGTACTGAGATTTTGCGTTCAATTTCAACTGAATCTATAACAGAAACTCAATTAAATAACCAACAAAATGACGAGAAAATTAGATTGTATCCAAATCCAACTAGTGATTTTGTTAATCTTAAAATTGCTGAAAAAACTGGGATAGCTAGCCTTCAGATTTTAGATCAAACAGGAAGGATATTGTTCGAACAAGATTATTCATTAAACGAATCATCAAACATTCAAGTTGATGTCTCTGATTTTAGTTCTGGAATATTATTTTTCATTTATCAGCATAAAGGGAAAAGATCTGCATTTAAAATAATGAAAAGATAAATTAAGCTTAAATGCTTATAAAAATGAGGCTCAGACTAAAGGATAATAAGCTTTTAGTCTGAGCCTTTTATCTATTTAAGAGATATTAAATTAACGTAACGATTGTCCTTTGGCACACCACCAAGGATGTACTTCAATTTCTAACCTTCCAGCTTTTACCATTGGATCTAAATTGGCTAAACTGTCTGCCATTTTTTGAGTAGGAACATTGTAAACCGTAATGCCACGAATATCTCCATTATCTCCAAAAGGGCCTATTAAATCGGCAAATCCTTCTTCATACATGCGTCCTAAATGAGCTAAATGCGCTTCTTGTAGCAAAGCTGCTTCTTCCTCGTTTTGAGAACGAATGGGACCACTTTTAAGAAAGGCCATAAAATATTGTTGCATTAAAATAGTGTCTTGGGTTTTAGCATTTATATAATCGAAAGTTTGAAAGCCTTTTGCAGTCAATTCTTCTTTAATTTCTTTTGCTGTTTTTACTGTTGAAATAGGTTCAACTTTTTCAACTAATGTGTCTGATTCTTTATCAAGAGTTTTATTTGCAACTTCATTAGTCTCTTGTTTACATGCTGAAAAAGCAATGAAACAAAAAAGTGTAAAAATTAGATTTTTCATATTACCAAGTTTTAAAAGGGTGTTTACTTAATTGTGAATTATAATATTTGATGTTTCCTGTAACTTCTTCGCCTAACCAAATAGGTTTTGCGAAAAGTTCTGTGGCATGATTTAATTCAATTTCAGCAATGATTAAACCTTCATTTTCTCCATAAAACTCATCAACTTCAAAGGTATGATTTTCTACTTTAATTAAATATCTGGTTTTTTCAATCATGCCTTTTTCACATAAATTAAAAAGTGCTTCAGCTTCGTTTTTAGAAATTTCTTTTTCCCATTCAAATCTAGATAAACCATCTTTTGATGAAATTCCTTTAACTGTTATAAAACCTTGCTCGTCAGTGAGTCTCACCCGAACCGTTCTTTTTTTATTCGAATTTAAAAAGCCTTGTTTAATTGTTGTTTTTTTGAAGACTTCATTTTTAAAAGTTTCATTTTTTACTAAAAATTTACGTTCTATTTCAATCATAACAATGCCCAAAAAGTGGGTATTTCATTTTTTATTAGTTACTATATTTTTAATCTCGTTAGAAGGAACTCTTCCAGATGGATGAGAGCTATTTGCTAAAACAACCATACTTTTTGCAATGGTTATTGGATGTATGGATTTGTATTTTGAAAGCGTACCAAGTAAAAAAGGATTAATAAGTTTCATTAAAACTTTTGCAATAGATTCTCCATATCTTTTCTCTTCGCGATCGCCACCAATTAAGGAAGGTTGTAAAATGTACGTGTTTTTTATATGTTCTACCAAAACAGCTTCTTCCATTCTTCCTTTTGTTCGATTGTAAAAAATACCACTATGTTTATCTGCTCCTAAAGCTGAAACCACAATAAACGTCTGGATATTGTTCTCCTTACAAAGTTGTGCTGCCATTACAGGAATCCCAAAATCTATTTGAAGGTACTGTTCTTCGTTTGGGGTTTTAGCTTTTGTGGTTCCAATACAACAGAAAACTTCATCAGCAAAAAACTTATTTTTTTGTGATAATAAATCTAATAAATCAACTAGATGTTCTTCAATTTTAACATGTTTTATATTACATGACGTTCTTGAAAAGAGGGTTATTTTACTATATCTGCTATCTAAAAGTAGTTGTTCTAATAATAAACTTCCAGTTAATCCAGTAGCTCCTAAAATGATTGCTGTTTTACTCATTTTGACATGTCATTTTTGATAAAGATATTATAAATTTACATGATGCCAGACAATTTACCAATTCGAAAAATTATTCATGTGGATATGGATGCATTTTATGCGTCTGTAGAACAAATGGATAATCCGGAATTAAAAGGTAAACCCATTGCAGTAGGTGGAGGAGGTACACGAGGAGTTGTAAGTGCTGCTAGTTACGAAGCTAGAAAATTTGGAGTAAGATCTGCTTTAAGTGGTGCACAAGCCAGACGAAATTGTCCAGATCTTATTTTTGTAAAACCACGTTTTGATAGATATCATGAAATTTCTAAACAGATTCGGAAAATTTTTCACGATTATACAGATATAGTTGAACCACTTTCTTTAGATGAAGCTTATTTAGATGTTACTGAAAACAAAAAAGGAAATCCAAGTGCTAGTTTAATTGCCAAAGAAATTAGAGAGCGCATTTTTAATGAAGTTGGTTTAACAGCTTCAGCAGGAATATCAATTAATAAGTTTGTAGCTAAAGTGGCAAGCGATTACAACAAACCCAACGGACAAAAAACAGTTAATCCTGAAGAAGTGATTCCTTTTTTAGAATCTTTAGATATTCGAAAGTTTTATGGAGTAGGTAAAGTGACTGCTGAAAAAATGTATCAGTTAGGAATCTTTACAGGAAAAGATTTAAAATCTAAAACACTAGAATATTTAGATGCACATTTTGGGAAATCTGGTAGATTCTATTATTACATTGTTCGTGGCATTCATACCTCTGAAGTCAAGCCACAAAGAACTAGAAAATCGTTAGCAGCAGAGCGCACCTTTCATGAAAATTTATCGAGTGAAATCTTCATGCTCGAAAAACTGGACCATATAGCTAAAGAAGTTTCAAAACGATTAATAAAAAGTAAAGTCTCTGGAAAAACAGTTACATTAAAAATTAAGTATAGCGATTTCACACTTCAAACAAGAAGTAAAACATTGCCTTACTTTATAAACGATAAAGACATTATTCTTGAAACAGCCAAAAACCTGTTGTATCAAGAAAAACTTAACAACTCTGTGAGGCTTTTAGGAATCTCCATGTCTAATTTGAATACAGAATCTAAAAGCAAAAAAATAAATAAACCAGAAACTAAAACGGTAAGCGTGCAATTACAGTTTGATTTTTAGGGAATTGAATTTTTAAATTAAAAAGGCGAACTTCGACATCTACTAAATAGCCAAACCTTAAATTAATGCAGATTTAAAAACCAAACAATGATAAAGTTTTTTAGAAAAATTAGACAAAATTTGCTTTCAGAAGGAAGAACTACAAAGTATTTTAAATATGCATTAGGTGAAATTATACTTGTGGTTATCGGGATTTTAATTGCCTTAAGTATTAACAACTGGAATTCTGAAAGAATCACCACAAATAAAAAAATCGATTATTTAGTGCGTATTTCAGGAGAACTCAAAAACCAAAAGGAAGATATAAAATATTATAAAGATAATGTCACTTCAGAAATAAAAAGCAGTAAACGTATTTTAAACATATTAGACAGTGAAAACTTAGATTCTATACCTACTCTTAAAAAGCTTCTGGGCAATACGGCTACATTTTGGGCTGTCACACTTTCTTATCCAGTTACAGATGAATTTATCAATCAGAATCTGCAATCTCAAATAAAAAATGACTCACTTAAAATGTATTTTAAATATTTAAAAGAACTTAGGGATTCTTTCAATATTCAAATAGATTATAACCAAACACAATATACTAACACTATAGAACCTTATTTTGTTAAAAATATAAACTATAGCGAAATTGCTATCGATTATTTTAAAAATGGCTTGATACAAGGTGGCCCTAAAACCAATTATGAAAATCTTATAAAAAGTATGGAATTATGGAACATTGCCACCTTTAAACTGGAAACATTAAACACTGGTAATGAGTTATTAAACACGCTAAATCGGTTATTAGAAAAAATAATTTTACAAATTGAAAAAGAAATTGCTAATTCTTAAAAAAATCTTATTGATACAAGAAGATAGCTAATTATTTTTTAGTCTGCAACCAGTTTTCTCTATTAGTTTTTAAATTTTTAACTAAAGGTGTTTTATCTGCTTCCATTAAAGAAATGGTATAAGATGTATCAGCTTGAAGCGTTAAAGAAGTGGTTTTGGTTTCTCCAAATCGTTCAAAAACAACTAGTACTTTATCGTTTACTTTATATGAATCAAGTAAAGTATTTAAATCGGTATCTTCCTTTATTTCAGTAGTTCCAATTTTAATAAGTTTATCTTCTTTTTGAAGTCCAGCATTATAAGCTGATGAATTCACTGATGGATTACTAATTAATTTTCCATGTCTTACAGAAACGCCAAAATCTACTTTAGAAGGATCTGTACTCAAAACAACACCAACGGTTTCAAATAAATGCTTGAAATCTGGCATCTCACTTTTATATATATAGTTGTTAAAGAAGTGGTTTCCGAAGTCTTTTCCAGCATATGTATTTAGCGTTTCGTTTAAGTTTTCAATAGTATAGTACGTTTTTGTTTTCCCATAAGTCTGCCAAACCAGTTTCATGTAGTCGTCCAGATTTAAGCCTTTATCCCTTAAAGATAAATCCAAAGCCAAACCTAACATACTTCCATAAGAATAGTATGATATAAAAGTGTTTTCTCTATTGGTTTCATCAACAGATTTAGCAGCATCAACAAAAGGAGCCTGATAACTCATTTCTATCGGATTAAAATAATCACGACCAGGAGAATTCCACACATAATTAAAAGTGCTTGTTAAACCAGTTATATAATTTGGTTGCGAAATAATGCCTGCACGACATAGCGTTAAATCATCGTAATAACTTGTAAACCCTTCAGCAAACCACAATTCACCACTCATATTGGCTTCTTCAAAATTAAAAGGTTCTAAAGCAAGTGGACGAATACGTTCCACATTCCAACAATGAAAAAACTCATGGGAAACGGTTCCAATATTTCCATCGATGCCTCCATTTGCCAAACTTCTGGTACTTACCACATAAGTGGAATTTCTATGTTCCATACCATCTCCATTGGCATTTGGCATATAACAAGCAAGAAAGGTATATTCGCCATAATCGTAAGTTGGTAATTCACCAAAAATGGCTTTCTGTTGAAGCACTACTTTTTTAATATGGTTAAAATAAGTATCTAAATCTTTCTCTGAAGCTACATCGTCATGAAGTACCAATTTAACAGTTTGATTATCAACTTGAAATGAACGTGTTCTATAATTGGCAATTTCTGTTGGACTATTCATAAAATATTGCAAATTTTCAGCATAATATGTATTTCCTTCCAGATGTTTTAATTGTGTGGCTACTTTCCAATTTAAATGGTCTCGAACATTAAAAGTAATTTCCATGTCTTTATTAGATAATTCAGGAACATACATAAACGTAGCTGGCATGTTTAAATGTGCATGCGTCTCATCTACTTGAGCATAAGTACCATCTCCATGATTTGCAAACAAGGTATAACTTACTTGAATAGTTCCATCGTGACCAGAAACTTGCCAGGCATAAGGATTTGGTCGTGTTGTTTTTAAAATATTTCCTTTGCTATCAGTTACTTTAACATTATAAACGTTTTTAGCAAATTCATGGATGGCATAACGACCAGGAGATGAACGAGCCATTCTAAATTCTATAGTATTTGATTTTAAATCGGAAAATGTTGCCTGAATGTTTGCTTCATGATGCACAGCATTTTCAAATGAAATAGTATAACTTGAAGATACTTGAGCTTTTAATATTATTGAAAACAGGAAAACTAAAAGGAATAATTGAAACTTATGCATGAAAATGAATTTAAGGCTTAAATATACAATGTTTTTATTTCTGAAATTAGACCTGTAAGATTAAAATCCTTGTAGGTCTTTTGTATCTTTGACATGATGATTCCTAAAAAACTCCAAGATAAAATTGACAAACGTAAAGAGCAAAATTTGTTACGTCAGTTAGGTACGCAACACCATTTGATAGATTTTTCATCTAATGATTATTTAGGCTTTTCAAAGTCTAAACTAATTTTCGACATGACGCATCACTATTTAGAGGCATATAATTTATCTAGAAATGGCGCAACAGGTTCACGTTTATTATCTGGAAACTACGAGTTATATAAAGAGGTTGAAGACACTCTTTGCGAATTTTTTTATTCCGAATCGGCTTTAATATTCAACTCTGGTTACGATGCTAATTTAGGATTCTTTGCTTCAGTACCTCAACGTGGCGACATTATTTTATATGATGAGTATATACACGCTTCCATAAGAGATGGTATTTCTATGAGTCGTGCTAAAGCCTATAAATTTAAACATAACGATTTGGCTCATCTAGATACGATGTTGAAAAGAATTCAACATAGCGAATCTGAAATATACATCGTTTCAGAATCGGTATTTTCTATGGATGGGAATTCACCAGATTTAGTCACTATGTCACAGGTAAGCAAAAAATTCAAAGCACATCTAGTTATAGATGAAGCTCATGCTATAGGTGTTTTTGGGGAACAAGGTTGTGGCCTTATTCAACAATTAAATTTAGAAAAAGAGATTTTTGCAAGAATCATTACCTTTGGAAAAGCTTTCGGAAGTCATGGTGCAGCTATTTTAGGAAGTCAAGAGCTTACACAGTACCTTATAAATTTTGCACGATCGTTTATTTATACCACTGCACTTCCACCACATACGTTAATGACTTTAAAATCTGTTTTTATTGAGCTACCTAAAACTCACGAAATCTCTAAACTTCAAAAAAACATTGATATATTTAAAAAAGAAGTTTTTAAAAATAAACTTCATAAAAATTTTATAGATAGCCATTCTGCTATTCAATGTTGTTTGATTATTGGAAATGAAAATGTCAAAGCTATATCCAATCAATTTTTAAAAAAGGGATTTGATGTCAAACCTATTTTATCTCCAACAGTACCTGAAGGAGAAGAACGATTGCGCTTTTGTATTCATAGTTTTAATACTGAAAAAGACATAAAAGAAGTCATACACTTATTAGTTACTTTAATCCAAATATGAACCATATCTTTAAAACAATTGCCAGATTTCAGTATTCCTCTGAAGCTCAAATTATAAAAGGTCGTCTGGAAGCAGAAGGGATAGAAGTTTTTCTTTCAGATAATTTAACCATCGATACAGATCCATTAGTAAGCAATGCAATTGGAGGTGTGAAGCTAAAAGTTTTAACAGAACAGAGTGAGGATGCTTTAGAAATTTTAAATTCCATTAGAAAATACTCTATAGACGACGAAGGAAATTCTATAAACTGTCCCAATTGCAATAGCGAAAAAATAGAACTCTTTTCCACCATTAAAGATGCTAAATCATTAATATGGTTTATTTTTGGAGTCTTATTTTCATCGCTTCCATTTTATACCAGACATAAGTATCGATGTGAAGCCTGTCAAACCGAATTCGATTTAAAATGAAAACCTATTTTGTAACAGGAGTCTCAACAGACGTTGGAAAAACAATAGCTTCAGCTATTTTGGTTGAAGCCCTTCAAGCTGATTACTGGAAACCCATTCAAGCTGGAGAATTAGAAAATTGTGATACTAAAAAAGTTGAAAAACTGGTATCCAATAAAAGGTCAAAATTTCACCCAAACAGTTTTGCTTTAAAAACACCAATGAGTCCTCATGCAGCAGCAGATATTGATGAAGTATCTATAAATGTAAAAGACATTAAAGAGCCAAAAACTAAAAACCATTTAGTAATTGAAGGCGCTGGAGGTTTGTTGGTTCCAATTAATAGTAAGCAAACGGTTTTAGATATTATAAAACCAGAACATCATGTTGTTGTGGTTTCCAGACATTATTTAGGAAGTATCAATCACACGCTTTTAACCGTCAATTTGTTGAAAGAAAAAGGTTTTCAAGTGTCCATTATATATAGTGGAAATGAACATAAAACAACAGAAGACATTATAAAGAAAATGACTAATGTTCCAATTATAGGACGTATAGAAGAAGAGCCATATTTCGATAAAAATGTGATTTTGGAATATGCAGAAATGTTTAAAGATAGGCTATGACATTAAAAGAAAGAGATAAAAAACATCTGTGGCATCCTTTAACGCAACATAAATTGCATCCTGAAACCATTGCCATTACAAAGGCAAAAGGCTGTGTGATAACAGACGAGAACGGAAAAGAATATATAGATGCCATTGCCTCTTGGTATACCTGCATGTATGGACATTGTAATGATTATATTATCAGTCGTGTTTTTAAACAGATGCAGCAACTAGACCAAGTAGTTTTTACAGGTTTTACACACGAACCAGCAGTCAAATTATCAGAAGCTTTAATTCAGATTCTACCTGAAAATCAGAATAAATTATTTTTTAGTGACAATGGTTCAACTTCAGTTGAGATAGGCATTAAGATGGCTTTGCAATATCATTTTAATCAAGGTGAAAAACGCAATACTTTAATCGCCTTCGAAGATGGTTTTCATGGTGATACTTTTGGAGCTATGAGTGTGTCTGGATTATCTGTTTACAATGGTCCTTTTGAAGAGTTTTTTTTAGATGTGAAGCGTATTCCAACTCCAAATGGAGAGAATCATGCATCCATTCTAAAAACATTAAAAGAAATAACGCAAACGCATGACGTAGCAGGTTTTGTTTACGAGCCATTGGTTCAAGGAGCTGCTGCTATGAAAATGCACAATGCTGAAGGGTTAGAACTTATTTTAAAATTTTGTAAAGAAAATAACATGGTAACTGTAGCAGATGAGGTTATGACAGGTTTTGGAAAAACTGGTACATATTTCGCTTCAGATTATATGGAAACCAAACCAGATATCATGTGTTTAAGTAAAGCTTTAACAGCTGGTTTAATGCCAATGGCAATCACTACTTGTTCTCAAGAAATTTATGACGCTTTTTATAGCGATGATATGGGAAAAGGCCTATTTCATGGACACACCTATTCTGCCAATCCTTTAGCTTGCACTGCAGCTTTGGCAGGCATTGAACTATTACAGTCTGAAGAGATTCAAAAGAATATTCAAAGAATAAAAGCATCACACGAAGTATTTAATTTGCGAATTAAGAATCATCCAAAAGTAAAATCTACTAGACAAATAGGAATCATTTTCGCTTTGGATTTAAATACGGAAATGTCTCGCTATGGAAATTTAAGAGACAAACTGTTTCAATTCTTTATGGATCAAGGTGTTTTTCTTCGTCCCTTAGGGAATACTATTTACATTCAAGCACCTTATGTGATTACAGAAAAACAATTGGAAAAAGTCTATCAAACCATTGAAGAAGCTCTTTCAATAGTTTAAATTTGCAAAAATACAATTGTGATTCACCCTATTTCCATTACTAGCTTATCAAGTCTTTCTCCTCTTGGAAAGTCTTCTGAAGAGATTTGGCAAGCTTATAAAAATAATCAGCATTATTTTTCTACGAAGTATGATAATCTAGTTGCTGAAATTCCTCAAGAAGCAAAAAAGGAAATCAAAAAACTTAGAGCATCAGATTCAAAATATAAAGCCTTAGATGATACGGTTTTACTTGCTATTTATACATCTAGACAAGCTGTAAAACAAGCAGGTTGGAATCCATCAGACAATTTCGGAATTAACATTGGTTCGTCTCGAGGTGCAACAGCTCTTTTTGAAAATCATCATGAGTTTTTTATTAATAAAGACAAAGTAAAACCCTTAAGTTCGCCAACTACAACACTTGGAAATATTTCGTCTTGGGTAGCACATGATTTACAAACTCAAGGTCCGGAAATCTCACATTCTATTACTTGTTCTACAGCTTTACATGGGTTGTTAAATGGTGTTGCTTGGATTAATTCTGGCATGTGTGACAAGTTTTTAGTTGGAGGAAGTGAAGCTCCTTTAACAGCATTTACCATTGCTCAAATGCAAGCACTTAAAATCTATTCTCATTCAGAACGTAGCGAAGAACCTTTCCCTTGTTTAGCTCTAGACCTAAACAAAAAACAAAACACTATGATCCTTGCTGAAGCAGCTTCTATGACTTGTTTAGAACAAGGAGAAAAACCAAATGCTTTAGCTAAAATAATTGGTGTTGGTTATGCCACTGAAATTTTAGAACACAATGCCTCTTTATCAACTGATGCTATTTGTTTCCAGCGTTCCATGAAAATGGCTTTAGGAGATTTAAATCCAGACGAAATAGATGTTATTGTTACTCATACTCCAGGAACTATAAAAGGTGATATTTCAGAAGTGAATGCTATTAAAAGCGTCTTTGGAGAGATTTATCCAGCATTAACAACAAATAAATGGAAACTAGGTCATAGTTTAGGAACAAGTGGGATGCTTAATATTGAAATGGCGATTTTGATGTTGCAACATCAAGAGTTTATTCCTTTGCCTTTTATGGAACAGACTACTCCTAAAAAATTAAAAAATATCTTGGTGAATGCAGTTGGATTTGGTGGGAATGCCGTTTCTATCTTACTTTCAAAATAGTTATATTTACTTTATAAAACACACATATATGAGATTTCTACTATTACTTCTGTGCTTGCCTATCTTAAGTTTTTCGCAAGTAGATCCAAACATTTACGAAAAGTTCGAATCTAAATTTTACGAGATTGATGGTTATAAAATCAATGTTGAGGTTCTAGGAATAGGAGATCCTATTTTCTTTTTACCTGGTGGACCAGGAAATTCACACGATTATATGCAAGGGAATTTTGGTCAATATTACAAATCAAATACGGTAGTTTTTTTCGACTTCTTAGGAAGAGGAAAAAGTGATGACGCCAAAAATGTTTCAGAATATTCTGTAGAAAGCGATGTGGAACTTATTGAAAAACTTAGACAGCTACTAGGCTATAATAAAATTTCACTTGTTGGTCATTCCTACGGAACTGTACCAGCACAAGCTTATGCTATAAAATATTCTGACAATGTTGATAAAATGGTGCTGATTAATGGGTTTCATTCTGGCGCTATGTGGCAAGCCAATTGCGATAGTTATAATCATTATGCAAAAACCCATTTCCCAGAAAAATGGAAACAAGTCGATTCACTCCGTGCTTTAGGATATGTATCTAGCCAAGAACCTTTGAAAACGGTTTATGGCAATTTCCCAACAAAATATATCTACTACCATAACACGAGTTTAAAGCAAAATGCGCCTAAAGAAAAATATAGAGGTTGGGCAGGTGATGTATATGTTGAAATTATTGGACGCGATGGTGATTTTGATGTGTCTGGAAGTATGATAAATCAAGATTACAGACAACAATTAAAAGATGTAAAAGCCAAGACACTAATTATTGCTGGACGTTATGATGGCGTTTCAACTCCAGAGTTTGCGGTACAATACAAAATATTTATGCCTCAAGCTCAGTTCGAAATGTTTGAACAAAGTGGACACAATCCGTATTTAGAAGAATCTGAAAAATTTTATGCCATTTTTGACTCCTTTTTCAATATAAAATAAGTTATTTTTGAACCTTACTTGAAATCAAAAACATGAGTGAAATAAGACACAACTGGACTAAAGAACAGATTTTAGAGATTTATAATAAACCTATGATGGAATTGCTTTACGAAGCAGCAACCATTCATCGTTTGCATCATGATCCTAATGTGGTTCAGGTTTCTACCTTACTTTCAATAAAAACTGGAGGCTGTTCAGAAGATTGTGGGTATTGTCCTCAGGCAGCTCGTTATCACACCAATGTTGAAGGGAACGATTTAATGACTGTGCAACAAGTAAAGGCTCAAGCTTTACGTGCAAAGCAAACTGGAAGTTCTAGAGTTTGTATGGGAGCAGCATGGAGAAATGTAAAAGACGGTGAAGAATTCGACCAAGTTTTAGAAATGGTTAGAACTATCAATAAATTAGATATGGAAGTGTGTTGTACGTTGGGAATGGTGACTGAAAATCAAGCCAAGCGTCTAGCCGAAGCAGGACTTTATGCTTACAATCATAATTTAGATTCATCAGAAGAATATTATAAAGAAGTTATTTCAACTCGTGGGTATCAAGATAGATTAGATACCATTAGTAATGTTCGCAAAACCAATGTCACTGTTTGTTCTGGTGGTATTATTGGAATGGGAGAAAATGTAGCAGATCGAGCTGGAATGTTAGTAGCTTTATCAACCTTAGATCCACAGCCAGAATCTACTCCAATAAATGCGTTAGTTGCTGTTGAAGGAACGCCTTTGGAAGATGAAAAACCAGTTGAAATCTGGGACATGATTCGTATGGTTGCAACCACAAGAATTGTCATGCCAGAAACACAAGTAAGATTGAGTGCTGGAAGAACACAAATGAGTCGTGAAGGTCAGGCTATGTGCTTTTTTGCTGGAGCTAATTCTATTTTTGCTGGCGATAAATTGCTTACTACACCAAATCCTGATGTCAATGAAGACATGAAAATGTTTGAACTTTTAGGCATGAATCCACAAAAACCGTTTACTAAAAAAGTGCAGCCACAAACTGTTGAAGCTATAGAGTCAGAATATCAATCGTTAGGTGAAAAGCCTAGATGGACCAGACCAGATCATAAAATTGAACGTAACGAAGCTGCCAAAGAAAAAGCTAAAACTTTAAAATAGGTAAGGCTTGTATATTTTTAACCTCTTAAATAATAGATGTTGAAATTGAACCTCCAGGATATTCCACGTGTTAAAACAATCTCTAAAGAAGATTTTAATAAACACTATTATAAACCACAAAAACCCGTGGTTATTGAGCATTTTATAGAACATTGGCCTGCTTTTTCAAAATGGAATTTAGAGTATTTTAAAGCCATTGCAGGAGAAAAAATAGTCTCTCTTTATGATGATAGACCAGTTTCTTGCGACGATGGATTTAATGCAGCTCATGCTAAAATGCCATTAAAGGAGTATATCTATTTACTTCAAAATGGTTCTACAAAATACCGTATTTTTTTATGGAATATTCTTAAAGAAATTCCTGAGTTACAAAAAGATTATTCATATCCAGATTTAGGTTTGAAACTCTTAAAAAAACTACCCATGTTGTTTTTTGGAGGAAAGGACAGCCATACTTTTATGCATTATGATATTGATCTAGCTAATATTTTCCATTGTCATTTTGCAGGTAAAAAAGAAATCATTCTTTTTGACCAGAAACAAACTAAGTACCTCTACAAAATTCCACATTCTTTAATTACTCGAGAAGATATTGATTTTTCAAATCCTGATTTTGAAAAATGGCCAGCTTTAAAGAATGCTAAAGGCTATAAAACAACATTGAACCATGGAGAAATTTTATATATGCCTGAAGGCTATTGGCATTATATGAAGTATAAAACTACTGGCTTTTCAATGAGTTTAAGAGCTATTCCAAGGCACCCTGTTAATTTAAGTAAAGCTATTTATAATGTATTTGTTATGAGGCATTTTGACAATGTTATGAGAAAAGTTAAAGGACAAAAATGGATAGATTGGAAAAATAAAAAAGCTATATTAAATACGAATAGAAGTATTTTAAATACTTAAGATTATATTTGCACAAATTTTAAAAAAAGAAATCTGTATTTATGAAAAAAATAATGATGATTGCATGTCTTTTTACTGCTTATTTAGTTAATGGACAAGCATTTACTGGAAAAGGAGATAAGAAATTGCAAATTGGAGCCAATTTACAAGATCATGCAACTGGCATGTTTGTGAGTTTTGATTATGGTTTAGGAGAAAACTTCTCTATTGGAGCTTCTTCAATCTATGCTTTAGGTGTATCAGGTGACATTGACGCAGATTTTACAGACCGTTTTGATATTAGAGCTCGTTTTAATGCTAATATTGGTAGCGTTTTAAATATTGATGAAAATTTTGATCTATATCCAGGTTTAAGCTTTGGATTAAAGAATTTTGGAGGGCATGTTGGAGCTAGATATTTCTTCTCAACTGGATTTGGAATTTTTACAGAAGCCTTTTTTCCAATTGCTAAATATAATAGTGATGACTTAAAGCCTGCTGAAGAAATAAATAATCAGTTTGGGGTGAATATTGGGGCTGTTTTTAATTTAAACTAAAAGTACTACAACAATATAAAAAGCCTTTCAAAATATTTGAAAGGCTTTACTATTTTATTAGCATAAGAGCGTTGTCTTAAATGAAATGGTTTTTCCAAGCTTTGTATCATAAAAAAAATCACCATTTTTTCGCTTTTTTGTCACATGTTTTTTTTTAAAACTAAGTACTTTTCTTCGAGATTCCTTCGAGACTTGTTCGAGAAAAAGGTCTTTTTTGGGGGGTTTCTCGAAGGTTTCTCGAACAAGTCTCGAACAAAACCACTAAAAACAACCAATTTTTATTAATTTATTTTATATACATTTTCCATAGGGTATCCATAGGGTATCCATAGGGTATCTATGGAGTATCTATAGGGTTGGTACGCTATACCTATTTTTATGATAAGACACTGACCCGTCCTAAAATAACTATACAGGTTATTAAATAAATC
>NZ_VSFC01000002.1:33911-207076 GCF_008084905.1 Xanthomarina maritima | reverse complement strand
CATACACTTGTTTTGTGTATAGCTATTTCAGGACAAGACAATACCTATTTTTATGATAAGACACATAGAATGCTATTGATAATCTTCTTAATTAGTCTTAATTAAGAATAGCTAAAACAGCTCATTGACTTTATCATACACTAAATGGCTTTCCCATCCTCTATACAACAAATAATCAGCAAGTTTTTTGCGTTTTTTATACACATTAGTTTCAGTAATTATTTGTGCTTTTTTTTCTGCTAATTCGTGAAAGGTTTGTAAATAGTCTGCCTCTGAAATCTCTTTAAAGGCTTCTTTAATGTTGAAAGCAGAGATATCTCGTTTTTTTAATTCTAAGGTAATACGTTTTCTACCCCATTTTTTAACTCGAAATTTACCACGAGCATAGGTTTTTGCAAAACGAGTTTCGTTTAAAAAATCGTGGTTTAATAAATGCACTACAACCACATCTATGGCTTCTGGAATCATACGCATATCTTGTAGTTTTTTAACCACCTCTTTATGGCAACGTTCCTGGTAGGCACAGTAGTTTTCAAGAGTTCCTTTGGCTTCTTCTAAAGTGTATGTTTTAATGGGTTTCATGGCTGCAAGATAATAACAATTTGTTAACAATTAACTAGTTGCAACACATGGTATTATCTGTAATTTGTATTATATTTGTAGGCTTGTTTTGGCAAGTGAAAAAATTAATTACTAACTATGATTAAAAAATACTCCCTTGCATTAGCAGCATTCTTGTGCTTTGTTTTGTCTGGTTTTGGGCAGATAGTTAACGGTGATTTTGAAACTTGGTCTGGTTCAACTCCAACAGGCTGGACAACAATTGATAGTGGAATTACCACGTCTGAAGAAACAACAATTGTTCATGGAGGAAGCTCCTCTGCTAGTATAAATGTCACTACAATCGATCATGGGAATACAGATTTAAGACAAACTGTGACTTTAATCAATGGACATGTTTATACGGTATCAGTTTGGGTTAGGCACACAGAAGGAAATATGAGGGCTCGTTTTTTCTACAATGGTGGATATGGAAACTATTCAACAAATTCTAATACTACATCATGGCAAGAAATAACTACAACTTTTACAGCAACTTCTACAAGTGAGGAATTTGGTTTACGATTTTATGACCAAAGTGGCTTTGATGGTGCAGAGATTGTTTACGTAGATGATTATACAATTACTGATAACTCAGTACCTGCAGGACCAACAGTCACTTACAATGGTAATGGCAACACAGGTGGTTCTGTTCCAATTGACACTAATAATCCATATACTTCTGGAGATACCGTAACGGTTTTAGGTAACATAGGTTCTTTAACCAATACATGTAGTACATTCAACAACTGGAATACTGCTACTGATGGTTCTGGAACAGGTTATAGCTCAGGCAACACTTTTACAATTACAGCAAGTACCACGTTATACGCGCAGTGGATATCTACAGCTAATACAGTAACATTTAATAACAATGGTGGTACTGGTACAATGTCCCCACAAATGGATTGTATAGCTGCAAACTTAACTAGCAATACATTTACCAATGCAGGTTTTACCTTTAACAGTTGGAATACTGCTGCTAATGGGAGTGGTACTACATATGCAGATGGAGCATCTTATAATTTTTCTACCGATATTACTTTATATGCGCAATGGGATGTGTATGTTGGACCGTGTCTAGCTACAGGGTTTGAAGATGCTGATAGCTGGAGTAATCAATCTGGTGCAGCTTCCTGGACAAACACTACTCCTGATGGAGATTATGATTCAGACGGTTGTTATGCTAGTACAGGTAGTGCTAATAGTGGTTCAAGAAAAATTGGATTTAATGATGTTGGGGATTGGTTAGAATTACCTTCAACAAGCAACCCTATGTCTTTATCTTTTTGGGCAAGATTATCTGGTGGATCAGGCAGTCAAATAAAGGTTCAGTATGATAATGCTGGAACGTGGACAGATGTTCCAATTACTGCTCAAACTGTTACAGGTACTTCCTATGCACAATACACATTCGATTTATCATCCATATCAAGTTTTAGTAATGTTGATATGCGTTTATATATGGTAACAGAAAACAATTCAATTTATTTAGATGATTTAGAAGTTTACTGTGGAACTCCATGCACACCACCAACTGACCCTTCAGGTACAATTTCAAGTATTGATGCTCCTGACTTTTGTGAAACTGCAGAATTGGCTTTTTCAGGTTCTGCACCTACAGATATTGTTTATTACTGGCAAACAGATGCTAATGGCATTGACACTACTTATGATGCAGCAAATACTTTAGATGTGACAATAGATGGTGATTTTTATGTAAGAGCTTACAATACACTTACATCATGTTGGTCATCCGGAGTTGTTGGCCCATATACTGTTACCATTAGTAATCTTCCGGAAATTACAGATCAACCGGATAATATTAATGTAGCAAATGGTGGCACTGCTACTTTTTCTGCAACTATTACTGGAGCAGTAAGTTATCAATGGCAAGTTAGTACAAATGATGGTGCAACTTGGACAAATACTGGAACAAACGCAACAACGCTTACCGTTTTGGGCGTCAATATTAGTATGCATGGATATATTTATAGAATAGTGGCAACTAATTCGTGTGGTAATACCTTATCTGATGAAGCTGTATTGTTTGTACATAGTGGTTCGCCTTGTGTTGAAGAAGATTTTGTTGGTTTTCCAAATACTGGTTGGTCAAACAGTGGAACAATAGCAGAAACTACTGGAGTACATGCAGGAGCATCAGAACCTTGTAGAGTATTTGGTACAAACGATGCGATTACTACACCACAAACCGATTATCCTACTATATTAGAGTTTTATCAAGATGCTTCAAATTCAGGTGATGGCAATACTGCTACAGTAGATTATCGAATTGGTGCAGGAGCATGGTTGCCTCTACATAGTTTTAGTGTTACAGAAGCAGGAAAAACAGAATTAGTTGATTTAACCGACGTTTCTGGTGTAAACCTAGCGTCTCAAGCAAATGTTCGTTTTAGGTTTAACTCTACATTTAATAGCTGGTATCTAGATGATGTTAAAGTGTATTGTACACCTTGCACACCACCCACTATTACAACCACTATAGACTTGTCTTCCGGACCTATTGGAACCTATGTAACTATTTCAGGAAGTCAATTAGGAACTGCAACTGTAAGCATTAACTCAATAACATTGACACCAATTTCACAAAATGCTAATGAAATAATAATACAAATCCCTAATAATGCTGTTGATGGAAGCATTATTATTGAAACCAATTCTCTTGTTTGTGATACGGCTTTCCCTTTTGATGTCATAGATCAAGAATTGAGCTGCCAGACAAATATAACGCCTCCTCCTACGGATTTATTTATTTATGAATTATTTGATGAAGATCAAAATATAGATGGTTCAGGTGGAGCTTGGGGAAATGGAGGTATGATTACCATTTTTAATGGAACGTTAGAAACTAAAGACTTAAGTGAATATAGATTTTACAGAAGCACTGATTATACGGATACTGCTAGTTTTCCTTATTCTTTATGGCATTCTCCTTCAGGAACATTAGCTCCAGGAGAAGTGTACCGTATTTGGATAGATGGTAGTAACTGTACAGATTATCCAACGCCATATGAGACAGCACTAATAGGTTTCAATGCAAATGATGGTGTAGAACTAAGAAAAAATAATGGTTCAGGAAGCTATATAACCATTGATCAGTTACATACAGCAAATCTTGTAGGATATCGTTATCTAAGAGATTTAAGTGCGACTAACAAACCTGTTGCTACATATAATGCTGCAGACTGGGCTTTTACAGATATTTATCCTTCATCTCCATATTGTGTTGGTGCAGGACAAGCTCCTAATTTTGAAAGTGGAACACCTTCAATATCTTTAAGTGTACCAACAACTACTTGTAGTACCTTTGAAATTACAGCTAGTGCAACTGAAGGATATACAGGAATTTATGGTACAGATTCATATAATTTAACGTTTCAATGGTATTATTATGATGGTATTAATGACGTATGGAATTCTATAAGTACCGGAGGAGATTATACGGTAGTTAATTCAACTACTCAAAGTACCTTATCTATCGACCATATACTTTCTAAAACGAATTTTCAATTCTATTGTGAAGTGAGTGAAGGTAGTAGTTGTTATACTGCTAGCGAGGCCATAAAAATTGAATTAAACACATCGACTTGGACTTCAGGTGCTTGGGATAATGGTGCTCCAGATGAATATACTATTGCTGTTATTGATGGCTTATATGATACCACGTTAAATGGAAATATCGATGCGTGCCAACTTATTATAAACTCTGGTGTAAATCGCACATTAAATGTTACCGACTCTCATTATGTAAGAGTTGTAAACAACGTTGTCAATAACGGAACCATTACGGTTCAAACACATGGTGCTTTTGTACAGGATGGTGTCGGTGCAAATGCTGGCACATTTACTAACAATGGTACTGGGACTGCAAATGTCACGAAGCAAACTTCTAACTTTTTTGATGATGGTTATAATTATCATTATACCTATTGGAGCTCACCAGTTGTAAATGCAGATATTACTGCCGTTTTTCCTAATCCTAGAGGTAACAGACGATTTTATTTTGAAACGGCGAACTATTTAGATCAACATACAGATGGTACAACTAATGGTGTTCCAGATGACATAGATGATAATGGTAATGATTGGCAGATAGCCACAGGATCAATGGAGGCTGGTCGTGGATATGCAATAACTGCTACTTCTCCACCAGGGTTTCCTTATAATAATACCAATCTATTTACAGGTGACTTTAATACAGGAGATATTACTAAAAGTATTGTAATAAATGGGTATTTTGGAGATAACGATTGGAATTTAATTGGTAATCCATATCCTTCTGCTATAGATTTTAACTTATTATTCAACTTTGGTTCAAACAATACCATTATAGATGGTGCTGCGTTTCTCTGGTCACAATCTGCTCCACCAGAAGATATCAACCCTGGAAATGAAGTTCTGAATTTTAATCAAAATGATTATGCAGTAATCTCTGCAGGAAGTGGGAATATTGCAGGAGGAGCCATCGGTACACCTCCTAATGATTTTATTCCTTCGGGACAAGGTTTTTTTGTAAAAGGTCTTTCAACTAATTCAATTACTTTTAACAATGATATGCGAATGAGAGATGGCACAAGTAACGATGTGTTTTATAGAACTAATAATGATACCGAAACATTAGGAGATCAAGCCAATAGACTTTGGGTTAACCTTACATCAGACAATGGTGTTTTCAGTCAACTCTTAATTGCTTATGTTGATGGAGCTACTAATTCTAAAGATAGTTGGAGCTATGATGTGCCACGAAATATGTCAACTGGACTATACTCAACCTTTTATTCTCTTATTGAGAATGAAGATGGCAAATTTGCAATTCAAGGAAAGTTTCCAGAAAGTTTAACCCTCGACGAAATTATATCAATTGGTTTTAATACAACAATTACTGTACCTACATTATATAAGTTTTCAATTGCTCAATTAGAAGGTGAGTTTATGAATGAAAACACTATTTACCTTAAAGATAAATTATTGAATGTCATTCATGATTTAAGTGCTAGCGATTATACGTTCACTTCAGAAATTGGTGAATTTAACGAGCGTTTTGAAATTGTCTTTAGAGATTCTTTCTTATCTATAAACGAAGAAGCACTTTCTGTAACTAATTTAACCATTATTGAGTTACAAAATGGAGAAGTACAGTTTAAGGTTCCTAGTCAGTATGAAATAAAAACGGTAGAATTAATCGATCTTTTAGGAAGAACTATTTACAAGCTAAATGGACAAAGCTCTATTGAAACTTACAATCTTTCTAACTTAAGTCAAGCTACTTATGTTGCTAAAGTAACTTTAGCTAATGGTCAAGTGCTTACTAAAAAAGTTGTAAAACGTAAGTAAATTTGTTGTTTAGTTGTTTGCAGTTTAGTTAATGGCACATTTAGTAAACTGTGGCAGCACTTCGACAAGCTCAATGTGACAGAAAAAGCCACTACAAAACCTGTTTTGTAGTGGCTTTTTGATTCTACTTTATTATATATCTATAAACTATAAATTAAAGAAATAATAAAGTTTCTTCCTGGAGAGGCAATTCCAGAGGAATATGTTTTATAGCGTTGGTCTGTAATATTTTCTAAACTAGCTACTACAGTTGCAGTCTTAGTAATTTGGTATTGAGTTCTTAAATTAAGCGTGTACCAAGAAGGCGCATATGGATCTCCATTTTCGTCTAAGGCATAGATATAATCTTTTTCTCTTTCTGAAGGAGCCATTTGATTATAAGACAACTCATTATTATATTCTGCAAAAGTATCAATTAAAAACTTCTTGTTTTGCCAAACAACATGTGTATTACCAAAATAAGGTGTTACATGTCTAACAGGAATTTTTTCACCTTGTTCGTCTTCTTCTGTTCCACCAATAATATTATATTGAGATGTTAATCTAAATTGTTTTGAAAAATTAATTCTAACACCAACTTCAAAACCATAAACATCAGCACTCGCTGCATTTTGAATGGCCTGTACATTACTGAGTTCTCCATCGTAGATAATTTCGGCTTCACCATTTAAATTATAATCTGTTCTCACTAAGGCCTTATCTAAATAAGTATAATAGGTTGCTAAATCTAAAATTAAAAGGTTATTAAAATTTAAGGTTAATCCTAACTCAGCACCATAAGCATATTCAGCTTTTAAATCTGGATTTGGCACAACTACAGAGCCTGGTTCAGAATCGAATACCTTTCCAACATCGTCTATATTAGGTGCTCTAAAAGCCGTAGATATATTTAATTTCCATTGAATGATATCGTTAGGGAGCCAGCTTATTCCAGCAGCTCCAGTTAAAGCTCCAAAATTTAAATTGGTTTCATTATATGGTAAATTTAGGTATTGGTTGTTTTCAGTAAAATCTGCATGCATAAAAATATGGTTATAACGCACGCCAGATTGAAGCACGAATTTCTCGCTTGGTTTGAATTTTAAATTGGTATATGCTGCCATGGATTGCCAATTGGAACCATTTGGATATCTTGAAACCGTTGGAATGGCTATATCCATATCAATATCTAATTCTTTTCCAGTAGAGGTTATTTTGTTATAGACATATTCGGCTCCGTAAAACAATTCGGTTTTAGGCGACAATAATTTTTCGAAATCGGCATTAAATGAAAAAGCATCTACTGCTTCTTTTCTAATGTTTTTTATAGTTGATTGATAGTCTCTATCGTTTCTACTTTCTTTAAAATTTTGGTAAGCAAGTGTGGATTGTACTTTATTATATAAATTAGAGCGACTGCTTAATTTGGTCATTTGAAAATTTGCCATAAACCATTGTTGAGGTCCATAATACCATTCAGCAGAGCGCAACTCATCACCACGATATCTTATTAATCTATCGTATCTAGAATAATCGGAAGTAGTGGTGTAGAACAGACCTAGATCGAAACTTAAATTGTTTTTAGGTTCGTAACGTACTTTTTGCAAAAAATTAATTTGGCTATATCCTGTTGGTACTTGAATTTCAGGATTGTTATTATCTAGCGTTTCATCCACACCATTGTTAGTAACAACATATTCAGGTCTTAAATAATCGTCTGGACCATGACTTCCCATTCGTAGATCATCGAAATCGGAATAGCTTATATTACTCAAAAAAGCCCATTTTTTTAAACCGAAATTAAAATCTAAATGGCCAGTTTTTTCATTATTTGCTGTTGCATATCTAGCAACAGCATTGGCTTTAAAATAGGTTTCGTCTGAATATGAAAGCTGAGGTTTTTTGGTGTAAAAACTCATAACACCACCTATGGCATCACTTCCATAAACCACAGAGCCAGCTCCTAATGTAATTTCGGTATTTTGAATTGTAAAAGGGTCAATAGATATAACATTTTGAAGATTGCCACTTCTAAAAATGGCATTATTCATCCTTACTCCATCTACTGTAAGAAGGAGTCTGTTTGTTGAAAACCCTCTAATCATTGGGCTTCCACCACCAAGTTGACTTTTTTGTATATAGACATTTCCTGTGCTTTCTAATAAATCGGCACTTGTTTGTGGATTTACTAATTGAATTTTTTTAGCATCAATACTTATTATTTTTTGAGGAATATCTCTTTTACTTTGTTCAAATTTTGAAGCAGAAATTACAATCTCATCAAGTCCTTCGACTTTTGCTTCTAATATAACCGTATGGTTATTTGCTATAATTAGATTTTTATTGGTTTGTAATTTTACATGCAGAAAATTTTCAAAATAAATAGTTTCAAATTCTGAAAAACTATCTAAAAATGCTTTACCATCAAAATCTGAAATTACGGATTTGTTTTTAGAAGAATTATAAATTGAAACACCAGGAATTGGTTGTCTAGATTCTTGTTCTAAAATTTGAATTTCTTGAGCTTGAATAGTGACAACAAAAAAAACCCAAACAAGAAATGATATTATAAATTTCATTTTAGTTGGTTAAATAGCTATGTGTTAAACACTTGATTAAAAATTTGCATAGATTGAGGTTTTTTAAACCCATCTAAATGCAATTCAAAATATAAAAGCATCATTTTTAAAAAAGACTGCCTTTGTTTTGAGTTTATTTTAATTGAATTTAATTCATCAAAATTTGTGCCTAAAAGACGTTTTAAAAGAATAATATTTTCACCTGAAACAGTATATATATTAGTCTTATTATTTTCGAATCTTCCTTCATTTAAATTAAAATAAAGTTCTTGGTTTTTTGCCATTTCTGGATAAAAACCTAAATGTTTGGTTAATTTTAATAAAAACAACAAATGAAAGTTTGAATATTCGTCATGTGTGTCAAGCCATTGAAGGGTTGTTTCCAGGTAAGCATATACATATCCATTTGGTTCTTCTTCTTTTAGTGTGCTTGATAATACTTCAGCTAAAAAGAAAACGATGGAATTTTTGATTACATGTGTTTGCAAACTACTGTATAGATAGTTTGATTTTATTTCTTTAATGTCTTGTAGAGACCTATTTTGTTTATGTAAAGTGACTAATTGTAATTGGGATAGTAATTGGAAATAAGCCGTTTTAGAATTTCCTTTTTTTGCAGAGGAAGCGTTTCTTATGATATAGCTAACAAGGCCAAATTTTTGAGTATAACACTTAATGATAAGGTCGTTATCCCTGTATTTAATTTTAGATAAAACAATGGCATTTGTAGTTGTTAACATTACCTGACTACCAATAATTTTATAACCTTGGTTTCGAAACTATCTAAATCATTTAGCATAATTAAATACACACCAGAAGCTACGGTATTGTTCCCTAAATTTTTTCCATTCCAATAAGCAGTACCACCATCAATTTCTAGATTATATCCTTGATAACGCAAGTTTGTATTAGATTGAGCTTCTGCAACAAGATTACCTTCAATATCCGTTATTTTAATATTCATATTGTCAGTTATACCTCTAATTTTCACTTTTTTGTTATTAATATCAAAAGTTGGTCTTACAGGATTAGGAAAAATAAATGCATTTTCTAGAGTTTCTTCTGTTTGAGAGCCACCAGAACCATAAGAAACAAGTCCTTTATCTGTAGCAATATAAACAATTCCATTTGCTTGATCTAATGCCACATCGACTACATTATTTGATGGTAATGGTGAGTTATTTTTTGTGAAATGAAAAATGGTTTCTTGGCCATCTGAAGAAAAATAATATAATCCAGCACCAATTGTTGCAATCCATTTATTATTGGATCCATCAACCTCTATATCTGCCACAAAAGTTTGGAATAATAATTCTTGAGGAACACCATCATCCAAGATAATAATTGAACTTGCTTCTATAGAAGGGTTTGTGAAAAAATCTGAAGTATTATATAAAACGCGTAATCCTTGAATGGTTCCAATCCAGATTTGATTTCTTTTATCAATTGCTATTGATGACACAAAAGATGAGGGCATGTTTTGTTCTTCAGTACTTATATTATTTATTTGAATACCATTATTATTATTAAAACCTATTAACCCATAGTTATATCCACCAATCCATTTAGTTCCATTATTATCTATTTTAATATCACTGTAACCCCATTCTCCATTAAATGGATCTGGAATTAAACTAGTAAAATCGAAATTTTGCCATTGATCCGAATTGGGATCGTAAGAAACCAATGGCTTAGCTACCCTACCTGTCATAGTCCACAATACACCATTTATGTCAAAAACCGAAGCGCTTACTCTAACATTACTCGAAGTTGTAGAAAGAGAACTTAAGGCGCTATTGGTTTCGTCATACAATATAGTTGGTGAATCATTATTTACTTCCAAAAGACCGTTTAAAAAGGAACTAATAAATACTTGCTGATTATTAAAAGGATTCACTGCAATTTTATTTAAGTTATTAGCACCAAGAACACTATCAAAAGGGACATTAGTCCATGCTTCATCAACAAGGTGGCTAAAGCCTCTACTTTTTTTAGGAGATGGGCTATAAGTTAAAGTATAATCTCCATAAGTTACCCAAAGATTATTTGGTATGGATTGAATTGCAAAAGGACTGTTTAATAAAGGTCCATCTGGATGAATTTCGGTTGCGTCTGTTTGATTAAGGGAGGCTATTTTTAATATGCCATAGTTTTCGGTTCCTATATACAAATATTCTTCTTCGATAGTAGTAACTGTAAATTGTGTAGGATAATCTAATGGAATTGAAATAACGGTTTCTTCTACAAAATCATCATTAAATAAATAGGAATTTAACTTATTCGTTACTAATAATTTATTATCTATTTCTCTAAAATCTAATACAGCGCTATTAGGAATTCTTAGTATAAAATTTAGATTAGTACCAATCACCTCATATACTCTTCTATCTGATCTGATAGTATAAACCTTCCCATTTTGGGTTGATACTATACCCATAAAGTTTTCTATTCCTCCAAAAGAATCCCATTGTTGATAATCTATTAAATCTGGGCTCGAAATAAGAGCTCTTTTTAATCCTCCTTCATTATAGCACGCTGCATAAATATAATCTCCTGAAATAGTAGTTTGATTGATTATTATTTGCGAACCACCATTGCCTATAAAATAGGTGTCACCAAATTCTAGTCTTGACATATCGTAAACAGAAATACCATAATCTGTTGAGATATATACAAACTCGTTATATTCTAAAAAATGATTAATTTTTTTATTATTAGGTGGAATGGTTGGTTTATCTAAAATATCTACTACGGTTAAAATATTTTCATCGTTTTCTAATGCGATTTCAATTAATCCATTATCATACCCTATAATTAACATTTCATAAGCTTCACTATAATGTATGGTTGAAATTTGTTCACCAGACAATCCATTAATTGTTGTTATGGTTTCAATTTCATTAGAGTTTACTTCATAAGTGAAAATAGCATTTTCAGCAGCTACATAAATTTTGCCATTACCTTGTGAAACATCTCTAACATTTAAATAAGAAAAATATCCTTTCCAAAGTGCTGAATAATCTTGAGCAATAGAATTTATTGATGAAAATATAATAAACAATAAGAAGATTCTTTTTTTCATACTATCTTTTAACCTTTCGAATATATCTATATATAACGAGCTTTATTTATAAAACATATATTTTGAATAAAAAAAGCTTCCTAATTGGAAGCTTTTTTTATTTTTTAAATACAAACTATACTACGCCTTGACCTAACATAGCATCTGCAACTTTAACAAATCCTGCAATATTAGCACCTTTTACATAATCTATATATCCATCTTCTTGAGTTCCGTATGTCACACAAGATTCATGTATATTATCCATAATTTGTTTTAGTTTAGAATCAACTTCTTCACGAGTCCAATTTAACCTCAAAGAGTTTTGACTCATTTCTAAACCTGATGTTGCTACACCTCCAGCATTGGAAGCTTTTCCAGGAGAAAACATCACTTTAGCATTTTGGAATGCAGCAATAGCTTCTGGAGTTGTTGGCATATTTGCACCTTCAGCAACAACTGTTACATTATTTTTAATAAGCATTTTAGCCTCTTCTTCATTCAATTCATTTTGAGTTGCACATGGCATTGCAACATCACATGATACATTCCAAGGTCTTGAGCCTTCATGGAATTTAGCAGAAGGATATTTGCTTAAGTATTCACTTATTCTTCCTCTATTAACATTTTTAATTTCTTGCACAAAAGCTAGTTTTTCAGCATCAATTCCATCAGCATCATAAATGTATCCTGAAGAATCTGATAATGTTACCACTTTAGCACCAAGTTCAGTAGCTTTTTCACAAGCATATTGAGCTACATTTCCAGAACCAGAAACAACTACTATTTTTCCATTAAAAGAATCATTTTTAGTAGCTAGCATATTTTTAGCAAAATATACGCAACCATATCCTGTTGCTTCAGGTCTAATTAAAGAGCCACCAAAAGAAATGCCTTTACCAGTTAAAACTCCTGTAAATTCATTTCTAAGCCTTTTATATTGTCCAAACATGTAACCTACTTCTCTACCACCTACACCAATATCTCCTGCAGGAACATCTGTGTCTGGACCAATATGACGGAATAACTCAGTCATAAATGATTGGCAAAAACGCATCACTTCAACATCGCTTTTTCCTTTCGGATCGAAATCACTTCCACCTTTACCACCACCCATTGGCAGTGTTGTAAGAGAGTTTTTAAATACTTGTTCAAATCCTAAAAACTTTAAAATGCTTAAGTTTACAGATGGATGAAATCTTAAACCGCCTTTGTAAGGTCCAATGGCAGAATTGAATTCTACTCTAAAACCTCTATTTACTTGAGTTTTGCCTTGATCGTCAATCCATGGTACTCTAAATATAATAGTGCGTTCTGGTTCAACCATTCGCTCTAACAACATTTTATCTTGATATTTTGGATTAGCTTCGATAAATGGAATTACAGTTTCGGCAACTTCATGTACTGCTTGTAAAAATTCTGGTTCATGTCCGTTCTTTTCTTTAACAAGGTTTAAAAAGGCATCTATTTTATTTTTCATTTAATTTATTTTTAATTGTGATGTCGTATTTTTATTTCTAAAGGCAAATATACATTAACTTTAAAAATTATATATTATTTTTTTATTTTTCACAATGTTATTTGAAGAATAAATTATTAGATTTAACCGTTTTATATACTGAGCCTCAAACAAATCGACATTTACCCGATTTATTTGTTGGTTTGTCGGATATTTATATATTTGTTTAATGATATATTCTATTTATTGAAAGATTTTATGTTCAATTTGAAACAATTTATCGTAATTATTTTCCTACTTATTATGCCTCAAACAAGTTTTTCTCAACTTGGTTTTTCGCATGAGGTTGGTGTTATTGTAGGTCCTGTACAGTTTCGTTCTGATTATGGTGTTCGTCATGATGAAGGCACTAATTATGGAAACTCAGGATTTGGTATTGGTCTTATTCATTATATAAATTTTGCATATCGAGCAGATTGTAATTGTTATTCTACGGACACTTATTTTAATGATCACTTTAAATTAAGAAGTGAAATATCTTACAACAAAACAAAGCTTGACCATCATGGACAATGGGCACAGGGAACTTCTGTAAATGCAGCAAAATTAAGAGCTCATACTGGTGAAGCAAATAATTTTGATATTGGTATGCAATTAGAATACTTTCCTTTAAGTATTCGTTCTTTTCAAGCATTTAGCTATCGTTTTGCACCTTTTATAAGTTTAGGAATACACTATACGGCATATAATCCTGATTCTAGTTCTACTTTAGGTGATGTATTAAATGAAAATAATATTTATTCTTATTGGTATGAAGATGATGCTTTTTTGCCTAATGTGCCTTTAGGAGAACAAAGAGAGTATCCAATAAATTTAGATGGAGGAAGTACTTGGTCTCTTGTGACAAGTGTTGGTGTTAGATATAAACTGACCCCTCTTTCTGATTTAATGCTTGATATGAGATGGCAATATTATGGAAGTGACTGGATTGATGGTTTTAATCATCAGTTAGAATCTAATAAGTATAATGATTGGTTACTTTGGTTGAATTTTGGATATATTTATTATCTAGATTAAAAAATTTAAAGACAATATAAAAAACCAAGATACTCTCTTGGTTTTTTTATGCATTTTAATTAATAGCTTGTTTTAAATCTGCAATCAAATCATCCACATCTTCAATACCAACGCTTAGTCTTATTAGTGAATCTAAAACACCTGTTTTTTCGCGTTCCTCTTTTGGAATACTAGCATGAGTCATACTTGCAGGATGTCCAGCTAAAGATTCAACACCACCTAAAGATTCTGCCAGAGTAAATATTTTCAATTTCTCAACAATTTTAATGGCTTCTTCATAATTATTTCCTTTTGTTGTAAAAGAAATCATGCCTCCAAAACCTTTCATCTGTGCTTTAGCAATTTGATGGTTAGGGTGACTTTCTAATCCAGGCCAAAATACTTTTTCTACTTTGGGATGATTTGATAAATATTCAGCTACAGTTTTGCCATTTTCGCAATGACGTTGCATTCTAACATGAAGTGTTTTAATTCCTCTTAATACCAAAAAACAATCTTGAGGACCACAAATAGCTCCACTTGCATTTTGAATAAAATATAATTTATTTGCTAGTTCTTTATCTTTTACAATTAAAGCTCCCATAATTACATCGCTATGTCCACCAAGATATTTAGTAGCTGAATGCATGACAATATCAGCTTCTAAATCTAAAGGTTGTTGCAAATAAGGAGTTGCAAAGGTGTTATCTACAGCTAATAGCAAATCGTGTTTTTTTGCAATATTAGCACAAGCTTTAATATCAATAATATTCATCATTGGGTTTGTTGGAGTTTCAATCCAAATAAGCTTTGTATTCTTATTAATATATGCTTCAATATTTGAAGCTTCTTGCATACCAATAAAATGAAACTTGATGCCAAATTTCTTATAAATTGAAGTAAATAATCTATATGACCCACCATACAAATCGTTTGTAGAAATAACTTCATCTCCAGATTTTAATAATTTTAAAACGGCATCTATAGCTGCTAACCCAGAACCAAAAGCCAAGCCATAAGTTCCATTTTCTATACTTGCAAAAGCATTTTCTAAAGCGTTTCTAGTTGGATTATGGGATCTTGAATACTCATAACCTTTGTGTCCTCCTGGAGTTGTTTGTGCATAAGTTGATGTTTGATAAATTGGAGGCATTACAGATCCATAAGCTGGATCGTGTTCTTGTCCTCCATGGATTGTTTTTGTATTGAATTTCATGTGCTTAAATTTTTTTAATAAAGTTACAGTTTAATTCGGGCTATTCAAATGCATTAATTATCTTTAACATGAACTTAATTTTTCTGTTCTATGAGATTTAAATTTTTAGTATATACTTTGATTATTTCTTTATTATCCCAAACGTGTAAAGAAGAAAAAACGATAGAATTTAAAGAAATTAATGTAACAACAAGTACTAATAAAATTGTAGAAATTAATATTCCAGAAGCATTTGGTGACGAAGAAGTTTCTAATGTGATTAATAAAAGGATTAATTTAGTTATTATTTCTTCCTTAAATGTTGGAGAAGAAAACTCTACATCTTCAATGACCGTTTCTGAGAGTATTGATTTGTTCAATAAAGAATATACTACGTTTAAAGCAGATTTCCCAGAAAGCATTATGGAATGGGATGCACAGATTGATGGTGAAATTATGTATCAATCTGATGAAATTGTTTCAATAGCCATTACAACTTATTTGAATACAGGAGGTGCTCACGGAAATTTAATCATCGAATTTTTAAATTTTGATGTGTATACTGGAAAACAATTAAAAAATGAAGATTTATTTCAAGATTACATAAATTTTACTGAGATTGCTAAAGACTATTTTAATGAAGAAATAGCTTATAAAAAAGAGCTGTATTTCGAACCAGACAATTTTAAATTACCTGAAAATATAGGCTTCAACGACGAAGGTGCTATTTTACTTTACAACACTTATGAAATTGCACCTTACTCTTCTGGTGTTACAGAAATAAATATTCCTTGGGAAGACTTACAGAATACTTTAAACTTTTTATAATGATTTTTTTAAGGCTAAAATATATCCTAAATGGATGCCTTCATGAAAGTTGTTAAAATCGATAGCTTCATCAACATTGGTTAAGGTGCTTTTTGTAGTTACTGTGTATTCATTATATTTTTCAAAAATATGATTGTTATAATCTTCTTTTGTTTTTTCAATAGTAGAGAATAATAACCCTTTTATTAAATCTACTTCAGCATAGGTAACATCTCTTTCGGGTTTGGTTCCTTTTCTATACATATCCACCATTTCATGAGATAAAAGCATAGGAACTCCAGATAAATTATACACCAATAATTGTTGGGTAACTACTGTATGAGCTATGTTCCAAATAATATTGTTATTGAACCCTTTTGGCACTTTATTTAGTTCCTCTAATGTAAAAGTCTCTAAAAATGATTTGAATAAAGTTCTATTTTTAATAGTAATATCGAATGCCCAATCCATGATTTTAATTTTTATTTAAAAGTAATTATTTTTCAATAAAAATGGGCGTTATTTGTATAATTAAAATATAGTTTAATTCAATAATTACTCATTTTCATGAGCATAAAATGAAAAAGGTTTACTACTTAAAAACTTGCAATACCTGTTTGCGTATATTAGAAGAGTTAAACTTGTCCTCAGACTTTGTTTTACAAGATATTAAAAGTGAAGAAATAACTGTAAAACAGCTTGATATAATGAAACAGCTGGCAGGAACTTATGAAGCACTTTTTAGTAAAAGAGCGAAGCTATATAAAGAAATGGATTTAAAAAACCAGAACCTTAAAGAACCAGATTATAAACATTATCTTCTTGAACATTATACCTTTTTAAGTAGACCAGTAATTATTTTTAACAATCATATTTTTATTGGGAATTCTAAAAAAGTAATCGAACATGCCAAACAAATGATACATGGATAAAACCAGAATCTTTGCCTTAATTGGTGTGTTTTTGGTTCAAGTTATCTATGGCTTTACCTTTACATTTGCTAACGATGTTATTGACGAAGGCTTTATAAGACCTTTTGGTTTTATCTTTCTTAGAGTATTAGGAGCTGCTATATTATTTTGGGTTTTAAGCCTATTTACACCTAAACAAAAAATTGCACGCAAAGACTTTCTGATTTTGTTTTTTGCCTCCATATTTGGGATTGCCTTAAACATGCTAACTTTCTTTAAAGGCTTAGAATATACAACGCCTATTCATGCTTCAGTAATTATGACTGTTGTGCCTATTGTGGTACTGGTTTTATCGGCATTCTTTTTAAAAGAAAGAATTACAGGATTAAAAATTGTTGGCATTCTTCTTGGTTTTTTAGGAGCTATTGTGTTATCGGTTTATGGAAAATCGGCTCAAGCAGGAGACAATATTCTATTAGGAAATTTATTGGTTTTTATAAATGCAGTTTCTTATAGTATTTACTTAATAATCATTAAAAAGCTTACCCAAAAATATTATCCACTAGCTTTTATAAAATGGTTGTTTTTATTTGGATTGATATTAGTTTTCCCTTTTGGATATGGCGAATTCTCGCAAGTTGTTTGGTCCTCTTTTACGCCTTATATTCTATTTTCAGTATTATTTGTAGTAATAGGAGCTACTTTTTTCACTTACTTATTAAACCCTATTGCTTTAAGACATTTAAAAGCGTCAACTGTGAGTACGTTTTTATATATACAACCAGTAATTGCTAGTATTTTTGCTTTGCTTATAGGAAGTGATACTATGAATATAGTTAAGGTTATTGCTGCGACATTAATTTTTACAGGAGTTTATTTGGTTACTAAAAGACCCAAATTAAGTCGTTAAATGAACAGGCATTTTATCTGCAACCCTAGTGTCTTCTTTAGTTAATATTTTAAAATTTTCAGATTTAGGAAAGGTATTTTCCTTTTCTAATAAGTTTTTAGGTAATCCAATTAGTTTTCTAGTAGAAAAATTAATCCAAGCTCCAATCATTTCACAATGTGCTATGTTTTCTCCTTTTTCGTTGTAAAAATTGTGGTCGAATCTAAAAAACATACCGTCTTCGCTTAAACCAGTAACTTCTAAACTAACAGTTATTGATTGTCCTAAAAAAGCCTCTTTAAAATAATACATATGCTCATAAAAAACTACAGGGCTTAAATTATATACTTCTAAAGTCTTCATATCAAATTCTTTTTCTATAAAAAAAGCCATCCTGGTATGACTCATAAAATTAGTATAAGCACTATTTGCTAAATGCCTATTCGCATCCACATCACTCCATCTAATTTCAAACTGTTTTGTATACATATAGAATTATTTTTTTATTAACACAAAACTACATAATCTTACTATGCATGAATAATAAAATTAGTATTTTCTAAGCTCTCAGTTTTAACTACCTTTGTACAACTATAAAATAAGTTTATGATACACTCAATGACAGGTTACGGCAAATCTGTTTTGCAATTGCCAACCAAAAAAATTACGATTGAAATAAAATCACTTAACAGTAAAAACCTAGATTTGAATGCCAGAATGCCATCTATCTACAGAGAAAAAGAACTTAGTTTAAGAAAGCTTATTGCCAATGAATTAGAAAGAGGTAAAATAGATTTTTCAATTTATGTTGAAATGACTGGTGAAGAAACCACAACCCAATTAAATAAAAGTGTTGTTAAACAATATATAAAACAATTAAAAGAGGTTGTAGATGGAGATGAAACAGAGCTTTTAAAAATGGCTGTTCGTTTTCCTGATGCATTAAATACAGAACGTGACGATATAGATGAAGACGAGTGGAAATCAATTTTAAGCGAAGTAAATGTAGCTTTAAAAAACATAGATACTTATAGACTAGATGAAGGAAAAGCGCTTGAAGCTGATTTTAGAATTCGATTAAAGAATATTGAAGTTCTACTTGAACAAGTAATTGAATTGGATCCTGAAAGAATAAATGGAGTAAGAGAGCGATTACGTAAAGGTGTTGAAGAATTAAAAGAAAAAGTAGATGAAAACAGGTTTGAACAGGAACTTATGTTTTACATTGAGAAATTTGACATTACTGAAGAAAAAGTACGTTTAAAAAATCATTTAGATTATTTTAATTCTGCCTTAAGCTCAGACGATTCGAATGGAAAAAAATTGGGGTTTATTGGACAAGAAATTGGAAGGGAAATAAACACCATTGGATCTAAAAGTAATTATGCACCAATGCAAAAGCTAGTAGTTCAAATGAAAGATGAACTTGAAAAGATTAAAGAGCAATTATTAAATGTGCTTTAGTAAATTATAAAGTAATATTATAAGTGTTTTCAATAAAAATATATTAAGTGACAAACATCAATTTAAAAAAAGGGAAACTCATTGTGTTTTCTGCACCTTCAGGTTCTGGAAAAACAACCATTGTAAGACACCTTTTAAAACAAGACAAATTAAATTTAGAATTCTCTATTTCGGCAACTTCCAGAGAAAAACGAGGTAAAGAAATTCATGGAAAAGACTATTATTTTTTGTCGGCTTCAGAATTTAAAAGTAAAATTAAGAATGACGAATTTTTGGAATGGGAAGAAGTCTATCGCGATAATTTTTACGGCACTTTAAAAACCGAAGTGGAACGCATTTGGGCAAGAGGGAAACATGTTATTTTTGATATTGATGTTTCTGGAGGTTTGCGTATTAAAAGAAAATATCCAAACGAAACTCTTGCTGTATTTGTGAAACCTCCAAGTATTGACGAACTTAAAATAAGATTGAAAAAGCGTCAAACCGAAAGTGCAGATAAAATTAATATGAGAATAGCTAAAGCTTCAGCTGAACTTGCTACAGCTCCTTTATTCGACGTTATTATTGAAAACGATAATCTAGAGAAAGCACTTAAAGAAGCTAAAGCTTTGGTTGGTAATTTTGTTGAAGAGAAAAAATAAATTATGAAAATCGGACTCTATTTTGGCTCATTCAACCCTATTCATATTGGACATTTGGTTATTGCCAATCATATGGTAGAACATAGTAATTTAGATAAAATCTGGTTTGTAGTTACACCTCATAATCCGTTTAAAAAGAAAAGTTCTTTACTTGATAATTATCAACGTTTAGAAATGGTATATAGAGCAACAAAAGATTACGATACTTTAAGTCCAAGCGATATTGAGTTTAACTTGCCTCAACCAAATTACACCATAAATACTCTAGTACATTTAGAAGAAAAATTTCCAGATTACGAGTTCTGTTTAATTATGGGAGAAGACAATTTAAAAAGTTTTCATAAATGGAAAAATTATGAATTGATTCTGGAAAATCATGATGTGTATGTCTATCCACGTTTGTCTGAAGGAAAAGTAGAAACGCAATTTGATGGACATAAAAAAATACATCATGTCCATGCACCAATTATGGAACTTTCTTCAACCTTTATAAGAAATTCTATTAAAGAAAATAAAAATGTCAAACCTATGTTACCAGAACATGTGTGGGAATATCTAGATGAAATGAATTTTTATAAATAAGTCTATACACTCTATAGAATAAATAAAAAGCCAACTCATTTGAGTTGGCTTTTTTAAACTTAAAGTTATTTATATGTTTATTTTGCAGGACCAGAATTATTAGTACCACTAACATCGCAATCTGATTGTCTAGCTTCTACATACATTGCCCAGCTATTTCCTCCAAAATCAAAACCTTCTGCCCAAGCAGTTTCCTCTCCATTTGGACCTGTAACTACAGCATGTGCTGCAAAACAATATAAATCGTTTAAAGCATCTTTGTTAATATAGTATTCAACTATATTCACACCAGTAGCATGTGTTGTACCATGTTCGAAATGTCCAATTTTTGGATTACCTGCACCAGTTGTTGGAATAGTTTGCTCGCCACAGTTTCCAATACTCAAATGAGTTGCATTAATTGACCAATCAGAATTAGTGGTATAACGTATAATTAAATCTACACCATCTGTATCAACAGTTACAGTTCCTGCATCATAATTTTGACCTGCCATTAATCTTGTTGAAGTACAAGGTTCATCTAATGATTCTCGAAAAGAAAAATTTGAAGTGCTTTCTGTTACTCTAAAGTTTGGATTCTTGTTGATTTCTTGATTAGAAATTTCTTCAGTACTACAGTTTAAAACTGTAATTGATAATAAAAATAAGAATAGTAATTTGATAGTTTTCATGATATGATAAATTTGGGTTATAGGGTCAAATCTATATGCAATCATGTTATTAACCATAAATTTTCGATGATTTAGATTGTTTTTTCGTTTAAAAAATATAAATCGGATAAAACTACATTTTTAATGGACGAAATAACACATCTAATTGATTTGTAGTATATTACAAAATAAGTATATCTGTTTTATGTGTTAGCCTACCAAGTAAACAAAGGTATTAAAGGCTAAATTAAAATAAAAAAGCATCCTTTTTAGAATGCTTTTATTATAAGATTTTTAGTATGTCTTTCTAAATTGAATATAATTTAATCTAAAGCAGGAATTCGTAATACTTGACCTGGATAAATTAAATCTGGGTTTTTAAGCATTGGCTTATTTGCTTCAAAAATCACTGGGTACTTCATAGCGTTTCCATAGAATTTTTTAGCTATTTTACCTAAGGTATCTCCACTTATAACTGTATGAAATTGCGCTTCTGGTTCCGGATTTTCAACCGTCATTTGGTCGTCCACAGTAGCAATTCCATTAGAGTTTCCAACTACTAAAACCACTTTTTCTTTGGTTGCTTGGTTAAAAGCAGCTCCTGTAACTGTTGCTTGATCATCACTTATATAGACATTCAGGTTTTCAACTTCTAATCCTAAATCGCTTATTGTTTCTTTTAATTTATTTGCTGCTGCTGTTTCTCGTTTCAGTTTTACAGCTGCTGCATCAGCAGTCTTTTCGGCAGCTTCTTCAGCATTTGTTTTTCCAATCCCAAAAACTTTTGCTCCTGCATTTTTAATAAATGTAAATAATCCCATAATTGTCTGTGTATTAAATGTTTTATTAATTATTGTAAAGTTAAAAAAGATTTTTTTTAACCTTTTTTAAATTAATAATGCAATAAACATACCAGAAAAAAGAAACTGCTTGAATTTTACTTCAAACAGCTTCTTACCAATTAACTAACTTAACTAACCAAATTTTATTTAATCTCTAGAACTTTCTCTAGGGTTTTCTTTTTTCCTGTTTTTAAATTTACGTATCTTAGGTTTTTCGGTTTTCTTACCTTCTTCATTCTTCATAAATTGAATGTAACCTCTACCAGTAAATTCGTAAGTTGTGCCAGAAGATGAATGAAACAATTCAATTCTAGCATCATTTATAACTCTCAAATCAAAATATTCATTTCCATAATAATCGTAATTTAAAGTCAAGGTTTTTAAATACATGTTATTTGTATTTCCAACGCCATAAACTCCAGTATAATCCCAATAAATGTTTTCAGGATTTCCAATATTATAATCTTGAGAAGATCTAAATTCTGAGTCGTTTCCACCAGCTAAAAACTGTAAATAGTTTTCGTTATCAAACTCGTTTATTTCACCAGCAAGACTTGTATAAGTTTTTTCCCAAGCTTCATATTCTTGTAAGAAATAATGAATATTATCGTAAAACACAAAATCGTAATCGAAATTAGAACGTTGATATCCTCTTAAAAAATAAGAGGTATCATTATATGGATTGTATAATTCAATGGTGTTTGTATTAATTTGATACACATCAAATGTTTCAAAACCATCAATTAGGTGATACACGTCTAAAATTGTCTCATAAGCATCGTAATTTCCAACTGGAATTCCAAAACCATTGCCTTGACTTCCAATACCTACTAAATTGTTGTTAGCGTATAACGTGCCATTTCTAAACGAAATAGTAAATGCCATTTGTAAGAAAGGCGTTTGTCCATAACCAATAGTTTCATTGATATCTACATACCACAACTCGTAAGAGTTTAATAATTGATTCAATGAAATAGATGGAGGTGGTGGAGGATTGTTATTTGAAACGTAAACATCGTCTGTATAACAAGCTGTAAATAGTGTTGCAATTAAAGCAAATCCTAAAAGTAGTTTTATCGATTTCATAAGTCCTCGTTTTTTGATTTCTAAATAAACAATTTCAAAACACGTGCCAAAAAATTAGAGGCTTTCATTTTAGTTACCAAGAAAGATTCAAATTTTATGTATTTTTGATGTTAAAATATTAAGATAAAATATGGATAAGCCATTAAAATATGCTGTTTTTGGATCGGGAAGTTGGGCAACAGCTATTGTGAAAATGTTATGCGAAAATTTAGATGAAGTAGGTTGGTATATGCGAAGTGTTTATACTAAAGAACACATTTTAAAAGAACAACACAATCCAAGTTATTTAAGTTCTGTCGAGTTTCATTTAAATCAATTAAAGTTAAGTAATGACATTAATGAAATGGCAGCCTATGCAGATGTGTTGATTTTTGTTATTCCTTCTGCCTTCATGCATTCAGAATTAGAAAAGCTAACAACAGATGTTTCAAATAAAACCATTGTGTCTGCTGTAAAAGGAATTATTCCAGAATCTGGTTTATTAGTAGGAGAACATTTTCATGATATTTATAACATCCCATTTAAAAACATAGCAGTAATTGCCGGACCTTGTCATGCCGAAGAAGTTGCCCTTGAACGTTTGTCTTATTTAACTATTTCTTGTGCAGATGCTAAAAAAGCCCAAGAAATTGCAGATAAATTATCTAGTAATTACATAAAAACAAAAATTAGCGACGACGTTATTGGAACTGAATATGCTGTTATGTTGAAGAATATTTATGCTATTGCTGCTGGAATTGCACATGGTTTGGGTTATGGAGATAACTTCCAGAGTGTGTTAATGAGTAATGCTATTCGGGAAATGAAACGGTTTATAAAGAAAACTCATAAAATGAAACGAAACATTAATAATTCGGCTTATTTAGGCGATTTATTAGTAACTGGTTACTCTGTTTTTTCCAGAAACAGAATGTTTGGAAATATGATTGGAAAAGGATATACGGTTAAGTCTGCACAAATGGAAATGAGTATGGTTGCAGAAGGTTATTATGCTACCAAAAGTGCTTATTTAATAAATGAAACCAATAAAAAGAAAACTCGAATACCAATAATAAATGCTGTTTATGCAGTTTTATATGAAGGAAAAGATCCAAAAATGACATTTAAAAAATTGGCTGATAAGTTGGATTAGTCTAATTGATATTCTCAGAAAATTAGCCGTACTTCGATTTTTACAGTAAGAAAAGAGATTGCTAACATGATATATTTGCAAAGACTCAATATGGATAACTCATTTTTTATGGATATGAGTGGCTGGAAAATATTGATTGATCCTTGGTTGGAAGGAACTGAAGTGGATTATTTTGGCTGGTTTAACATGCAATGGCATAGAACACCTCCTATAGCGTATAAAGACTTACCTGCTTTTGACAGCATTTTGATTACTCAAAAGTACCCTGACCATTTTCATGAAGAAACGCTTAAAAAATTAAATCCAAAACATATAATTGGACCAAAGTCTTTGGAGAAAAAACTAAAGAAGTTATTTCCTTCTGCTAAAATAGAAGGGTTAGATTCTAAAAATAATACAACCAAAATCAATAATCATAAGGTTACATTTTTAGCTACTAAAAGAAAGATAGATCCTATTTATGACGCCTTTATTCTCGATGATGGAAAAGAAAGTGTTTTTGTATCTACACATGGATTTAATTTTAGCGACAAAGATTTAGAACAAATAAAATCCTCAACTCCTTTTCAACTCTTAATTACACCTTTTAATTATTATAAACTACCATTTTTCCTTGGAGGATTAGTATCGCCAGGACTAAAAGGAGTAAAGCATTTATGCGATACCATTGCTCCTAAAAATGTTGTGGCAACGCATGATGAAGACAAATATGTAAAAGGTATTGTTTCCAAATTTGCAAGTATCAAACGACCATCATCATCTGAAAATCTTTTAAAGCTTTCTTGGTTAGAAGATCGCTACCTTGAAATGAATCATTATAATCTTATTCAAATAACATGAGCAAAAAAACTCAGGCCCTTATTGAAGTAACCATTATGTATCTTATAATTGGAGTTTTAGGCTGGATTTCATACTATTTATTAGGCCATGAAGAATCTGTTTTGAGATTTCTTTATGCCGATTTGGTTATGACAATTGCTACCTTTGTTTTTTCACTTATTAAAAAGAATAGCAGTGTTTACGATGCTTATTGGAGTGTAATACCATTCTTTTTTATCCTTTTTTGGTTCTTTTATTTTGGAGGGTCCAATTGGGAAATCTATCAATGGGTTTGTGCCATTGTAGTTAGTTTGTGGTCATGGAGACTAACTTTAAGTTGGGCAAGAGGATTTTCAGGTTGGCATCATGAAGACTGGAGGTATGTTAATTTTAGAAATCAATTTGGTAAATATTTTCAGCCTATTAACTTTCTAGCCATTCATCTTTATCCAACGATAATAGTGTTTTTAGGGATGTGGCCATTATTTTGGGTTTTCGATTTTAGTGATTTGCAAAACCCTTTTCTGTTTTATTTTGGAGCGTTCATTTCATTTTTAGGTGTATGCTTTGAATACATTGCAGATAATCAATTAGATGGTTTCAGAAAGAGAAAAATTAAAAATAAAGCCGATATTTTAAATACAGGAATTTGGTCTTATTCGCGAAATCCTAACTATTTAGGTGAAATTCTTTTCTGGTTTGGATTATTAGGAATGGGATTAGCTTTTAATGCTCCTTGGCACACTTCATTAGGATCAATAGGTATGCTCTTAATGTTTTTATTTGCATCCATACCTATGAAAGAAAAACAAATGTTAAAAAACAGACCTGAAGCTTTTAAAAAATATAAAAGAGAGGTTTCTGTATTAATACCTTTCCCAAAAAAGAAGTAAACAAATTATATTATCAATTTGCTATTTCATCAAAACACCTTTTACATCCATTAATGGAATAGGCTGCAAAGCATTTAAATTAATGGTGTTTTTTCTAAACAGAAACGTTTTGTCATACATAATGTTTCCTTCAAAAAAAGAAACTTTAAAGGTGTTATTTAAAGCAAATAAGTTTTCTTGCATCAATTCTATTTTAGCATAACTTTTTGCTGGAAGCTTTTCTAATTTTTTTCTAAAAGTTGAGGTTATTTTGTCCTCATTATAACCTGAAGTTACAATAAGTATCATTTCTAAATCAACATCTTTATCGTTAATAATATAGGCGTTCCAATCTTGAGTTTTATAGATGTCGTTATACTCGTTTACAACAGCAATGTAAACATCGGTTACCTTAGGAATTTTAATGTCTTTTTTCAAAATTATAATGCCGACTTAAACTGCTCTAAAAAACGAACATCGTTTTCACTAAGTAATCGGATATCTCCAATTTGGTGAAGTAACATAGCAATTCTGTCTATTCCCATTCCAAAAGCAAATCCAGAATATTCTTTAGAGTCGATGCCACAGTTTTCAAGAACATTAGGGTCAACCATCCCACACCCCATAATTTCTAACCAACCTGTTCCTTTAGTAATTCTGTAATCTATTTCTGTTTCAAGTCCCCAATACACATCTACTTCTGCGCTTGGTTCTGTAAAAGGAAAATACGAAGGACGTAAACGAATCTTAGATTTTCCAAACATTTCGGTTGTGAAATATTGTAAGGTTTGTTTTAAATCTGCAAAACTCACATCTTTATCTATATATAAACCTTCTACTTGATGAAAGAAGCAATGTGAACGAGCCGAAATAGCTTCGTTTCTGTAAACACGACCAGGAGATATAGTTCTTATTGGTGGTTTGTTGTTTTCCATATAACGCACCTGAACCGAACTAGTATGTGTACGTAATAAAATATCTGGATTGGTTTGAATAAAAAACGTATCCTGCATATCTCTTGCAGGATGATATTCTGGCAAGTTTAAAGCTGTAAAGTTGTGCCAGTCGTCTTCGATTTCCGGACCTTCACTAACATTAAAACCAATACGAGAAAAGATATCGATAATCTGATTTTTTACAATAGATATTGGATGTCTTGCTCCAATTTCTATAGGCTCTCCAGGACGAGATAAATCGCCATAAATACCTTTCACTTCTTCTTTGCTTTCAAGCTCTTCTTTTAAAACATTGACTTTATCTTCAGCCGTTTTTTTAAGAGCATTGATAACCTGACCAAATTCTTTTTTCTGATCGTTTGCTACATTTTTGAACTCAGCAAAAAAGTCGTTTAACAAGCCTTTTTTACCTAAATATTTTATACGGAAAGCTTCAATCTCTTCTTTAGATTGAGTTTGAAATGCTTCAGCTTCAGCTATGAGTTCTTTTATCTTATCTATCATGATATCGTTGAAAATGAGTGCAAATTTAGTGATTTCAAAATAATTTGAAGGTAAGGTCTAAGATTAATCTATAAATTGAGTTTCTAGAAAATAACTTACAATTGCTTCTTTCATTAAAACACTTTGTTCTCCAGCTTTTAAACTAGGAAGTTGTTCTTTTACTTTATAGTGAGGCCAACCTTCTTCGTCAAAAAAATCGAACTCATAAAACCCATAAGGTTCTAAAAGCCTGCAAATAGCAATATGCATCAGATCTAGTTTATGATCTTTTTTAAATTTATTGTGTAACTGACCTAATTCTTGTACACCAATTAGGTAAATAATAGCATCTAAATCTAACATATCTCCATCGGCAAATTGATTGGATAGTTTGCTTACTATCAAATCCCATCGATGTTTTAATTGTTCGTCTCTTGACATAATAATTTTAAAGTTGCAAAGTTAATTTATATTTGTTTAAAATCTATTAATATGAATGTTTTAGATATTGTTTTGGCTGCTTTATTACTTTTTGGATTGGTAAAAGGGGTTTTGAAAGGTTTTTTTGTTGAAATTGCTTCTTTAGTTGCATTAATTGCTGGCATTTATGGAGCCATACATTTTAGTAATTATGCTGCAGAAATACTTGTAGAACAAGTAGATTGGAGTGAACAAACGGTAAACATTACAGCTTTTGCTATTACTTTTGTTGTTATAGTTTTAGTTATTTCTTTAGCTGGAAAAGCATTAACCAAATTAGCTGATTTTGCTGCTTTAGGATTATTTAATAAAATACTAGGTGGTGTTTTTGGAGCTTTAAAAATTGGTTTAATTTTAAGTATAGTATTAATTATTTTTGATAAAATGAATAAAACCATTCTTTTTGTTGATGAAGATAATATAGAGGATTCCACACTTTATAAGCCTGTTAAAACTTTAGCACCAATGATTTTTCCAAGTATTGTAAATGTAGAACCAGGTAATGAAGAAAATAATTCAGAACAAGAAAACCCTGAAAATGTAAATTAAAAAAAGCCACTTATTAAGTAGCTTTTTTAGTAGAGTTAGACTTTGTTTTTAACGTTTGCTTTAACCCATTTTAAACAATCGTTAAAATTAGCAAACAAGTATTCTTCAGGGATTAAACCTGGAATAATATCTATACGTTCCATTAAATATCTTGGTTGTTCTAATAAACCAACAATTAAAATATTTATGTTTTTCTTTTTTAAATCGATTAAAACATCTTCTAAAGCGTATAAACCAGATTGATCAATATATGCCATTCTTCCAGTTCTAATAATGACTGTAGATGCTGTTTTAGGAATTTGATCAGCAAGAATTTGGAAATCGCTTGTAGTACCAAAGAATAAAGGCCCTTTTATATGTTTTATAAACACTTCTTGTTTTAAATAATCAGGAAAATTGGCTTCATCATCCCAAGCTTTTTCATTAGCTAATGATTTAAGATCAGAACGTTTTGATGTAAGATCTCCAATTTTTTTCATAAACATTAAAGATGCAATTACTAACCCAATACCTACAGCATATACTAGATTCCAAAAAGTAGAAAGTAGTAATACTACTATCATGATTAGCACTTCTGAACTTATTTTTATTGGACCAATTTTCATGTCTTTTGGCATGCTAGGTATGGCTTTTAGTCCTTTGTAATCCATAACACCAATACCAACAGTAATGAGTATTCCTGCTAAAACTGCAGCTGGGATTTGAGAGGCTACGGGACCTAATAAAAGAAGGATTAATAACAACATCACACCAGAGATCATTCCTGAAAGCCTTGTTTTTCCTCCAGCATTAATATTTACAACGGTTCTAATGGTGGCTCCAGCTCCTGGTAATCCTCCAAATAAACCAGCAATACTATTCCCAATTCCTTGTCCAATAAGTTCTTTGTTTGGATTGTGTCTTGTTTTAGTAACATTATCTGCAACAACACTAGTTAATAATGAATCTATAGCTCCAAGAATGGCAAGAGTAAATGCTGTAAAAATATAAGGTGAAAGATTCCCAAAATTAAATTCTGTAAAGATTCTTAAATTAGGAATAGGAAAACCTCCAGGAATTTCTTCAATAGGTCTATAATTTAAGCCAAAACCTACTGCAATTCCAGACATAATAATAAGTGCTACAAGTGTGCTAGGAATTACTTTTGTAATGCGTTTAAAGGCATAAATAATAAAGATTGTACCTAGTGCTAATAGGAGTTCTAACCAATTAATGTGCTGTAAGGCTCTTGGAATAGCTTTTACAGACCCTAAAGCACTTGTAGCTGAATTTCCTGCTAATATTTGAGACTCTTTTAAAATGTCTTCTTCAGTTATTTGCTGCGCTCGATTGTTGGTTTCATTGAAGTTTTTCAAAACTAAAATACCTTCATTCGTTTCTTCTTTTAGAATGTCTTTTAGAATCATTTCTTCAGCTTGTGGCTTGTATTGATTGACTAATTCTACATCTTCACCTGGATAATAACCAATGGCAGGTAGTATTTGTGTGATTAATATAATTAGTCCAATAGCTGTCATAAATCCTGAAATTACAGGATATGGTATGTATTTTATATATTTCCCAAAACCAAAAAGACCTAGAGCAACCTGCATGACACCAGCTAAAATAAAAACGGCTAAAATAATTGGAAGCGATTTGCTAACATCACCTTCATTTAAAGCAAGAAGTCCAGAGATTAAAACCATACTTACTGCTGTTAATGGTGCAGTAGGACCAGAAATTTGTGTATTAGTTCCACCAAAAAATGCAGCAAAAAAGCTCAAGAAAATGGCTCCATAAAGACCAGCACTTGGGCCTAAACCAGAAGATACACCAAAAGCCAAAGCTAAAGGTAAAGCAACTATTCCTGCTGTAATACCACCAAAGGCATCACCTTTAAAGTTTGAGAAAAAGTTTTTCATTTCAATTATTTTAAAAATTAAGTTGATAAACGTCGTCTAATTCAGAATCGTTACTAATGTTTACACCTAAATCTTTTACCACTCCAGAGGTTAAAGCGTAAACCCAACCATGTAAGCTAAGTTCTTGTCCATTTTTCCATGCAGATTGAACAATAGATGTTTTAGAAAGATCGAACACTTGTTCTATAACATTGAAATCAACAAATTTATTGAAGCGTTCAGTTTCGTTTTCTATAGCATCTAATTCATTTTTATGAAGTCTATAAACATCTTTAATGTGTCGAACCCAGTTATCAATTAGTCCTATAGAATCATTTCCCATGGCAGCTTTAACACCACCACAGCCATAATGACCACAAACTATAATGTGTTTTACTTTTAGGACATTAACAGCATAATCAAGCACGCTTAACATATTCATATCTGTATGCAAAACCATGTTTGCTATGTTTCTATGAACAAAAACTTCTCCTGGTTTTGCTCCAATAATTTCATTTGCAGGTACTCTACTATCTGCACAACCAATCCATAATAGTGGAGGGGTTTGACCTTTAGATAAATCAAGAAAATAGTTATCGTCTAATTTTAATTTATCGGCAACCCATTTTTTGTTGTTTTCTAATAAACTTTTATAAAAATCACTCATAAACTTAATTTTGAAGTGTTAGTGTTAGTTTTTTTAAAGATACTATTATTAATTATATAAGTATTGAAATAGAAAAAGTAAACAAAATATAAGAAGTTTAGCAACTAAAAAAGCCACTCCATTCCTAAATTAATATAAAGGATGAGTGGCTTTTTATAACTTCTAACCTTCTTTAATGTTTATCCTTAACGTGTTCTTTAATCCATTTCACACAGTCTTTAAATGTTGTAAAAATCTGCTCTTCTGGAATGAAGTCAGGAATAATATCAATACGTTCCATCATATATCTTGGTTGTTTTAAAAGACCAACAAAAACAACATCTATATTTCTCTTTTTCAAATCTAATAACATGTCTTCCATTGCATATAGTCCAGATTGATCCATATATTGCATACGTCCTAAACGCATAATAACATACGAGGCTGTATCTGGAATTTGTGCAGTAAGTTGTTGAAATTCGCTAGTTGAACCAAAGAACAAAGGTCCTTTTAAATGTTTGATAAAAACCTCTTCTTTTAAACGTTCTGGGAAATTTGTTTCATCTTTCCAAGCTTCTTCTTTAAGAGGCTTCACATCACTTCGTTCAGCTGTTAAATCGCCAATTAATTTCATAAACATTAAGGATGCAATAACTAAACCAATTCCTACAGCATAAACAAGGTTCCAAAAAGTAGAAAGCAGTAATACAATTAGCATTATCATAACTTCTGAACTTAATTTAAATGGTCCTATTTTAATATCTCTTGGTAAACTTGGAATAGCTTTAAGACCTTTATAATCCATTACACCAATACCTACAGTTATTAAAATTCCTGCTAAAACAGCTGCTGGAATTTTTGATGCAACTGGTCCAAGCCCTAATAAGATTATTAATAACATAACACCTGCTATCATTCCAGAAAGTTTTGTTTTCCCTCCAGAAGTAATGTTTACTACGGTTCTAATTGTTGCTCCTGCTCCAGGAATACCTCCAAAAACGGCAGCAATACTATTACCAATTCCTTGACCAACTAATTCTTTATTAGGTTTGTGTTTTGTTTTAGTCATATTGTCGGCAACAACACTTGTTAGTAAAGAATCTATTGCACCTAATAGAGCTAAAGTTAATGCCGTAAAAATATATGGCATAATGCTATTTAAATTAAAGCTAGTAAATATTTCTAGATTAGGTATTGGAAGTCCACTTGGAATTTCTTCAATAGGTCTATAATCTAGGCCAAAACCAACGGCTATTCCAGACATAACTATTAATGCGACTAATGTGCTTGGTACAGCTTTTGTAATGCGTTTAAAACCATAAATAATAAAAATAGTTCCTAAAGCCAAAATAAGTTCTAACCAATTAATATTTTGAAGAGCTCTAGGCATTGCTTTTATAGCACCTAATGCTCCAGAAGCTTCTTTTGCAGCAAGCGTTTGAGATTCTTTTAAAATAGCTTCTTGTGAAATTTCTCCAGCTCTAGAAATAGTTTCTTGAAAATCTTCCAATACTAGAATACCTTCACCAGCTTCTTCTTTTAAGATATTTTCTAAAATAACCTCTTCGGCTTGAGGTTTAAATTGGTTTACATATTCTGCATCTTCTTTTGGGTAGTAACCTAATGAAGGTAACACTTGAGTTAATAATATTATAACTCCAATTGCTGTCATAAAACCAGAAACTACAGGGTATGGAATATATCTTATATATTTACCTAGACCGAGTACACCAAGACCTACTTGCATAAGTCCAGCTAATAAGAAAACAGTTAATATTACAGGCAAAGCTTTATTAACATCTCCATCGTTAGTTGCAATAATGCCAGCTATTACAACCATACTAACAGCAGTCATAGGAGCAGTAGGTCCAGATATTTGTGTGTTAGTTCCACCAAAAAGTGCTGCAAAAAAGCTAATAAAAATAGCTCCATAAAGTCCGGCTGTAGGACCTAACCCTGAGGATACACCAAAGGCAAGTGCTAATGGTAAAGCCACAATACCAGCAGTAATTCCTCCAAAGGCATCACCTTTAATATTTGAGAATAAGTTTTTCATAAATGTTAGTTTAATTTTAAGTTAAAGAAAATATTACTCATAAAAAGTTACTGCTCCTGTATTTATATCATACATAGCTCCAACAATCATAATTTCTCCATTGTTTTGCATATCAGCTAAAACATCACTTTCTTCAATAATTCTTTCAATAGTTAGTTGCACGTTTTTCTCAGATACATGATCTACAAAGTCAAGGTTAGAAGAGTTTCTTAAATTTTTGTCCTGAGGCTCTGTTACAGCTTTTACTGCTGGTTTAATTTTTGCTAACATACCTGTTAAGTTACCAAGTTTAGCATCATCGCAAGCACCTTTTACAGCACCACAACTTGTGTGACCTAACACCACAATAAGTTTTGTGCCAGCAAGTTTACAAGCAAACTCCATACTTCCTAAAATATCTTGGTTTACAAAATTTCCTGCAATACGAACACTAAAAATATCGCCTAATCCTTGGTCAAAAACCAATTCTGCTGAAACTCTAGAATCAATGCAACTTAAAATAGTAGCAAATGGAAATTGTCCATCACTGGTATCGTTAACTTGTTCTAATAAGTTTCTGTTTGCTTTTAAATTATTTTGAAATCTAATATTTCCTTCTTTTAAATAATGTAATGACTTTTCTGGTGTCATTGTTGCCTGTGTTTCTCTAGTATGTGCTTTCATTTTTAATAGTTTTTGAACATATAATAATTAGTACTTTTTTCAATCATATAGTTGATTAAAAAGCTGTTTTTTTAATAATCATAGGTTGACTGAACAACCTAAAATAGAGTTTATTAAATGTTCTTTTGAGGAGGAGGTGAGATGAGGTTTAAATGAGGTTTAGGATATTTTTTGAAGCAATAACCTAAATTATTTTCAGCAGAAGTAAATACCAAATCTGATTCATTTGAAACTTCTTTTGAATATAAAACATCTTTAAGTTTTTCATGTCCTCTTTCTTCTTCTTCGGAAGTAGAGTATATAATAGAAATGTCAATAGAATCATCAACTATCATAATAACAGTTGGCGTAACTATAAACAGTAAAAAAATTACTGATAAACATATAGAAACTACTTTTTTTGACATTTTATTTTTTAAATATATACGATTGCAAATATAATGTTTTAAATTCTTAACGTGTTATTTGAATATTAAATATCACTTAATGCTTTTAAATCATCATTTATAATCCAGCCGGTTTTACCGTCTGAAAGTTTAATTTTTTTCCAGTTATTAACTGTATCTAAAATTTGAACCTTAGTACCTTCGTGTAGTATAAAAGCTTCAGTGCTGCGTAAATTTGGTTCGCTTTTTACTTGGCTTTCCTGAGCAAATACAATAGCTGGACGATTCTTTTTATCTAAATTAAATTTATGAAAAGCAAAAGCTATTGTGATACATGTTAATCCAACACAAACCATACTGCTTATAAAAGATACTCTTTTTCTTGTGGTTGAATACGCAAAATAATAGAATAGAAAAAGAGCTACAAATAAGCATACAAAAATAATAGAAATTTTAGCCCAAGAGTCAAAACTCAATTTATTGGTTATGTTCTTTATATAGTTAGATAACCCAACCTCAGGAACAGAACCAATAGCGTCTATAGTCATATTTCGAGCAAATGCTGCATTATTTTGTATTTCTCTATCGTTAGGAGCAAGTTGCAAAGCTTTTTCATAATAAAAAATACTAGGAGCAATATGATTTAATTTATAATGTGCATTTGCTAAATTAAAATACAATTCTGCAGAGTGTTCTCCATTATTTAAAATGGCTTCATATTTTAAAATGGCTTGATCGAAATCTCCCTCGTTATATAACGCGTTACCTTGTTCGAATAAAGAGCCATTTTGAGCTATAGATGAAAAGCTCAATAAAAATGCAAATATGTAAACTAACTGTTTCATTTAAATTGTTTGTCTATGGCTGAAATGGTTGAAGCTGCTTTATCGTAATCTTGCTGCATTTCTACATTTGTAATAGGCGTATAACGAGCTAATTCGCAGTTCTTTAAAATTTGTATAAACTCTAATACAATAATGTTGTTAACCTGTCTGCTTGTTAATAGGTTTTCAATTTTATCTTTAGCTAAATCGCTAGTTTCTATATTTAATTTAGCTTTTAAATAGTTATGTAATGCTTTTTCTAAAGCCACATAGAATGCTTCTTTTTTACCTAATGCTTTTTTAGCTTCGCTTAAATATTTCTTAGCCAATTTATCAGCTTTTCTAATTTTATTACCAACTACATCTGCATCACGTTCTTGTTTTTTCTTTCTAATTATTAATGCTAATGGTATTGCTAAAAGAGGTAATAATAATCCGGTCCAAAAACCTGTTGACTTAAAAAAGTAATTTGGTTTTATTGCAGTTAAATTAGTATTAGTTTTTATAAATGCAAATTGCTGGTTATTAACAACCACAGGCTGTTTTCCATTGTTAACAGAAGCTATATTGTTATCTGAAGAAGTTGTATTAGTTGGACCTTCAAGGACATTGATTACTATTTCGCCTGAAGAAATACGTTTATAAGATTCAGTTTTTAAGTCGAAATAAGAGAAAGAAATACTTGGAATTGGGTATTTCCCTTTAAATTGTGGAACTATAGTATAACTATCTGAGATACCACCTTGCATGCCATTTAAATTTGTTGAAACATTTTCTGTATGCTCAGGCTCATAAACTTCTAATGAACTTGGCAAGGTTAACTTTGGCAATTCAAATAATTTTAAATTTCCGTTTCCTTTTACTTCAACTCTAGCTTGTAAAGATTCTGAAGCATTTAATTCTGTTTTAGTAGTTATAACATTAAACTCGAAATCACCAACAGCTCCTGTAAAATCTGCTGGTTTTCCATTTAGAGGCAATTCTTTTACATTAATAGTTCTACTACCTGCAGAAATGGTTTTATGACCTTGAGTCATTAACCTTCCACCAAAAATATCTCTTCTGTTTGTAGGCACTTCTATAGTAACATCTAAACTTAATGGTTCAATCTCTAACTTTCCTGTTTTTTGAGGATAAAGTACTGTTTTACGTAATACAACAAATCTATAATCTTCACCTTTATAAGTTCCATTTTGAACTTTAAGTCCTTTAATATCTATATTCTGGCTCCAAAAATCATTATACCTAGGATTGTCTTTTTCTCTCCAGTTACTAACCCCAGTATCTGGAGATACGTAAAGTTTATATACAACTGTAATGGCTTCGTTTAAATAAGGATTTGTATTTGAAACCTCTGCAACTAAATGAATGTTATCTGCTGCGATAGTTTCAGGATTATTTGGATCGTTTGGATTATTAACAGCAGCAGTAACAACAATAGTAATTGGTGAGGTTTTATAAACGTCACCATCTATTTCTATAGAAGCTTGTTTTATTGAGAATGTCCCTCTTTGTTTTGGAGACAAAAAATAGCTGTAAGTTTTTTTATAAGATCGTTTCCCATTAACCCAAGAGGTACTCACAGCTTGGTTTGGACCACCAATAACTGTGAAATTTTGAAAATCTGGAGGATTAAAATTATCTCCATCCTGATTCATTTCAAAATCTACACGTAGTCTTTCGTTAATACCAAGTTTTTTCTTGCTTACTTTCGCTTCAAATGATATTTGAGCGCTAGCAATACTAGTACTAAGTACAATTAGAATTAATGATATATAGTTTAATAATTTCATTTTTACAGATAAGAGTTCTCGAGTTTAGATTACCAATCTTTTTCTGTTTGAATTTTTACTCCTTTTTGTTTTTCGGCATTCATTTTTTCTTGAACTTTTTGTTCTTGATTGTTCATGGCTTCTAACAAATTTTTTACTTGTTGAGGAGACAATTGTCCTTGTTGAGGTTTTGGTTGTTGCTTTTCTTGATCTTCACCTTTGCCTTGATCTTGTTTATCCTCTTTAGGTTTTCCTTCATCATCTTTTTCGTCTTCTCCATCTTTTTTATCTTGATCACCTTTGTCTTGCTGGTCTTCTTTATTATCTCCTTCTTCCTGATTTTGTTTATCTTGGTTGTCTTTGTTTTCGTCTTGATTTTGATCCTGATCCTGGTCTTTATTCTGGTCGTCTTTATTATCGTCTTGTTGTTCCTGATTATCTTTTTGATCTTCAGCACATTTTTTAGCTAATGCTAAATTATAACGTGTTTCATCGTCAGTTGGGTTATTTCTCAAGGCGTCTTTATAAGCATCTACAGCTTCTTGACATTGATTATTTTTCATCAAAATATTACCAATATTATGAAATGCTTTATGTTTTTCTTCTTTTGAAGTTGCACTTTTTGTGGCTTGTTGTAGTCTATATAAAGCTTCGGTAAAGCTACCTTCATTATAATAAGAAGTTCCTAAATTATAGGCACCTGCAACAGTAGTTGGCTGTTTAGAAATAGCTTTTCTATATGCCATTTCTGCTGAAACAAAATCGTCGTTAACGGCTAACTCATTACCTTCATATACATAATTATTAGCTTTTTTTAAAGCTTCTAATCGTTCCTTTTCTTGGTCTTTGTCTTGAGAAAATCCAGTAACAGAAATAATAGTAAATATGTAAATTAATAGTTGTTTCATTTTTTACTTATCTTCTTCTTTAAGCAATTTCAAATATATAAAACACTTGTATGACTGATAGTTAAAGCTTTTATAAAATTTTGGGATACCAAACGAGATGTAATTTGATAAAATTTATAGATTTTCGTTAAATAAATTTAACTTTTTTAACCAAGATGTTTTTCGTTCTAATAAAAAGATATCTATAAATAAAAAGGCTATTGCAAAAGCCAAAAACCATTGAAACTGATCTTTAAAATCTGCAAATTGTTTAGCTTCAAATTCTTTTTTGTCCATTTTATTAAGAATATCTCTAATGTTTTCTACAACATCATTCGTGTTCTCTCCATTGATATAGGCTCCATTAGCCTCTTCTGCAATTGATTTAAGTGTTTCCTCATTTAATCGAGTAATAACAGTTTCACCATTATTATCTTTTTTATAATTTAGAATAATGCCATTTCTCTTAATTGGAATTGGACCTCCTTTTTCGTTACCAACACCAATTGTAAAAATTCTTATGCCTTCTTCGCTAGCTTCTTCAGCTACTTTGGCTGCATCTTCACTATGGTCTTCACCATCTGAGATTATAATCAAAACTCGGTTGGTTTGCTCGTCATCATCATAATAAGTTTTAGCTAATTCAATTGCTTCGTTAATGGCAGTTCCTTGTGAAGATAACATGTCTGTATTCATGTTTTGAAGAAACATTTTTGCCGAAGCATAATCTGTTGTAATTGGTAATTGCGGAAATGCCTTTCCAGCATAAGCAATAATTCCAACACGATCGCTTGCTAGATTATTGATAATTTGTGTAACTAATTGTTTTGCTTTTTCTAATCTGTTTGGCGCAATATCTTCAGCTAGCATACTTTTCGATACATCAACTGCAAAAACTATGTCTACACCTTCGCGTTTAACGGTTTCTAGTTTGGTTCCAATTTTAGGATTTACCAAAGCTATTGCTAATGATGCTATTGCCAAACATAATACAACAAGTTTTAATATGGCTTTAAAAAGCGATTGGTTTGGGCTTAATTTTTTTAATAGTTTTATATCTGCAAATTTCTTTTGCGCATGGCGTTTCCAAAGTTGAAGCACCAAAAAGAATAGGATTAATACAGGAATAATCGCTAAAACCCAAAACCATATTTTTTCTTCTAATTGATACATTAAATGTTTATTTGTTTTTTGTGGATTTTTTTATCTGTTTTCCACGAATACTTTTTTATACAAAACTTCTGAAAATTGTAAACCGTAATAACAGCTCAAAGAGTAATAACATGCCAGCTAATAATATTAATGGTCTATATTTTTCTTCGTAGTTATAATATTTAAACTCTTCAATTTCTGTTTTTTCCAGCTTGTTTATCTCTTCATAAATCTCAGCTAGTTTTTTATTATTAGTCGCTCTAAAGTATTTTCCTCCAGTTACTTCCGCAATTTCTTTCAGTAATTCCTCATCTATTTCAACTTGAGCTCGACCATATTGAATATTACCATTTGGTAAAATATTCATTGGTGTTAAAGCCATACCATTTGTACCTAAACCAATGGTGTATGTTTTAATACCATATTCTACGGCCAATTCGCTAGCAATTTTAGGATCTATAAATCCAGAATTATTAACACCATCTGTAAGTAGAATGATTATTTTGCTTTTAGCTTTGCTATCTTTTAAACGGTTTACTGAAGTTGCTAAACCCATTCCAATAGCTGTCCCTCCTTCAATTATCGTGTTGTATTTTATACTTTCTAAAGAACGTAATACAATTGCTTTATCGCTAGTAATAGGTGTTTTAGTGTAACTTTCTCCAGCATATTCAACTAGCCCAATTCTATCGTTTGGTCTTTCTTTTATAAATTGAGCAGCCACTTGTTTTAAAGCTTCTAATCTATTTGGTCGTAAATCTTTTGCCAACATACTTGCAGATACATCTATTGCCATAACAATATCGATACCTCTAGTTGTTTTAGTTTTTGTAGATACGTCTACTGTTCTAGGTCTTGCTAAGGCTGTTATTAATAATGCCAATACTAATAAGCGTAAAATAAAAAGAAGATGTTTAAATTTTGGTATGATAGATGAACCAATTTTAAACCCTTTGATACTTGATATTTTAAGCTCGGCTGTTTGTTTTTTATACTTAAATAGATACCATATTATAGCTAATGGAAGTAATAAAAACAACCAGAAAAATTCTTTATTTAAAAATTCGATTCCTTCAAACATTATTGTGCTGCTTTTTTAAGTTCAATTGAACTTATAATTCTTTCTGACATGCTATCTGCATAAGTATCATCCATAGCCCAAGTAATCATTATTTGCTGTAAAACTTCAGAATTATCTGAAATAAATTGAAGCAAAGCATAATGAGCTTCTGTATAATTTTCTGCTCCTGAAGGAATTTTTAAAGTCCCAAATGTTTTTAATCCTTCTGCACCATTTGGTGTTGCAAATTTTTCTTGTTTAACAAAAATATCTGTAATTCCTTCTTTTTCTAATTTTGTAATGCTTTCTTCAGCAATTTTAATTGGATCAATTTCTGATTTTTCTTCTCCTTCTGCAGGCTTTTGAAATGTAGTTGTACTTAACGAAATACTAAATACATCTTGAATTGTTGCATAAGAGAATGCTAATGTGTTTACACTTGCAGACTTAGAATTAGATTCATCTAAAGTCATACGTTTTAACACTTTTGGAGTTGAAATTTCAATAGGTGGCACACCATATTCACTTCTTACCCAATCTCCTTCAAGAAGCTCTTTGCTATCGTGACCAATAAGCGTGTCTTTTACATAAGAAAATCCATATTTTAAACCAAATCCAACAAAAATAGCTATAAGTAACCCTAAAATGGCAACACCAGTAATTAGTTTCTTTTTACGCTTTTTCTTGCGTGCTTGTTCTTCTTTGTATTGCTGATTTAAAAGTTTTTCCTCTTCTGTTGGTTCTGGTAAAGCTTCTTTTACATGATCTATTTCTAAATCAATTGTGTTTCTGTCTAATTTAGCTAATTCAATATCTGGAGCAGACTTTGCGAATTTTACTAAATCGGCACGTTTTAATATACTCTCTAAATTTTTAATATCTTCTTTTGGAATATCTATTTGATTACCATCTTTAAGTAAATTCAATCTGTAGATTAGTTCGTCGGTTGTACTTTCTAGTGCACGATCGTAAACTTTTTCATCTAGATATTTTCTAATAATAAAAGTTAATTCTGAATAATATTCTTTTAATTCTGAATGCTCTAAATAATGACTTTCATCTAGTTTTTTCAATGCTAATTTAGCTCGTTCATAAGGTGGAAGTAAAGCAATCTCTTCTTCTTTTGTTAAAGGCTTTTTACGCCAAACAAACCAATATAACAAACTACTTACAATACTAATTGTTATTAAAATAATTAGGAGAGTTTTCCACCAATCGCTTGCACTTTTTTCTACTTCAATAAATGGCTTAATGTCGTATAAACCTTGTTCGGTTGTATCTAATGCTATGTTGTTTACAAAAACTTTTAATGAATCTGTAAAGAATGTTTTATCGCCAACTAGAATTTTTTGTCTTGGAATGGTATATCTGCCAGAATCAAATTGTGTTAAACCATATTTTTTAATTAGTTGATAAGTAGCATCTTTTTTTGTAGTATCTACCTTATAAGATTCAATCATTTCTAAAGGAGAAAATGTTTGCCCCTCAGGAAAGACGACTAAATCTGTAGTGTCTGCTTCAACTTCAACTCTAAAAGTAATTTGTTCACCTATTTTAATTTCTGTAGAGTCTATAGTAGAAGTTACTTGAGCATATGAAAACAAAGTAAAGAGAAAAAAGAATATAGAAAAGAGACTCGAAGCTTTAAAGTTAAAGCTCGAATTGGAAAAAATCTTATGTCTTAAATCGTTATTCATAAATTTATAATCTGTTAAGCTCTTCTTTTAAAGTATCCAAGTAATTTTTTTACATAGCTTTCATCTACCCTACAATCTATAGTTCCAGCACCAGATTTTGTAAAACTTTCTTTAAAATATTCTACTTTTTCATGATAATATTTACTGTAATTACGTCTTACAGATTTAGAAGACGTATTGACTAACATATATTCTCCAGTTTCTTCGTCTTGCATTTGAACCATTCCAAGGTTTGGAATTTCCTCTTCACGTTTATCGAAAATTCTAATTCCAGTAACATCGTGACGGTTTGCAGCTATTTTAAGGGTGTGCATATAATCGTCTGAAATAAAATCGCTTAGCATAAATACAATAGCTTTTTTCTTCATGACATTCGATAAGAATTTTAAAGCTTCAACAATATTTGTTTGTTTGCTTTTTGGTTTAAATTCGATGAGTTCTCTAATAATTCGAAGTACATGAGAACGACCTTTTTTTGGAGGAATATACAGTTCAACTTCATCTGAAAATAGAATTAATCCTATTTTATCGTTGTTTTGAGTAGCCGAAAATGCAAGAGTTGCAGCAATTTCTGTTACAATCTCATTTTTAAATTGGGCTTCAGTTCCAAAAAACTCCGAACCAGAAACATCTGCCATGAGCATCATGGTTAGTTCTCGTTCTTCTTCAAAAACTTTTATATGTGGTTCGTTGTAACGAGCCGTAACATTCCAATCGATATTTCTTACGTCGTCTCCATATTGATACTGTCTTACTTCAGAAAAAGTCATACCACGACCTTTGAAGGTAGAATGATATTCGCCTCCAAAAATATGATCAGACAAACGGCGTGTCTTAATCTCAATTTTTCGTACTTTTTTTAGTAATTCTTTAGTATCCATCTTTCAATTTTCGATTGTAGATTTTTGATTTACGATTTCTTAAATCGTGATTCGTCTTTCTCAAACCTTAAATCCTATGGTACTTCTATTTCGTTTACAATTTTATTGATGATGTCTTCGGAAGTAATGTTTTCAGCTTCAGCTTCGTAAGTAATTCCAATTCTATGACGAAGTACATCGTGAACTACAGCACGAACATCTTCTGGAATTACATAACCACGACGTTTAATAAACGCATAGCATTTTGCAGCAGTTGCAAGATTGATACTTCCACGAGGCGATGCACCAAACGAAATTAATGGTTTTAAATCGGCAAGTTTATATTTTTCAGGATAACGTGTTGCAAACACAATATCTAGGATGTATTTTTCTATTTTCTCGTCCATATATACTTCTCTAACAGCTTTTTGAGCATTAAGAATTTGTTGAACGGAAACAACAGGATTTACTTTTTCAAAAGCACCTTTTAAATTGGCACGAACAATCATTTGTTCTTCTTCCATTTTAGGATAATCAATCACAGTTTTTAACATAAAACGGTCAACCTGTGCTTCAGGTAACGGATAAGTTCCTTCTTGTTCTACTGGGTTTTGAGTTGCCATTACTAAGAATGGTTTGTCTAGAATAAAGGTTTCATCACCAATAGTAACTTGTTTTTCCTGCATAGCTTCAAGTAATGCAGATTGTACTTTTGCTGGAGCCCTGTTAATCTCATCTGCTAATACGAAATTTGCAAAAATAGGTCCTTTTTTAATAGTGAAATCATTTTGCTTCATGTTATAGATTAATGTTCCTACTACATCAGCAGGTAATAAATCTGGAGTAAACTGGATTCTACTAAAACTTCCATCTACTGCTTGAGAAAGGGTATTAATTGCTAAGGTTTTAGCAAGACCAGGAACACCTTCTAATAAAATATGTCCTTGTCCAAGTAAACCAATTAGTAATCTTTCGACCATGTGTTTCTGGCCTACAATTACTTTGTTCATTTCTAACGTAAGTAAATCAACAAAAGCACTTTCCTTTTCAATTTTCTCGTTAATTGTCTTAATATCAATTGTACTTGTATCTTCCATCATTTTTTAATTTTTAAAGGCTCGAATATAGCATCCTTAATTGAGCCCTGCAAATTGTTAAAATTTTTGCTGTTTTGTTGTTAAGAATTGGTTAAAAAATAAAGAGCAGCACTATTAGTGCTGCTCTTTAACATTTATTTAAATATATTTTGCTTTTTTATTAGTTTAAAGTAATATCTCCTAGGTCAACAGTTGTATTTTGTACTACTTCAACATCTAGGAATTCTGTTGCAGATAAACCTGAAGCAGGATCTGGTGTAATAGTTACTGTATAAATTCCAACAGGAATATCTTCTAAAATGAAAACACCTAAATCATTTGTGTCTGCAGAAACCATAGTTCCATTAACATCTATAGATGCCGTAGCCATAACATCTGGGTTTAATACAGTACCTGTAATTGCCCCAACCTGAGGTAACATTTGCAATTCTATTAAACCAATGTCTGTAGTTTGACCGTTTACAACTTGGATATTATCTACAGTTGTAGGACCATAACCTGAAGTAGGATCTGGCGTAATAGTTACTGAATAAGTTCCTTCTGAAACACCATGAATTAAGAAAACTCCACTATCATCTGTATAAGCAGATATAAGTTCTCCACCTACTTCTACAGAAGCCATTATTTGAAAGTCGAATGGAGTAACAGCACCTTGAATACTACCTGATGTATATTGCGTACTAGCTGTAATTACTGGTTTTAAATTAATATTTCCAGAGTTGCCAGCAATAACTATAGATTGATCGACATTAAAATCTAAGAGAATATCATATGTATAACCTGGGAATAACTGTTCATTGATATTAATTTTTAATCCAGATTGTTGAGCACTAGGTGTGTTTAATGGGAATGTCTCTCCATCAATAACTATTGTATTATCTTCACCTAAAACCAATCTAATTTGATTTAAGGTTCCAGAAGGCACTTCAAACTCATTAACTAACAATACACTTAAACCACCAGTTAGTTCTAACAAGTCATAAATACCAGCATTAATAGGTCCAGCACTTTGCCAACCATTTTCTCCTGTACTATCATCATTTACTTTTACCATAACATCAATAACATCAACAAATACATTGTCATAATCTCCTGGATTATCTGCAAGTCTTACTGATATTTTTGAAGTACCTTGTTCTTCTATAGAAGATGAGTCATCATCATTACAGTTAAAAAACGTAACAGTTAGTAATGTTAGAAAATAGATTTTTAATTGATTGAATGTTCTCATAATATGTTTTTTTAGATTATAGTAATATTTACGTATAGGCTTAGTTATATGGATTATTTAAATTTCTGTTTTAAATAATTACAACCAATAATTAGTAGAAATATTCATTAAAAAATATCTCAAAGGCTTATAAAAGAGATAAGTATATGGTTAATTGTTTTTAAAAATTGGAATTATAAAATTTTGTTAAAACTTAGTTCTTAATTTTTAATAATTAAGTTTTTTTAAAAAAATCACAACTGTTTTCAAAATTTAATAGAGTTATAAGTAATTTTATAACTAATTATTACATCTATTAATATCTTTATGAAAAAAACAGCCTTAATAACTGGTGCTACTAGTGGAATTGGAAGAGCAACAGCCCATGAATTTGCTAAACATGGAATTCAATTAGTTTTATGTGGCAGAAGACAAGAACGACTAAAGACCATCCAAAAAGCATTAAAAAAACAAACTGAAGTGTACACACTAAATTTTGATGTTAGAGATAAAAACGAAACTTTTAAAGCCATAGAATCTCTTCCTGAAGACTTTAAAAATATCGATATTTTAATTAACAATGCAGGAAATGCTCATGGATTGGATCCAATACAAAGTGGAAATATAGAAGATTGGGATGCCATGATGGATATAAATGTAAAAGGATTATTATATGTAAGTAAAGCTATCATTCCAAAAATGATAGAACGTAAAACAGGACATATCATTAATATTGGATCTTCGGCAGGAAAAGAAGTTTATCCCAAAGGGAATGTGTATTGTGCTAGCAAACATGCTGTACTAGCCATTACTGAAGGGATGAGAATTGATTTAAACGAATATGGAATAAAAGTTTGTGCAATAAATCCGGGTTTGGTAGAAACTGAATTTTCGCAAGTAAGATTTAAAGGAGATGCTATGGCAGAGAATGTTTATAAAGGCTATAAAGCTTTACAACCTCAAGACATTGCTGAAATTATTTATTTTACTATTACGCGTCCACCTCATGTAAATATTGCCGATTTATTAGTGTTTCCAACAGCACAAGCATCATCTACTATAATAAAGAAAGAATTTTAATTAAAAAATGATTCTCTCTTTCGAGGGAAGTTGCTATGATTAACAAACGCCTACTTATTAAAAATCTATTGGCTCATAATGACGAAAATAGTTTTTATGATAAGAAACGCGTTATAGATATTAGTCATAAAGAAGGTAAGGCCAAATTTTTAAAACATGTTTGCGCACTTTCAAATAGTAATCCCAAAAACAACTCATATATTGTTATTGGTGTTGAAGACGAAGATAATAACATAATTGGTGTTGATTTTTTTGATGATAGTAAAATTCAAAATCTTATTAATGCTTATTTAACACATCCACCAATTGTTCAGTACGAAAACATTCCATTCCCTCATTTACCAGACGATAAAGTTGTAGGCTTAGTAACTATTAGGTCTATAGATAAAATTACATCGCTTAGAAAAAACATTTGGAAATATTATGGAGGATCGGTGTTTTTTAGAGATGGAAGCATGAGCATGCCTAAAGTTTTTGATATTGAAATTAAAGACGTTAATTCTGCTATTGTTTCTGCTATCGAGAGTCATTCGCAAAACAATATTGAACATACACTTGATGGTGTTTTTGATTTTTTAAATACGCGACAAGATTACAATCCAAAATATAAAGTGTTTAAAGAGTATTTTGTATTGTGTTGGGCTGGACTTAAAAAATCGGTTAAAAATGAAGTGTTTTATTCTCGGGTTGACATTAAATTAATAAATGAACAAGTAAGACTATTTTATTCAACTTTAGATGAAGTTTCTATATCTTATGATGAGGATTCTTTTAAGATTATTGAATACGTCAATTTAGGACTTCAAAATTCTTATAAATATTATCCCCTAGAAGAAACCATTATTAATTTCTCAAATAATGTAAGTTACAATATTGAAACCACTTTAATATTTGAAGCTCCACAGTTCGATAAAAAAGTACTTCATCATATTTATAATACAAATAATGCAATTTTAGACAAGCTAAAAAAAGGGTTATCACTTGATAAAAATGAAACCGAAGATTTAAAAAATTTACCAGCTACTTATCTTATCTGTTATTTAAATCTGTTTCATGAAGCCATAGATAAACTTCATGAAGCAAAACCATTTTTAAAAAATTATAGTGAAGAGATGTACACTCTTTATAAAGAATCGGTTAGAATTTTAAGAAAAGTAAAGTATAGTTAATTTATATAAGGCGTTATATAAAATTTAATTGATAATAGGATTGATTCAATACAATTTCGTCATTTACATTAAGCCACTTCTTTAAAACGGTTGCGTAAATAGTCCTAAAATCTATTTCAAATTTTATGTCTCCATTATCATCTAAATCATCTAAACTGCCCATTTTGTTATAGATTCCAGGTTTTTTCAAATTCTTACCAATTATAAATAGAGAATTAGCAGACCCATGATCAGTTCCATTCCCTCGATTTTGTTTTACACGTCTACCAAATTCAGAAAAAGTTAAAATTAAGGTGTCTTTAAAAGTGTTTTTAGATTGTAAATCTTTTACAAATGCTTCTATACTATCTGCATAAACTTTTAAAAGCCTTTTATGTGTATTTATTTGATTAACATGCGTGTCGAAACCATTTAAAGAACCATAAAAAACTCGAGTTTTCAAGCCAGAATTAATAAATTGAGCTGTTGTTTTTAATTGATTAGAAAATGGATGATTCGGATACTCTTTTGAAGGAGCAATGGTTTTACTTGTCTCAAAAATATATTTAGCAGAAGATTCCGTGTCTATCATGGTTTTGTATAAATATCCTAGATTATGCTCGTTTAAATGGGATTCATCATAATGTTTTGTAATGTTTTTTAAATATGGGTCTTGAGTTGATTTATATAAAATAAAACGATTTTTAATAGCCATTCCATTTTGAACTTCTCCCTTTAAGGCTAAGGATAGACTTTCGTCTATTTCTATTGCAGCATACGGATTCTGATTGAAGCTATCTAAATATCTGCCTATCCAACCACTTTGTAAATATTGATTGGAATGACTAGCTGTTTGCCAGATATCTGTAGCTCTAAAATGTGATCTATTTGGATTTGGATAACCTACATTATTAATTATTGACAAGTAACCATTATCGTATAGTTTTTTAAGTGGCATTAAACTCGAGTGAAAACCCAGTTCGTTGTCTAAATTTATAATGTTTTCTTTTTTTAACCCTATTGTAGGTCTTGCTCTATAATAATTGTCGTTTCTAAAAGGAATAAGTGTATTTAAGCCATCATTTCCACCAGAAAGTTGGATAATTACTAAGCGTTTATAACTAGTTTCTTGAGTAATATAATTGCTAAAAACTTTTACAAAGCTAGGTATTAGGAGTAAACTACTAGCAAGTGATGAATTTTTTATGAATTTTCTTCTGTTCATTTTAACACATTTGATATTCTGGCAATGACATGAGTTGCACACAATATGCTTCTTTACTTTTTTTACTTAAACGATTTAAATAGTCTTGAGTACCTAAGTTTATTGAACACTGTAATAAATAACCCTGTAGTTCTTCAACTTTAACATGTTGAAAATTCTTCTTGAAAACATCCCAATTTGCTGAAACTTTAATTTTGGTGTCACCTTTTCTGTTTTCGTAATACTTGCTATATGTATCATAAAAATCACCTTCCTCTTTTGTTGAAATTTTTGCATTTGATAACAAAGCTGAAGGTAGTTTTAACCGAATCATCAGGGTATTACTATCTATCCAACTTTTTCCACCTTTCCATCCAGCTACATTTGGTGGATATAATAGCATTTGCCCTAGCATTCTTTGAATGTTAATTATCTGGTCTGTTTCTTTAAATGTAACTGGAATTGTATGAGATAATCCAGCAATTAATTCAATTGGCGATTTTATTTTATTTCCAATGTTTTTTGAATAATAAAACCAATCTTGAGTAAACATATAACGCAAAACAGATTCGATATTATAATTTGGGTAAAATATATTCGTCATATCTTCAATATAATTTTCATTTAAGGTTGTGTTTACAAAATATTGATACAGTTTTGTACAAATAAATCGAGCACATTGTTTTTGTTCTAAAATAATGTCAATGATATCGTCTCCATCATAATGGCCTGATTTGCCAAATACATACTTAAAATCATTGTTATGTTGATTTTCTTTAAAAACAAAATCTCCTTCAAAATCATAATTATAACCTGTAAATGCTTTTGCTATTTCTTTGATATCATCTTCTGAATAATTACCAACTCCAAGCGTAAATAATTCTAAAAGTTCTCTTGCAAAATTTTCGTTTGGTCTTCCTATTTTGTTTTGTTTTAAATCCAGATAATTAATCATGGAAGGTTCTTTAGAGATGTCTTTAATAAAATCTTTAAAATTCCCAAGAGCATGATATCTAAGTGTGTTGTTATACTTCTGAATATATAAAATGAATCTGTCTTGGCATACAAAATGATTTGCCCAAAATAAAGTCATTTTCTCGCGAAGAATTTCTTTAGAATTTGAAATTTTATCAATCCATGCATGATTAAGCTCTTTAACTTTTAGTTTGCTTTTTTCTATATAAGCTCTATGGATTTTGTTGGTTTTAGTAAATTCCTCAAAAGTTAGAGTGTCGAATTCTGAAGTGTTTATAAATAAAGGATTGTAACTGTTTGATTGTCTAAATAACTCATCTATATTTTGTTCTCTATTTTTAATAGAAAGCAATTGAAGCTGATTTGGATTGATTCCAAATCCTGCTCGCCAATATAAATGTTGTATGTGTTTTATAGTCATAAACCTAATTAAATAATATACGTAGATTTATTAATACATTCGCAAAAACCCTTCCAAAGAGTATAAAATAAAAAAAAGCCACTCAATTAAGTGACTTTTTAAATCATATTATTTAGATTATTTTTTAATAAATTTCAAGTTAACTACTTTTCCTTTTTCTTCTAATCTAATAATGTACATACCACTATTAAGTTGAGAAACATCTATAGAATTATTTAATAGTTTTGAGCTAAATATTTTCTTTCCGGTAATATCAAATACAGTTACAACCTTATTAGAAAGATCAACTGAAGCTTTAAAGTTAATTGAGTTTTCAGTTGGGTTTGGGTACATTACTAAGTCTGAAAGCGTTTCATCAATAACAGTTAAAGATTGCCCCTCAATAATTGTATGAAGCATGTTAATATTAGGACTTAATATATTATCTACAGTTCCAGAAGGCCAATAAATAACCATATTATTAATAGAAGTATCAGTTCCTAATCCAAAATGAACACTTAGAGAGCTCATATATTCAAAACCTTCACCACTTCTAACATCTCTAATTTGAGTTCCAGAATCTGTATGAATCTCTATTCTAGCTCCAATTCCATTATAATTACTTTGTACACCTTGCGTACGAATCTTTATGTAGTTATTTCCATTTCCACCATTGTTTTTATAAAGATTACCATTAAAAACATCTAAGAAACCATCTCCATCAATATCTCCAATAGCACCACTTGGTGGCATGTCTGTTGATATTACTGTAAACGAATTATCACCATTATTTAATAAGATTCTTCCATTTGAAAGAATATCTACATAGCCATCGTTATTAAAATCACCAGGAGCATTTTCAATTCCATATGGAGCGCTACCAACATTTGCACTTGCAGTAGCATCTGTAAATGTTCCATCTCCATCATTTAGCATGTATTTATGAGCTCCATCTGATCCAGAACTTGCACCAACATAGACATCCATATCTCCATCATTATCAAAATCTGCCCAAGCAGAGGACCATGTTTGTATAGGATCAGCAAGATTGGCATCAGTTGCAACATTTACAAACATTCCATTTCTATCGTTTCTCCATAATTCGTTAATTTTATGAGTTACATTTCCACCACGACATTTTGCAATAAACATATCAATATCTCTATCATTATCATAATCAATCCAAACAGTTCCATAATTTCCACCATTTGGATGTGTTCCTAATCCATTTGGAACAATTGTAGATGGACCTTGATAAAAATCTAAATTATATCCCTGACTTGCACCTTTATTAATAAAATACACATTAGGTTGTACATCATGACAAACAAATGCATCTAAGTCTCCATCGTTATTAATATCTACAAAATTTGAACGTTGAGAAAACACGTAAGAAGTTGAAGTTTGAGATTCTGAATAAGATGTGCCATTGTTATTAGCCATTATAATTGAAACACCACTTCCTGCTCCATATAATAAATCGTTATAACCATTGCCATCTAAATCTCCTGAAGCAATACTCCAAGAAGGACCATAAGATGCACTTGCATTATAATTTGTTAGAGTGAAGCCTCCTACCGTTTGATGGTTAATATTAATACCTGATGATGTGGCAGCAATTAAATCGTCTAGACCATCATTATTCATATCAACAACAGCATAACTAGTTCCACTCATAGAAATATTATTATCTATAATAAATACAAAATCTCCAGGACTTGGAGGAGGATCGTTAGTTGTGAAACTAATGGATACCCATTCACTAAAACCATCGCTTACACAATTAGCTCTAACATAAGCTTTATAATTTGTATTTGGATTTAATCCTGTTGCAGGAAAAGGGTTGTTTAAATTTGTTCCTATTCCAGACGTTGGTGGAGTTGCTCCAGCAAGTTGAACTACTATTTGCCAAGACGTCTCAATATCTCCAGCCTGCCAACTAATATTTGCAGAATTATAAGTTACACCACTTACATTTAAGTTTGAAACCTGCATACAAGCTGGTGGAGTGGAAGATGTTATAGTAGGAGATGCATAACACATTCCCCAACCAAAAGAACCATTATCATTATAAAAAATACGATATCTAAAACCGGATAATTGCGTGCTTGTAAACGAAGATATATTTAAATCAACACTATTAAATGGGTCGAAGGTACCTGAACAAAAATTTACATTAGGAGGATTTGTTGTATCGGTTCCATAAGGAGTTCCCCAATTCAACCAATTATTTGCATCTGCATCCCAATATTGTAAAGTAATGGTTTCTGTTTGATAGACATTTAAAACATAAGTTGAAGTGACTTTTATAGTAGTTTCTCCTGCATTAAATGCGTTAGTTAAATTAATGATAGGAGATTGAACAGCCACATTATTTACTGAACCAGAACCAGCTTCATCATCATCATAAGAAAAATGAGTAGATGAATCTGTAGGATCTCCTGTAAAAATTGAAGGATCAGAATCATAAGATCCTGCTAATGTCCAGTTAGAATTGGGCCAATTAGCATTTTGATTTAAAACTTGTGCTATTGAGCAAAAGCCGCTTAAAAGTATAGCTAATAAAAAGATAATTTTTTTCATGGTTTAATTATTTAATTGCATTGTGTTGTTAATGAGTTAATCCATTCTCTTATTAATTGAACACCTTCTTCATGTTTAAGTGATCTGCCTAAAAGAGGCATCCTTTCGGATTCTTCAATTGAATTTAATCGATAATATAAAACAGATCTATCATGAGATCCAGGATTTACTATATGTGTTAAACCTGCCCCAACTATTTCTGTATCTGGCTCTACACAAATTCCTAAATTAATGGGGTTAGAAGTAGATTCAAAATCGAATCTTACAGGTCTGTATGCGCAATGTGCTTCTTCTGAATGGCAATGAGCACAATTAATATCTAAGTAAGACCTTGCTCTTAAATTTAAAGATTGTGATGTATCTTCCCAGCTTATTAAAGATTCTATATTGTCTGGATAAGTATCTTCTAAATAACCTATTTCAGTCCATTTTTGTAATTGATTTTTAGTTCCATCTCCATAGTTAAAAAGCATATTTATATTTCTAGGTTTTGGACCAATTGGTATGGAAACATCACCAGTTTTATGGCAAGTATGGCATTCGGCTTCTGAAGGGACTCTAAAATTTACACTATTTGTTACGCTGTTTTCATCCCATTGAATATAAACATCTCTTCCGTTTAGATCTAAATCTGCTTCCGTTTGATTTTCATTCCATATATATTCAGCAAAAACCCAACCTTCTGCTTTTTTAATCATTAATCGGGTTTCAATAATTTTAGTATTATAGTTAGGCAGTACTTTATCGTAATAAAAATTCTTTATTAAAATAGTCCCAATTGGGAAATCGAAAATGTCACTATCACTTACATAACTTGCACTAACATCATTAGGCATCCAAAGAAATCTTTGCTTATGTGCGTAATCTGAAAATAATGGAGAGCTAAGCTCATAAGGAATTACTCCATAGACAGGAGTCAAATATTTCATCTCACCTTCATAAAAATTATATTCTGAAAGTGTTTGATAAGGCACTTCGTCTATGTTAAAGTTAACAGGAGATGTTGGCACTGGAATAGGAGTTGGTTCTGGATTTGAAACATAGTCATCATCTGATGCACATGAATAAATTCCAATGCTAACAAATAAAAATAAAAGAAGTTTTAAGTAATTTTTCACCAGCTATAATAAAAGAGGCTTCTAATATAGTAAAAAACACAACTGATTCGATATAAATCAGTTATAAATAGTGAGAAAATTTAATAAATGCTATGAATTATTGTTAAATCAATTTATTATTAACTAAATATTCAGCAATTTGTATGGTGTTAGTTGCAGCTCCTTTTCTTAAATTATCGCTTACAATCCATAAATTTAAAGTGTTTGACTGAGACTCGTCTCTACGGATTCTTCCAACAAATACATCGTCTTTTCCATTGGCATAAATTGGCATGGGATATATATTAACATCAATATTATCTTGTACCACGACTCCAGATGTATTGTTTAGAATAGAACGAATTTCAGATACTTCAAAATTGTTTTCAAACTCTACATTTACAGCTTCACTATGTCCACCAGAAGTTGGTATACGAACAGCTGTAGCTGTTACTGAAATGCTTTTATCGTCAAGGATTTTTTGAGTTTCTCTAACCAGTTTCATTTCTTCTTTGGTATACCCATTATCTTCAAACACATCGCAATGTGGCAAAGCATTTTTGTGAATTGGGTAGGGATAGGCCATATCTCCTTTTACGCCAGCAAGTTCGTTTTCTAATTGCTTAATAGCTTTCATTCCTGTTCCAGAAATTGACTGATAGGTAGAAACAACTATACGTTTTATTTTGTATTTTTTATGTAATGGAGCTAATACCATGACCATTTGTATAGTCGAACAATTAGGGTTAGCAATAATTTTATCTTCTTTAGTAAGAGAGCTAGCGTTAATTTCAGGAACAATCAATTTTTTGTTTAAGTCCATTCGCCAAGCAGAAGAATTGTCGATGACAGTAGTTCCAACTTTAGCAAATTTTGGAGCCCATTCTAAGGAAGTTTCTCCACCTGCAGAAAATAAAGCAATGTCAGGTTGCATAGAAATAGCAGTATCTAATGAAACCACTTTGTAATCTTTATCTTTAAAAGAAATAATTTTACCAACAGATTTTTCTGAAGCGACTGGTATTAATTCCGTTACAGGAAAATTCCTTTCCTTTAAAACTTCCAACATCACTTCTCCAACCATTCCTGTTACACCTACTAATGCTACTTTCATATTTAATATATTTGCTTGCAAATTTATAAATTAATTTAGGTAGTATTTCTAAAAAAAGCATAAAAAAACAGCTTCAAATTGAAGCTGTTTTTTTTAAATCTAGTTAATTTCTAAACCTATTTTTTCAATGCATCTCTAATTTCTTTTAAAAGATCATTGTCTGATGGTCCAGCAGGTGGAGCAGGAGCAGGTTCTTCTTTTTTCTTCATTTTATTAATACCTTTTATTACCATAAACATGACAAAAGCTACTATAATAAAATCGATAACATTGGTTAGAAACGTTCCATATTCCAAGTAAACTTCTCCTACCATTTCTCCAGCATCATTTAAAGTGCCGTCTTGTAATTTATATTTTAAATCTTTAAAATCTGAATTGAATATCAATCCTATTAGTGGAGAAACAATGCCTCCTGTAAAAGAAGCAACAACTTTGTTGAAAGCAGCTCCCATGACGAAACCTACAGCAATGTCAACCAAATTGCCTTTCATGGCAAATTCTTTAAATTCTTTTAACATAATTAGTTTTTTATATAGTTAGTGTAAGTGACTAATTTAGATAAAAAAAATCAAAATTGAAATTATTTAATAATCAATCGTTTAACACGTTGTGAAATAGCTGTAATTATTTCGTATGAAATGGTATTTGCTCTTTCAGCAAATTCTGAAGCGTTTGGATTTTCCCCAAAGATAATTACTTCGTCTCCTTCTTTACAGTCTATGTCTGCAACATTAACCATAATCATATCCATACAAACGTTTCCAACAATATAAGCACGTTTTCCATGAATGGTTACAAAGCCTTTGCCATTGCCATATTGTCTACCAATACCATCTGCATGACCAATGGGAATAGTTGCAGTTTTAATTAAATTATCGCTTTTAAAAGCTCTATTATAACCAACTGTCTCACCTTTTTCTATGCTATGAATTTGTGAGATAACAGATTTTAAGGTGACAACTGGTGAAAAATGTTTGTTTTCTTTTTCTGAGTTTCCAAAACCATAAATCCCAATACCAGATCTAACCATATCCAAATGTGCTTCTGGATAGTTTAAAATTCCTGATGTATTACATAAATGAAGCATGGGTTTGTAGCCAACCTTGCTTATAAATTTGTCAGAAATAGTTTTAAAAATTTGAATTTGATTTAATGTAAATTTTTTTTCGGTTAAGTCTTCACTTGCAGCTAGATGAGAAAAAATAGATTTTACTTTAACAGCTGATGTGGTTTTTAATTTGTTATGAATTTCTTCAATATCTAATGCTTTAAAACCCAATCTATTTAAACCAGTGTTAAACTTGATATGAACGGGATAATTTTTCTGATTTTCTTCAGAAGCAACAGCAATAAATTTATTAAAACTATTAAAATTATATAAACTTGGTTCTAAGCAACGGTCAATTATTGTTTTGTAATTTATGGGTTGTGGATGTAGTACCAGAATAGGTTTTATAATACCAGCATCTCTCAAGGCCACACCTTCATTTGTATAGGCTACTGCAAAGTAATCTACATTAAGATTTTCCAAATAAGCAGCAATTTCTCTCGCATCGCTACCATAAGCATAAGCTTTAACTACAACTAAAAATTTAGTATCTTTTAAAATTCTGGATTTTAGATAATCAAAATTATGTTTCAGTGCTTTTAAATCTATTTCAAGGACTGTTTCTTGTGTTTTTGACATGCTATTTATCAGATTTTGGAGAGATTTCCTCGGCATCATTTACCTTCATGTTTCTAACTTTATCTCTCATCATAGCTTTATAAAATGCAGCTCTGCTTAAAGGTTCGTATTCATCTACTTCTCCTAACAACACCAAATTATCGTTTTTAGATTTTCTATAACTATATTGCGCTAAATTTCCTGTTCTGGTACAAATAGCATGTACTTTTGTAACATATTCTGCAGTTGCCATTAGATTTGGCATAGGACCAAACGGGTTGCCTTTAAAATCCATATCTAATCCTGCAACAATAACACGAACTCCTTTATTTGCTAAGTCGTTACAAACTCGAACAATCTCATCGTCGAAAAACTGCGCTTCATCAATACCTACCACATCACAACCATCAGCTAATATAGGAATATTGGCAGCTGCTGGAACTGGTGTAGAACGAATTTCGTTGGAATCATGAGACACTACCATATCTTCATCGTATCGAACATCTATAGCAGGTTTAAAAATCTCAACTTTTTGTCTTGCAAATTGGGCACGCTTTAACCTACGAATCAATTCTTCTGTCTTTCCAGAGAACATAGAACCACAGATTACTTCAATCCAACCAAATTGTTCTTTATGATTTACTGTATTTTCGAGAAACATTTTGTAATTTTAACACTAAAACAAAGTAAAATTTCGTTTTGTATAAAGGTGGCGTAAATTTATTAAAAATCAAAAGCATAAAATAGATTAAATTTTAAAAGTTATGAAGAAGAAACTGGAGGCAGAATTAATGAGCATTGCTCATAGAATTTTGAAGTTAAAAGGAAAAGATGATGTAGACTTAATGCACAAAGAAGTTGCTGCACTTTATGAAAAACTAACCGTTTTAAAATTCGCTAAAGAGAATTTTGATAACGATTTACCAACCATAGGTAGCGATTCTTCTTTCTTTGGTATGCTAGACGCTGCTTTTAATAATAAAGTAAGTGATAATATAGAGTTTGAAAATAAAACCTATATTAATTTAGATGAAGTTGAAGAAGATGATATTATGGAGCCTGCTATTGAAAAAATTAAAGATATGGTTGCACAAATGCCACTTGAAGCACAACATGTAGATGCCATTTTTGAAAAAGCCATTCCTAATAAACAAAACCATAAAAACGATTTTGAAGAACTAACTGCTGGATTTAATGAGATTCCAGAATTCGACCCAGTTGATAAAGTTCAAACAAAAGATGAAGTTAAAAAATCTTTAAACGATAAACTTAAAAGTGGTGGATTACATATTGGGTTAAATGATAAGTTGGCGTTTATAAAACATTTATTCGATGGAAAAGCTGCAGATTACGATCGTGTACTTTCACAAATTAACACGTCTAGATCTTTTAATGAAGCAGAAAATTTAATTCAAAATGTGGTAAAACCAGATTATAATAACTGGAAAGATAAAGAGGAATTTGAAACTCGTTTTATGGAAATTCTTGAAAGTAAATTTAACTAGATTCTCATTTCTGCCATTTGGCAGAAAGGTTCACTGAAAATATTATGAGTAAACTTTTTATCGTTCCAACACCAATAGGAAATTTAAAAGACATGACTTTTAGAGCTATTGAAGTTTTAAAAGAAGTCGATTTAATCTTGGCAGAAGACACACGTACTTCAGGAAAATTATTAAAACATTTTGAAATTTCTACACCATCGCAATCGCATCATATGCATAACGAGCATAAAACAGTTGAAGGGTTGATTAATAAAATTAAAAGTGGTGTCACTATGGCATTAATTAGTGATGCTGGAACGCCAGCCATTTCAGATCCTGGGTTTTTACTTACTAGAGCTTGTATTGAAAATAACATTGAAGTAGATTGCCTTCCTGGAGCCACAGCTTTTGTTCCAGCATTAGTAAATAGTGGATTGCCAAACGATAAATTTGTATTCGAAGGGTTTTTACCAGTTAAAAAAGGCAGACAAACAAGACTCTTGCTTTTAGCTGAAGAAACCAGAACCATTATTTTTTACGAAAGCCCACACAAACTCATTAAAACCCTTACACATTTTTGTGAGTATTTTGGGGAAGAAAGACCTGTTTCTGTCTCTCGCGAACTAACCAAGCTCTACGAAGAAACTATTCGAGGAACAGCTAAGGAAGTCCTGGAACACTATACAAACAAACCACCTAAAGGAGAAATTGTTGTTGTGGTTGGAGGGAAGAAGTGATGTACTCGTCAAACTGAATTTGTTTATGTTTCACATAAAGAGATCCTGAAATAAATTCAGAATGACGCTCAGTTTTATCAAAATGAAGGAATTACTAAAAGACATCAGTCAATGCACCATTTGTAAAGCGCATTTGCCTTTAGATCCAAGACCTATTGTCTCTGCAAATTCATATTCTAAAATCATTATTATAGGCCAAGCTCCAGGAGCAAGTGTTCATAAAACTGGGATTCCTTGGGATGATCCAAGTGGTAAACAATTAAGAAAATGGCTTAATATAACCGAAGAAGTATTTTACGATGAGTCTAAAATAGCACTAGTTCCTATGGGATTTTGTTATCCAGGAAAGGGCAAGAGTGGCGATTTACCTCCAAGGCCAGAATGTGCACCACAATGGCATCAAAAATTATTAGACCAAATGCCTAACTTGGAATTGGTTATTCTTATTGGCATGTACTCTCAAAAATACTATTTAAAAGAAAAAGCAAAACGAACATTAACTGAAACGGTTGCCGAATACAAAACCTATTTACCAAGCTATTTGCCTTTGCCACATCCAAGTCCTCGAAACCGGTTTTGGATGATTAAGAATCCTTGGTTCAAGGAGGAGGTTATTCCTGAGTTGCAGGAAAGAGTAAAGACATTGATTTAAAAAGTCTCACTATCTCAAATAAGGTTTTATTTAATATTTTTAATGAATCTAGATTCCTGCCTACACAGGAATTAAGAATCTAATATTGTGAGCCATCGTGTTTTCCAACATTGTAACCATGCTTTCCTAAGTATTTATAACCACTTTCTACAGCACCTTCTTCAATACTTGTTCCCATAGAATCGTTCCATCTGTTTAAATAGCCAAAAAGTGAAATAACGCCTAGCATTTCTACAATTTCGCCTTCATCCCAATGCTCGTATAAACGTTTTTTAATATCAGCATTCACGTCGTTTGGGACCTGACTGGCAGCCAAACTAAAATCTAAAGCAGCACGTTCGGCTACATTAAAAGCTGGATGTGTTCTGTATTCCCAAATATTATCTAGTTGTTCTTGTTCTGCACCATAACTTTCGGCAGCACGAATGGCATGTGCTTGGCAATATCTACAACCTGTTGCGTTACTAGAAACCCAGGCAATCATACGTTTTAAAGCAGAAGTGACTCTGCCTTCATTTGCCATAACAGCCTTGTTGAGGTTAATAAAGGCTTTAGAAATGGCTGGTCTTCGTTGCATGGTTAAAACCGAATTCGGACAAAATCCTAGAGTTTCATTAAAGAATTCTGCTAATTCTTTGGTTTCTAAATCATGTTCTGCTGATAATGGCGTTACTAATGGCATAGTCTAATTTTTATTGGTATTTTTGATAAAAGAGTTCTTAAAGTTTGCTAAAGTTATAAGTAATTAAAGTCTTAAACAACTACTTTAAGTAATTTAGGCACTCCTAACTTAAAACTATTAAAATGACAAATAAAGTAACAACTCACTGGAAAGGAAACTTACAATTTGAATCCGATAACCCAAATGGTAAAACCGTATTAATGGATACTAAACCAGAGCATGGTGGACATAATTCTGGTTTAAGCCCAAAAGCTATGATGCTTTCAGCATTAGCAGGATGTTCTGGTCTGGATGTGGTTTCTATTTTAGATAAAATGAAAGTAAATATTTCAGATTTTAGAATGGATACTTATGGGAAATTGACAGAAGACCATCCAAAATATTACTATGCAGTTTCAGTAGAATATCATTTTTATGGCGAAAATTTAGAAGAGAGTAAAATACAAAAAGCAGTGGATTTATCTATTGAAAAATACTGTGGTGTTATGGAAATGTTTCGCAAGTTTTCAACAGTAAAAACCTCAATTCATTATCATAATAAGTAGATTTTGTCATTCAGAAAGCATTGAAGAATCGTTATTTTATGCTTCGACAAGCTCAGCATAACACTTTAATTCTTTTACAATTTATAAAAAATGCGTTGGACTCTTAAACCAAAATCTGAGGCTGAAAAATTAGCTTCCCTACAAAAATCACTTCAAGTTGATGCCATTGTGGCTACTTTACTTTTGCAACGTGGTATTGAAACTTATGAAGATGCTAAAACATTTTTCAGACCAAGTTTAGACGATTTGCATGATCCGTTTTTAATGAAAGATATGGACAAGGCAGTTTTACGCATCGAAATGGCCTTGTCTAATAATGAAAACATCTTAGTTTTTGGCGATTACGATGTAGATGGAACATCTTCGGTTGCGTTAATGTCTACCTATTTAAAAACAAGAACAACTCATGTTGCTACTTACATTCCAGATAGATACGACGAAGGCTATGGTGTGTCCATAAACGGTATTGACTTTGCACATGATAATGATTTTTCCTTGATTATCGCTTTAGATTGTGGTGTGAAAGCAATAGATAAAGTAGCCTATGCGAAAGAAAAAGGCATCGATTTTATTATTTGCGATCATCACAGACCAGGAAAAGACCTTCCAGATGCTGTTGCAGTTTTAGACCCGAAAAGAGACGATTGTAACTATCCGTTCAAAGAACTTTGTGGTTGTGGTGTTGGATTTAAACTTATTCAGGCATTGGCTTCAAAAAAAGATAAATCTGTTGAAGACTTAGTTCAATATCTAGATTTGGTTGCAACAGCCATTGGTGCAGATATTGTGCCAATTGTTGGAGAAAACAGAGTATTGTCTTATTTTGGATTACAAGTAATAAATAATAATCCACGACCTGGAATTAAAGCGATAATTAATCAAGTAAAAAAAGAAGAACTTACTATTACAGATGTTGTTTTTATTGTGGCTCCTAGAATCAATGCAGCAGGTCGTATGAAACACGGTAATTATGCTGTGACTTTATTAAGTGAAACCAATTTTGATTTGGCTGAAACTTATGCTGAAGAAATAGAAGCTTTTAACACAGACAGACGAGAAGCAGACCAACGTATTACTAACGAAGCACTTCAACAAATAGACAACAATAAAGAACAAAAAGGTTTTACAACCGTTGTGTATCATGAAACTTGGCACAAAGGTGTTATTGGTATTGTGGCTTCTCGACTTATAGAAACTTATTATAGACCAACTTTAGTGTTTACAAGAAGTGGAGATAAATTAGCCGCTTCAGCACGTTCAGTTTCTGGTTTTGATGTGTATAATGCTTTGGAGGCTTGTGCAGAACATATCGAACAATTTGGAGGTCATAAATATGCAGCAGGTCTAACGTTGAAAGAAGAAAACTATGAAGCCTTTAAACAAGCTTTTGAAGATGAAGTCTCGCGAACCATTGACAAACATCTGCTTGTTCCTGAGATTAAAGTGGATATGCAAATAGATTTAGTTGATGTAAATGATAAATTATGGCGCATTATTAGTCAATTTGCGCCTTTTGGACCAGGAAATATGACGCCTATTTTCATGTCAGAAAATTTAAAAGACACAGGTTATGGCAAATGTGTAGGAGAAGACGACAAGCATTTACGTATGACAGTTACTCAAACTGGAAGAGAAAAAATAGTCTGCATTGGTTTTAATCTTGGAGACAAACTAAGTCTAATTGAAAACAAAAAACCTTTTAAAGCTGTCTATTCAATTGATGAAAACCATTGGCAAGGCAACACATCGCTTCAATTAAAATTGAGAGATATTAGAGGTTAATATGTCTTGAATTGTTAGAAATTATGAGAACAATTTACATCCTGTTTTTCAATTTTATTATATGTCATTCTCAAAACCTAGTTCTAAATCCAAGTTTTGAAGATTCTAAATATTGTTCAGAACTTTTAGGGAATTTCGATAATAATGTCTTAGGCTGGTCAATTCCAAATTTTGGTTCCACAGATTATTTTCATTCTTGCAGTGAGGCTGTTGGTTTTGTAAATTTCTTTGGAAACCAAAAACCAATGACTGGAGAAGCTTATGCAGGAATATATGTTATGGCTCCTGAAGATTATCGTGAATATATTCAAGGAGAATTTACTGAAACATTAATAAAAGACAAAAAATATACCGTATCATTTTATCTAAGTTTAGCTGAAAATTCAAGCCACGCTATTAAAGATTTAGGAGTTTTGTTTTTAAATGAATCATTAAATAATCAAATAGACAAAACCATTGATATAAATGAAGTTTTAATAGAAGTTGAAAAAAGTCATTTCATTTTAATACATAGCATCGAATATTATATAGAAAAAGAACAATGGGAAAAAGTAACTTTCGAATATGTAGCTAATGGTTTTGAGCAGTTTTTTATCATTGGTAATTTCGATAAAAACAAAAAAGTAACATCCATAAAAATACAAGAATCAAAAAATCCGGATGCAGCTTATTATTATATTGATGACATAAGTGTAACCTCTTTTGAAATTGAAAATCCAAAGCCTGTTTCAATAATTGGTATTGAAGAAAATCAACAAATAGAGAGAAATAAGGTTTATACACTTAAAAACGTGTTGTTTGATTTCGATAAATCTGATTTATTAGAATCATCCAAAAAAGAACTGAATCAATTGTATAATTATCTTGAATGTCATAAAAATTTAAAAATTGAAATTTTTGGACACACAGATCAAGTTGGTACTCAAGAAAGAAATGATGAATTATCGCTGCTTCGAGCAAAAACAGTTGCTTTATATTTAATTTCAAAAGGCTTAAAACCTGAACGAATAACAGCTCAAGGTTTTGGAAATAGATTCCCTATAACCACAAATAATACTGAAGAGGGTCGTGCTTTAAATAGGCGAGTTGCCTTTAAACTAACAAAAAACTAAAATTAGACTTTATTCTAATATACATTTGTATAATATTTAAATAAAAAGATTCCTGCCTTCGCAGGAAGTGTACATGGCAAAAAAAGATCCTTACGCAGCCTTACGAATTAAAGAATTCAACATTTTTTTAGTGTTGCGTTTTGCTTTGGTTTTTGCCTGGTCTATGCAATTTATCGTCATAGAATGGCAAGTGTATAGTTTAACTAAAGATCCATTGTCTCTTGGGATTATTGGTCTTATGGAAATTATTCCAGCCTTATCTATGGCTTTGTTCGCAGGACATATTGTGGATCAAAAAGAGAAACGAAATTTATTGGCTTTGTGTATTTCCTTATTTTCACTAATAAGCTTAGGGCTTTTCCTATTAACGTGGCCTAGGATTGTTGCAGATTGGTCTACAAAAACCATTTTATATGGCATTTATGCCTTGGTCTTTTTTGGAGGATTTTTGAGATCGTTTTTTGGACCAACTATTTTCTCTTTAGTCGCATTAATTGTTCCGAAGAAAATTTATCCAAATGCTGCTACTTGGAGTAGCTCGACTTGGCAAATGGCTTCCGTTTTGGGTCCTGCAACTGCTGGTGTTTTAATAAGTATTATTGGTGTACATTGGTCTTTATGTATTGTTTTTGGATTAGTAATGTTTTCATTAATAGTATTATTCAGAATTAAAAAGAAACCTATTTTAAACCCTAAAATTGGCGAACCTGTCATGCAGAGTTTAAAAGAAGGTGTCCGATTTGTATTTAAAACAAAAGCTATTTTAGGAGCCATAACTTTAGATATGGTTGCCGTACTTTTTGGTGGCGCAGTAGCTTTACTTCCAGTTTTTGCTCAAGATATTTTAAAAGTTGGAAGTGAAGGTTTTGGAGTGTTACGAGCTGCTCCAGCAGTTGGAGCTTTTTTAACCATGCTAGCTACAGCATATCTACCAATTAGTAAAAATGCTGGAATGAAATTACTTGGTGCTATTTTTGGCTTTGGGGTTTGTATTATCGTTTTTGGGTTATCATCAATTTTTTGGATTTCGGTAGTTGCACTTTTCTTTAGTGGTGTAACAGATGGCGTTTCTATGGTTATTAGACAAACCATTTTACAAATTAAAACACCTGATCACATGAGAGGTCGTGTGTCTTCGGTTAATTCTATGTTTGTTGGTTCTTCAAACGAGCTTGGTGCTTTTGAAAGTGGTGTTACTGCCAAACTTATGGGAACCGTTACAGCTGTTGTTTTTGGAGGAACCATGACACTTCTTACAGTAATTACAACTGGAATTGTGTCTCCTGCGTTTAGAAAGCTGGATTTAAGAAAAGATATTGAGGAACATGAGAAGGATGATTAAATGAAACTTATAAAACAAGTCTTAAGGTTTTATTAGGAATCCCTTTCATAATGTTCTATATCTTTGCAGAATAATAAAAGTAAAGAATTAATAGAATGAAAAGAGCTGTTGATATTGCGATTGAGAAAGAAATTGTAATTTCCTCTATAAAAGTAGCGCTTGTTGTTGGTTTGATTTTAAATTTAATTAATCAAGGTGAAAACTTGATCACTTTAGACTTTAAACATCTTAACTTGTTAAAGTTTTTTATCACTTTTACTGTACCTTATTTAGTTTCAACTTATGCTTCAGTAAAAGTTAAATTAAATGAACAAAGAATAGATTAATATTCTTTCAACTCCATAACTTCTCCATCAAAAACACCATAAGTATAATAGCTTATCCAATCGCCAAGATTGATGTATTTAGAGGTTTCGTTTAGGTCTATATTTAAAGGCAAATGTCTGTGTCCAAACACATAATAATCTCTGTGATTTTCCTCTTGTTTTTTCTTGCAGTATTGCACAAGCCATTCGTTGTCTTCGCCTAAAAACTTAGCGTCTTCATCACCTGAAATCAGTTTGTTTTTAACAGACATGTATTGTGCTAATTTCACACCTAAATCTGGATGCAACCAACGGAATAGCCATTTGCTAAATGGATTGGTAAACACTTTTTTCATACGTTTATAACCTTTATCTCCAGGTCCTAAACCATCTCCATGACCAATTAAAAATGTATTATTGTTAAAAGTGAATTCTTTTGGTTCATGATAAACAGGAATGTTTAATTCCTCTTCAAAATAACCATTCATCCAAAGATCATGATTACCAACAAAGTAATAAACAGGAACTCCTGAATCGCTTATTTCAGCAAGTTTCCCAAGAGTTCTAGTAAAACCTTTTGGTACTACGGTTTTGTATTCAAACCAAAAATCGAATAAATCACCAATTAAAAAAATTGCAGCCGCATCATGCTTTACTTCATCTAACCAAGCAACAAATTTTTGTTCACGAGGACGTGATGCTTCTTGTGTTGGAGCTCCAAGATGATTGTCTGAAGCGAAATAAATTTTTTTTCCTTCTGGAATTTGAATTTGCATGATGTAAATATAAATAAATTCGCCACGAATTCACGAATGACTAATTGTAATGTGAGTTTGTTGTAAATTGAGACTGCAAACTAGTTGTCACTCGCATACCATTCCGCAAAACTGGTGTCTGTTTCTTGAAGCTTTAAAGAATGTAAAGTAATATGGCCAGGTAACTGGTTTTTAATTTTTTCAGCAAAATCAATCACCATCATTTCACTGGTTGGTTGATAATTTACCAATAGTACATTGTGACCTCTATCTTCAAGTTCTTTAGCCAACTCCACATGTGGTGTGTTTTTATTAAAAACAGTAGCATGATCAAAGACGTCTACTATTTCGTCTTTAACTATTTTTTTAAGATCACTAAAATCTATAACCATTCCATATTTTACGTTATGTGTATCAGAGATTGGTTTTCCTATTACTGTTACAGATAGTTTATAGCTATGTCCATGAACATTTTTACATTTTCCATCGTAGCCATATAGTGCGTGACCAGTTTCGAAAGAGAATTGTTTGGTGATTCTAATTTTACTCATTGTAAACATTATTATTAATGCAAAGATAGTTGTTTTGTAAAAGCAATTAGATTTTAGTCTACATTTGCGCACTTTTTAAAATTTTTATTTAAAATGAATCAGCTTTTTGAAGACATTGACTTTGTTGAAAACCCTCAATATGAGCGTATTATTGAAAATATTTTAACACAACAATATTGTATTGTAGAAGATTTTTTTACGGTTGAAGACGTATCTATTTTAAGACAATCTTTAATTGAAAAACATGAAGAAGATGCTTTTAAAAAAGCTGCTATAGGTAATCGAGTGAACGAAGTTATTGTAAAATCTATTAGAGGAGATGTTATTTTATGGATAGATGAATTGAAAGCCAATGAGGCTGAAATGATATTCTTTAATAAGATTAACAATTTGATAAATTATTTAAATAAAACCTGCTTTTTAGGTATTCTACATAAAGAGTTTCATTATGCTTTATATCCAGAAGGCACTTTTTATAAAAGACATATAGATACGTTTCAAAACGACGATAGACGAAAACTTTCCATTGTATGTTATTTAAATGAAGATGGTTGGTTGCCAGAGAATGGAGGTGAATTGGTGTTGTATTTAGATGAAAATGGTAAAGAAGTCGAAAAAGTAATTTATCCGTTTCCTGGTCGTCTCGTTATTTTTGAAAGTCAGATTATAGAACACGAAGTAAAACCTGTAAATGTTGAAAGAATGAGTATTACAGGTTGGTTAAAAACGCGCTAGATTAACGATTTTTTCTTCGGTTATACACATAAATAATTATGAGTACTACTGCCAAAACTAGAAACAATCCGTTTCCTCCTAAAAAGTTTAAAAAATCCATATTATTCGTTATTTTTTCTATTTTTATTATACCTAAATAGCAAATAAGCTATAATTACAAGGGTCACAAAAGGTAACATACTTCCTATAAAAACACCAATTTCATAAGAGTCATTTGGAGCTTCTTTTATTTTTTCATTGATATCTACTTCTTGAAGTAAGCTTATTATAGAGAACATTTTTATTTTTTGTTAAAGTTAATGGTTTTGTGATTGTGGTAAAAATTCTTTTCTAAATTTTATAACCAATGGAAAGCCTCTAGCTATAATCCAAAAAGTTAGAGCAATAAAAATGGCATATAACTTTAAATCTAAAGAGTCTAACCAGAATAGAAAAGGCACAAAAACCAAGAAAGTAGAAAGTAATAAAAGGTTTCTTAAGTCTTTCATTTTACCTAAACCCTTAAACATGCCATCAAAAATAAAAGCAATTGCACATATAGGCTGCATGGCTAGAACGATCCAAAATACATTTTCAAATTGATTTAAAACCTCAGGATCTTTAGTAAAAATATTACCAATTGAAGAATAAAAGACACCTCCAATAATTGCCATAGTAACTCCTAAATAAACGCCATAACGAATGAGCTTATTACTCAATAAAATTAAGGATTTATAATCTTTTGCTCCTAACAATTTTCCTGAAAGAATATTTCCTGCACTAGCATAGCCATCAATTACAAATGCACCTAAAAACCATAAATTAATTGCTATGGTATAAGCAGCAATATAGTTTTTCCCATAGCCAGTTGCAAAACTTGTAGCAAAATATAAAGTAACATTTAAAGCCAATGTTCTAACAAATAAATTAAGAATCATGATAATGAATCGATTGATTTCTTTGTTAAAAGGGAAACTTAGTCTTAGGGTAATTGGTGTTTTTTTAAGCAGATAATAAATGGATAACGTGGCCATAATAAACTGTGCAATAACACTTGCGTAAGCAGCTCCTTGAATGTGCATGGCTGGAATAACACCATCAATTCCATAAACTAAAATAATGTCTAAAATAATGTTTGAAGCTGCGCCAACAATGGCAATTATCATTGGATAATAGGTGTTTTGTAGTCCTCTAAATGTGCCAAAAACAGCAATGGTAAATAATGTAAATGGAAAACCAAACACACGAATTTTATAGTAAATAACACTATAGTCTAAAATAACATTTGAAGCATTATAAAGTTTAAAAATTTGTTCAGCAAAAGGGTAAGTCACTAAAATAATTAAGATACTTAATGAAGTAATAATGAAAATAGCCTGAGCAGGTAAATTTTTAACTTTATCTAGATTATTTGCTCCAACATATTGAGACATGATAGAAGAAATAGCACTTCTAGTTTGTCCTAAAACCCAAATAAGCATCGAAATAAAAGCTCCAACTATGCCAACAGCTGCTAAAGATTCGGTTGCATTGAAGTCCATATTACCAACTATGGCAGTATCTGTAATAGATAAAATAGGTTCAGACACGCCAGAAATTAATGCTGGAATGGCTAATTTGTTAATATGTTTTAAACTGATGTTTGTGCTCACAAGACTAATTCATAACAGTAAAAAGGATGTTCACTTTGCTTTGGAAAGTAAATATTTCCTAGACGTTTATAATTGCGAAGTTCGTAAAATTTTTGGTTTCGTTTGTTTTGAGAAAAGGTATCCAATCTAATTGAGACTATTTTGTTTTTTATAGCTAATGTTTCAGCAAAATCCATAAGCTCTTGCGCAAACCCTTTTCCTTGAACTTTTGGATGAATTGCCAATCTATGAATATATAGATTGTTTTTATTAGGTGTAAACCATTTAATAGGAATATATTCTTCATCCATAAATGTTGAAATAACAATACAGCCAATAATCATGTTTTTATTTTCCAATACGAATAATTCATCTCTTAATATATCATTTTCGAAAGCTAATTTGTTAGGATATAATTCATTCCATTAGTAAATGTCATTTTCTATCATAAATGCAGCACAAGCTTTTGTAATATCTAAAATGCTATCAATATCTTTATAAGTAGCTTTCCGAATCATTTTTAATGTTTACTTTTGCATAAATTATCGTGTAAATTTAGTTTTTAATTATTGATTATGAAGAATATTTTAGTTCCAGTTGGATCGTCTAAAAATGCCGTAAGTCATTTACAATATGCAGTAGATTTTGCTAAAGCATTTGGCGCAAAATTATATGTTGTACAAGTTTATAATGTGTATACAAAAGCTGGAACAATGATTAAAATAGACCATATTTTAGAGCGTGAAAGTTTAGAGTTTTTAAAATCGCATGTTGCAAAAGTAGATACTAAAGATGTTGAAGTTAAAATAAAAACTTTTAAAGGGAAATTAGTTGATACTTTAGAATTAGTATGTAAATCTTTAGAAATTGATTTAATTTTAATCGAACCTAGAACAAACTCTGTAAGAGAAGAAGTGTATTTAGGTAAAACCTCTGGAAAAATAATAAAACAAACCAATATTCCTGCATTAATAGTTCCTGAAGGTTATAAATACAGACCTATAATTTATATTTTAATGGCTTTAAAATCGGCAATTATTAAAAAGGATGAAGCTTTAATACCTTTAATTCGCATTAAACAACAATATAAATCTATAGTAAACTTATTATTGGTTAAAACGCCATATCATAACGAAGGAGATTTTGAAATTAATGAAAGTTTATCTAAGTTAATTACAAATACAACTTACTCAGAAAATGCGACTACTTTTCAAGGTGTATTAGAACATTACAAAGACAACAATCCAGATTTGTTATGCGTAGTTAGACGTAAACGAGGATTTTTTACAAAGCTTTGGGAGAACAATACCATATTGAAAAAAGATTTTCAGAGTACAACGTTACCAGTTTTAGTTTTAAGTGGGATGAAATAAAATAATTTGGGGGATTAGCTCAGTTGGCTAGAGCGCTACGCTGGCAGCGTAGAGGCCATCGGTTCGAATCCGATATTCTCCACGAATAAAAAGTCTTAATGTTTATTAAGACTTTTTTTATTTTATAAAAGAAATGCTTTTTTTAACAACTTCCTTTAATTCATTTGGGAGTGTTTTGTTTTCCCAAGGATGTTTTGAACCAAAAACATGATTGGCATTTTCTATAATAACTAACTTGCTCTTTGGGTTCCAAGTGTGCAACATTTTGGCTTCATCATAAGAAACAGATGAATCTGAATCTCCATGAACAATAAGATGTGGAATTTTTAATTTTTTGGTTGCCAATTCAATGTTTAAACGAGTTTCATTGACTTTAAAATCTTCATAAAACTGATACTTATGTGGCAATTGTTGTTTGGTTCTTCCGTTTAATACATACTTTACTCCATCTTTTTTCCATTGATCTAAATTGCCAATTGTTGTAGTTCTTTTAGCAAAATCGCATACACTTGCCCATGTAATTAAATCTGTGATTCTTGAATCTTCCGAAGCATAAATAGTTGCAATACCTCCACCTCGAGAGTGGCCAATTAAAACAATATGATTGATATTTATTTCATTTTTAAACGGATTGTCATCAGATAACAAGTAATTTAATATGTCTTCTAAATCTTGGAGTTCTTTGGTGTAATTGTTTTCAGAAAATGCATCTAAATCAGGAAAATCTATAGGGTCTTCGACTGTTCCTCCATTATGTGAAAAATTAAATTTCACAAAAAAGAAATTTTCTTTCTTAAAATAGTCTGCTACTAAATCCCAACTTCCCCAATCTTTGAACCCTTTATAACCATGGCAAAAAATAACTAAAGTTTTAGGTTCTCCTGTTTCGTTATAATTAGCATCCCAAACAATGGGTTTTTGAGTTTCCCTGTATAGTATAAGATTTCTTTGTGTCATTTTATTTCTTTTTCTATAAAAGCTATTTCAGGATTACAGATTTCAAGTATGAGTTTTTTTAATTCTATTTCAAAACACTGTAATGTTTCTTCAGTAATAAGTGTGTTCTTATTCCTGTCGTAAGGGCTTTCTTTTTTAGCGAATTTTAAAAAACCTGAGCTTAAATTTTTAAATGACATAACACCTGCTTCTATAGGTAATTGGACTTTGTGGTCTTTAAACATGGCAAAGGCGTAACATAACACCTGAAACGATTTGCTATATTTGTTATATTCTGTTGTCAATTCTTCCCAATCTATAACTTCCACTTGATTTTGAAGGACTTTTCCAGTTTTATAATCCATAATTCTGGTCATGCCATTGTATAGATCTACACGATCTACTTTTCCTGTTATATAAACAGGGAAATTTAATTCCTCTATTTCTACTAAAATTCTATTATCACTTTCAATAGCAACAATAGATATTTGGTTTCCATTATTTAATTCTTCAATTTCTAGGTTTAAAAAATTATTTATATATCGTTTGGCAATTTCAAAAACAATAAGGTTTTTACCTTTAGTAATATCACCTTCTTTATAAAATTCTTTAAAATGATTCGTAACCTTAGCATCTACCATTTTTTTCATTTGATTAATATTCTCAATTGAAAGTTGTTTGCCTTCTAAAGGTTTATAAAAATCTTCTAAGGTATTATGTATAACATTTCCTAAAGTATTTGCCGCAATGTTTTCTTCAACCTCGTCATATTCTCTAATTTTTAGAATCTTCTGATTATAAAAATCAATTGGATTTCTAATGTAATTGGTTAAAGATGAAGGTGAAAATCCTTTTTCAGCAATTTCTTTCAATCGAGCTAAAACAAGATCATCCTTTTTAATTTGATTTAGTTTTTTAATAGTAGGATTTGCATTAGGTAGCACTAAATAATGAGAAATATTATGTAGTCCCTCTAACTCTAATTGCGTAATAAATCTACTTTTTTCTCCACCATTAAGTGCATCAGATTCCGTATTATATAAAATATGAATATTTTTAGCACGTTGAATTAATCGGTAAAAATGATATGAATAAACAGCATCTTTTTCTTTAAAAGTTGGTAGGTTATACTGTAATTTCACATCAAAAGGGATAAAGGAATTATGATTTTTTCCTGATGGTAGAATACCTTCATTTACTGATGAAATGATAACAGTTTCAAAATCTAAAACTCGGGATTCTAGCATACCCATAATTTGTAAGCCCTCTAATGGTTCTCCTTTAAAATCAAGGGTTTCAGTACTTAATAAATTTTTATAAACTTCGAATAGTGTATTAATACTATTCAAATGTGAATAGATAGAATTCAACCTTATTAGTTCGTTAAATAATTCATTAAATCTAAAAAGATATTCCAAAGTTAAAATCTGTTCTTTTTTGTTTTTTTCTAAACAGCTTTTAATTTTATATACTAGATTTATGGTTTGATTTAAAGCTTTTTCAGCATTATTCTCCCAACTGGAGAACAGAATATCTATAATTTCTTCAAATGGCTTACAGAGAGTATTTAATTGCTCTTTATTTAGATAAACTAAATTATTAATCTGAATGGTTTCTATTATTTCTGAAACTTTAGATTTATCATCAGTTTCAAACAAACAACTTATATTTTGATGAGAAAGAATACTTATAACATCTTTATAATAAAAAGATTTATAGGATGTTTTATGTAAATAAAATAGTTTTTCAAAAAGGGATGCAATTGGAGCCGATTTTAAAGGCATTCCCATAGTTATGTTTAAAGCATCTATTGAAGATGGTAATGAATTTAAAACAGGAAGTAATAATGTTTCTTCACTTAAAACAATAGCTGTATGACTTAAATTTAGTTTTGTATTTGTTAGGTCTTTTAATATGGAACCAATTTGTTTAGCTTGCCCGATATGTTTAGGAATACCATAAATTGAAATATTTTTTTTTTGGATATAATTATTTGAAATCCATTTGAGTTGATTTGATTTATAATAAGACCAGTTTTGATAATAGTTTCTTATAAACAAACTAGCATCGTGTATTGGGTTTTCATAAAAAGTTTGTTCTAAATCCCAATAGATTTCTGCTAATCCACTTTGTAGCAATTCTTGAAAGATGGTTTCTTCTGCTTTATTCAAAGCATTAAAGCCTAAAAAAATTATTTTAACATCTGAATTGTTTTGAATATATGATTCGATGTTTGAAACTGCTTCTTTATATATTAGACCTTGATAACCAATATGTTTATTTATTAAATGTTCTGAAAACTGAGTATAATAGTCAAAAAGTTGATTCCAAAAGGATAAATAGTTTTGTATTAATTCGGTTTTGTTTTCTTGTTTAGACCAATGATTTATTTCTTGAATAGCATTTAAATAATAAAATATTTGCTTTGGGGGAATTAGATAACGATCAATTTCATTAAAATCTTGCAGAATAATTTGTGCCCATTTAGAAAAGGTTTCAAAATTATCTTGGTTAGATTCTTTCGTTAAATCAATATAAATGCTATAAAATTCAAAAAGTAATTCAGTATTGGAAATAAGTTTTAATTGCGAAAGTTCTTTAGTGAACTCTTCAATACTTATAATTTTAGGTGAAAATATAGTTTTATTAGAAACATTTTTTATTTGATGTTTAAGAAATACACCAGCTCTCTTACTAGGTAATATAAAAGTAATATTTGAAAGATTTTCATTTTTATCATACAGCTCTTTTAATACCTCGTAAATAAATGTTGTCATAATATAAAAATAAAAAACGCCTCGATATTTCGAGGCGTTTTTTTATATAATTTAAAAGAGTTCTAATTAATCTTTATGTAAGTTAATTTCTACTCTTCTATTGTTAGCTCTTCCAGCTGCCGTTTTATTAGAATCTAATGGTCTAGATTCTCCATAACCATGAGCATTTAATCTGTTAGAAGCAACTCCATTAGAAATTAAGTAGTTCATTACAGAACTAGCTCTTTCTTGAGATAATTTTTGATTTAACGCTTCACTACCAACACTATCAGTATGTCCTTCAATGTTGAATTTAGCATTAGGGTACTCATTTAAAATACCTATTATATTATCTAATACACCAGCAGACTGATCTTTAATTGACGCTTTACCAGTATCGAATAAGATAGTTTTAGCATAAGCATTTAAAGCCTTTTTAACAGCTTCAGTTACTTCTGGGCATCCATCGTTAGCAACAGTACCAACTATATCTGGACATAAATCATCTTTATCAGCTACACCATCACCATCTCTATCTGGCCAAGGGCATCCATTGTTTGCAGCAGGTCCTGCTTCATTTGGACATTTGTCATCTTTATCAGCAATTCCATCACCATCAGCATCTGGACAACCGTTTAATTCTTTTGAACCAGCAACTGTTGGACAGTCATCATTAGGATCAGCAAGACCATCACCATCTGTATCAGGACATCCATTAAACTCAGCTAAACCAGCTTCGTTTGGACAATCGTCTTTACTATCTTCAATACCATCACCATCTGAGTCTGGACAACCATTAAATTCAGCTAAACCAGGAACTTCTGGACAAGCATCATCAATATCGTAGATTCCATCACTGTCAGTATCTTTTCCTCCAAATTTAAACTTCAAACCTGCATAATGTTGGAAATGTGAAGATAAATAATCTTCGAAAGCATGTTTGTAAGTACTTTGGAAAGAAAAGCCAATATTTTCTGTAAACCATAAATTAAGACCTATAGCTCCATTTAAAGTACCAGCTCCAATCTTGTCTACCCAAGTGTAACCACCACCTACTCCAAGGTAAGGCTCAACTACATTTGAATTAATTAATTCCATGAAACTATAACTTACAGTTCCATCTGCTCCATAATAAGATAAGTTTTTTACATCTGAATCACCAAATTTTTCAATTTTATTCATAGAACCAGTTACTCCAAAAGAGAAACCATTACTAAAATACCTTGAAACGGTGACACTAGATAAAGAAGGTAAAATATTCCAATGATCACGAGCATTAAAGTACTCATCAAAGAAATCTCCAAGTGGAGCGTCTTCACCTGTTGGATAGAAATCAACGGCGTTTACTCCAACGTTAATAGCCCATGGATTGTTTTCATCTTGTGCATTAATGCTGCTATAACTTAACATAAGCAACATTGCGAACAATAATCTGCTAAGATTTTTCATATTCAAAAATTTAATTTTTAAGTGTTAATTGTAAGCAAAAGTAAGTTGTTAAATATTATTAACAAAGACAAATATAGAAAAATATTGAATATTTTACCTAAAATCTGCTCAATTGTCTAAAAATTTTAAATAATTTCAAGTTGTTTTCCAACTTTTATAAAAGATTTTATTGCTATATCAAGATGTTCTTTTTCGTGTGCTGCTGAAAGCTGAACTCTTATTCTAGCTTTTTCTTTAGGTACAACTGGAAAAAAGAATCCTATAACATAAATCCCTTCTTTTAAAAGTAAATTAGCCATAGTTTGGGCTAATTTTGCATCATATAACATAACTGGAACAATTGCAGAATCACCATCAATAATATCAAAACCTGCACCTTTCATGCCTTTTTTAAAGTATTCAGCGTTCCATTCCAATTTATCTCTTAGAGTGGTATCATTCCTCAACATGTCGAACACTTTAATTGATGCACCAACAATTGCAGGTGCTAAAGAGTTTGAAAATAAATAGGGTCTTGACCGTTGACGTAAAATTTCAATGATTTCTTTTTTGCCTGTTGTATATCCACCCATGGCACCGCCTAATGCTTTACCTAAAGTTCCAGTAATAATGTCTATTCTGTCTAAAACTCCTTTCTCTTCAAGTGTGCCACGACCTGTTTTACCTATAAATCCTGCTGCATGACATTCATCAATCATTACTAAAGCATCATACTTATCTGCTAAATCACAAATTTTATCTAAAGGCGCTACCAATCCATCCATTGAGAATACACCATCAGTAACTATAATTTTAAAACGTGCTCCATTTTTGTTGGCTTCAATTAGTTGATTTTCTAAATCTGCCATATCGTTATTTTGGTATCGATATCTTGCAGCTTTACATAATCTTACTCCATCTATAATAGAGGCATGATTTAAAGAATCTGAAATAATGGCATCTTCTACACCAAATAAAGGTTCAAAAACACCACCATTTGCATCAAATGCTGCAGCATATAAAATAGTGTCTTCTGTATCATAAAATTCAGCAATTTTATGTTCTAATTCTTTGTGAATGTCTTGTGTTCCACATATAAATCGAACAGAAGACATGCCAAATCCATGAGTATCCATGACATCTTTAGCTGCTTGAATAACTTCTGGGTGAGAAGAAAGACCTAAATAATTATTGGCACAAAAATTTAAAACTGTTTCACCTGTATTTAGGGTAATCTCTGCTCCTTGAGCCGAAGTAATAATACGTTCAGATTTAAACAGGCCATTATCTTTTATCTCTTGAATTTCGTTTTCTAAGTGTTCTTTTAATTTTCCGTACATGACTTGGTTGTTTTTTGCAAATTTAAAATTCTTTTATTTGAATTCCTTCATTTATATATACAAGTATCTTTTTTATTGTTTTTATATTCATTTCTAATAGAATATTTTCATATTTATTTAATTGAATTAAATGTTTAGGATCTTCGATTCCTGTTTTGTAATCTATTATAATTGCTTGATTTTTGTTGTTTATCACTAATCTATCTAAACGAATTATCTCTCCAGATTTAGATATAATATCTCTTTCATTATATATAATTACATTATCAGAAAAATAAAGAGTTAAATCTTTGTGTAATACTATTTGAAGCACTATTTCTTTTAAAATTAAAGCTTGTTCTTTATTGATGATATTTGAAAATATAAACTCATTTATCACAAAATCTATATCAGTTTCTGTTTTAATCTGAGACATAATTTCGTGTATGAGATTCCCTTTTTCAATAGCTTCTTTTTGATGCGTATCCCATAATAAACCAGAATTAGTGACTATTTTAATATTATGTTCGTGTTTTGGAGAAGAAATAAATACTTTTTGTTCTATTGTATTTTTTGATAAAGACTTCTTTTCAGAACTTTTCTCTGGTTTTCCAAAAGTATAATAGGATTGATTGTTATTCCAAAGATTTAATTGAATTAAATAATTGATTAAGAAACCGGAATATGTTTGAGTTTTAATTTCACCTTTATTATTTACATCTTTTTTAGAAATAACAAATAGTTGTTCTACTGCTCTGGTTAATGCTACATACAAGATATTAATGTTGTCTAATTCAAGATTAGCACGTCTTCTATTATAGATTTGATTTCCTATTTCGCCAAAATTCTCAAAATCTCCTGAAAAATTTAGAAGCGAATAATTGAAACCTTGAAAATTTTCAGGATTCAATGGGAACCATTCTTTTGGTTCATTTTCTTTATAAATATCTAAATCAGCATAAGGAAAAATAACTACAGGAAACTCCAATCCTTTAGATTTGTGGATAGTCATTATTTGAACTGCTTCTTGTCCAGGTGGTAAAACAATACTTAATTTGTCTTTCTTTTTTTCATAGTATTCAATAAATCCTAATAAATCTGGCTGGGTTTTTTGGGTATATTCAAAAACTAAGTCTAATAAATATTGAATATAAGCATTGGATGTTTCTACTAAATTAAAGGATCTAATAATTGATTCAACCAATTCAAATAAAGACAATTGTAATAAATTATTAAGCTGTATATAGATATTGTATTCTTGAAGAGAAGCAAATAACACATTTAAGTTTAAATTTATGTGTTTTTCGAAAAACGCATGCTTTGCTTCAATTTGAAGAGTTTCTGCAAGATAATTAAGAACCTGAATTTTTATTTCATTATTTTTTGGTTGTAATAATAGTTTCAGAAAATGAATGGCAAATTCAACATCAGGAGAGTTTTTTAACAATAAAGTTTCAGATGAAATAAGAGGAATTTTATGTTCGTTTAAATAATCAGCAATTGCTACACCTTGTTTGTTTTTTCTAACTAGAATACAAATATCACTTAACACAAATCCGTTTTGTAAACAAAAATTAATGGTTTCAAGTGTTTTTTCAGTATAAATGGTATCAATATCATCTTCTCTATTGATATCTAAAAAATCTATGCTAACAAAACCGTTATGATTTTTGGTAATTGTTTGTTTAGCATTATTGTATATATTCTGATGAATTTCTTCGCTAAAAATAGATTCAGCCAAAAATTTAAAAAAGCTATTGTTGAAATTTATAATCTCCTGATAGCTTCTAAAATTTTGTGGTAGATTAACAATTGTTTTTTTTATTTGAAAAGGGTTAGTATTATTAAATAAATCTATAAATTGTTCTGCTTTTCCTCCACGCCATCTATAAATTGCCTGTTTGGCATCACCAACAATCATTAAGGATCCTTTTTCTGTATTTAAATTTTCTTGTGATAATTTATTGTCTATTAATGGGATTAAATTTTCCCATTGTAGAACAGATGTGTCTTGGAATTCGTCAATAAAATAATGACTGAATTTTTCACCCAAACGTTCGTAAATAAAAGGCGTTGGTTGTTCTTTTATTTCATTACTTATTAGATTATTGAATTCAGATATTAAAACTTTATTCTGTTCTATTTTAAGGGTATTTAATTCTTTGTTTATGGCATTTAAAACAGAAAGTGGAGTGATGTTTCTATAACATGCTTTTAGAAATTTTAAATTATAAACTTGTGCTTTTATAGTTTTATAAAAAACTTCAATTTCTGGCAATATTTGTTCAATTGTATTAGCTATAGACGCTTCTAAAGTTTTATTGTAGATGCCAGTTCTGTTAGAGATATTCTCCTCAAGTTTATTATCATAAAGACTATTTAATTCTAAATTTGAAGCCTTTTTAAAATGGTTTGGAAGTGTGCTTCTTGAAAAGTCTTTAAATTCGAGACCTGCTTCATCAATTAATGTTAATGTTTTTTGAGCAATTTTAACTATAGAATTTTCAGTTTGAACAATTTCTTGTTTTAAAAATATTTTAAAACTCTTAAAATCTTCAAGTGTTTTGTTTTTTATAGCATTTATAAATGGAATTTCATTTTCATTTATAAGTAGTTTAGAAACTTTATAAAAGTCGTAAGAAACATCCCAACTTTTATCATCATCTGTTTTTTCAATTGCAAAATCAATTAAAACTTTAGTTAGTTCTTTATCTGTTCCAGCTTTTGCAATTAATCTATCTACAGCTTCAGTTAATAGGACTTCTTGATCTAATTCTACTTCAAAATTTAATGGTAATTTTAAATCGTATGCAAATGTTCTTATTATTTTATGAGTAAATCCATCAATGGTAGAAATATCAAAAAAAGCATAATTATAAACAATGGTGTTTAATAAAGTTTTCGATTTTTCATGAACCGCTAAAGGAGTCATTTGTAATTCGCTACAAATCATTTGGAACATATCATTAGGATGTTCTAAAATAGTTTGAGACGAAAAAGATTTTAACGTATCTATAATACGATCTTTCATCTCACTAGCAGCCTTGTTAGTAAAGGTAATAGCAAGTATGTGTTTAAATTTGTCGTTAAAAGGAGACTTGATAATAATCTTTAGATATTCTTTAACTAGCGAAAATGTTTTTCCACTACCTGCTGAAGCATTATAGACTAAAAAAGAACTCTGACCATTCATGAAGTAAAATTTTACACAAGATAAAAACTATCGATGATTTGATAGGTATTTATTATTTTTAATTGCTATGATTTATCCGTAAATTTGAAAGAATTAATTATTAACACTAAAAAATTAAATATTATGGCTTTCGAATTACCGAAATTAAAATATGCATATGATGCTTTAGAGCCTCATATAGATGCTCGTACAATGGAAATACATCATTCAAAACACCACCAAGGATATACAAATAATTTAAATAATGCGATAGCAGGTTCTGATTTAGAAGGAAAATCTATAGAGAACATACTTACTAATTTAGATATGAACAATAAAGCTGTTAGAAATAATGGTGGAGGGTTTTATAATCATTCTTTATTTTGGGACGTAATGAATCCAGAAGGGAAAGGTTATTTATCTGGAGAACTAAAAGATGCTATTATTGCAGCTTATGGTTCAGTAGATGCTTTTAAAGATGCATTTAGTAAAGCTGCAGCAACACAATTTGGTTCTGGTTGGGCATGGTTATGTGTGCATAAAGGAGGAAAAGTAGAAGTTTGCTCTACACCTAATCAAGACAATCCATTAATGCCTGGAGTTACTTGTGGAGGAACTCCAATTTTAGGGTTAGATGTTTGGGAACATGCATATTATTTAAATTATCAAAATAGAAGACCAGATTATATTAATGCATTTTTTAATGTAATTAATTGGAATGAAGTTGAAAGAAGATATGCTGAAGCAAAATAAGTTAAAACTTATAAAATGAATTTGAGAAGCAAACTTTTAGGTTTGCTTTTTTTTGTTTGAAAATGAAAAAAGGTGAACGAGAGTTCACCTTTTTTGCCCCAAATCTACCATAAACTTAACCTACTTATGTTATGGTAACAACAAATATATGATTGTTATTTTAGATTAAAGAAAATTAATAGATAAACTACTTAAATATTAGTCTAAAAGAGTTATTAATAAGAGATTAAGTAAAACTTTTGTTATTGAAGTAGAAATATAAAAATAAAAAAAGGCGAACGAGAGTTCACCTTTTTTTGCCCCAAATCTACCATGAACTTAACCTACTTATGTTATGGTGAGTCTAAAGTAGTTTTATTTTATTTATTTTTTTTATATATTAGATGAAATGCAAATATTTCAGATAAAAGCACGTATTTGTTAGATAAAACGTTAAAAATTAAGATCTTATCTAATATGCTCGTTCTTTATTTCCTTCGTAAAAATTAATAAAAGCTCTGTTTACAACTCTGTTACCTCCAACGGTTGGATAGTTACCAGTAAAATACCAATCGCCTAAATTTTTCGGACAAGCTTTATGTAAATTATCTATGGGTTGGAAAATAGTTTCTACTTTAGCGTTTACAGTTTCATCACAAATTAATTCTGCAATTTTGTTTGAAATAGCATCAGCAGTAAATTCTGAATATAATTCTTTAACAAAATTCCTTACATCTTTATCTTCTAGATTTTCTTGTGCTTTACATTTTTCGTAAACTTCTCTAACTAAATGATACTTATTGTTCTCTTCTAATAATTCTAACATAGCACGAAAAGCAATTAAATCTTCCAGTCTAGCCATATCAATTCCATAACAATCTGGATAACGAATTTGAGGAGCAGATGAAACTACAATTATTTTTTTAGGATGTAATCTATCCATCATTTTAATAATACTCTTTTTTAGAGTTGTTCCTCTTACAATACTATCGTCAATAATAACTAGATTATCGGTTGGTTTAATTACTCCATAAGTCACATCATAAACATGTGCAACTAAATCATCTCTACTACTATCTTCAGTAATAAAAGTTCTTAGTTTAACATCTTTAATGGCTATTTTTTCAATTCTAGGTCTTTCGTTTAATATGTCTTTAACTCTTTCTGCAGATAAGCCTCCTTTGCCATCCAAAATAGCTTGTGTTTTTCTTTTATTAAGAAAATCTTCAACAGTTTCTATCATTCCAAAAAATGAAGTTTCAGCTGTATTTGGAATATAAGAAAACACGGTATTTTTAGTGTCATTTTCAATAGCTTCTAGAACTTTTGGCATAAGTAATTTGCCCAGTTTTTTTCTTTCTTGATAAATTTCTGCATCACTTCCTCTTGAAAAATAAATACGTTCAAAAGAACACGCTTTACGCTCTAAGGGTTCAATGATTTTTTTAATTGAAACTTCTCCAGATTTTTTTGTGATAATAGCGTGTCCAGGTTCTAGTTCTTTTACATCATCAAAATCTACATTAAATACAGTTTGAATTACTGGACGTTCTGAAGCTACTACTACAACTTCATCATCTTTGTAATAATATGCTGGTCTAATACCTGCTGGATCTCTTAAAACAAAAGCATCTCCATGACCTAAAAGCCCAGCCATAGCATAACCTCCATCCCAGTTTTTTGATGCACGTTTTAATATTTTTGCCACATTAAGGCGGTCTGCAATTAAAGGAGAGCATTCATTTTTACTATAACCTTCTTTTTTTAATTGTTTATATTTTTTTGCTACTGCATCATCTAAAAAATGACCAATTTTTTCCATAATGGTTATAGTATCAGCCTTTTCTTTAGGATGTTGCCCAATTCTTACCAAACCATCAAATAACTCATTAACATTAGTCATGTTAAAGTTTCCGGCAACTATTAAATTTCTGTGCATCCAATTATTTTGCCTTAAAAAAGGATGAACATTTTCTACGCTGTTTTTGCCAAATGTTCCATACCTAACATGGCCAAGAAGGACTTCACCAATATAAGGAAGATGCTTTTTTTGAAGAGCTACATCCTCTTTAAATTCAGGATGTTCTAACATTTCTTTATTAATTCTGTCGTTTATTTGGGCAAAAATATCCTGAATAGGTTGTTGAGCAATAGAGCGTACTCGACTTATATAACGATCTCCAGGATTGGTGTCTAATTTAATACTGGCAAAACCTGCACCATCTTGACCTCGATTGTGCTGTTTTTCCATCATTAAATACATTTTATTCACTCCGTAAAAAGCTGTGCCATATTTTTCCTTATAAAACTCTAGAGGTTTTAAAAGTCTAATTTGTGCAATACCACATTCGTGTTTTAAAGCGTCGCTCATTGTAAGTTATATTGTTTGTTGTAGTTGTTGTTTTAAAAATCAAAAAACGCGCTCAATTTAGAGCGCGTTGGTTTATGTTAATTCTATATCGAATTGTGTTAAACTCTTAAATTGCTCTAAGCGTTGATGTACTTCATTACTTTTCAAATCAGTCATACGTTCTGTACCAAATTTTTCTACACAAAAGGAGGCTAAAGTTGATCCGTAAATTACAGCATTCTTCATGTTTTCAAAAGAAACGTCTTCAGTTTTTGCTAAATATCCTGCAAACCCACCAGCAAAGGTATCTCCAGCTCCAGTTGGATCAAAAACTTCTTCTAATGGTAAAGCAGGTGCATAAAACACGTTGTCATCATGAAATAATAAGGCACCATGTTCTCCCTTCTTAATCACCACATATTTTGGACCCATTTCATGAATTTTTCTTGCAGCAACTACTAATGAATATTCATGAGTTAATTGTCTAGCTTCTTCATCATTTATGGTTATAACATCAACTTTTTTAATAACATTATGAAGTTCTTCCAGTGCACAATCCATCCAAAAGTTCATAGTGTCTAAAATAACGAGCTTTGGTTTTGTCTCCATTTGTTCTAATACACCCAATTGGACGATAGGATGTAAATTTCCTAACATAACTACTTCAGCATTTTTATAATCTGAAGGGACTACTGGATTAAAATCGGCTAAAACATTTAGTTCTGTTGCTAAAGTATCGCGAGTGTTCATATCGTTATGATACTTTCCACTCCAAAAAAATGTTTTACCTTCTTTAATTATTTCTACTCCAGAAATATCAATGTTTTTATTTGAAAGCAAGTCTAAATATTCCTGAGGAAAATCTCCTCCAACAACAGATACAACTGCTGCATCAACATTAAATTGTGATGCTGCTAAACCAATAAAGGTAGCTGCGCCACCAAGAATTTTATCGGTTTTCCCGAAAGGTGTTTCAATAGCATCAAAGGCTACGGTACCAACAATAACTAATTTGCTCATAAAGCGTTATAAAATTTGCTGCAAATATAAGTCTTTTAGATACAAATTCAGCAATATATTTTGTTTAGTAAAAATGAGTTTGCTTATGATTGACTTTGTCAATTCGCAACATATTGTAATCTAAAATATAGTTTTGATATACGCGCCATGGAGCCTTATCACCTTGACTTGGTAATTCATTTTTTGCCCTATGGATGTATCCTGAATTCAAATTGAGCAAGGGTGTTGATTTCAAATTTTTGTTTTTAACAACAGGCTCAATAATTTGATAATCGTTTTTATCCATGTACATTAAAACTCTTGAGATATATTCACTGGTCAGGTCGCTTTTTAGCGTCCAAGAAGCATTTGTATATCCTACAAAGATAAATAGGTTAGGAATGTTGCTAAGCATGCACCCTTTGTAAACAAATGATTTTGAAAAGTCAATGGATTGGTCATCTAAATACATTTTAACACCACCAAAAGGTAAAATTTTAAGGCCTGTAGCGCTAATTATGATATCTGCTTTAAGTGTTTTCCCAGATTTTAACAAAATACCTTCTTTGGTAAAATGTTCAATATGTTCTGTTTCAACGGAAGCTTTTCCTTCTCTAATAACCTTAAATAAATCACCATCTGGAGCTAAGCAAAAGCGTTGTTCCCATGGGTTATAGTTAGGTGTAAAATGAGGAGAAACTGGAAAATCACCTAAGGCTTTTTTGGCTTTCTTGACAAGGAAATTCTTCATGGTTTTAGGCCATTTTCTGCAAGAGTTGAAAAACAACATATCTAACAACACGTTTTTAAAACGAATTAATTTATGTGCTGTTTTTTTTGGAAATACAAATTTAATAAACCTTGCTACACCATCCTTATTTGGTAAAGCACCAATATAAGTAGGAGACCTCTGAAGCATTGTAACATGAGCTACATCTTCGGCAATTTCTGGAACAATGGTTACTGCAGTTGCTCCACTTCCTATAACCACCACATTCTTATTTTTATAATCAAAATCTTTTGGCCATTTTTGAGGGTGTACAAACTTACCTGTAAAGTTTTCAATGCCTTTGTATTTTGGTGTATAACCATGGTCATAATTATAGTATCCACTACAGTTAAAAATAAATTGCGATTGATATATAATCTCCTGATTAGTTGACGTATCTAAAGCAGTTACTGTCCAAATTTTTAATTTAGAATTAAAGTTGTAAGAGATTACTTTTTTATCATAAACAATATGATCTTTAACATTGTACTCATTAACGGCTTCATTTAAGTAATTTAAAATGGAAGGAGCGTCTGCAAAAGATTTTGCTGCATCCCAAGTCTTAAATGAGTAGCCAAAAGTGTACATATCTGAATCTGAACGAATCCCTGGATACTTGAATAAGTCCCAAGTGCCTCCAAGGGCTTTTCTTGATTCAAGAATGACGTAAGACTTATTTGGATTTTTTCTTGTAAGGTGACAAGCTGCGCCAATGCCTGATAATCCAGCGCCAACTATTATGATGTCTGTGAATTTATTATGCATTATTTTCTTCCAAAATCAGCTGGAATTTCTCCCCATGCTTTGGTTTCCCACTTTACTATGGTTGTTTTATAACTATTTGTATTAAGCCAGTTTACTGCTCGATCAACTAAATCATAAACAGGTTTGTTTTTTTCGTTACGTTCTAATTTAGAATTGCATGTTTTTTTACGTACCCAACTCATGGCAGTTTTAGAATCTGTGTAAATAATTCGATCACTATCGTGTTTTTTTAGAAAGCTTAATCCATGAACTAAAGCTAAGAATTCTCCTAAATTATTAGTTCCTTCAGCAAAAGGCCCTTGAATAAAGAGTTGCTTTTTGGATTTTGTATCCACACCTCGATATTCCATTATCCCAGGATTACCACTAGAAGCTGCATCCACTGAAATAGAATGATAATTAGGCTGACCTATTTTTTTAAGTTGCTCTTCTGATAGGCTAGAAGTGAATTTTTTAGATTTCCCAATATAATCTTTATAATTACCTTTTAAAGCTTTTTTAGCAGCATCAAAAGTTTCAAAAGATTTGTATTGCGCACCTTCAAAGTCTTTTATTTGTGCCTTACAATCATCCCAAGTTTCAAAAACTCCTGTATGTTTGCCTTTCCAAACGGTGTAATATTTTTTCTTTTTTTTTGACATCTTTAGTTTGTGCGTAATTAGAAATCTTTTTTCTCATTCTGAATAAAATGAAGAATCTATAGAAGATGCTTCGACAAGCTCAGCATGACATTCAATTAATTTTTTAGTAACCTATCTACCACTTTTGGGAAGTGCTCCATTTCTAATTCATGAATTTTTGCAGCAACATTTTCAGCAGTATCTGTATGTGAAACTTCACAAGTAGCTTGAAATATAATAGCTCCTTCATCATAATTCTCATTCACAAAATGTATGGTAATACCAGTCTCTACTTCTTTGTTAGCCACTACAGCTTCATGAACAAAATGTCCATACATGCCTTTTCCACCATATTTTGGTAATAACGCAGGATGTATATTAATGACCTTATTTGGAAATTCTTTTAAAATGAATTCTGGAAATTTCCATAAAAACCCAGCTAATATTATTAAATCTGGATTATTAGATTTTAGTAAGTTTAAGACATCTTTAGTTTTTGTAAAAGCTATTTTATTGAAAGATAAAGCGCTAACGTTTAGTTTTTTTGCTCGATCCAAAACTTTGGCATGAGGATTGTTGGTCAATACCTGAATAACAGAAGCATGATCTCTGTTGTGAAAAAACTTAATTAAATTTTCAGCATTAGTTCCACTTCCGGACGCAAAAATTACAATACGTTTCATTTACAGACTAAGATGTTTATAGATTATTCAGACAAAAAAAAGAATAAAAATTAACAATTAGAAGTCAAAATTGAAATACTTCAAGGTTATTTTAGTAAATTACCAACACATTTTTAGATTAAAGGTGTGTTTTAAAAATAAAGTTTTTTATTTTTGCCAACTAATTAAAACTTAAAATTAAAAGATTATGTCAGACATTGCATCAAGAGTAAAAGCGATTATCGTAGACAAATTAGGTGTTGATGAAAACGAAGTTGTTATTGAAGCTAGCTTCACAAACGATTTAGGAGCAGATTCATTAGACACTGTAGAATTAATAATGGAATTCGAAAAAGAATTTGATATCCAAATTCCAGATGATCAAGCTGAAAATATTGCGACAGTTGGTCAAGCTATCTCTTATATAGAAGCAGCAAAATAATTCACACAAATTTATGGAATTAAAGCGAGTTGTAATTACTGGTTTAGGCGCACTAACACCTATAGGCAATACCAAAGACGAATATTGGGAAGCTCTAATAAGTGGAAAAAGTGGAGCTGCACCAATAACCTATTTTGATACTGAAAAGTTCAAAACGAAATTCGCTTGTGAATTAAAAAACTTTAACGCAACCGATTTTCTTGATAGAAAAGAAGCACGTAAAATGGATCGATTTACGCAGTATGCTATGGTCGCTTCTGATGAAGCCATTGCAGATGCTAAATTAGATTTAGATGCTATTAATAAATTAAGAGTAGGAGTTATTTGGGGAGCAGGAATTGGAGGTCTGGAAACATTTCAAGAAGAAGTTTTAAACTTTGCTGAAGGAGATGGAACACCAAGATTTAATCCGTTCTTTATTCCTAAAATGATTGCAGATATTGCGCCTGGTAACATATCTATTAAGCATGGGTTTATGGGACCAAATTATACAACTGTATCTGCGTGTGCTTCATCTGCTAACGCTATGATTGATGCTTTAAACTATATACGTTTAGGGCATTGTGATGTTGTTGTTACTGGTGGAAGTGAAGCAGCTGTAACCATTGCTGGAATGGGTGGATTCAATGCCATGCATGCCTTATCGACAAGAAACGAAAGCCCAGAAACAGCTTCTAGACCTTTTGACGCAACCAGAGATGGTTTTGTCTTAGGAGAAGGAGCAGGAGCTATTATTCTTGAAGATTACGAACATGCTAAAGCAAGAGGCGCAAAAATATATGCAGAAGTGCTTGGAGGAGGATTATCTTCTGATGCTTATCATATGACAGCTCCTCATCCAGATGGTATTGGAGTTATTGCTGTAATGAAAAATTGTTTAGAAAATGCAGGTGTAAAACCAGAAGAGGTTGATCATATCAACACTCATGGTACTTCAACACCTTTAGGAGATGTTGCTGAATTAAAAGCTATTTCTGAAGTGTTTGGAGATCATGCAAAAAACATCAATATTAACTCAACAAAATCTATGACTGGTCATTTGTTAGGAGCTGCAGGAGCAATAGAGTCTATTGCTGCTATATTAGCTATGGAACATGGTATGGTTCCACCTACAATTAACCATGAATTTGTTGATGAAAATATTGATCCTGAACTAAATTTAACATTAAACAAAGCTCAAAAAAGAAACGTTAAAGTTGCCATGAGTAATACCTTTGGTTTTGGTGGACACAATGCCTGCGTATTATTCAAAAAATTAGATTAAACTAGCGAATGAAAAACATTCGAAACATATTAAATTCCCGTTCAAAAATTGACGGGAATTTTTTTGTGTCAATGAATAAAATTCTAGGCTTCAAACCTAAATCTTTAAAATTTTATAAAACGGCATTTACACATCGTTCTATGAATATTAAAGATAGTCAAGGTAATACTATAAATTACGAAAGACTAGAGTTTTTAGGAGATGCCATGTTAGGTGCTGTTATTGCTTCTCACTTATACATTGAAGTACCAAGTGGTGATGAAGGATATCTAACCAAAATGCGCTCTAAAATTGTAAGTAGAGAACATTTAAACGAGTTAGGTAGAGATTTAAATCTAATAAGTTTAGTTGAAAGTAAAATTCCAAAGGGACAATTTGGAGATAATATTCATGGCAATCTATTTGAAGCATTAATAGGTGCTATTTTTCTTGATAAAGGATATAAATATTGCGAGAAATTTATCTACAAAAAAGTTATTATCCCTTATGTAGATATAGAGCAGTTGGAAGGAAAAGTTATAAGCTATAAAAGCTTACTTATTGAATGGTGTCAAAAAGAAAAGAAAACCTTCGACTATAATGTTTATGAGGATACTGGAAACGATGATGTTAGGCATTTTTCAGTAAAACTATCCATCAATGACAAGGTAGTTTCTAAAGCTAGAGCAACTTCAAAAAAGAAAGCAGAAGAGAAAGCATCAAAACGTGCTTTTTTTGTGTTTCAAAAACAAATCTCTAAAGATTTCTAGTTTTTTCATATTACTTAAAAATTACATTACTGTTAAGATTAAATAAAACCTAATATTAATAAAAAGGATATGTCTTATATTTACAAAACAATGTAATTTATGGCAATTAAGAAACTTAGTTTAGAAGATTTTTTTGAAGAAGCAAGCTTCACTCTTATAGGCATACACACATCTATTGAAGACTACAGACTTGCTTATTTAATAAATTCTAAACTAAATATCAATTTAAAACGAAGAAGAAAAGATTTAGATTTTAATAATAATTCCTACTATTCAATATTTGAATGGGAGGATAATAAACAACTAGTAACCTGGAATTTGGTTTCTAATATTTGTAAAATAGAAACAACAAATAAGGCAATAGGAAATAGCTTGTTTAAAGACAATAGTAAGTTAACAGAAACTTTTTACTTACTGCCAGAACATAAAAAAATAAACTTTTTACTTAAAATAAACGACGAACAATTAAGTCCAAAAAGAAGTCATAGAATTATAAATAATATTCAAGATATTGCACATATTGTTACAGCTTATCAAGTAGATATAGATCAACTTAAATCAAAAAACAATTTAATTTTTAATTAATGTTAAAAAGAAAAAAAACCAAAATTGTTGCCACTTTAGGACCAGCAACTAGCACAAAAGAAATATTAAAAGGTATGCTAGATGAGGGAGTAAATGTGTTTAGAATAAACTTTTCTCATGCAGATTATAACGATGTTAAAGAGCGAATTAAAATAATTCGCGAATTAAATGAAGAATTTGATTACAATGCTGCTATTCTAGCCGATTTACAAGGGCCAAAACTTCGAGTTGGAACCATGAAAGGAGAGGTTTTTGTTAATGAAGGCGATGAAATTGTTTTTGCAACAGGAAAACGTTTTGAAGGAACTAAACAAAGAGTTTACATGACCTATGATAGATTCCCTCAAGATGCAAAACCAGGAGAAACGATCCTATTAGATGATGGAAAATTAATTTTTGAAGTTATATCTACAGATAAAAAAAGCGAGGTAAAAGCAAAAGTAATACAAGGAGGTCCTTTGCGTTCTAAAAAAGGAGTAAACTTACCAAACACAAATATTTCGCAACCTGCACTTACAGAAAAAGATATTGAAGATGCATTATTTGCAATAGAGCAAAAAGTAGATTGGATGGCCTTGTCTTTTGTAAGACACGCTGAAGATTTAATGCAATTAGAGGAGTTAATTAAAACACATAGCGATCATAAAATTCCAATTATTGCTAAAATTGAAAAGCCAGAAGCTGTAGAAAATATTGATAAAATTGTAGCTTATTGCGATGGATTAATGGTAGCTCGAGGCGATTTAGGTGTGGAAATTCCTGCAGAAGAAGTTCCGTTAATTCAAAAGAAATTAGTGTTAAGAGCCAAACAAGCAAGAATTCCGGTAATTATTGCTACACAAATGATGGAAACCATGATTTCTAGCTTAACACCAACACGTGCAGAAGTAAACGATGTAGCCAATTCAGTTATGGACGGAGCAGATGCGGTTATGTTATCTGGAGAAACTTCCGTTGGTAGTTATCCAGTTCAAGTTATTAGACAAATGTCTAATATTATTAAAAGTGTTGAAGATTCATCTTTAATAAAAGTACCACAGATACCTCCACATATTCGTACTAAAAGGTACATCACAAAATCTATTTGTTATCATGCTGCAAATATGGCAAATGAAATTGACGCTAAAGCTATTTCAACTTTAACTAATAGTGGTTATACAGCTTTCCAAATTTCTGCTTGGAGACCAAGTGCACATATTTTAGTGTTTACTTCTAATAGACGTATATTAACACAATTAAATCTTCTTTGGGGAGTAAAGGCATTTTATTACGACAAGTTTGTAAGTACAGACGAAACCATTGAAGATGTAAATGCCATAGCCTGTAAAAAAGGATATTTAGAAACTGGAGATATGCTTGTTAGTTTAGCAGCTATGCCAATTCAAGCAAAAGGGATGGTAAATACTTTGCGAGTAACTGAAATTACTAGCTGTAGCTTATAACAAAAAAGAATGTTTAAAAGTTGTTGGAATCCATTAAAAATAAAATGGAATATTCAATATCTTTAAAACCATGTATGCTCTTGTAGATTGCAATAACTTTTATGCCTCTTGCGAACGTGTTTTTAATCCAAGTTTACGCAATAAACCCATTGCTATTTTAAGTAATAACGATGGTTGTGTGATTGCGCGAAGTGACGAAGCTAAAACACTTGGCTTACCAATGGGAGCACCAGCTTTTAAACATAAAAAGTTTTTTGAAGACCACAACATTCAGGTCTTCTCTTCAAATTATCCTCTTTATGGAGACATGAGTAGTCGTGTGATGAGTATTTTAATGCAGTTTACTCCAGATATGGAAGTGTATAGTATAGACGAAGCTTTCTTGCAATTTAAAGGGTTCGATAATTATAATTTTAAAGATTACGGAACTCAAATTAGAAAACGCATTTTAAAATGGACAGGCATTCCAACTTGTGTAGGTATAGCACCAACAAAAGCCTTAAGCAAAGTAGCCAATAAAATAGCGCGTAAATTTCCAGATGAAACAAGAGGTGTTTATGTTATAGATTCAGATAAAAAACGAATCAAAGCACTTAAATGGCTTAAAATTGAAGATGTTTGGGGAATTGGTAGAGCCTTACAAAAACGCTTGAAACAAAAGCACATTAATACAGCCTATCAGTTTACAGAGCTTTCCGATGAGTGGGTTAGAAAAAATTTCTCTATAACCGAGTGGCGTTTAAAGAAAGATCTAGAAGGTATTCCAACTTTGCAATTAGATGAAATAGCATCTAAAAAGGCCATTGCAACTACAAGAAGTTTTGAATATACTTTTTCAGATATCGATAATATTAAAGAACGTGTGTCAACCTTTGCAACCAGTTGTGCAGAGAAATTACGAAAACAGAAAAGTAGTTGCCATGTTATTTTAATAACTTTAAGTAGTGATACCCATAGAAAAGAGCAACCACAACATCGTGCAAGTAGAATGATAAAGTTACCCTTTGCAACAGATTCTTCACTTGTTATAAGCACTGAAGCAGTAAAATCAGTAAACACTATATTTAAAAAAGGTATAAAATACAAACGTGCTGGTGTTATAGTGATGGGATTAGTTCCTACTTTTAATCATCAACTTCATTTATTTCAACACGAAAACCCAAAGCACAAACCTTTAATGGATACAATAGATAAACTTAATACAAAGTATGGCGATTACAAATTGAAACTAGCAAACCAAGACTTAAAGCGTACTTGGAAAATGCGTCAGGAACGATTATCGCCAAGATATACAACCAATATAAATGAGATTCTAAAAGTGAAATAAACATACCATGATACGACATATAAATAAAACCCTAACCTTTTTCACTCCTGATTTTTCAGAGCATTCTGAAACCGTTTTTTTCGACACAGGGATTTCTGCTGGATTTCCTTCACCAGCTGAAGATTTTAAAGAAGAACGTCTTTCTTTAGATAACATCTTGGTAAAAAATAAATTAGCCACATTCTATGCTCGTGTTAGTGGACAAAGTATGATAGATGCAGGATTAGACGATAACGATTTATTAGTAATCGATAGAAGTCTAGAGCCAGCACACAATAGAATAGCTGTATGTTTCTTGGATGGAGAATTTACCGTAAAACGTTTACGTGTCGAAAAAGATGGTGTCTGGTTACAACCAGAAAACCCTAACTACGAGCCTATACAAATTACCGAAGAAAACGATTTTGTTATTTGGGGCATAGTAACCAATGTCATTAAAAAAGTATAACTTAGAAATCTAAAAAGGAAACACTACAAACTTATGGTAGAATTATCTTCGCTTGATGTTATTTTAATTATTGTATTTTTTGCTATAACACTATTTATAGGTGTTTACGTTTCTAAACAATCTGGGAAAAGTGCAGCCGAATATTTTCTTTCTGGAAGAAATATGCCTTGGTGGTTATTAGGCGTTTCTATGGTAGCAACTACTTTTTCTACTGATACACCTAACTTGGTAACAGACATTGTAAGAACCAATGGTGTATCAGGAAACTGGGTTTGGTGGGCTTTTTTGTTGACAGGACTTTTAACCGTTTTTGTGTATGCTAAGTTATGGCGAAAATCTAATGTTAATACAGATATAGAATTCTATGAATTGCGTTATGGTGGAGCTCCTGCACGTTTTTTAAGGGGTTTTCGTGCCATTTATTTAGGGATTATATTTAACATTCTTGCTATGTCTGCTGTTACATTAGCTGCAATAAAAATTGGCGCCATTATGTTAGGCTTACAGCCATGGGAAACGGTTATTTATGCAGGAACTATAACTGTTATATTTAGTGCTTTAGGAGGTTTTAAAGGTGTTGTTTATACAGACTTTATTTTGTTTTTTACAGCTATGGCTGGAGCTTTAGGTGCTGCTTATTACTTAGTAGGCTTGCCAGAAGTAGGTGGATTAGACGCATTACTTCAACATGAAAACGTAGTAGATAAACTAAACATTTTACCAGATTTCAGCAATACCGAAGCGCTTATTACTTTATTGATTATTCCATTGGCTGTACAATGGTGGAGTTCGTGGTATCCTGGAGCAGAGCCTGGAGGTGGAGGTTATATAGCGCAACGTATGTTGGCAGCAAAAAACGAAAATCATGCCATAGGCGCAACGTTCTTTTTTAACATCATGCATTATGCCTTACGTCCATGGCCATGGATTATAGTGGCTTTAGCTTCGTTAGTTGTTTTTCCAGATATAGCAAGTATTCATGAAGCTTTTCCTTTAGTGGCAGAAGATAAATTAGGCCATGATTTAGCATATTCAGCTATGTTGACTAAATTACCAAGTGGTTTGCTGGGATTGGTTTTGGCTTCACTAGTAGCTGCTTATATGAGTACCATTTCCACACATTTAAATTGGGGAGCATCTTATATAGTAAACGATTTCTACAATCAACAGATCAACAGAAATGCATCAGAAAAGCAGTTAGTTGCAGTAGGAAGAATGGCTACTGTAGTTTTAATGGTTTGTAGTGCTTTATTAGCTTTAGTCCTTACAAATGCTTTACAGCTATTTGATATTATCTTAATGTTTGGAGCTGGAACAGGCTTGATTTTTATTTTGCGTTGGTTTTGGTGGCGTATTAATGCTTGGAGTGAAATATCAGCCATGTTTGTTTCCGGAATAGTTTCAATACTATTAAATTTTACTGAATTAGGAACTTACTTTTTTGGAACGGATGGACTTTTACCGTCTTGGGCAAAATTTCCAATAATTGTATTATTTACGACTATTGTTTGGGTATCTGTAACGTTTTTAACTCAAGCTGAAAGCAAATTGGTTTTACAGAAGTTCTATAAAAAGATACAACCAGGTGGTCCAGGTTGGCAAAAAATTGTTTCGGAAGCTAGAGAGGAAAATATTGAATTGGTAAATAACAAAGAAGGATGGTCTGTGCCTTCTGGAATTTTAGCAATGCTGGTTGGTTGTGCTCTAATCTATAGTGCGATGTTTGCAACAGGTTATTTTATTTATGGCGAATACATAAATGCATTTTTATTAACTGGATCTGCTATAATTTTTGGATTTTTACTTATAAAACTCTGGAAAAAGATTAAAGTAAATGTCTTATAAAAAAAGCCATACTTTTTGTATGGCTTTTTTGTTTAGATTAAATTCTTCCATTAAAATAAAATCTTTCTATTCTCAATAGAATTATTATTTAAAGTAATTTTCATTATTAATATAGCATTCGATTTCTTAATAGACTTGATATTAAATGTATTGTTATTAATATTGTCTTCTTCGAATAATTGTCTTCCTAAAATATCATAAACAACAATGCTTTTAATAGATTCTTTTTTAGAATGGACTTCTATATATTCATTACCTTGAATAGTGATACCATTTGTACTTTCTTGATTCTCTATTATGGAGAGGGGATCAGATATTAACTGGATATCATCTAAAGCAATATCAGATTCAAAACCAGAACCAGTAATTCCTCTAAAACGTAATTTAATGGTTTTTCCATTATATGGTGTTAAATCTGCAGTTGCAATAAGCCATTGATTTCCTTGTTCTCCTGAAATAGCTGTAATAATATCTTCTTGCCAAATTCCATCTACAAAAGCGTCTAGATGTAAACTACCCATATTTTCTCCTAACATATAGTAGGCAAATGTTAAATCATAAATCTGATCAATTATCATACAAGAGCTTTCTAAGATTCCAGTTTGACCAAAACAACTAGATGCTTCTAAATAGGCATAATTACCAATAGAAGTTCCAGGATTATAATCAACAGTTGGACCAGTACCAATAGAGGGAGTGCCTCCTTCATCTACTCTCCAATCAATATTATCCTCATTTCCGTTTGATAAATTAGTCCAGAAGTTTGAAGACAATGTACAAGAAGTTGTTTCACAATCTGATGCAGTTCCACATAAGGCTTCAGCTTCAAAATCTATATTAAAACTTGTAGCTCCAGCTCCAGGATATATATTAATATAATCTACTTTTGTAGTTGTGTTTGAACCATTGACATTTGTAGCTGTTAATTCAACAGTATATGTTCCTGAATCTGTAAAAGATACTTCAGGGTTTTGTGAAGTTGCTGATGTAGCATTTATAAAATTATAAGTTTCTGGAGTAATACTCCAATTCCAAGATGTTGGGTTGTAATCTGAATTATCCGTTAATATAAAATCTGAGTCAACACATCCTTCTATAGAGCTTATATTAAAACATGCTGTTGGAGCTACATTTCCAGGATCTTTTAAATCACTTATCCAAAGTCCTTGTCCATACGTAGCAGCATATAACTTGCTATTACAATCTGTAGTATTTGAATGAATTTCTAACTCTGTAATCTCTAAATTTGATAAGCCAGTATAAAAAGGAGTCCAATCTGAAAGGGTGTTATCTTTATAATAAACACCAACATCCATTCCTACATACATAGCTTCAATAGGACTTGAAGCATCAATAACAATCGTATTTAATGAAATATTTGGTAAAGTTCCTGATACATCTGTCCAGCTATTTCCAGCGTCTATAGATTCGTAAATGTTATTTCCTAAGGCAATAAATAAATGATTTTCGTCTGTAGGATCAATCTCAATATCTTTTGCTTCAGAATTTGAAGGCAAGTTTGCAGTTAAGTTTGTCCATGTTGGTGTTGCTGATAAAGCATTGTTTGAAAAATAGAATTTATTAGTTCCATTTCTTGAAACGTACATGACATTACTATTAGAAGGAGCAATGGCTAAATCGACCATATTTGAAGTGCCTCCAAAATTTGAAATTCGTGTCCAAACTATTGCGTTTGTTGCAGGAGATTTAACATCGTCTGAACGCCAAACATTGTCATATCCAGCAAACATTCTAGCAGAATTGTTTGGATCTAGTTTATATGGAGTTACCCAAGCACCAGTTTCGTTTATACCATTTACGCCATCTTCAGCAATGGTAGAAAATGATAACCCTCCATTTGTTGAACGTCGAATATCACCATAATATAATGCTCCATACATAAAAGCATCATCTGTAGGATCTATAATACATTCCATACCATCTCCACCTATTTCAGTACTGAAAATAGAACCTCTATTTATAGCTGTCCCATTATCTTGGTATCCATTAATTACTGTACCTTCTGTCATTTGAGATACACCAATTTTATACACTTGAGCAATTGCTAAACCACTACTAATGTCATTCCAGATAATACCATTATCTGACGAATAATATATTCCACCATCATTTCCACTATATATTTCGTTAGTGTAAGGTGAAAATTCTAATACATGTTGATCAGCATGGACACCATCTGTTGGTCCACTAGGACCTACCCAATAAGAACTTATTGTCATATTAGCTCCACCATCTACAGATTTCCATATATTAATTCCTCCTGTATAAATAATATTAGCATTTGTTGGATCGGCAGCGATAACTAAATCGTACCAAGCCTGGCTGTTAGAGTCAGAACCATCTGTTTCATAACCTAAAATATTTGGAGTAGCTGTCCTAGTTGAATAACTTACACCACTATCTATAGAACGATATACTCCCATTAAACCATTACCATTCCCTGCAATTAAGTAAACCCAATTTGATTGATTAGGTGATACAGCTAAAGCAATTCTTTGCGCATTATTGGGTACACCATTCGTAACTTGAGAGAATGAAACCCCTCCATTTGTTGAGATATCAACAGTAGTTCCAGATGCATAAATAGTATTAGAATCACCAGGTTTAAATGCAATATCTTTCATTGAAGAACTAGTAGAAGTAAATGTCCAATTTAAACCAGCATCTATACTTTTATAAATTCGAGAACCATTTGTTGAAGCAACTAGAATATCTGAATTAGAAGGATTCATAAGAATTTCATAAACTGTTCTATTTCCCATTCCAGTATTACTACTAGTCCAGGTAAGTCCTCCATCTGTACTTTTGTAAACACCATAACCTGGAGCATCTCCACCATCTTTATCTCCAGTTCCAAGATATATAATATCAGGATTTGTTGGATGAATTACAATGCTAGAAATACCTAAACGAACAAGACCATTAGAGAATTCTTCCCAAGTAATTCCTCCATCTGTGGATTTCCAGAATCCTCCAGAAGGTGCACCAACGAATATTGTATTTGATTCTGTTGGGTGAAATGCAATACAACTTACTCGACCATTTCCATTTAATTGTCCAGTTCCATTATCTGGTAAAACTATTGGCCCTACTAGTTCCCAATTCCCAGAATTTGTTGAATAACCTCTATTTAAAGTATTTGATTGTGAATTTTTATAACGTGTTATTTCATTTAAAACATGACCTTCACTTGGAAAATTTCCATTTTCATCTACTCTGTTTTCCCAATAGTACTCCCATCTTTTAAATTGTTTAATTCCTCTTCCTTTTGGAATTTTATTGGTATTAATAACATTTTTTTGATAATATTTTTGAAAATCCTTTTTTATGTCATTGAAATTAGCATTTCTATCAAACATCATGTTTTGCCAATTTTCTTGAGAAAAAGAGCAAAAGGAAAGTAATAATATTAAAGCAAGTAGTTTATTTTTCATAGATTTTGATTTGGTTAGAATAAAACAAATATGATATAAAAAAATAAACTCTGCAAATTGCAGAGTTTATAATTATTTAATATGTAGAGTATTAACTGTTTAGTCAGCTAGTACAATTACTTTATTATCTTTCATTTCAATTGTACCAGATTTAATCTTTAGAGTTAAGATTTTATCGTCGTCATTATGAGGAATAACTTCTGCATGTAATTCATCAAATACTAAATGACTTTGAGTATGAGTATGAATTTTTACAGTTCCTTCTTTTAAAAGAGATACAATAGGAGCGTGATCTTTTAACATTTCAAACTCACCATTAACTCCAGGCACAACTACAGAATCTACTTCTGAACTAAATAGGGTTGCTTCTGGTGATACAATTTCTAAATACATAATTTGATAATTGTCAATTGATAATTATTAATTGAATTATGCCTCTGCAAGCATTTTCTCTCCAGCTTCAATGGCTTCTTCAATAGAACCTTTAAGGTTAAACGCTGCTTCAGGTAAGTGATCTAATTCACCATCCATAATCATGTTAAATCCTTTGATTGTTTCCTTAATATCTACTAAAACACCAGGAATACCAGTAAACTGTTCTGCTACGTGGAATGGTTGTGATAAGAAACGTTGTACACGTCTTGCTCTAGATACAGCTAGTTTATCTTCTTCAGATAATTCTTCCATACCAAGAATGGCAATAATATCTTGTAATTCTTTATAACGTTGTAATAACTCTTTTACGTTTTGTGCACAGTTGTAATGATCTTTTCCTAAAATATCAGCAGTAAGAATTCTTGACGTAGAATCTAATGGATCCACAGCAGGATAAATACCTAACTCTGCAATTTTACGAGATAATACGGTTGTAGCATCTAAGTGGGCAAATGTAGTTGCAGGTGCAGGATCCGTTAAATCATCTGCAGGTACGTAAACCGCTTGTACAGATGTAATAGATCCTCTTTTTGTTGAAGTAATACGTTCTTGCATTGCACCCATTTCAGTTGCTAATGTTGGTTGGTAACCTACAGCAGAAGGCATACGGCCAAGTAATGCAGATACCTCAGAACCAGCTTGTGTAAAACGGAAAATGTTATCTACGAAGAAAAGTACATCTTTTCCCTGACCTTCACCTGCTCCATCACGGAAATATTCAGCAATTGTTAAACCAGATAAGGCCACACGAGCACGAGCTCCAGGAGGCTCATTCATTTGTCCAAATACGAAAGTAGCTTTAGATTCTTTCATTACTGATTTATCAACTTTAGATAAATCCCATCCACCTTCTTCCATAGAATGCATGAAATCTTTTCCATAACGGATAATTCCAGACTCTAACATTTCACGAAGTAAATCGTTTCCTTCACGAGTTCTTTCACCAACTCCTGCGAATACAGAAAGACCACCATGACCTTTTGCAATATTGTTAATCAACTCTTGAATTAATACTGTTTTACCAACACCAGCACCACCAAATAGACCAATTTTACCTCCTTTTGCGTAAGGTTCAATTAAATCGATGACTTTAATACCAGTAAATAAAACTTCAGTAGACGTTGATAAATCTTCAAATTTAGGTGCTTGTCTGTGAATTGGTAATCCAGCTTCACCAGCTTTAGGTAAATCACCTAAACCATCAATTGCATCTCCAATTACATTGAAAAGACGACCATATACATCATTACCAATTGGCATTTGTATTGGAGCTCCAGTAGCATGAACTTCAGTTCCTCTACTTAAACCATCCGATGAATCCATAGCAATAGTACGAACAGTATCTTCACCAATGTGAGATTGTACTTCTAATACTAAAATAGAACCATCAGGTCTTCTAATTTCTAATGAATCGTAAATTTTTGGAAGTTCAGCTCCTGCTCCGAATTCTACATCGATTACTGGACCTACTATTTGTGCAACTTTACCTGTAACTTTAGACATTACTATTATGTTTAATTATTTGCTAAATTTTTTATTAAGAAAAACACCTAGTTTTTCGCGCTGCAAATATATGAGTTTTAATTTAAAAATAATAGCTATTTTTTCGCCTTTTTTATTCATAAAAAACGCCTTCTTCCAAAGTGTTGGAAGAAGGCGTTGAATAATTGTATTTTAATCTATATTATTGAAGTGTAGGACTGTAATTTGTTGGATATTCCCCACAATCTACAAAATTACCCGAAGCTTCAAAGTTAGAACCATAAGTGGCATCAATTGCTCTCATCATCTCGTTAGCCATAACTGAATAACCTCTAGAAGTAAGATGGATACCATCTAAACTAACTAAACCACCCCTAACTAGAACAGTATTTAATATATAATTTCCAGATTCAATACCAGTAGTAGATGCTTGTTGTAAGATTCCTTTAAAATCAACTAAAGCCAATCCATTTGCTGTAGCAACAGATTCTATAGTTGCATTATATGCATCTGTAGCTATTCTTATAGCCTGTTGTTCTTCTGGGGTTAACACCCATTTGTCTGCTAAAGGAATTGCTACCCCATTAACTGTAAGTGGGTTTCCAGGCACAGCTTCTGTTCCTATAAAATTCATTGCAGGTAATACAATTAAATCATCAGCAGTTGCTTGTCTCATGCTTACTAATTGTGGATTGATTCCAGTTAAATCTGTTAAATCTTCATCCAAAATTACAGCAGCATTCGTTTCAGATGCTTCAAACATAATAGTTCTTTGTGCAATTTCTGCATCAGCATCTTCTTGAGAGATTGCTCCAATCCCAACTAAATAGGCAAATGCTTGAACAATTCCACCATTATAAGCAGCATAAGCACCATTTACTACAGCAGCAGTCCCAGCATCTAAAGGAATAGGATTATATGTAACAGTTGTAAAATGAGGTAAACTAGTAATGTAAGGAACATTTGTTACAACTCCTTTAGCACCATTTAGCACTAAGGCATCAACTGCAGCATTAAATGCAGTAGCAAATACTATCGGGTCTGTAATATCATTAACTCCATAGGTAGCTGGATTATAATTACCTGTTTGGTCAACACCAGTTCCACCAGAAGTTGCATAAGATAATACGTCGTTTCCACCTATTTCAGATAAAGTGAAAAATGTTGGGTTTTGAGCTACTGCATCTACCATTACACTGGCCATTGGGTTAGATGCCATACGCCCAAAATAAGGGTTTGCAAATCCATATCCTTCAACACCTAAATGAAAACTTTTTGCTCCAGGAACACCCATGTTATTAAAAGTACCACCCAATACAGTAGTTGCTTCAGTTGTTGGAGTTGCTGGTAAACCAGCAGGTCCTGAGCCATTAAAATATAATCTTGGTGCATAACTACCATCAGGCATTTGCATCCCATTAAATAGTAGTCCACCTATATTATCATTCATAAGTGGTTGTGTAAAACTTCCACCACCTAACATGTCAAATTTTTGCGATAAAATATTTGGAAAAGAATTTTCTTGTGTAGCAATAAATAAGGCATTGTCTGAAAAACCAGCAGTAAAAGATGCTCCAACAGCTACGTAATTAGAAAAATCTGCATCTCCAGCAGTTAATGGAGGTAAGGTTTCTGTTGTTGAAGATGAATCATCATCGTTATTACAAGCTGCAAAACTTAAAAGAACAGCAAGTAACCATATATATTTTGTTTTCATAATAATTTGTTTCATGTTATTATAAGTTATTAATTGTCCATGATGCATAATAAATAGAACCAATACTTCCAGTACCAATAGCAGTGTAGTATTCTTGTCCTAAAGCATTTGAAGCACCTAATTTAAAAGTAGATTTAATTTTAGGAACTCTATAGTTAACTTGAGCATCTAAAGTGTGGTAAGAAGGAATGTCTCCATCTCCAAAAGTAGCTTCCCAATAATAAGAATCACTCCATTTCCAAGCCACATTAAAACCTAAATTTTTAACTACTTCAGTATGGCCAAATGAAGCTTTAACTTTATGTTCTGGAGTATTAAAACTTGTTCTGAAATCTGGATAAGCAGCTTGATCAAAATCTTGTTTAGCATAGGTATAGCTTCCATCTAAATCGAAATCACCAAACACTTTAAGTGCAACACCTATAGAACCACCATAAGATTTTACATCTGCTGGTGAATTTGTATATGTTTGATACACTTGGTAATCATCATTAGCAAGTGCTGCAAGTGATAATGAGTTGTCTCCAACTGTACCATATAAAGGAGCAATTACATACTCGTTAGAAATAAAGTCTTGATATTTATTGTAATACACGCTTAAATCTACTGTAATGATATCTAATTTGCCTCTATAACCAACCTCGAATGATGTTACTTGTTCAGGTTTAACTAAATCAGGATTTCCAATTTCTAAATCTGCTGGATTTGTAGAATTTGCAAAATTTTCAACAGAAGAGCGAGAGTAAGAATTTGTATATGCAGCTGCACCTGTTTGAGTAATTGAAGCTGGTTGCCCTAAACCAATTTGACCAGCAGCACTAACAGGATAATCATCAGAATATCTATCTAAATTATCTGCAGCACTACCAAGAAGGACATAAGGACCAGCATCTAAACCAATAAATAAATCCTGAGTCGTTGGGTTTCTAAATCCTGTTTGGAATGAGGCTCTAATATTATGGTGTTGGTTTACAGTTAAACCAGCAGAAATTCTAGGTGAAACAAAGCCATCAAAAAATTCGGATTTATCATAACGAGCAGAACCTGTAAGTTTTAACTCTAAACTTTCGTTTAAGTCAAATTGTTTTTGAATTTGTGCATAGATTCCATATTCAGAATAAGGAATAGAACCATCGTAATCTGTATAGATTGTTCCAGACGAATTTAAATCATATTGTCTAAATGAACCACCAGCTTGAACTTCGGCAACATCCCAAAGGTGACTAAAGTTATAATTAGCATCTCCATGATAATATTTAGATTCATCTTGAAATTTAGAACCAGTAGCTAATTCTGGGTCATTAATACTTCTATTAAAAGCTTCATTAAATTGGGATGAACCAGGTTCAAAACGTCCAGTTTCAGCTGTAGCTCTAGCTATTGCATGGGATTCGTCTTCAGTTGCTCCTCCTAAAGTAGCACCAGCAAAGGCATTTATATAATCTCCAAACCAAGCTTCATCACTTTTCCAAGCTCTATTTATTTGAATACCAGTTACTGTCATATCGTAAGAATCTCCTGCTTTATCAGCTACAACATAACCTCTAACAAAAAAATTGTCATTTCTTAATTCAATTTTATGTTGTTGTTGGAAAAATCCATCAATACTATATCTATTAGAGCCCTGATAAATGGTAGAACCTGTACCAACCTTACCAACATAGGCAATTTCAAAATCGTTTGCCCAAGGACGATAGTAAAGTCCCCAATCTGCTTTTACACTTTCAGCATTGTAATCTGTTAAATCAGACTCTTCATATCCAGTTCTACTTACTACAACATCTGGTATTATTCCTAATCCACCAGAAGCTGCTCTTATATTAGCTGATACTTCATCTCCATAGATGTTATATCCATCGTAATTTAAGCTTGCTCTAGTATTTCCAGTACCTGGTTTTCCTTGATAATTGTTAGCAACCCAGTCAGTTCCTTTTAACCAACCAAAGTTCACTTTAGCAGCAAATTTATCGCTAAACTTATGCGCAATTCTTATTCCTAAATCTCTATAAGTGTTATCACCAGCAGCATCTTGGGAGGTAATTCCTTGTTTATAATAACCACTGATTCCTTGTACATCAAATGGATTTTTACTTCTCATGAAAAGAATTCCGTTAAAGGCATTTGCACCATATAAAGCAGAGGCAGCACCTGGAAGTAACTCCACACTTTGAACATCTGTCTCTATCATACCAACTAAATTTCCTATAGGGAAGTTTAAGGCTGGTGTAGAGTTGTCCATACCATCTACTAACTGCATAAAACGCGTATTAGCAAAAGTGGCAAAACCTCTAGTGTTAATAGAATTAAATGTTAAACTGTTTGTGTTGATGTCTACACCTTTTAAGTTTTCTAATCCATTATAAAAATCTGCAGAAGCGGTATTTTTAATTTCTTTAAGACCAAATCTTTCAACAGTTACAGGTGATTCGAAAATTCTTTCTGGAGTTCTAGAAGCAGAAATTACAACTTCATCTAATGAAGTTCCTTCTTTTAGAATAAAGTTTATTTCTTGGTTATTAGCTGTTACGTCTTGAGATTCTGTACTAAACCCAATATTGCTTGCTTGTAATGTAAAAGGTGGCTCTTGACTAACAGTTAAGAAGTAGTTTCCATCGAAATCGGTAACTGTACCACTCGATGTTCCTACTATAATGACGTTTGCTCCAGGAATTGGTTGACTATTCTCATCTGTAACTATTCCTGAAATTGTTGTTTGTGAAAATGTTAATCCACAGTAAAACAACAATAAAAGTGAAAGGATTGATTTCATTTTATAGTTTTAGTTAATTATTAATTTAGTTAATTATAAAAGGCAATATAATTAATATTATGAAAACATAATGCAGTTTTTTTAAAATTATGCACGCATAACAAATAATTTATTTTGATTATAATTAAAATGAACTAATTTCTTACAAAATCTTAATGTTTTAATGAAGTTTCATTCATGTTATGAATTTTATTACATAATTAGTTGAGTTAATTTTTATTTTATATTTGTTAGAATTTAGATGTATTAATATGAAAGTAGTTAAGAAAATTGCTATAGTTATAATCATTCTTTTTTTCTTGATGGTTTGGAGTGGTATAATTAGAAATGTAAGTTTAGGTGAACGTAGTTTAGGACCTTTTACTAATCCAATAAAATCATTTTCTGAAGTTTTATCAAATATTAAAAAAACATATACATATATTTTTAGAGCTCCAGATTATTATATTAAAACAAAAGAAACAGACCTTTTAGATGTTAATAATTTAAATTATAATTTATATGGATTGTATTCTTATAGACAAGGTGATGCCTTTAAAATTGAATTAAAAAACTTTAGAGATAATACAATTAAACACGAATGGGATGTACCTGTTAATAGACTTTCTGAGGCTTATAAAGTAGATGGAAACGATAGATTATATCCAGCAACACTAATGCATAATTTTGATATTATAATATCTTGTAATGAAAGACCAGGATTACTTAGAATGGATTCTAATTCTAAAGAAAAGTGGTTTAATAATGATTTTATATTTCATCATGCTATGAATTTAGATTCAATTGGAAATATGTGGATTCCTGCTGTGAAACACGATAATGGAATAATTGTACCAATGAAGGTTTCTGTTGAAGAACAAATAACTAATTATCGTGATGATTTAATAGTAAAAGTAGATGCTAATTCTGGAAAAACACTTTATAGTAAATCGATTACTGAAATTTTTCTTGAAAATAGTCTAGATCATTTAATAAATAAAAGCCCTTATGTTAATGATCCTTTTCATTTAAATGATATCGAGCCAGTTTTAGAAAGTTCAGAATTTTTTAATGAAGGAGATTTATTTTTAAGTTTTAGAAGTAACTCAATTATTATTCAATTTCGACCTTCAACAAATAAAGTAATTAAAGTAATTGAAGGACCATTTACTTTTCAACATGATGTAGATATTATATCACCAAATTCCATTGGCATTTTAAATAATAATACTATTGTAACTCAAATAATTTATAATGAAATTGAATTTAAACAAGCAAATCAATCTGTTAAACGAAAAATAAACCATTCGAATGTTCTAATTTATAACTTTGAGGAAGATACTTATAGTCCTCTGTATGAAGAACAGTTTAAAAAACATCATATTTTCACTGGAGCCGAAGGTTTATATCGCATACTACCAAATGGAGACTTGTTTTTCGAAGAACAAGGGTCAGGCATTTTATGGGTTGTAAATCATTCTGGTGTGGTTTTAAAAACTACGATAAAAAGTGATATAGAAGGCTACCATTATTTACCTAATTGGACAACAACTTATTTAGATGATGAGTTGAAATCTTTAAAATAAAAAATTATGACATTATACATTGGTCCTGGAATAGGTCTCGGCACACTTTTAATAATTGTCTTTATTATATTATTGGTGCTTTTTGCTTTTGGTGTTGTTTTATGGATTCCAATCAAGCAATTTTTTAGAAAAATATTTAGAAAAAATTAATGATTTATTTCATATTAGTAGGTTTTTCAGGAGTTATTTTTTCTAGTCTACTTATTTATTTCCGAAAACATTTTTTTACGGCATTAGAAGTCACACTGTTTTTATCTAATGCTGTATTATCTAAGGAGGACGAAACAATTAAACAGAAAAAACTAATAGCGGCTTTAAAAGCCATGTTAATTTCTTTAGGAATAACTATTGGCTTAATTGGAGTAATAGTTGTATTAACTTGTTTACCAGTTTATATTTTTAAGCTAATTAAGAATATGAATTCTCAAGAATTAGATTTAAGCTCTATTTGGGTTATAATAAGTTTTTCTATAGGTACTATTATTCCATTTCTTATAAAAAGAAAAAAACCAACTGAAGATTATTCTGAGGCATCCATTCTTTTTCATAAGCTAATTTTAAACAACTATAATCTATCTAGAATGTTATTCTCTTTTGATAATAGATTTAAAAAAGGTGAAAAAATACAAGATAAAGACACTTTTTTAATTGTTTCGGGATTAGCAAGAGCTGGTACAACAAGTCTAACAGATCAGTTATTTAAAGCTGCTGCTTTTAGTTCTTTAGATTATTCTAACATGCCATTATTGCTAGCGCCAAATCTTTGGAAAAAGATGTATGATCCCAAAAAGGTAACCCTAAAAGAACGTAAACATGGGGATAAAATGTTATTTGGTTTAAACACTATTGAAGCACTTGAAGAATATTTTTTTAAAGTGTTTCTGAATGATAGTTTTATTTCTAACTATTATTTAGAAAGACATGATATTTCTGAAGAAGTTTATAAGAATTACATCAAGTATCAATCATTAGTACGTCAGGACAACGAATCAACATATCTTTCAAAAAACAATAATATTATTTTAAGATATGAATCTTTGCGAAAATTTAATAAAGATTTTAAGATCATTTATTTATTTAGAAAACCTGAAGAGCATGCCTATTCTTTATTGAATCAACATAAACGTTTTTCAGAATTTCAAAATGAAGATGAGTTTATACAAACCTATTTAAATTGGTTAGGACATCATGAATTTGGACAAAACCAAAAAGTATTTAAGTTTGGTGATGATGAACCAATTATTTTATACGATAAAAACACTTTAAACTATTGGTTAAGTATTTGGCTGAATTATTATAGTTATTTAATAAATTTAGTTGATGAAAATTACCTTCTAATAGAATATGAAGACTATTTAAATAAACCTAAAGAAGTACTACAGTTTATTGAAAAATACATGAATATGACTTTTGATTTTTCTAATATAGAACCATTTACAAATACAAGAAAAATTGACACTTCAAATTGTGATCCAAAACTATTGGAAGCAACAGATAGTATTTATCAAAAATTAAAACTTAGAAAATTAAAGGTTTAATTCCTTATTCTACAGTTACTGATTTTGCTAAATTTCTTGGTTGATCAACATTCTTACCTAACATGACAGCAATGTGATAAGATAAAAGCTGTAATGGAATAGTAGTAAGTAAAGGAGATAAAGACTCTAAGGTTTCTGGAACTTCTATAACATGATCGGCTAATTTTTTAACATTGGTATCGCCTTCTGTTACAATACCAATAATTTTCCCTTGTCTAGCTTTAATTTCTTCTATGTTACTAACTACTTTTTCGTAGTGCCCTTTTTTAGTTGCAATTACAACAATTGGCATGTTCTCATCTATTAATGCAATAGGTCCATGTTTCATTTCTGCAGCAGGATATCCTTCTGCATGTATATAAGATATTTCTTTAAGTTTAAGAGCACCTTCAAGAGCTACAGGAAAATTATAACCTCTCCCTAAGTACAAACAATTTCTAGCATCTTTGTAAATAGATGCAACTGCTTTTATATGCTCGTCTGATTCAAGAGCTTTTTGAACTTTTTCAGGAATTAATTCTAATTCTTGTAGATGATATCTATAATTAGTATTTGAAATTTCTCCTTTTACTTTAGCTAATTTTAAAGCAATTAAAGTTAAAAGCGTAATTTGGGTTGTAAAGGCTTTTGTTGAAGCTACTCCAATTTCAGGACCAGCATGAGTATATGCACCAGCATGAGTTTCTCTAGCAATAGAAGAGCCAACTACATTACAAACTCCAAAAACAAATGCACCATTTGCTTTGGCTAGTTTGATAGCGGCTAATGTGTCTGCAGTTTCACCAGATTGTGATATAGCAATAACTACATCTTTATTTGTTATTACAGGATTTCTATATCTGAATTCTGAAGCATATTCAACTTCTACAGGGATTCTTGCTAAATCTTCAAAAATATATTCAGCAACAAGACCTGCATGCCAAGACGTTCCACATGCTACAATGATAACTCTGTTAGCATTTAAAAACTTTTCAATATTATCATCTACACCAGCCATTTTAATTATGCCTTCTTTAACAAGCATACGGCCTCTATAAGTGTCTTTTATAGCATTAGGTTGTTCGAAGATTTCTTTAAGCATAAAATGGTCGTAACCACCTTTTTCAATTTGCTCTAGATTCATTTGTAATTCCTGAACATATGGATCTACTAAAGAATCGTCTTTAATTTTTCGAATTTTTATTTCTTTATTAGCTCTAATAATTGCCATTTCTTCGTCTTCTAAATAAATAGCATTTTTGGTGTATTCTAAGAAAGGAGATGCATCACTAGCAATAAAAAATTCGTTTTCTCCAATTCCTACAGCTAAAGGACTACCTAATCTAGCTATAACAATCTCATCTGGCTTATTTTTATCAAAAACAGCTATAGAATATGCTCCTACAACTTGATTTAATGCAACTTGAACAGCTTTTCCTAATTTGACGTTCTCTTTTATTTTTACGTCTTCAATTAAGTTTATAAGCACTTCGGTATCTGTGTCAGATTTAAATGTATAACCTCTTTTTGAAAGTTCTTTTTTAAGTGATTCGTAATTTTCAATAATACCATTATGAATGATTACTAAATTGCCAGAATTTGAATAATGAGGATGGGCATTAACATCGTTTGGAACCCCATGTGTTGCCCAACGTGTGTGTCCTATTCCAAGAGTTCCATTAGTTGTGATTTCATTTTTAATTCGATCTTCAAGATCGACAACCTTACCTTTAGTTTTAGTAACTTTAAGATCAGTTCCGTCAAATAGTGCAATTCCAGCACTATCATAACCACGATATTCTAATCTTTTAAGTCCTTCAATAATAATAGGGAAGGCATCACGATGACCAATGTATCCTACAATTCCACACATAGTTTGTTAATTATCAGGTTCTGTATAATAAATCTCTAATTGTACTCTTTTATCTTCAGGAACATTTAAATTACTGCCATAAAGGACGGTTCCTTTAGGAGCAAGAACAGTTCCCATAGGAATACCTATTAAATCTTCTTCATTTAATACATCAGAATTACTAATTTCATTAATATTAGTAGTAAGATACAACCCTAATTCAAAATTTGTTGAATCTCTTAATAAAATATTGTTCAAATGTTCTGTCAATCTAATTTTATATTTAACCCCTCTTCCACTTGCATCTCTTTCTAAAATAGAAGAGTAATTTAATTTAGAATTAATAGGATCAGTAGTATTAGTAGTTAAATCGAAAAAATAATCCACAATTGGAACATTGTTTTTCATATCATAAAGAATTACTCTATTTGGCTCTTGATCTTCTAACATGTTAACTGTTGCAGATTGATCTACATAAAATATTAAATTAGCTTCATTGATTAAACGAGTTGGGTTGCCTTCGCTATCTTTGTAAAGTAAATTAAAATCATCTAGAACAGTAGGGTCCTCAAATAAATTTACTACAGCAATAGATCCTTCACCTCCTTTTAAATATAAATTTTGGTCTCCATTAACTTCATCAGCATTGTTGTTGGCATCATCAATTATTGTATTTGTTGGGTCATTATAGATAACATTTGCTCGATTACCTCTGAAAGTCATAATAAATTTATTATTTCTAACTATTTCAACCTCACCATCTTCATTTTCAACTTCATTGTTATAATATACTGTTAAATTAGCGGCTGAACTTAGTAAATTAAGCATGATAGTATTACCATCTCCATTTACGGGTTCTGTTTTAATATACAATCCTCTAAAATAATCTTTAAAATTGTTAGAATTACTTAACTCAGGCATTCCTTGTTTGTCAAACAATAAAGATTCCCAAAAATTTCCACCTGGATTTAAAAGTGGAACCCTAAGAGCTGGAGCAATTTTATCAACTTCAACTAATTGCCCTTCTTCATCTTCCTCTTCAATAATCTGCTCAGAAGCACTAGGGAAAAATGTTTCTTCTTGATAAAGTAATTCACCTAAAAAATTATCGTATTCATAATTGTTAGAGTAATATAATTGTGCAATAGCATCATCTGTATCAGGATTGTAATCTCTTAAGAAATAGTTTGATCTATAAATAGATAGTTTAACTGGAGCATCTCCATAAAGAGAATCTAACGTATATATTTCTTCACCTATTTGTTTAGAATAATATGGAATAGTTAAATAAGCATATGTAAATTCCGGATTTGTACCAAAATCTGGGTCATATGCATTTGAGGAAGAAGGAAATGCTTGTGTTATAATATTTGTTACAGATTGTCCGTAAATAGGGTCAGTATAAACACCTAAAAAGTTTGATGGTAAATTATTTGTTTGTACTGGGTTTACTTTTTTGTTATATGCTACAATTGGAAATACATCATTATCTGTATGGAAATTTTCAATACCTTGAATGTCACTCTCTAGTGAATTATAGTCATTATCGCAAGCAATAAAAGTAAGTAAAGCAAGTGTTAAAACGCCTATAAATTTTAAGGCTTCAATTTTTCTTTTCATAATTTAATTAGGATGATTTAGGATTTAGCCTAAAACTTGAGTATTATAAAATTCAACATAAGCTTCTCCAAATTCATCTTTTGATTTAAAATCTAAAACAGGTTTTTTGGAATTTTCTAAATGTTTGTTTAATTCATCTGGAATCTCTTCAGAACCAATAATTAACGCGTCTGAATGATCAATAGCAATTTTCATTAAACTGTTATAAGTTGGCTTTTCTAATTCTTTGATAAGATCTTCTTCAATATTATCAAACTTCACTTTATTAATCATATCCTTATTTAACGAACCATCGAAACTTTGATTGTAAATAGAGGTAACTATTTTACTTTCATTAAATAACGGCTCATCTCTATAATATTGTTTTAGGTATATTGGCAATAAAGATGCCAACCAACCATGAACATGAATAATATCTGGCGACCAATTTAATTTTTTAACAGTTTCAATAACCCCTTTTGCAAAGAAAATAGCACGTTCATCATTATCAGGAAATAAGGTGCCATCTTCATCTGTTAAAGTTGCTTTTCTTTTAAAATATTCGTCGTTATCTATAAAATAAACCTGAATACGCTCTTTAGGTATAGAGGCTACTTTGATAATTAATGGCATATCTAAATCATTGATAACTAGATTTATTCCAGATAATCTAATTACCTCATGCAATTGATGTCTTCTTTCATTAATATTGCCATATCTAGGCATAAAAATTCGTATTTGTCCACCTTGTTGATTGACCATTCTAGGCGCTTCAAAGGACATAGAAGAAATTTCGGTTTCTGGTAAATATGGCACAACTTCAGATGATACGTATAATATCCTCTTATCTTTCATAAACTTATTGCTTTTGGTAATTCAAAATAAAAAACACGCAAAAGTACAAAAATTTATGCAGATTCATTGTAAAATATTAAGTTTGCACGCGTTAATATTTTATTAAAGGTGAAGATTTTTTCAGATAAAACTCAAATTCAAAATTACATCAAACAAATCAAGGCGAAAAATTTGTCTATTGGCTTTGTACCTACTATGGGAGCTTTACATGAAGGTCATTTATCTTTAGTGAAAGAAGGTTTTAAAAAAAACGACGTAGTTGTTGTAAGTATTTTTGTTAATCCTACACAATTTGATAAAAAAGAAGACTTGCATAAATATCCAAGAACCTTAGAGGCTGATATTAATTTGTTAGATACAATTTCTAAAGATATTATTATTTATGCGCCAACTGTTGAAGATATTTATGAAGGAAATACAGTTGCCGAACATTTTTCTTTTGATGGATTAGAATTTGAAATGGAAGGTAAATTTAGAATTGGACATTTTGATGGAGTTGGAACAATAGTCAAACGTTTATTAGAAACAGTAGAACCAGATAATGCCTATTTTGGGGAAAAGGATTTCCAACAATTAATGATTATTAAAAAGTTAGTTGACAAACACAAGATGTCTGTAAATATAGTTGGCTGCGATATCTATAGAGATCCAAATGGCTTGGCCATGAGTTCTAGAAATGTTCGCTTAAAAGAAGCATATAAACAAGCAGCTCCATTTATATATAAAACACTAATATCTGCCAAAAAAAAGTTTGGCACAGAAAGTGCAAATAAAGTTACAGAATGGGTTGAAAAACAATTTGAAACTCATAAATTATTAACATTAGAATATTTTAATATAGCAGATACAAAAACATTAAAATCTGTAAAAAGAAAATCTAAGAAAAAATCATATCGTGCGTTTATAGCGGTTTATGCTGACGATATCAGACTAATTGATAATATCGCACTAAATTAATTACCTTTGCCACATGCAAATACAAGTTGTAAAATCTAAAATTCACAGAGTAAAATGTACAGGTGCAGACTTAAATTATATTGGTAGTATTACTATCGATGAAGATTTAATGGATGCTGCCAATATTATTCAAGGTGAAAAAGTTCAAATTGTAAATAACGACAATGGAGAACGTTTAGAAACATACGTAATTCCTGGTCCTAGAAATAGTGGAGAAATTACACTAAATGGAGCAGCAGCTAGACGTGTTGCTGTTGGAGATACACTTATTTTAATAACATATGCTTTTATGAATATAGAAGAAGCTAAAGTGTTTAAACCTGCTTTAGTATTTCCAGACGAAGCAACAAATAAACTTATATAATATTTGAGTCCAACAATAAAGAAATACCTTAAAATAGGACTCCCAATATTGTTGGGAGTTTTTTTAATATGGTATTCTTTATCTAAAGTGCCCTTGAACGAGCTCTTAACGTATTTTAAAAACGCCAATTATAGCTGGATATTTTTAGGGATGTTATGTGGTTTGTTAAGTCATTTGTCCAGAGCTTACAGATGGCAGTTTCAATTAGAACCTTTAGGTTATAAGGTAAGTTTAGGGAATAGTGTTATGGCTGTTTTTGCTGCCTATTTAATAAATTATACCATTCCTAGAGCTGGAGAAGTTGCTAGAGCCTCAATTTTAACAACTTACGAAGGTGTGCCATTTGAAAAAGGTTTTGGTACTATTGTAGCTGAGCGTGTAGCAGATTTATTGGTGATGATGCTTATCATCATCATCACACTTTTTATTCAATTCGATTTTATTTACCAGTTCTTTATTCAAAAATTCAATCCCTTACATATGGTTATTGGATTGTTTGTTTTATTAATTTTGGTTTATATAAGTATTAAGTTTTTAAAAGCCAGTACTTCGAGCTTTGCTTTAAATATTAGAAATTTTGTTTCTGGACTTTTAGAAGGCGTATTAAGCATCTTTAGAATGAAGAAGAAATGGGCTTTTATAGCTCATACCATTTTTATTTGGAGCATGTATATAGCCATGTTTTATGTTACATCCTTTTCATTAACAGAACTCCATAACACTCCATTTGGAGCTATTTTAATTGGGTTTATTTCAGCAAGCTTTAGTATTGCAGCTACCAATGGAGGCATAGGTTCTTATCCCATTGCAGTTTATGCAGCATTTTCGCTGTTCGCAATTCCAGAAGCTCCAAGTATTGCATTTGGTTGGATAGTATGGACATCTCAAACTTTATTGCTTGTTTTGGGAGGAGGTTTGTCTTTAATGTTATTGCCTATTTTTAATAAAAACAAAAAAGCTGAAATCGATAAAAATAAAGATATAGTTTAAACAACTATTTATTTTAAATCTTATAGGTATTTTATTACCTTGCATGGCAACCTTAACCATGTAAAAATGAAAAAACACATCTACTTACTAGTCTTTTTTATTTGTGTTCAAATTATAAAAGCACAAGTTATTTACGAACCGTTTAATTCTTCAAAATTAAATGAAACCCGAGAAATAAAAATTCAACTACCAAGAGGTTATGATGCCAATCCTGATAAAAAATACCCTATTATCGTGGTATTTGATGGCGATTATATGTTTGAAGCTGTAGCAGGAAATGCAGATTATTATTCATATTGGGAAGATATGCCTGATGCCATAGTCGTTGGTGTTAACCAAATTGATACTAGAAGTTCAGACGTATATTATTCTGAACAAAACTCGTTGCCAATTGAATCAGGTGCTGCTTTTTTTGAATTTATAGGCATGGAATTAATGCCTCATATAGAGAGAACATATAGAACTGAAGGTTTTCGCGTAGCTATTGGTCATGGAGAAACCGCTAACTTTATCAATTATTACTTGTTAAAAGGGGATCCCTTATTTAAAGCCTATATTGTAATTAGTCCTGATTTAGCTCCAGATATGACTACTTATATCCCTGAAAGACTTACAAAATTTGAAACAAAACTATTTTATTACTTAGCAACTTCAGATAATGATGTGGCTTCTATAAAATCAGATACAGAAACATTAAATACTGCAATAACAGGAATAGATAATAAGAATATTCTCTACAATTATAAAAAGCTTGAAGAGCCTTCTCATTATTCGTTGCCAGCTTATATAATTCCAGACGCTTTACAGAAAATATTTTTAGTGTATCAACCAATAAGCAAAACAGAATACAAGGACACAATTTTAAAACTGGATTCCTCTCCAGTTGTTTATCTTGAAGAAAAATATCAAACCATTCTGGATTTATTTGGAATCGACAAGCAAATTTTAATAAACGATTTTAAAGCCATTGAAGCTGCTATTGAAAAAACAGAACAATTTCAGTATTATGAAGATTTGGGAAAAATTGCCAGAAAACAATATCCTGAAACCATGTTAGGAACTTATTATTTAGCACGTTTTTATGAAGAAACAGGAGAACCAAAAAAAGCAATGAAAACCTATCAATCTGCCTTTGCTTTAGAAGAAATTGGAGGCATAACCAAAGATTTGGTATTGGAAAAAGCAGATGAAATTAAAGCAGATTTCGGTTACTAATTAAAAAGATTTCCGATGTCTCGGAAAGGAAACATGGCTAAAGTAAAAACAACTTTTTTTTGCCAAAATTGTGGCACACAATATTCAAAATGGCAAGGACAATGTACAGCTTGTAAGGAGTGGAATACTATTGCTGAAGAAGTTATTCAAAAAGCAGAAAAAAGCGATTGGAAAACACCAACATCTGTCTCAAAAAGAGTTTCAAAACCTTTATTAATTAATGAAATTGACGCCTCTCAAGATGCTAGAATGGCAACAAGCGATCAAGAATTTAATCGCGTGCTTGGAGGTGGTATTGTTCCTGGGTCTTTAATATTATTAGGTGGAGAGCCTGGCATTGGCAAAAGCACCTTGTTGCTTCAAATAGCTTTAAAATTGACTTATAAGACGTTATATGTTTCTGGTGAAGAAAGTCAGAAACAAATAAAAATGCGTGCAGAACGCATCAATCCAGATAGCAGTAATTGTTACATTCTAACCGAAACAAAAACGCAAAACATCTTTAAGCAAATTGAAGCTTTAGAACCAGATATTGTTGTAATTGACTCAATTCAGACTTTACATAGTGATTATATAGAATCGTCTTCAGGAAGTATTTCTCAAATTAAAGAATGTACTACAGAACTCATAAAATTTGCAAAAGAAACAGCAACTCCAGTTATTTTAATTGGTCATATAACCAAAGATGGTAACATTGCAGGGCCAAAAATTTTGGAGCATATGGTCGATACCGTTTTGCAATTTGAAGGCGACAGAAATCATGTTTTTAGAATTTTAAGAGCCAACAAAAACCGATTTGGATCGACAAACGAATTAGGTATCTACGAAATGCAAGGTTCAGGATTAAGGGAAGTGTCAAACCCGAGTGAAATATTGATTTCCAAAAAAGACGACGAGCTTTCAGGAAATGCCGTAGCAGCGACATTGGAAGGTATGCGACCATTAATGATAGAAGTGCAAGCTTTAGTTAGTACTGCTGTATATGGTACACCACAGCGTTCGGCCACTGGTTTTAATGCCAAACGCTTAAACATGCTTTTAGCAGTATTAGAAAAAAGAGCGGGTTTTAGATTAGGTGCCAAAGATGTATTTTTAAATATTACTGGAGGTATCACAGTAGACGATCCAGCAATCGATTTAGCAGTGGTTGCAGCTATTTTATCATCAAACGAAGACGAAGCTTTACAAAAAGATATTTGTTTTGCAGCTGAGGTTGGTTTATCAGGAGAAATCCGTCCTGTGCAACGTGTAGAACAACGTATTCTAGAAGCTGAAAAATTAGGCTTCTCAACCATTTTTGTATCTAAATACAATAAAATATCCTTAAAAAATACGGTTATTAAAATTCAATTGATTTCTAAAATTGAGGATTTGGTAAACTTTATAGTTTAAAAACCTATAATTCAATGCCTATTTTACTAAAAATCATTATTTTCGCAGGTCGAAAAGAATGAATGATATCATGAGTACAAAATTCCCTGAATATAAAGGACTTGACTTGCCAAATGTAGCGAACGACATAAGCGCTTATTGGCAAGAAAACAACATATTTGAAAAGAGTGTAACCACTAGAGAAGGCAACAAACCGTTTGTGTTTTTCGAAGGACCTCCTTCGGCTAATGGACTTCCAGGAGTACATCACGTGCTAGCTCGTGCTATTAAAGATATTTTTCCTCGATACAAAACCATGAAAGGCTTCCAAGTAAAACGTAAAGCAGGTTGGGACACACATGGTTTACCAATAGAACTTGGTGTTGAAAAAGAATTAGGCATTACCAAGGAAGATATTGGTAAAACCATTACTGTTGAAGATTATAATGCAGCCTGTAGAAAAGCAGTGATGCGTTACACAGATGTTTGGAACGACTTAACTCAAAAAATGGGTTATTGGGTAGATATGGACGATCCATACATTACTTACGAACCTAAATATATGGAATCTGTTTGGTGGTTGTTAAAGGAAATTTACAATAAAAGTTTGCTTTACAAAGGTTATACCATTCAACCGTATTCTCCAAAAGCAGGAACTGGATTAAGCTCGCATGAGTTGAATCAACCAGGAACCTATCAAGATGTTACTGATACAACAGTTGTTGCACAATTTAAAGCTAATGAAAATTCACTTCCAAACTTTTTACAAAACGAAGGAACCATTTACTTTTTAGCATGGACAACTACGCCTTGGACCTTACCTAGTAATACTGCCTTAACCGTTGGGCCAAAAATAGATTACGTATTAGTAGAAACATACAATCAATATACGTTTGAACCTATCAATGTTGTTTTAGCGAAACCTTTAGTGAATAACCAATTCGACGGAAAGTTTAAAAGAGTTGAATCAAAACCTGAATTATTAGAATATAAATCAGGTGACAAGAAAATTCCATATTACGTTGTAAAAGAATTTAAAGGGAAAGATTTAGTAGGAATCACCTACGAACAATTACTGCCTTATGCTTTACCAAACGATAATCCAGAGAATGCCTTTCGAGTTATTTCAGGAGATTTTGTTACTACTGAAGATGGAACAGGAATCGTACATACAGCACCAACTTTTGGAGCAGACGATGCCTTGGTTGCTAAACAAGCGACTCCAGAAGTACCACCATTATTGGTAAAAGACGAAAACGGGAATTTGGTTCCTCTTGTTGATTTACAAGGGAAATTCAGATTAGAAATGGGTGAATTTGCTGGAAAATATGTTAAGAACGAATATTACAACGAAGGTGAAGAACCAGAACGTTCGGTAGATGTTGAACTTGCCATTAAATTAAAAGAAGAAAACAAAGCCTTTAAGGTTGAAAAATATAAACACAGTTATCCTAACTGTTGGAGAACAGATAAACCTATCTTATATTATCCATTAGATTCTTGGTTTATTAAGGTTACAAACGTTAAAGAACGCATGTTCGAATTAAACGAAACCATTAATTGGAAACCAAAATCAACTGGAACAGGACGTTTTGGAAACTGGTTAGCAAATGCCAACGATTGGAACTTATCACGTTCTCGTTATTGGGGAATTCCATTGCCAATTTGGAGAACCGAAGATGGGAAAGAAGAAATCTGTATTGGTTCTGTTGAAGAATTGAAAAGTGAAATGGCCAAAGCTGTTGAAGCAGGAGTCCTTTCAAAAGATATTTTTGAAGATTTTGAAATAGGAAACAATTCAGATGAAAACTATGCGAAAATCGATTTACATAAAAATATTGTAGACGAGATTGTATTAGTATCTTCTTCTGGTCAACCTATGAAACGTGAGGCAGACTTAATCGATGTCTGGTTCGATTCGGGTTCTATGCCTTATGCACAATGGCATTATCCGTTTGAAAATAAAGGAAAAATTGATAAAAATGAATCTTTTCCAGCCGATTTTATAGCTGAAGGAGTTGATCAAACTCGTGGCTGGTTCTATACACTTCATGCTATTGGAACCATGGTTTTTGATTCGGTTGCTTATAAAAATGTCGTTTCAAATGGATTAGTTTTAGACAAAAACGGACAAAAAATGTCCAAACGTCTTGGAAATGCGACAGATCCATTCGAGACTTTGTCCACTTATGGAGCAGACGCTACTCGTTGGTATATGATTGCCAATGCGAATCCTTGGGATAACTTAAAATTTGATGTAGATGGTATTGAGGAAGTAAAACGTAAGTTCTTTGGAACTCTTTATAACACCTATTCTTTCTTCACATTATATTCAAATCTAGATAACTTTAGCTATGCCGAAGCAGATATTCCTTTAGAAGAAAGACCAGAAATCGACAGATGGATTCTTTCAGAATTGCACACATTAATTGAAAAAGTGGATGCGTTTTATGCAGATTATGAGCCTACAAAAGCTGCAAGAGCTATTTCAGATTTCACTCAAGATTATGTGAGTAACTGGTTTGTTCGTTTAAGTAGAAGACGTTTCTGGAAAGGAGATTATCAACAAGATAAAATTTCGGCTTACCAAACGCTTTATACCTGTATGGTTACTATTGCTAAGTTAGGAGCGCCAATTGCACCTTTCTTTATGGATAAATTATATCTGGATTTAAATTCGGTAACAAATAAAGAAGCTTTTGAAAGTGTACATTTAGCTGAATTTCCTGTATATGATGAAAGCTTTGTAGATAAGAGTTTAGAACGTAAAATGGAAGCTGCTCAAACAATATCTTCATTAGTCTTATCGTTAAGAGCTAAAGAAAAAATTAAAGTACGTCAACCCTTGCAAAAAATTATGATTCCTATTGATTCCAAACAACAAAAGGATGAGATTCTAGCAGTTGCCAATTTAATTAAGCATGAAGTAAACGTTAAGGAAATTGAGCTTTTAGATGATGCATCAGATATCTTGGTAAAGCAAATTAAACCAAATTTTAAAACGCTAGGTCCAAGATTTGGTAAAGATATGAAATTGATAGCCAACACCATTGTTGGGTTTACCTCTGAAGATATCAAAAAAATCGAGCAAAATGGCAAAATAGAGGTTGTAATTAACGAAAAAAGTATTACTTTAGGACTTGAAGATGTAGAGATAGCATCTCAAGATATAGAAGGTTGGCTTGTTGCTAACGAAGGTGCATTAACAGTAGCCTTAGATGTCACCATTTCTGAAGATTTACGAAAAGAAGGGATTGCTCGTGAGCTCGTTAATCGTATTCAAAATTTACGTAAGGAATCAGGATTTGAAGTAACAGACAGAATAGATGTTGTATTACAAAAAGATGAAAAAATAGTGGAAGCTGTTCATTCAAATATAGCGTATATAAAAGCAGAAACTTTAACAGAAGAATTAGAAATTATAGATCAAATAAATAATGGGATAGAAGTTGTATTCGAAGATGTAAACACCAGATTATTTATTCAAAAACATTAAGAACATGGCAGATGAATTAAACGTAAGATATTCAGACAAAGACTTAGCTGAATTTAAAGGGCTAATCCAAGAAAAAATAGTAAAAGCAAAACACGATTTAGATTTAATTAAAAGCGCTTACATGAACGACTTAAATAATGGTACAGATGATACGTCTCCTACCTTTAAAGCGTTTGAAGAAGGTAGTGAAACCATGAGCAAAGAAGCAAATTCACAATTAGCAATTAGACAGGAAAAGTTTATTCGCGACCTTAAAAATGCCCTAATTAGAATTGAAAATAAAACCTACGGAGTTTGTCGTGTTACTGGTAAATTAATTAGTAAAGAGAGATTAAAATTAGTGCCTCATGCTACCTTAAGTATTGAAGCAAAAAATATGCAACAGTAAAAGTCCTGCATGACTAAATAATTCTCATCGTCAATTGAAAAAGTCATTGGCTTTTTGACAATATCATTTTAAAACGCTTCAATTTTTGAAGCGTTTTTTTTAACTATTATAAAATAAAAAGCTAAAGAATATTCATTCTATGAAGCCTATTCTATCTATAATTATCATGTTTTATGCCTTGCAAATTTATGCACAAAAAACTACTGAAAAAACCTTTACTTCTGAAGGGATTTCAACTTTAGTTATTGATGGAAGTTCGGTTTTTAAAATTCGTATGGAAACAACAAAAACCAATACCATATCCATACAATCTTTAGCGGAAGGCGAACATAGCGAACAGTTGGTTTTATTAACTGAAATTAAAAACAATCAATTGCATGTTTCAAGTGTATATCAACCTTTATTTGTTGCTGATAACGATAAGTTGAGCGCTCACAAACTTATTTCTATTGAATTAATCTTTCTCATTCCAGAGCAATTAGATATATCCATTTCAAGTAATATTGCTTCGGTATTTTTGTCTGGAAACTATAATCATGTAACAATAGAATTAATGAATGGATCTTTTAAAGCCAATAATTTTCAGGGAAACTTATTGGTAAATACCATCCATGGAGATGTTGAGGTAGAAACCAATCAAGCTATTGTTGAGGCCTCAAGTAAACACGGAAATGTTAATCAAGAGGTTTTAATTGAAGGCAATAGGGAAATTATTTTAAATTCAATAAATGGCAACATAACTGTTACCAAAACTGAATAATATGTCTATTTTTGAAAAAAATCTTCTATTAATGTAAAAAAACCTCTTCTTAGTCTGTAAGACAAGAAAGCGTGTTAAATAATATGACCATAAAAAAAGCCACACTTTTCATTATTCTAATTTTATTAATAGACCAAATAAGCAAAATCTATATTAAAACGCATTTTGTAATTGGTGAAGAATTAAAGGTTTTTTCATGGTTTAAAATATATTTTGTTGAAAACGATGGCATGGCTTGGGGAACGAAACTAAGCGATTTTATTTCTTTTATTTCCGATAGAACAGCCAAATTATCTTTAACCATTTTTAGAATTGTGGCCATTTTTGGTATTGGATACTGGTTGTATGATGTTATAAAAAAAGATAGTCCTAAAATTTTGATTTGGGCTATAATTTTCATTTTTGCAGGTGCTTTAGGTAATATTCTAGACTCCGTTTTTTATGGTGTGTTGTTTAACGATAGTTTTGGACAAGTAGCTTCTTTCTTGCCAACAGAAGGTGGTTACGATAGCTTATTACATGGTAAAGTGGTAGATATGTTGTATTTCCCTATTTGGAAAGGCTATTTGCCAGAATGGTTACCCTTTTATGGAGGCAAATATTTTACCTTTTTCGAACCTGTTTTTAATGTAGCAGATGTAGCCATAAGCACAGGATTTGGTTTGCTTATTTTCTTTAATAAGAAGGCGTTTTCAAAAGACTAATTAAACGTATAGATATGATTTGGCGTCACACAATAATCCAAAGCCATGTCACCTTCAAAAACATCTTCAATTTTTGTTTCAGCTTCAAAAAAAGACAAGCCAATTTTTATAGTTTCGGGTTTGCATTTAGCTAAAAATCTATCGTAAAACCCTTTGCCATAACCAACTCTGTGTCCTTGCAAATCGAAAGCTAGAAGTGGCACAAAAACCACATCAATTTTTTCATTTGGAACCTCTATACCATCAAGAGGTTCAGGAATGTTGTAGTTGCTTTTTTTGATAACTGTATTATCTGTTAAAAGAAAATGATTCATTGTTCCTGTAGAAAAATCGCTTTTAGAAATTACGATGTTTTTATCTTTTCCAGAAAGTATATTAAGAATATAATCTGTGTTTATTTCTTTTTGTTCTTGAATAGAAAGAAAGAGATGATAAAAAGAATAATCCCAAATAGGTAAAGTTAATAGCTTGTTTGCAATTTGTAAACTAAAATCATGAATTTCTTCAGAAGATAATTTCTGACGTTTAAGTTGGTATGTTTTTCGTAATTCGGTCTTAGTCATTAGTAACTAATATTAGCTCCTTATTATTTTAGTTACATGAAATAAAGCATCTCCTTGATAAACTAATGCTGCTTCATTTACATTAATTACATAGCCATCTATGGTAGATTTTACTGTATGGTGTATTTTACCAAAAGGATCTGTAATTTGTCCTAAAACATCATTGACTTTTACTTTTGTATTTATAGCTATTTTGGCTTTAAACATGCCAGATTTTTTAGCACGTATCCATTTACTTTTTTCAACAAAAACAGTTCCTATTTTAGGTGGATTAGATTTGATTTTAGAATTAAGCATGTCGAAATGAGATAAAATGCGTTTTACTCCTTCTATTCCAACTTTAGAAATATTATCGTTTACAAAAGACGATTTTCCTCCTTCATATAATAAAACTGGTTTCTCTAATTGGAAACAAGCATTTCTAAATGATTTTACAATATGTTTAGAATATAAAACAAAAGGAGCTCCAAAAATATTTGCTAACTCATCAAGTTGTGGTTGGTTATCTACAATTCTAATTTGAGCAGCATTAAACCTACTAGCTCCTCCAGTATGAAAATCAATTACTAAATCTACTTCCGGAATAACCTCATGCATTAACTTGTGTGCTACTCTACTTGCCAAAGAACCATTTTCTGACCCAGGAAAAGATCTGTTTAGATCTCTGCCATCTGGAAAAAATCGAGATCCATTTAAAAAACCAAAAACATTTAGGATGGGAATACAAATAATAGTTCCTCTTTTAGGCTTATTAATTTTTCTTGAAATAAGTTGTCTAACAATATCAACGCCATTAATTTCATCTCCATGTAATCCAGCAGTGAATAAAATAGTTGGACCAGGTTTTTTTGATCGTTCAATAATAACAGGAGCCTCAATTTTTGTAGCAGTGTGAAGCTTAGCAATATTAAAATTTATTTCTTTTGAAGTTCCTAACGGAATATCATGTCCTAAAATAGAGATTATTTTTTTGTATTCTGAAGCCATAAAAATTAAACATTTCGCTCTATAAAACGGATAATAACTTTAGCTATATCTTTTTTGGTTGCAGCCTCAATGCCTTCTAAACCTGGAGAAGAATTAACTTCTAGAATTAATGGTCCACGAGCAGATTGTAACATATCTACACCACAAATACCTAAGCCTAATGACTTGGCTGCTTTTAATGCAGCATTCTCCTCTTCATCTGTTAATTGAATAATTTGTGCTGTACCACCTCTGTGTAAATTAGATCTAAACTCGCCTTCTTTTCCTTGACGTTTCATGGCTCCAACCACATTTCCATCTACAACAAAAGCTCTAATGTCTGCACCTTTAGATTCTTTTATAAATTCTTGAACAATCACTCTTGCTTGCAGTCCGTTAAAAGCTTCAAGTACAGATTCTGCAGCATTATTAGTTTCTGCTAAGACCACACCTAATCCTTGGGTTCCTTCTAAAAGTTTGATAACTAAAGGCGCTCCACCAACATACTCAATAACTTCAGCCACATCTTTGGTGTAATTAGAAAACACTGTTTTTGGCATCCCTAAACCTGCACGAGACAATACTTGTAAACTTCTTAATTTATCTCTAGAACGAACTAAAGCTTGAGATTCTACAGTAGAGAATACCTTCATCATTTCAAATTGTCTAACAACTGCAGTACCATAAAATGTAACTGACGCTCCAATTCTAGGAATAATAGCATCAATATTTTCTAAGGTTTTTCCTTTGTATAAAATGGCTGGATTTTTTTTCTCAATGATTATTTCGCATTTTAAAGGGTCAATAACTTCTACATGATGTTTTCGTTGTTGGGCAGCTTCAACTAAACGTTTTGTTGAATATAAATGAGGGTTTCTAGATAATATTACAATATTCATTTGTTCTTTTTTTGATAAGATAAGTTTTTTAAACTGACATCAACTACAAATTTTTTGTTTAAAAAGCGTCTTCCAATTAATATTGGAAATTTCATGTCGTCTCTTGTACTTAGTGTTAAATTAATTTTATATTTTTTATTAAAAATTAGAATGGTAGTTTTTACTTTATAACGTTCCTGTACTATACCATTACTACTTTTTACTTTGGCAATATCATAGGTTTTAAAAACAATTTCTTTACCGTTGTATAGTGGATGCCCTTTATCATAAAACGTACATTTAAGTAAGCCATCTTCTACTTTTACTTTATGACAATGTATAGAAGAAGTGTATGCTCCTGAGTCTACCTTTATATCAATATCATATAAATCTAGAAGAGGAAAATCTGCTTTGTCAATTCTTCCAATTACTTTCTTAGGCATAAAGAATGGTGTTAATGAGGCTTGCAAGGTAATGAAAAATCGAATGTTATTTCACATTCTAAAATAGTATTAAAATGAATGGTTTTTGCAGATATATATTATCTTTGGATATATGAGCAAACCTACATTAGAAATACAACTAAAAACCTTGCCAAATGAGCCAGGAGTATACCAGTATTTTGATGCAGATGGAATTATTTTATATGTAGGTAAAGCAAAGAATTTAAAAAAACGAGTTAGTTCTTACTTCACAAAACAACACGATTACGGAAAAACCAAAGTGCTTGTAAAAAAAATTGCAAGCATTAAACATATTGTTGTTAATTCGGAAACAGATGCCTTGCTTTTAGAAAACAACCTAATTAAAAAGCATCAACCAAGATACAACGTACTCCTTAAAGATGATAAATCGTATCCTTGGATTTGTATTAAAAATGAACGTTTTCCAAGAGTGTTTTCAACCAGAAGAGTAATTAAAGATGGCAGTGAATATTTTGGGCCATATACCAGTATGAAAACAGTAACCACCTTACTGGATTTAATAAAGGGACTTTTTAAATTAAGAACATGTAATTACGATTTATCTGAAACAAAAATTGATTCTGGAAAATATAAAGTGTGTTTAGAATACCATTTGGGCAATTGTAAAGGGCCTTGTGAAGGATTACAAACCCTTGAAGATTATAATGAAGGAATTAATGCCATTAGAGATATATTAAAAGGAAATTTTAAAGATTCTCTTATACAGTTTAAGCAGCAAATGGTTCATTTTTCCAAATCTATGCAATTTGAAGATGCTCAAGTAATTAAAGAAAAAATAGAAGTTTTAGAAAACTATCAAGCAAAATCTACCATTGTAAACCCTAAAATAAGTAACGTAGATGTGTTTTCAATAGTTAGTGATGAGAGTTATGCATATGTTAATTTTTTACAATTATCTTTTGGTTCCATAATACGTTCACATACCTTAGAGATAAAGAAAAAATTACAAGAATCAGACAAAGATTTGTTAGAGATAGCAATTGTTGAATTAAGACAACGCTTTCATTCAAAATCAAAAGAAATTTATGTGCCTTTTAAAATTAATTTAGGTAAAAAAGTAAAAGTTTCTGTTCCACAATTAGGAGATAAGAAGCACATTCTAGATTTATCTATTAGAAATGCCAAATACCATAGATTAGAGCAATTAAAACAAGTAAAAATTGTAGATCCTGATAGGCATGCTAATAGAATAATGGCCCAAATGAAATCCGATTTACGTCTAAAAGAAGAACCAAGACATATAGAGTGTTTCGATAATTCTAATATTCAAGGTACTCATCCAGTGGCTGCTTGTGTGGTCTTTAAAAATGGAAAACCAAGTAAAAAAGATTATCGACATTTTAATATTAAAACAGTTGAAGGTCCTGATGATTTTGCATCCATGGAAGAAGTCGTATACAGACGTTATAAGAGAATGTTAGACGAAAAGCAATCTCTGCCTCAATTAATAATTATTGATGGAGGAAAAGGACAATTATCTTCAGCATTAAAAAGCTTAGATGCGTTACAATTAAGAAAAAAAATTGCAATCATCGGAATTGCGAAACGTTTAGAAGAATTATTTTATCCAGACGACCCAATTCCCTTATATTTAGATAAAAAAAGTGAAACTTTAAAAATAATCCAACAATTAAGAAACGAAGCCCACAGATTTGGGATAGAGCATCACAGAAATAAAAGAAGCAAATCTGCTCTAAATACAGAATTGGAAACTATTCCAGGAATTGGAGAAAAAACCATAGTAGAATTATTGAAAGAATTTAAATCTGTAAAACGTATTGCAAATGCAAAGTTAGATGAGTTAGAAGATGTTGTAGGAGCTTCAAGAGCCAATAAAATTTATAATTACTATCACAAATAATGAAGTATTTATTTCTAGTCATATTATTATTATTATCATTAGGCACTATTTCGCAAGAACAAGAAAAGGTCGACGTAAAAGTTGGTTTAGTTCTAAGTGGAGGAGGAGCAAAAGGATTAGCACATATTGGTGTGCTAAAAGTTATTGATAGTTTAGGAATTAAAATAGATTATATAGCTGGAACAAGTATGGGAGCCATTGTTGGATCTCTATATGCTTCTGGTTATTCAGGAAAAGACATCGACTCTATTTTTAAAGATGTTAATTTCGATAAAATTATTAACGACGATTTACCTAGAGCTTCAAAAACGTTTTACGAAAGAGATAATTCTGAAAAATATGCTTTAACATTACCTTTCGAGCATTTTAAAATAAAATTGCCTACAGCTTTATCTCGTGGACAAAACATGCTTAGTTTACTATCAAAACTAACTTTACATGTTAGTGAAATAGATGATTTTAGCAAACTCCCTATTCCGTTTTTCTGTTTAGCAACAAATGTCGAAACAGGTCAAGCTGTTATTTTAGACAGTGGTAGTTTGCCTTTAGCAATAACAGCAAGTGGTGCATTCCCATCCTTATTTCAGCCTGTAATGATAGACAACCAACTTTTAATAGATGGAGGAGTAGTGAATAATTATCCTATTGATGAGTTAAAAGCTAAAGGAATGAACTTAATAATTGGTGTAGATGTACAACATGGATTAGCTACAAGAGACGATTTAAAATCTGCTCCTGAAATTCTTCTTCAAATCAATAATTATAGAACAATTAATGATATGAAAAAGAAATCTAAAGAAACAGATGTGTATATAAAACCAGATATTACAGAATATACAGTTATTTCATTTAGCGATGGAAAAGACATAATTGCTAATGGTGAACTTGCAGCTGAAAAAAAAATAGATGCTTTAAAGCATATTGCATCCATGCAAAAACAAAAACCAGCTAAACATATTTACATCCATCCTGTAGATAGTATTCAAATCAACTCCATTATTATCTCCGGAAATGAAAAATACACAAGCGCTTATGTTATTGGTAAGCTGCAGTTTAAACAAAACGTAAAAATTAAATATAATCAATATGTAGATGGTGTTAATAATTTAGCTGCAACAAATAATTTCGAAAGTGTTATTAATAAACTAAAACCTTCAACAAATGGGCAGGGCTATGATATGTATATTACATTAAAAGAAAGCTCTATTACAACTTTTTTTAAGTTTGCTGTTCATTATGATGATTTGTATAAAACAGCAGCATTAATAAACTTGACTAAAAAACAATTACTTTTTAAAAATGATGTGCTTACATTCGACTTTATTGTTGGAGACAACCTTAGGTATAATTTTGAATATTATATAGATAAAGGATTTTATTGGAGTATCGGATTAAAATCAAAATTCAATCAGTTTAAAAAAGTAATTCCTGCCAATGCCCTATTAACAGATGAAGAGTTAGAAATATTAAACGTTAATAAATTAGACGTAGAATTAAAAGACCTTACCAATCAGTTTTATTTACAGACTTTATTTAGAAAAGATATGTCATTAACCCTTGGAGCAGAACATAAAAGGTTGCAAATTACTACTGAAACCGTTTTAACTGGAACTAATGAAGATGAAACTGTTTTTGAAAACAGCGATTATTTAAGTCTTTTTGGTAAACTAAAAATCGATACTTATGATAATAAGTACTTTCCAAACGAAGGTGTGCTTTTTGATGGCGATTTTCATTTATATTTATATTCTTCAGATTTCAATAACAATTTCAATCAATTTTCTATAGCAAAAGCAACAATTGGTTATGCTTATAGTTTTTCAGATAAATTTACTGCAAACATTACAACTCAAGGTGGTTTTAATATTGGTGAAAATGATAACCCTTACTTAGATTTTGCTCTTGGTGGTTATGGAAATGATTTTATAAACAATTTTGAATCGTTCTATGGTTACGATTTTATTTCTATTGCAGGAAATAGTTTTGTTAAAGGAGTTATTACACTAGACTACGAAATATTTAAAAAAAACCACATCAATGTAGCAGCAAACTATTCGAATATTGCTGATAATATTTTTGATGATGGCGAATGGATTACTTCTCCGGATTATTCAGGATATGCTGTAGGCTATTCTATGGAGACAATATTAGGTCCAATTGAATTAAAATACACCTATTCTCCAGAAACTAAAGACAGTATTTGGTTTTTTAATCTAGGTTTTTGGTTTTAAAAAATTAGTATTTTCTGAAAATATTGATTCATAGGTAAAATTAAAATATCATAAAAAATTCCGATATTTGTAGAACTATGAAAACATTTTGGAATAATTTATTAAGTTATCTTCAGTTTCTTATAAAAAGAAATCCAGAATAAGCAGACCTAATTGTATCTTTATATTAATTATTTTAAAGAGTTAAATACTTTATAGAAATAAGACTATTTAGCTTAAAACTTTTAAACTTACAAACATGCCATTTTATCATAAACTAGGAAACATACCTCCTAAAAGACATATACAATTTAGAAAACCAGACGGCAGCCTTTATAGCGAACAACTTTTTGGCACTATAGGTTTCGATGGGATGTCTACTAACTCATATCATGAACAAAGACCAACACAGGTTAAGTCTATTAATAAACAATATTGTGTAGCCCCAAAAATAGCTAAGGAAAACAGCATCCAATCCTATCGGTTTAGAGGGTTTCAAATTAAACCAGAAAACGATTATTTAGAAAGCAGAAAAACAGTTTTAACCAATAGTGATTGCAGTATTATTCTTGCAGCACCAAAACAATCGACTACAGATTATTTTTATAAAAACTCAGATGCAGATGAATTAATTTTTATCCATAAAGGCACTGGAAAACTAAGAACACATTTAGGAAATTTAAACTTCAAATATGGAGATTATCTCCTAGTCCCAAGAGGAATTATTTATAAAATAGATTTCGATACAGAAGACAACAGATTATTTATTGTAGAATCTAGAAGACCAATTTATACACCTAAAAGATATAGAAATTGGTTTGGGCAATTATTGGAACACTCACCATTTTGCGAAAGAGATATTCGTCAACCACAAGAATTAGAAACATATAACGAGTCTGGAGACTTTTTAATGAAAGTTAAAAAACAAGACGATATGTTTGAAATGGTATATGCTTCACATCCATTCGATGTGGTTGGGTATGATGGTTATAGCTATCCATACGCATTTTCAATTCACGATTTTGAACCAATAACAGGCCGAATTCATCAACCACCTCCAGTACATCAAACTTTCGAAACAGATGCATTTGTAGTTTGTAGTTTTGTCCCTAGATTATACGATTATCATCCATTAGCAATACCAGCTCCATATAATCATAGCAATATAGACAGTGATGAGGTTTTATATTATGTAGATGGTGATTTTATGAGCAGGAATGATATCGATGCAGGACATATTTCCTTACATCCTGCTGGAATACCACATGGGCCACATCCTGGAGCTGCAGAACGCAGCATAGGAAAAGTTAAAACAGACGAATTAGCAGTTATGGTGGATACTTTTAAACCACTTAAAGTAACAGAAGAAGCATTAAAAATAGCAGATGAAGATTATTTTAAATCTTGGCTTTAATAAAACAGAAAACAATGAGTAAAGAAGTAAAATCAGTAGATTATGGATTAGAGAAAATATTTGAAGGTGCTCAAGATTTTCTTCCATTATTAGGTACAGACTATGTAGAATTCTATGTAGGCAACGCAAAACAATCAGCACATTTTTATAAAACAGCCTTCGGATTTCAATCTTTTGCTTACAAAGGGTTAGAAACGGGATCTAGAGATGAAGTAAGTTATGTCTTAAAACAAGACAAAATAAAATTAGTGCTTACAACTCCACTAAATAGTAAATCTCCAATTAATAATCATATTGTAAAACATGGAGATGGCGTAAAAGTAGTAGCTCTTTGGGTAGAAGATGCTAGAAGTGCATATGAAGAAACCACAAAGAGAGGAGCAAAATCTTACATGGAACCAAAAGTTGAAACAGACGAGCATGGTGAAGTAGTTCGAGCTGGAATTTATACTTATGGAGAAACGGTTCACATGTTTGTAGAACGTAAAAACTATAAAGGCATATTTATGCCAGGATTTAGAGAATGGAAAAGCGATTATAATCCAGAGCCATTAGGTTTAAAATATATAGACCATATGGTTGGTAATGTGGGTTGGGGACAAATGAACAAATGGGTTAAATGGTATGAAGATGTAATGGGGTTTGTAAACTTTTTATCATTTGATGACAAACAAATACACACAGAATATTCGGCCTTAATGTCTAAAGTAATGAGTAATGGAAATGGAAGAATTAAGTTTCCAATTAACGAACCAGCTAAGGCTGCAAAAAAATCTCAAATAGAAGAATATTTAGACTTTTATGAAGATTCTGGAGTACAACATATTGCTGTGGCTACAGACGATATTATCAAAACCGTATCCCAACTAAAAGCAAGAGGAGTTGAATTTTTACCTCCCCCACCTCAAGCTTATTACGATGATATTCCTAGACGTTTAGGTGTACATATGGATATGATGAAAGAAGATATTAATGAGCTTCAAAAACTCTCTATCATGATTGATGCAGATGAAGAAGGTTATCTTTTACAAATATTCACTAAACCTGTTGAAGACAGGCCTACACTTTTCTTCGAAATTATTCAAAGAATGGGAGCACGTGGTTTTGGAGCCGGAAATTTTAAAGCTCTATTCGAGTCTATAGAAAGAGAGCAAGAATTAAGAGGGACTTTATAACAAAAATTTAACTAAATAAGTGCCTAAAAACTCTAACAAAATTCTTGATAGAGTTTTTTTGTTTTATACATTTGGAATGGTAATTGTAATATTGGAAACAGGCAATAAAAATGTATTCAATAAGTTACAATTACAGATATATAAAATATGAATAAGACACTTCTTTATATTATAGTATTTTTTTTAATGCAACCTCTTTTTGCTCAAAATGAAAGTTCATTTGGTGCAGGAGAGTGGTTTCGTTTTGAAATGAGCTATAGTGGTTTTTTAAAAGCTGGAGAAGCTACTATTACGGTAAAAGATGCCATATATAAAAACAAACCTGTTTATCACGTAGTTGGTAAAGGCTGGACAACAGGAGCTATTAAATGGTTTTTTAAGGTTGAAGACAGATATGAAAGTTATTTTGACAAACAAAAAATAGTGCCTTATAAATTTATTCGAAATATTGATGAAGGAGGACATACTAAAAATATAGAAATTACATTCGATCAAGATATAAATAAGGCTTATGTTAATAATATAAAACATAATAGGCAATCAGTTTTTGATACTGAGCCTAATATTCAAGATATGATTTCTACTTTTTACTATTTAAGAGATAATTTAGATATTAAAAATTTAAGAATTGGTGGAGAAGTACATGTAAATATGTTCTTTGATGAAGAAAATTATGGGTTTAAATTAAAATATTTAGGAAAAGAATTAATTGATACCGAGTTTGGAAAAATAAAAGCTTTAAAATTTAGACCTTATGTCATGGCAGGAAGAGTCTTTAAAGAAGAAGAAAGCTTAACCCTATGGGTTTCAAATGATAAAAATAAAGTACCTTTACGTATCCAAGCAGATTTAGCTGTTGGATCTTTAAGAGCAGATTTAGACGCATTTAAAGGATTAAAACACCCATTTAAAATAGTTGTAGAAGATTAATGGATTTAGACAAAGAATTAACCAGCCAATTAAAAGAGAAATTTAATGCCATTGGACAAGATCTGGATGTGCATTTAAAAGGAATGCTTTATAGTAAACCCATAAATTATTGGGATTATATACAAACTGATGCGCTTTTAGACCTTCAAACGCAACGTACAGTACTACCTGACGAAATGGTATTTATCATGTATCATCAAATCAACGAATTGCTGTTTAAAATGATACTTTGGGAAATAGATCAGGTAGCTAATACAGTTCATATTAAGCCTGAGTTTTTTTCAAATAAATTGATGCGAGTTAGTAGATATTTCGACATGCTTACATCTTCTTTCGAAATTATGAAAGATGGTATGGAAGTAGAGCAATACAATAAGTTCAGAAATACATTAACTCCAGCTAGTGGATTTCAAAGTGCCCAATATAGAAAAATTGAATTAGCTTCTACAGAACTCATCAATTTAATAGATAATAGATTTAGAGAAACAATTGATAGAAATACGTCTTTTGAACACGCATTTAATCATTTATATTGGCAAGCTGCTGGAAAAGATTACGAAACAGGTAAAAAAAGCTATTTATTAACAGTTTTTGAAGAACGTTACAAAGATGAATTTATTAGATTTGCCAAATTCTATAACACAAATAATCTGTGGACAAAGTTTAAAGAATTACCACAGGAAGTTAGAGAAAATCAAGATTTAGTAAAAGCCATGCGTCATTATGATTATACCGTAAATATAAAATGGGTCATGGCACATTATAACACAGCAAATCACTATTTAAATATTGGTGGAAAAACAGCTGAAGCAACAGGAGGAAGTGAATGGGTAAAATATATGCATCCAAAATATCAAAGAAGAATATTTTTTCCAGAATTATGGACCAAACAAGAATTACAAGATTGGGGAAAAAATGTTTAATTATTTTTGCAATTATTATAGGATTAAATAGTTGCAAAGAAGATAAACCCCAAATTATTGAAGAAGAAATAGCTGAAATAATACCAGAAGACATCTACGAATTTGGCTTCAATCTAAACGATTTTTACGTAAAAAGAGATACGGTTCGTGCAGGAGATAGTTTTGGCGAAATTATGCAGCGCAATAAAATAGGCTACCCAAGAATTTTTCAAATTGCAGAAAAAGCAAGAGATAGTTTTGATATTAGAAAACTTCAAATAGGAAAACCTTATACCATTCTTTGCACGAAAGACACGTTGCAAGAACCAAAATGTTTTATTTACCAACCTAACAGAGAAGAATATATAGTATTAAATTTTCAAGATTCTATTCATGCATATACTAGTAGAAAACCTATTAAATATGTGGAGAAAGAAGTGGCTGGTGTTATAACTAGTAACATTTCTGAAACTCTAGACGAGCAAGGAATTAGTTTTGTTTTAGCATATAAAATGTCAGATATTTATGCTTGGACTATCGATTTTACAAGACTTCAAAAAGGAGATAGGTTTAAAGTTATTTATACAGACAAGTATATAGATGATACTATTTATGCAGGAATAGACAACATTAAAGCTGCAGTTTTCGAACATAAAAAAGAAGACTTTTATGCTTTCGAGTTTGAAACAGATAGTATCAAAGGACTTAAAGATTACTTTAACGAAGAAGCCAACAATTTACGTCGTGCTTTTTTAAAAGCACCTGTTGAATATAAACGAATATCGTCTAGATATAACCTAAGAAGGCGAATAGCTTTGTATGGTAACAAAATCAGACCACATAAAGGAACAGATTTTTCAGCAAATGTTGGAACGCCTATTCGCGCTACTGCAAATGGTACAGTAACAAAATCTGCATATACTAGAGGCAATGGTAATTATGTAAAAATTAAGCATAATTCAACATATGAGACTCAATACCTTCATATGAAAAAACAAAACGTAAAGGCTGGTCAGTATGTAAAGCAAGGAGATGTTATAGGTTGGGTTGGTATGACAGGAAATACTTCAGGACCACATGTTTGTTATCGTTTCTGGAAAAATGGGCAACAGGTAGATCCATTTAAAGAAAAACTACCAGAAGCAGAACCAATTTCCAAAAACTTAAAAGCTAAATATTTAGAATATATTGCTCCTTTAAAGGTTCAGATAGATACTATTAAATATGAAGGAGATAAAAAGCCTTCAAATAAATTAATTACACAGGTAAATTAATTTCATGGCTCTACCAAAGATTGATCCAACATCTACAGTTGCCTGGAAAAAACTTCAGGAACATTTTCGATCGATTCAAAGCATTCAAATGAAAGACATGTTTGCTTTAGATGAAAATAGAGCAAATAATTTTTCTATTATTTGGGAAGATTTTTATATAGACTTTTCTAAAAACAGAATAACCCAAGAAACTTTAAGTCTATTATTTCAATTAGCACAAGAGGTTAAATTAAAAGAAGCTATTGATTGCTATTTCTCAGGTGAAAATATTAATGAAACAGAAAATAGAGCTGTATTACATACTGCTTTAAGAGCTGGAGAAAATGAAAAAATTCTTGTAAACGGACAAAATATTATTCCTGAAATTTCAGAAGTTAAAAAGAAAATTGAAAACTTTACCAATCAAATAGAAAGCGGTTCTAAAACAGGGTTTACAGGAAAGGCATTTACAGATGTTGTAAATATTGGTATTGGTGGGTCAGATTTAGGGCCTTCAATGGTAGTAAGCTCTTTAGAATTCTACAAAAATCACTTAAATACACATTTTGTAAGTAATATTGATGGAGATCATATTAATGAAGTAATTAAAAAATTAAACCCTGAAACCACACTTTTTGTAATTGTCTCAAAAACTTTTACTACTCAGGAAACCCTTACTAATGCAAAAACTATTAAAGAATGGTTTTTAAAATCTGCTAACCAAGAGGCTGTTTCAAAACACTTTGTTGCTGTTTCCACAAATATCGAAGACGCCAACTGTTTTGGTATAAACCAATCTAACATTTTCCCAATTTGGGATTGGGTTGGAGGTAGATTTTCACTGTGGAGTGCAGTTGGACTTTCAATTAGTCTTTCTGTTGGGTTTGATAATTTTAATAAGCTTCTTTTAGGAGCTAATAAAATGGATAAGCATTTTAAATCTGAAGCATTAGAAAATAATATTCCAGTAATTTTAGCTTTAATAAGTGTTTGGTACAATAACTTCTTTAAATCTGAAACAGAAGCTATCATTCCTTACTCTCAATATTTAAATAGGTTTAGCATCTATCTTCAACAGAGTTTTATGGAAAGTAATGGGAAAAGTATTGATAGAAATGGGAACCCAATTAATTATCAAACAGGTTCTATTATCTGGGGACAACCAGGCTCAAATTCTCAACATGCATTTTTTCAATTAATTCATCAAGGCACTAAATTAATTCCTTCAGATTTTATTGGGTTTGTAGAGAGTCTTCACGGAAACAAAGAGCATCAAGATAAATTAATATCAAATTTTATTGCTCAAACCGAAGCGCTTTTAAATGGAAAATCTAAAGAAGACGTTTTAAATGAGCTTAAAGATCAAGGTCTTTCTGCTGAAGAAATTAATAAAATACTAGCTTATAAAGTTTTTGAAGGTAACAAACCAACAAATACTATTTTCATTAAAAAATTAACACCTGAAAGTTTAGGAAAACTGATTGCTTTATACGAACACAAAATATTTGTTCTAGGTATTATCTGGAATATTTTTAGTTTCGATCAATTTGGAGTTGAATTAGGAAAACAGTTGGCTGGAAATATTTTAGAAAAAATGAAAAATAACACTTTTGCAAATCATGACGCTTCCACCCTTAAATTATTGTATTATTATAAAAATTTAACATAAAACATGTTGAAAACCATGTTAATAGAATTATTTATTGAAGAGTCACAGCTACACTATTATTAATTAAATTCATTGTATTAAAATTCTTAACAATTACATAATAATTATCGATTAATTAAATGTAATTTTGCAAAAAATTTAGAAACAAATCTTTTTAATACAATGAAAAAAATTACAAGATTATTATTTTTAGCAGTAACTTTAATGTTCACTGCATTTTCAATGGCACAGACTACCGTAACAGGTACAATTATGGATGCCGAAATGGATGCACCACTTCCTGGTGCAAATATCATTGAGAAAGGTACAACTAATGGTGTGTCTTCAGACTTCAATGGCTATTTTACTTTAATTACTGAATCTACTGAAGGAGAAATTGAAATTTCTTATGTAGGTTATGGTAAAGTAGTAGTGAAATTTAGTGGCAGTACTAGCCTTGGTGAAGTAACTTTATCTTCAGATAATTCTTTAGAGGAAGTTGTTATTATTGGTAGTGGTATTATCGATTTAGCAGAAGACAGAAAAACACCAGTGGCTGTTTCTACAATTACTGCAAATCAAATTAGAGAAAAAGCTGGTAACTCAGATTTGCCAGAAGTTTTAAAATCAACTCCTTCTGTACAAAGTGTACAAGCAGGTGGTTTTGGAGATGGACAATTGTATTTACGTGGTTTTGATCAAACAAACACAGCTTTCTTATTAAATGGACAACCAATTAATGGAATGGAAGATGGTAAAATGTACTGGTCTAACTGGTCTGGTGTATTAGATGTTGCTAATGCTGTTCAGGTTCAACGTGGTTTAGGAGCTTCAAAATTAGCTATTTCATCTGTTGGTGGAACAGTAAATATTGTAACTAAAACTATCGACAGAAAAGAAGGTGGTTTCTTTCAACAAATGGTTGGAAACGATAACTATATTAAATCAACTGCTTATTATTCTACTGGAGTTAATGAAAAAGGATGGTCTTTTGGAGCTCTATTTGGTTACTGGCAAGGTGATGGATATGTAAACTACACACAAGGTCAAGGACAAACTTATTATATTTCTGTAGGTTACCAACCAAACGATAATCACGCAATTAACTTTATGTTAACAGGTGCGCCTCAATGGCATGCAGCTGCTGGAAGTGGAGATATTCAAGACTTTTTAGACAACGGTAGAAGATATAACTCTTGGAATTTTACTGGAGTAAATAGCGATAACAATTTACATGGTGGCGTGTATCCAGGTGGTAGAAATATTTACCACAAACCAGTAGCTAACTTAAGCTGGGATTGGACGATTAATGATAAATCTGAACTTTCAACAGTTTTATATGGCTCTATGGGTAGAGGTTCTTTTGCTCAAGCACAAACTTCTAATGGAGAAGTTACTTATGCAAGAGGTTCTAACAACAACCACAACTGGTATGGTTTAGTAACTAATTATAACAACCAATTAACAGAAAACTTAAACTTTAACGTTGGTGCAGATGTACGTTTATACAACGGAATCCACTTTAGAGATGTAAGAGAATTCATGACGATTGATTCAGTAAGTTACAGTTCAGGTTATAGTGGAGGAGAAACATATTACTTAGCTGAAGCAGGTGGAATTAATCCTTGGACTGTGTTCTTTGACCCAAACACAGATCATCTACAACGTTTTGGATACGATTACGAAGAGCAAATTAACTATGCAGGAATCTTTACACAGTTAGAGTATTCTAAAGATCAATTATCTGCATTTTTTCAAGGAGCTCTTTCTAATCAATCTCACGTAAGAACAGAGTTTTTAAACACTTCGACTCCTGGTAAAGGAGAAGAAGGGAGTAAAGTAAATAACATTGGCTTTAACTTAAAAGCTGGTGCTGCTTACGAAATTACAGATATGCATAAAGTGTTTGTAAATGCAGGTTTTTATTCTCGTCAACCTTTCCATGACATATTATATGTGGATGATAGAGGAAGTAATGAATTGTATGATCCTGAGATAGAAAATGAAGAAATTACTGGTTTTGAAGCTGGTTATCAATTTGGAGGAGAAAGAATTCAAGCAAACTTAAATTTATACCATACAACTTGGGGTAACAGAACTCTAGTTGGAAATAATGGTCTTGATGGTGTTGATTACTTAAGCTTTCAAACTTTTGGAGTAAAACAAGTACACATGGGAGTTGAGTTAGAGGTGTTTACACAGCCTTTACACAATTTAAGAGTTAATGGTTTTATTTCTTTAGGAGACTGGCAATATAAAGATAATGCAACTCAAAGAACATTTAATGAAGATGGAACTGAAGTTGGTAGTGAATTAGAAGTAGAAATTGATGGATTTAATGTGGGTGGAGCTGCTCAAGTAACTGGAGGAATTTTAGCAGATTACGAATTCTTACCAAGATTTAGTGTAGATGCAAACTGGAATTTCTATAATGACATGTATTCAACAGGATCTTTAACAGAACCAACAATTGCTATGCCATCATACAATACTGTTGATGCAGGTTTATCTTATAAAATGTTAGTAGGAAAAGATGATAGAAACTCATTACAATTCCGTGTTAATATTAACAACATATTTGATGAGGTGTATTTAGAATCTGTAAATGGAAACACAGCTGCTTCTTCAAACCCTGATGAAAACTATAAAGGTGTTAATACAAGTAATACAGGACGTTTTGGTTACGGAAGAACTTGGAATACAAGTATCCGTTTTAACTTCTAGTATTTTAAAAAATTATATTTCACAAAAAACCTCTTCATATGAAGAGGTTTTTTTATGCATTTTAATTATTACATTTGTTTCTTTAATCATAAAATATATAAAAGTATGTACAACATGGTAAAAATGCTTCACTCTTATTGGGCATATTTAGTGCTTATAATTTTAGTAATTGCTGTAGTAAATAGCATAGTAAGAAAAGCGGGTAATAAAGAATATGAAGCAAAAGATTTTAGAATTGCTTTGTTCACCTTAATAGTGTCTCATATTCAATTATTGTTAGGTTTAATACTATATTTTGTATCACCTAGATTTAGTTTGTTTAGCGAATCTGGTATGGGTGAAATTATGAAAAATTCTGTAGACAGATTGTATTTAATAGAACATCCACTTGTAAACATTATAGCAATTGCTTTAATAACTATTGGATATTCTAAACACAAAAAGAAATTGCTATCTGAAGCTAAATTTAAAACTTTAGCTGTGTTTTATACCATAGCTTTAGTATTGGTTTTATCAAGAATCCCTTGGAGTACTTGGTTAGCATAAGATATTATATAAGTTAAATAAAAAAAAGCGACTCATTGAGTCGCTTTTTTTTATTTATATTTAGTTTATTTCTTTAATTACAAAAACATATACAGGAAAGTGGTCGCTAAAACCATCTGTAAAGCCTCCATCTGCAAAACTACGTAAGGGATAGCCTTTCCACCTTCCTTTTTTATTTACTAGATAGTTTTTATTATATATTCCAGCTTTATAAAATCTAAAAGAAGTATAATCTTTTTCAAGAAATGGTTGGGTAACCATAATTTGATCGAATAAACTCCAACTATCTCTGTATGCATTAGAACCTAATCCCATTTTATAGAAACTTTCCATTGGATTATAAATGCCTTTTAAACCAACATCTTCTTTTTCTTTTTCAGCTTTTAGAACTTCCTTAACACTAGCATTTGTAGGATCGTCGTTCAAGTCACCCATGATAAATATTTTAGCATAAGGATCTATAGTTTGTAACGAGTCAATAATTTTTTTGTTCAATTTAGCTGCCGCAACACGTTTTGGTCTACTTCTAGCTTCTCCACCACGCCTTGAAGGCCAGTGATTAACAATAACATGTACCATTTCGTCTTCAAGTTTTCCACTTACAAGCAATTGATCTCTTGTGTAAACACGTTCTCTAGAATCATCATCATAAATTACTAATTCATGACTACTAGTATATAAAGGTGTAAATAGTTTTTTCTGATAAAATAAGCCTACATCAATTCCTCTAGCATCTGGAGAATCGTAATGCACTATTCCATAATCTTTATCAAGTAACAAAGGATCATTAATAACATCCTCCATTACTTCTCTGTTTTCAATTTCAGAAACACCTATTATAACTGGAGAATTGTTAGTAACATCTGCACCAATATCAGATAAAACACGAGCCATATTATGCACTTTCTTTTTATATACCGTTTGTATATCTCCTTTCATCTCCATAATTGGACTTGCTTCGTCAAATTTATTCGGATCGTTTATGGTATCAAATAAGTTTTCTAAATTATAAAAAGCAATGGTATGGATTTTAAAAATCTTTTTTTCTTGAGCATTTACGTTTAATAATGATGCTATAAATAAGGTTAAAACCCAAAATTTCAAATTTTTCATCTAATCAATTTGTTATGTTATTGTTATGTTAATACAAAACTTCTGCCAAAAGTAAATATTTATTATAAATAATGTAAATTTGCACGCTTTAATTAATTATTATTTAATGCAAAAAGAACTATTAACTATAAATTCAAGTATGAAAAAAAGTTTATTTATTTTTCTTTTTGGTATTTTTTCAGTTGTTACAGCGGTAGGTCAAGAAACTGTTGTAAAGGGAAGTGTCACAGAGGCTATTTCTTTTGAACCAATTCCAAATGTAACTGTAGCTATAGAAGGTACAGTAATTTCAGTAGAAACTAACGATAAAGGAGAATTTGAATTCCTGCAAAAAGTTCCAGTAGGAGAACAAGTTTTAATTATCTCTAAAAGCGGTTATTATCCAAAGAGGTACCCAATTGTAGTTAACGAAGGACAAACCGTTAATATTACAGATATGACTTTAACAAAAGATGTTTCTGATGCAGGTTTGTACACAATTACATTAACAGACGACGAACTTGATAATGATGATAGTGGTTTAGATAATATATCTGGACTTCTACAATCTTCATTAGATGTTTTTCAACGTACTGCAGCATTCGAGTTTAGCTCATCTTTCTTTAAAGTAAGAGGTCTAGATTCAGAAAATGGTTCTGTTTTAATTAACGGAATTGAAATGAATAAACTGTACGATGGTAGACCACAATGGAGTGATTGGGGAGGGTTAAACGATGTGCTTAGAAATCAAGAATTAACTACAGGCTTACACCCTTCTACTTATAACTTTGGTGGTGTTTTAGGAACAGTTAACATGAACGTTAGAGCTTCTCAATATAGAGAAGGTGGTCGTGTAACCTATTCTTCATCAAACAGAAGTTATACAAATAGAATAATGGGAAGTTACTCTTCAGGATTATTAGATGGAGGTTGGGCTTTTACTTTTATGGCAACAAGACGTTGGGGAAATGAAGGATATCAAGACGCTACATTGTATGATGCTAATTCACTTTTTGCTTCAGTTGAAAAAGTTATTAATGAGAAACACAGCATAAACTTTACGTCTATATACACACCTAATCGTAGAGGGAAATCTTCTCCAAATACACAAGAAGTTTATGATTTAAGAGATATTAAATATAATGAGTATTGGGGTTGGTTAGATGGTGAAAAGAAAAATTCACGTATCAAAGAAGTAGAAGAACCAATTTTTATGTTAAATCATTATTGGGATATTAATAGTAAAACTAGTTTAAATACGAATGTAGGATACCAATTTGGTAAAATAGGTAACAGCCGTTTAGATTATGGAGGAGGAGCTAATCCTAGTCCAGCATACTATCAATTATTACCAAGTTATTTCTTAGCAGATCCAGATGGACCAGATTATGCAGGTGCATATCAAGCTGAACAGAATTTTATTAACGATGGTCAAATTGATTGGTACAGAATTTTAGATGCAAATGTTACTAATTCATCAGTTGGATTAAATGGTGCTTATGTGCTTTATGAAGATAGAAGTGATGATACTCAATTATCGGTTAATTCTATTTTTAATACAGAGCTTAACGAAAATATTATGTTAAATGCTGCTGTAACTTACAAAGGATTTAAGTCTGAAAACTTTGGTGAAATTATCGATTTATTAGGTTCTACAGTAGGATATTTAAATGTAGATTCTTTTGATGGTTTTCAATACGATTATCAAAACCCTGATAGAGTTTTAGGTGAAGGAGATAAATATAGATACAATTACAATATAAATTCCGATATTATTTCTGGATATGCTCAAGCGCAATTTAAATATAACAAAGTAGACTTCTTTGTGTCGGCTAGCCTAACAAATACAACTTACCAAAGAGATGGTTTATGGCAAAATGAAGCATATATTACTACAGATGATGCTGGTAATGTTCTTACAGATGATTCTTCAGGTAAAGGGAAAAAATTATCCTTTACAGGAATTGGAGCTAAAGGTGGAGTAACTTATAAAATTACAGGTAAACATTTAATAGATTTTAATGCTGGATATATAACAAAAGCACCTTCTATTAGAAACACGTATTCTAACTCAAGAGAAAATAATAACATAGTTGATGGTATTACTGAAGAAAAAATAACCTCTGCAGATATTAGCTATATTTTTAGATCTCCAATTGTTAAAGCAAAACTTACTGGTTTTTATTCTAAAATAGAAGATGCTAATGAAATTGCATTCTATTATGCAGATGGTTTAACTAATGCAAGTGTTCAACTTAATGAAACTTCTGCTTTTGTTCAGGAAGTTTTACAAGGTGTAGATAAACAACATATTGGTGGAGAATTAGGAATTGAAGCACAAGTAACACCAACTATCTTATTAAAAGGTGCAGCTTCTGTAGGTCAATATACGTATTCTAATAACCCAAATTTATATTTAACTTCATCTAGTTTTGTTGATATAGGAGGAAGAACAGACACTTTTACTTCTAATTTAAAAGATTATAAAGTTGCTGGAGGTCCACAACAAGCGTATTCTGTAGGTTTTGAATATAGAGATCCTGACTATTGGTGGTTTGGAGCAACAGCTAACTTTTTCTCAAATACCTATGTAGACATTAGCCCATTAACTAGAACAGAAAATTTCTATTTAGATAGCGATGGATTACCATATAATAATTATGATCCAGATGTAGCTAGAGAGTTATTAAAGCAAGAAGAATTTGATAGTTACATGGTTGTAAATCTTACAGGTGGAAAATCATGGAAAATCGGAGATTATTATATTGGTTTCTTTGCTAGTATTAATAACCTGTTAGACGAAGTTTATAAAACAGGTGGTTTTGAACAAGGAAGAAATGCAAATTACGAAGAGCTATTAGCAGATAAAAGCAACGATAAACCTGTGTTCGGATCAAAATATTGGTATGGACGTGGTACAACTTATTTTGTAAATGTTAACTTTAGATTCTAAAAAAAGAAAAAGAAAAATTAATTAAAAATTATTATCATGAAAACAAATAAATTTTTAAAAGTAATATTAGGATTGATAGTGACTTTCGCTATTGTATCTTGTGTTCAAGACGACGATTATACAGTTCCTAATAGTTTAGGGAATGAAGAAAATGCTGCATTAAATAATTTATTAGCAACAGCAACAGAAGTTGATATGGCTTATGTAAAAGCACTATATAACTCTGATCCTAATAATGATGGAGATAATGATGATGCTATTCCTTTTGAAGTAGAAAATGATATTTATGTAAAAGGATATGTGTCTTCTAGCGATCAAACAGGTAATTTCTTCAAAGAGTTCTTTATTCAAGATAGTCCAGAAAACCCAACAGGAGCTTTAAAAATTATCCTTGAACAGGTTGATTCTTATAATCAATTTAATAAAGGACGTGAAGTTTATGTAAGCTTAAAAGGATTATTTATTGGCGAAGAACGTACAGGAAATGGAATATACACAATTGGTGGAGGAACTGAATTTGACCAATATGGAGGTACTGTAACAAGAATAAATCAAAATCAAATAGGAACAAATTTATTACGTTCTCAAGTGACTGAAGAAATTATTCCTTTATTGGTTACTTTTTCTGGACTTACAGATCAACAAGTAGGAGTTTTTGTTCAAGTGGATAATGTAGAATTTGCTGATGATTTAAATGGCGAAAGTTATTTCGATCCTGTTCAAGTTTTTGATACTCAAAGAATAATGCAGGTTTGTAATGGTGCTAATTATTCAACTTTATCTTTAGAGACTAGTTCTTTTGCTAACTTTAAAGAATATTTATTACCAACTGGAAACGGTTCAATAAAAGCTATTGTAAATAAAACTTTTGATGGTAGTACACGTATATTAGCTTTAAATGATGTGGCAGATGTAGATATGGAAGGAACTAGATGCTCTTTAGATGAAACTATTTTTCAAGAAACTTTTGATAGCGCAATAGATGGTACAAATCTAGACTTACCAGGATGGACTAATTTTGCAGAAGCTGGCTCTCGAGTATGGAGAGAAGAGGTTTATCAAGGAAATGGTTATGCAGAGTTTAATCCTTTTGGTTCTGGAAATGCAAGCAATATTGCTTGGTTAATTACTCCAGGAGTTGATATGGATTCATATGATGGTGAAACTTTAACATTCCAAACAGCACATGCTTATCCAGATGCTGGACATGAGCCTTTAGAAGTTTACGTTTCTACAGATTATGATGGTGTTCCTGCAAATATTAGCACTTCAACTTGGACAGCTTTAGCTTTTACTGCAAGTTATGATATAGATTCAGATTCTTGGAATAGTTTTAAAGATTCTGGAAACATTGATTTATCATCTTATTCTGGTACAGCATATATAGCTTTTGTTTATACAGGAAGTGATACAAGTAACGAAAACATGACATTAAGAGTAGATAATGTTGCAATTACTGGTCAATAAAAATTAATATAATTTCATAAAAAAACCTGCTAGAATTCTAGCAGGTTTTTTTAATTCTAATCCTTATATAAATTATGACCTTTTTCGATTCTCTCTTTTTTAACGTATTTAAGTATTATAAAGATGCTAAAAGTAAAAAAGCTAATCAGCTGGCAACAATGTATATTTCTATTTTACAATGTTCAATTTTGCTTTTATTAGGTGTTTTTTTCGCTGGATTTTTTAATCAGATGAACATGGAAACCATGTCTCAAGATAAGGCATGGATGTTATTTGTTATGGTTTCAATTTTTATATTTTTTAAAAACTGGATGCAATATGCAGGAAGAAAGCGCAAAGTACTTAATGCAAAAATGCTAAAAACTAAATCGCAAAACTATTCTATTTTTCTGCTTTGGTTGCTTCCAGTTGCATGTGTATTATTAGCAGCAATTATTTGGCAGGCTGTTTAATAAAAAACTATTTTTTTAAGGTAATGTATACAGGAAAATGGTCGCTATAACCGCCATGATATTTTTTTCCAACATAAGTTCTAAAAGGTGTTCCTTTATATTTACCCCTAGGATTTTTTAGAAAATCTGCATCGAAAATATCAGCATTTTCAAATTGGAGAGAACTCTCCTGAGGGTTGAATAAATTATCAGTAAAAAATATCTGGTCAAAAACATTCCATTGCCTATTGTGATTGGAGGTTCCTCTACTATAAGAACGAAGTTTTTCCATAGGATTGTATAATTGAAATCCATCAACTAAACGTTTTACATTATAACTAAAAGGATCTTCGTTAAAATCTCCCATGACTATTATTTTTGATTGATTATCTGTATTTTTTAAATTAGAAATAATTTCACCTACTTTATTTGAAGCAGCTAAACGTTTATGTTCAGTTTCTTTAGTTCCTGCTCTTCTTGAAGACCAATGATTTAAAATAATATGTATTTTAACTCCTTCCAACACTCCAGTAACTAATAGAATATCTCTTGTGTAATCTGGTTTTCCAGCGTTATTAAATAATTTTATAGAAAAAGGTTGAGAAGATTCTACTTTAAAAACAGAAGGGTCAAATACTAAAGCAACGTCAATACCACGTTCATCTTTAGAATTATAATGCACGTAATTATAATTATAACTTTTTAAATGACTGGATAAAATTAGATTATTGATAACAGATCCATTTTCAACTTCAGCTAGACCAATTAATGCAGGATGTTTGTTGGTTTCATCTTTACCAATATTAGCAATTGTAAATCCAATGTTATTTATTTTTTTTCTAAAACGTTTAGCTGTCCATCTTTTATCTGCAGTTGGTGTTAAATCTGAATCTATAGTTTTTTCACTATCGTAAATATCAAACAAATTTTCAGTATTGTAAAATGCAATGGTATGAGATAAAAAAATAGAAGAGTCTTTTTTAGAGGAGTTCATTAAAATCTATTAAAGAACAAAAATATAAAAATTAAAATGCTTACAATTATGTAACTTTGTTCTTTATTTTTAAGTATGATTGAAAAGAAAGACATAGCATTAGAAAAAGCTGTTTTAATAGGAGTTGTAACAAAAGAACAAAATGAAGAAAAGTCTAAAGAATATTTAGATGAATTGGAGTTCTTAACTTATACTGCAGGAGGAGAAGTGATAAAAAGGTTTACACAAAAAATGGATATGTCAAATCCAAAAACCTTTATTGGAACTGGTAAAATAGAAGATGTTAGAAAATTTATTAGCGAAAACGATATTGGTACTGCCATTTTTGACGACGAATTATCTGCAGCACAAGAACGAAATATTAGTAAAATATTAGAATGTAAAGTATTAGATAGAACGAATTTAATTCTAGATATTTTTGCACAACGTGCACAAACAAGCTATGCTAGAACCCAAGTAGAATTAGCACAATGCGAGTATTTATTACCTCGTTTAAAAGGTATGTGGACACATTTAGAACGTCAGAAAGGTGGAATTGGAATGCGTGGACCTGGTGAAACAGAGATTGAAACAGATAGACGTATTGTTAGAGATAAAATTGCACTTTTAAAAGATAAAATTAAGACCATAGATAAGCAAATGGCAGTTCAACGTGGCAATCGTGGACAAATGGTTCGAGTAGCTTTGGTGGGTTATACAAATGTTGGAAAATCTACTTTAATGAATGTGATTAGTAAAAGCGATGTATTTGCTGAAAATAAACTATTTGCTACCTTAGATACTACAGTTAGAAAAGTGGTTATTCAAAATTTACCTTTTTTATTAAGTGATACGGTAGGGTTTATTAGAAAATTACCTACACAATTGGTAGAAAGTTTTAAAAGTACTCTAGATGAAGTTCGTGAAGCCGATTTGTTGCTTCATATTGTAGATATTTCTCATCCTAATTTTGAGCATCATATAGAATCTGTAAATAAGATTTTAGGTGAAATAAAAAGCTCAGACAAGCCAACTATAATGGTTTTTAACAAAATTGATGCATATAAACCTGAGCCTTTCGATGAAACTAATCTTGAAATTGAAAGAACAGAAGCACATTATACGTTACAAGAGTGGAAAAAAACATGGATGAATCGGGTTGGAAATAATGCCTTATTTATTTCAGCATTAAATAAACAAAATCTAGATGATTTTAAAAAGCGTGTATACGATGAGGTGAGAGAAATACATGTAACCAGATTTCCTTATAATCATTTCTTATATCCAGATTATAATGAACAAGAATAAAAAAAGCGCCAAAATTTGGCGCTTTTTTTATAACAATAAATAAGATTAGAAATTAACATTTAAACCTAAACCAAAAACTTCTCGAATCTGAAACCCTTGATAAGCATTATCGTCATAAACGGTTTGAAAGGTTAGGTTTGTTGAAAAGACATCGTTAATTTTCATAACTATATTCATAGTATAATCTATATCTACATTCATGGGCTTATCTAAATAGTTAGAGTAGAGACTAAGAATGTTTTCCATTGAAATATTCTTCATGATATTAAACTTGTAATAACCACGAAAGTTAAATCCAAATTCATATAATAAGGACTTTCCAGGAGCTACACCATAGGTTTCTACGTCATTGCTAGATTCGTAGAATAGATTATTTTCATCATCATCGTTTAACGTATATATCTCACTTGTTATAAAAGTAAATTTTGAGGTTAGAGGAGCAAAATTGGCACTTAGATTCTTGCTTTTTTTCCATAAAAAACCAGGTCCAAAGCTCCAATAAGCAGGTTTGAAAAAACCTGACGTTGGGTAAGCTTCATTATCACCAATAAAATCGTCGTTATAATCGTAACCATCACTAAATTGTGTTCTAAAATTCATAAAGAAAGAAAAGCTCCAATATTTTTTATTCATAGAACGACCAAGAATAGAGTTAAGTTCTAATCTGTCATCTGTTTTACGCATCCCATCATCGTCGTTGATGGTTACTCCATAACTAGCCAGAATTTTATTATCCCATAACCAGGGCCCTTTTACATAGTCTATATCGTAATTTATATTCACGTTTGCGGCCATATTATTGTCACCACCAGGTTGCCAGTTTGAAAAAGCAGATTGGTTAATTAATAAGGTTATTTTACCATCGTGAGACCAACCTTCTAATGTGTCTGTTGCTTTTGTTACATCCTGAGCGTTCATGATACTAGCATTAATAATAAGTACTAGAGCGAGTATTATTTTTTTCATAGTTAATAAATTTAATAATTGAAATACGTTTAAATTAAAAAAACGTCTTTCTAGCTAAGTATATAACTAAAAAGGCGTTTTTATATCGTACATGGTTTTCTTAGAAATTATAACTTAAACCAAAAGTGGTATAAACTTGTAATTCATTATCTACATTATCAAAATTTGGTTCAGAACCTACTTCACCTCCATTTACCCATTGATTATTTGCAAAATTAACTGCTTCTTGTTTGTTATCTCTTAAACCTAATTCAAATCCAAGGCCAATACCTTTCCAAACCGTGTAACTTAAAGAGTTTATCCAAGTCCAGTTTGATAAGTCAGAATCTTCATAACTAATAAAAGCCGAAAGGTTGGAGTTAAATTTTAAATCTCCAAAAGCACGATTGTAGTTAGCAACTACTTTTGCACCTAAAGACGATTCAAAAATGGCATCATTTTCAGCAAATACAAAGTTATAGTTAATTGGGTGTACAACAACAACTAAATTTTCAACAGGAGTCCAAGTAATACCAACACCTATATCTAAATAACCTGGATCGTTAAAATTGTTTATTAATGTTGTTCTATATTCTGCTAAAGTAGAAGCTGCTAAATTTTTAGCAATTTTATAACCAAAAAGAGAGGTTACAGTAAATACATCGCTAGCTTCTCTAAAACTATCATCGTCATTTGGATCGTCTTTGTCATCAAATTTCACCCAACTTAAGTTAATAATAGCAGTATTATACCAAAAGTATTTTTCTTTATCTAATTTAGCATGCGGATTGGCTGTAATTGTAATATTTCCAGCAGAATTGTTTGGCGTTCCTTGTCCATACCAATTGTTAAATTCTGAAAAACTTGCTCCAATTGTTCCAAAAGCACCAAACTTCCATCCTGGATAAGTATCAATTTGTTTTTGTAAATTTTCTACGCTACTCTGTAAGACTTTGATAGAATCTTTTTTTGCTGCTTGCTCAGTTTTTAATTCTTCTTTTGTTTGAGAGTATCCAGTTGAAATAGTAAATATTAAAACTAGAATTGAAAGTAGTTTTTTTGTCATTTTTTAATAGTTTTTAAGGATTAAATAATTTATAAAAGCTTGCAAATATATTAGTTACATAGTTTTAATCAAAAAAAATGAAGTGATTTATATAAGTTTAAGGATTTTAATTAAATCTTGTGTTTTTAAGATTTTGCTTTTTTATATAATGGAACAGATGAGCAAGCTTCTCCATACATAATAGATGACGCAAGAGGTTTTAACTTTTCTGAAATCAGGATGTATGCATTTCTGGGAACAGGTTTGTTAGAACAACCTTTAATTATAACAGGTTTGTTTTTATATGCTTCAAGATTTAAATTTTGGATTATGTCTTGATATATAGATGTTTCTAAAGATTCTAAATTGCCAATTATAGTTCTTTGTGAAAAAGATTCTAATTCAATAATAATTAACATGTAAGCCCAAGCTGGAATAATAGCGTCTGTAGAACAAGTTAATGCTACAAAGCTATTCTTGTATTGAGACCAATTATGATTTTTTAACTGTTTTCTAAAGTCTTTTTCTCGCAACACAAAACCTTCAAAAAGCCAGTCTTTTATATCTAAAAGCACTCGTTTTCCTTCAGGATAATAATCTTCTAAGTCAAAGACTATTAGTTTGCTGTTCGCTACGCGATTTTTGATTTCTTCTTCCAAATTTTTGTTGTTGGTTGTGTAGTCGTTAAGTTGCCTTATTGAATACTGCAACTGAAAATAGAATATTTTTTTAAAGCATACCAAGTTCTAACTTGGCTTCTTCACTCATTAATTCTTGTGTCCAAGGTGGATCGAAAGTAATTTCTACTTCTGCAGATTTTACATCGTTTAACGATTTAACTTTTTCTTCAACTTCTAATGGTAAAGTTTCTGCAACTGGACAATTAGGTGTTGTTAATGTCATTAAAATCTTTACATCGTAATCTTCGTTTACAAAAACATCATATATAAGCCCTAATTCATATATATCTACTGGAATTTCAGGATCGTAAATAGTTTTTAAAACAGCTACTATTTTTTCTCCTAATGCGTTTGTATCTATGGTTGTTTCACTCATTATTGTAATTGTGTTTGGTATGCAATGGCATACATTTTTAATTGCTTTATCATACTCACCAATCCGTTAGCTCGAGTTGGCGATAAATGTTCTTTTAGACCTATGTCATCTATGAAATCTGTATTGGCTTCAATAATGTGCTTTGGATGTTGATTCGAAAACACACGAATTAAAATAGCAATAATGCCTTTTGTAATAATGGCATCGCTATCAGCAGTAAAAACGATTTTGTCATGAATCAAATCTGCATGAACCCAAACTTTACTTTGACAGCCTTTAATTATATAGTCATCAGTTTTGTATTTCGGTTCGATTAAAGGTAATGTTTTCCCTAAATCAATCATATATTGATAACGTTCCTCCCAGTCGTCAAACATAGAAAATTCGTCTTTAATGTCGTTTTGAATTTCTTGAATGGTCACTTTTAATTATTTTTCACAAAAATACAATAAGTATTACTTCTAATCAATTATTTACTGTTTTTCAGCAAGCCCTAAAAATGATGAAATTAAAGAAGCAATATAAGAGTTAGGATCTCCATGATCAAATTCTGGAGTTTGGTAGGTTTTACCATGATAAGTAATTTTTAAAATGGCAATGGCTGCACCATCATAAAATCTTTTTTCGCTAGGTGCTTTTAAAGAGTTTATTTTTTCTAATTCTAAAGAGTTTAACTCATTTAAGAGTTTGTTTATGTCTTCTTGTGAGCATGTTTTAATTTCTAGAGAAGATGCTCTGTCTTTTTGTATTGAAAGTTTTCCGTTTTCAAAAATATATTGATTAAATAAACCTCTAGACATTGCAGTATATTCTAAAACATAAGCATTTTCTTGTGACGCTTGAAGTAAAACGTCCTTATCTTTTAGAAGAGTTAATGTTTGATTATTAACATGAATTGTATTTACATTTGATAGAGCTTCAAGCATACTCGTTTCAATATTATTTATAGTTTCCATACAAGCCATTCTCGTTCCAGCTAGAGGTCCAATAGTAATTTTATTCTCATCTAATATATAAGTTCCTGTAAAACGGTTACATCCAGAAAAACCAGAAACTGTTTTAGTACTTTCGTTAAATTCAATAGTTAATTTATATTCTGATACATTATTAGAGTCAATGAATATAACTTGATATGTTCCAGTAATATAATTATTGGGTTGTTTATTATTTTGCATAGCTGATGCATTTTTAGAATTCCCACAAGACATAAATGTAAAAACGGAAAGGATAAGAGTAAGATATTTCATTTATAATAGATTTTAAATATATGTAAATATAATAAACAAAAAAGACGCCAAACTTGGCGTCTTTTAAATATTTATAAAAATTAATATTAATTTGCCATGGCAGCTCTAGGTCCACCAGAAGCAAATATAGATCTCATTCTAGATTTCTGACCTTCAGAGAACATGTACATACAAGCATCATCTGTATAATCCATATAGTTCATTGTCATATCATTTGAACGACAATTAACAGTTGGGTAAGATGGGCAACCATAATTTGGTCCATCTGAAGAAGGTGTATCAGAAACAAAATCATCTCTTCTACAATTCCCATCACCCCAAATATGGCGTAAATTTAAATAATGACCAACTTCATGAGTAGCAGTTCTACCTTTATTAAAAGGAGCAGAAACATAACCAGTTGTTCCAAAATATTGCGGAGAAATTACGACACCATCTGTAGATGAGCTTCCTCCAGGGAATTGCGCATATCCTAAAATGCCACCACCAATATTACATACCCAAACATTTAAATGAGTACTTGGTGAAACTGGAGGATAAGCAGCTTTCATAGCATCATTAGTTCCCCAAGATGTTCTTGAATTTGAGTGTCTAAATGTTCCAGCTAAAGTAAAGTTAATTTCAGAGTCAGCTACAAGACCTGAAAATTCAGAAGGTACTTGGTTTACATCATTATTGCTTGCTCTAAAATCGTTATTTAAAACACTAATTTGAGAATTAATTTGGTTATCACTAATATTTTCTTGTGAATTGCTATAAATAACATGTACATACACAGGAATGTTTATAATTCCTAAATTATCTGGTGTAGGTTCTCCACCACCATTTCCACCTCCACCATTTCCATTGCCAGCGCCATCTGGTTTTTTTGAAGCCATAAAACTTCTAGATTGATATTCAATATCAAACATTTTTTGTTCTAAATCAGAATCTTCATTTAACTGTCTGTTTAGATTAACCATCGAATAGCAAGATTTGCCTTTTCCTTCAGCAATTCTTGATGTTTCGTCTACATCTGCATCAGTGTAAACATAAAAATCACTCATATCAACCTTAGATTGATTTGTGTTATCGATTTGATTTTGATCTTCACTACATGAAGAAAATAGCATGGCTAGAGCTGCCATTCCTAGAATTGTTTTTTTCATATTTGGGTATTTAGTTAAAATTTTGATGAATATATAATAATTTGTTAAAATGGATTGATAATTGGTAAAAAATTAATTTATTTTTCGATGAAATGCAATATTTAGATTATTTGTATAAATAAAAAAAACACCTCGAAGGGTGTTTAAATATAGTATTTGAATAAATTTAGATTATGAAAGCATCATTTTTGCTTTCTTTACACCTTCAACTAAAACATCAATTTCTTCTTTGGTATTATAAAATGCAAAAGAAGCTCTTACGGTTCCAGGGATTTTATAATATGCCATGATAGGTTGTGCACAATGATGACCTGTTCTTACGGCAATTCCTAATTTGTCTAGAATGGTGCCAACATCGTACGGATGAATACCATTTAAGTTAAATGAAATAACTGAGGTTTTGTTTTTAGACGTACCATAAATTTTTAAGCCTTCAATTTCTAAAAGTTTTTTTGTTGCATACTCTAAAAGCTCATGTTCATAAGTTGCAATATTGTCGAAACCAATGTTGTTTAAATAATCGATAGCTGTACCAAAAGCAATGCCTCCACAAATGTTTGGTGTTCCTGCTTCAAATTTATGAGGCAAGTTGGCATAAGTTGTTTTTTCAAAAGTAACTTCAGCAATCATTTCTCCACCACCTTGATAAGGAGGTAATTTTTTAAGCCAAGATTCTTTTCCGTAAAGCATTCCAACTCCTGTTGGGCCACACATTTTATGGGCAGATGCTACATAAAAATCGACATCTAACTCTTGAACATCTGGTTTGATATGAGGACAAGCTTGAGCTCCATCAATTAAAACGGCTGCTCCAACTTGATGTCCTTTTTCAATAATATATTTAATAGGGTTAATGGTTCCTAAAGCATTTGAGATATGATTTACAAAAACCAGTTTGGTTTTTTTTGAAAGTAACTTGTCGTATTCCTCCATAACTAAGTCCCCTTCATCATTCATAGGAATAACTTTTAAGAAAGCTCCTGTTTTTTCACATAACATTTGCCAAGGCACAATATTGCTATGATGTTCTAAGGAAGAAACTATAACTTCATCATTTTTTTTTAATAAAGAGGCAAAACCATGAGCTACCAAATTAATGCTTTCTGTAGTGCCAGAAGTCAAGATAATTTCATGTGCATGTTTGGCATTAAAATGGTTCTGGATTTTATATCTGGCTGTTTCGTATTTATCTGTGGCTTCCTGACTTAGTGTATGTACACCTCTGTGAATATTTGCATTGTAATTAGAATAATAATCTACAATTGTATTTATCACTTGAATAGGAGTTTGAGACGTGGCTCCATTGTCTAAATACACTAAAGGTTTGCCATGTACTTTTCTTGAGAGTATAGGGAAGTCTTTTCTTATGTCTTCAATTTTAAACATAATTTTTTATAAATCAAACCCAATATTAACACCTAATTTAGTGGCAATAATTTTAGTGATGCGTTGTTTGATTTCTGGAATTTTAACTGAATTTAATACGTTATTACTAAAAGCATACATTAATAAGCCTTTAGCTTCTTTTTCTGGAATGCCTCGAGAACGCATGTAAAACATAGCGTTTTCGTCTAATTGTCCAATAGTACATCCATGAGAACATTTTACATCGTCAGCAAAAATTTCTAATTGAGGCTTAGTATTTATAGATGCTTTATCGCTAACTAAAATATTGTTGTTTGCTTGAAACGCATTTGTTTTTTGAGCTTCTTTGTTTACAACTACTTTTCCGTTGAAAACTCCTGTAGAGCTATCGTTAAAAATGCCTTTATAATCTTGATGACTTTCGCAATTTGGTTCTATATGATGTACCAATGTGTTATGGTCTACATGTTGCTTGTTGCCAATAATAGTGACACCTTTTAAAGTAGAATCTATGCGTTCGCCATTTTGATAGAAATTGAGATTATTGCGTGTTAATTTTCCACCAAATGAAAACGTATGTACAGAACAATGACTCTCTTGTTTCTGGTTAATAAATGTATTATCTATTAAGGAAGCATGCTCATTATCGTTTTGAACTTTATAATAATCTATTATAGCACGTTTGTTTGCAAAGATTTCTGTAACACTGTTTGTTAGAACAGGATTTTCAGTTAAACTTTGATGACGTTCAATAATTTGAACATGTGAATTTTCGTTAACAACAATTAAATTCCTTGGTTGTTGCATTAATGCTGATTCGTTCCCAGTAGAAAAATGGATGATTTGAATAGGCTTATCAACCACTTTGTTTTTTGGAATTTGAATATAAGCTCCTTCTTGAGAGAAAGCTGTATTTAAAGATGTTAAACTATCTTTTGAAGCTATTTTGTTAAAATAGTTTTGAATAATTAGCTGGTATTTTGGCTTGTTTAAAGCAGATGACATTAAACAAACATCAATTCCATCATGAGTTGTTTGAGACAGATGTGATGAATATTTCCCATCAATAAATACAATTTTATAACTATCAATATCATGAATAAAATACTTCTTTACATCATTATATTCAATGGTATTTTCATTTTTAGGGAAAACACTATAATCATGTTTTAAAATACTATTTAAAGAAGTGTATTTCCATGCTTCCTCTTTTTTAGTAGGGAAACCTTGAGTTTCAAATATTTTTATAGCTTCGCTTCTAACATCATGAATAGGTGAATCTATATCCACATGATTTTCGAATGCTAAAAAGGATGATATCAATTTTTCTTTTAATTCCATTTGCTTTTATTAGGCTTTCACTTCTTCTTTAATCCAGTCGTATCCTTTTTCTTCTAATTCGTGAGCTAATTCTTTGCCACCAGATTTTACAATTCTTCCATTGTGTAATACATGTACAAAATCTGGAACGATATAGTCTAAAAGTCTTTGATAGTGTGTAATTACAATGACAGCATTATCTTTACTTTTTAATTTATTAACACCATTAGCAACAATGCGCAAAGCATCAATATCTAAACCAGAATCTGTTTCATCAAGAATGGCCAGTTTTGGTTCTAGCATAGCCATTTGAAAAATTTCATTTCTTTTTTTCTCACCACCTGAAAATCCTTCGTTTAAAGAACGAGATAAAAACTTACGGTCTATTTCTAATAATTCAGATTTTTCTCTAATTAATTTCAGCATTTCGTTTGCTGGCATATCTTCAAGACCTTTAGCTTTACGAGTTTCGTTAATAGCTGTTTTCATAAAGTTTGTAACTGAAACTCCAGGAATTTCAACAGGATATTGAAACGATAAAAAGATGCCTTTATGAGCTCTTTCTTCAGCTGCTAATTCGTCTATATCTTCATCATTAAGAAGAATTTGTCCTTCTGTAACTTCATATTCTTCTTTTCCTGCAATTACTGAAGCTAAAGTACTTTTACCAGAACCATTTGGTCCCATAATAGCATGAACTTCCCCTGGCTTAACTTCTAAGTTAATACCTCTTAAAATAGCCTTGTCTTCAACACTAGCGTGCAGATTTTTTATCTTTAACATATGTATTTAATCTTTAGATTCTGAATATCAGAAATCTTTTAATTGTCTTAATTATTTAATCTCTAGTTGTTTTAGTTTACTCTTCGCCTCCTAATTTAACGACATCATTTTTGTTTGGGTCTGGTTTACTAACCTTGATAATTTCAACTATTTCTACTCTAAAAGGCCATCCTTCCTCTCCTTCAGGTTTAGGAATTAATTTTCCTTTAATTTCTACAGGAATCATATCAGTTATTTCCACTTTAAATGGTTTTACTTGCTTGTCTAATTCAAGCATTTTTTCGTCAATAATAACTCCATATACATCTTGACGCGTTTGTATAACTGCGGCATCTGCATAATAAACAAAATCTCCTTGAATTAAAGTCAAGTCATTATTATCGACGGTTTCAGTTTTAGCATCGTTCTTACAACTAGATAATGTTGTAATTGTTAAAAGTAAGATGAATAGTTTTTTCATTTTTATAATTTTTAGCATGATATTTTTTTATCCTACACTTCCTTCTAAAGAAATTTCTAATAATTTTTGAGCTTCTATAGCAAATTCCATTGGAAGCTTATTAAGCACTTCTTTACTAAATCCATTTACAATTAATGCAATGGCTTTTTCAGTATCAATACCACGTTGGTTACAATAGAAAATTTGGTCTTCACCAATTTTACTTGTTGTAGCTTCGTGTTCTATAATAGCTGATTTGTTTTTAGCTTCTATATAGGGAAACGTGTGTGCGCCACACTCGTTACCCATTAATAAGCTATCACATTGAGAAAAATTTCTAGCATTATCTGCTCTAGAGCTTATTTGTACTAATCCTCTATACGAATTTTGAGATTTTCCAGCTGAAATTCCTTTGGAAATAATGGTCGATTTGGTGTTTTTACCCAAATGAATCATTTTAGTTCCAGTATCTGCTTGTTGAAAATTGTTTGTTACAGCAATAGAATAAAATTCGCCAACCGAATTATCTCCCTTTAGAATACAACTTGGATATTTCCAGGTAATTGCTGAACCTGTTTCTACTTGAGTCCATGAAATTTTGGCATTTTTTTCGCAAATTCCTCTTTTAGTTACAAAGTTGTATACTCCACCTTTCCCTTCAGAGTTTCCTGGATACCAGTTTTGAACCGTTGAATATTTTATTTCGGCTCCTTCTAGAGCAATTAGTTCCACAACTGCAGCATGTAATTGATTTTCGTCTCTGCTTGGAGCTGTACAACCTTCCAAATAACTAACGTAGCTATCTTCGTCTGCAATTAAAAGTGTACGTTCAAATTGTCCTGTTCCTGCTTGGTTGATTCTGAAATAGGTTGATAGTTCCATAGGACAACGAACGCCTTTTGGAATGTAACAAAAACTCCCATCACTAAACACAGCTGAATTTAAAGCAGCATAAAAATTGTCTTTTTGAGGTACAACAGTACCAATGTATTTTTTAACCAACTCAGGATGTTCTCTAATAGCTTCGCTTATAGAACAGAATATAATTCCTTTTTCGTTAAGAGTTTTCTTAAATGTTGTAGCTACTGAAACAGAATCAACCACCACATCCATAGCAACACCAGCCAATTTTTTTTGCTCGTCAAGAGAAATGCCTAATTTTTCAAAAGTTGCTAAAAGTTCTGGATCGACTTCATCTAAACTATCATATTTTGGTTTGCTGTTTGGAGCTGAATAGTATGAAATAGCTTGAAAATCGGGTTTCACATAATTTACATTTGCCCATTCAGGTTCAATCATTTCTTTCCAAGCACGAAAAGACTCTAAACGCCATTCAGTCATCCACTCTGGTTCTTCTTTTTTAAGAGAAATAGCTTTAACAATATCTTCATTTAAGCCAATAGGGAAAGTGTCTGATTCTATATCAGTGTAAAAACCATATTCGTATTCTTTGGTTTTTAATTCTTCTCTTAAATCGTCTTCAGTATACTTATTCATTTTTATTTTTTATAATGAGAATGATTCTCCACATCCACAAGTTCTATTGGCATTAGGGTTATTAAAAACAAAGCCAACACCATTTAAACCTCCAGAATAATCAAGAGTAGTTCCAATTAGATATAAAAAGCTTTTTTTATCGACAATTATTTTCACGCCATTATCTTCAAAAACCTTGTCTTCTTCTTGTTGTTCTTTGTCAAACTTTAAATCGTATGATAAACCAGAACAACCACCACTTTTTACACCAACACGAACATAATCTGTTGCTAAGCTATAGCCATCTTCTGTCATTAGTTCCATGACTTTTTTCTTAGCAATTTCGGACACTTTAATCATAATTAAAATAGATTAATTCTAAATAGAAACGCAAAGATACAATATAAGTCTAATTTTCCCATAGAACCTAACATGATATTAATAGATAGATCTATAGAAATATTTTATAACAATATCAATATATTTTACAATCAATAATTATTTAAAAAATTAGCGAATAAAAGTTATTTCATATAACTAATAGTTCCAGAATAGCTAATAGGATCAATTCTTTCACTTGATAAATATAAGTCAGCTTTATTATCATCAGAAATTTTAAGAAGTATATCTAAGTTTTCACCTTCGCCTTTTGTAGTAAATGAGACAATTATTTTTTTCTTTTTCTCTTTATATTCAACGTTATATTCTAAGATTTCATTATGCGAAATAACTCGCGTTCTAATAGAGTCCTTTGAAATGTGAGGTATATCTGCCTTCATCATTTTTTCTTTAATAATAAGAACTCCATTATCATCAAGAATGTTAAAAGTTCTGTGATTTAGTGGTGTTATCAAAGTTGCTTTAAAGAAATACTCTCCAGATTCTACAATGGTTTTATTGTTTTGATAATCTTCAATTTTTTGCAGCTTTTTTAATTCTTTTTTAGTTTGAGCTGTTAGATTATTTCCAATCAAAATTATAAATGTGATTATAAAAAATTGCTTCATAAATGATTTTAATTTTGAAAGTCTGGATTGTTTATAAATGAAGGATCAGAAAGGGAAAGTAAGAAGGCTTTAAGGTCTGATTTATCTTGAGGAGTTAAGTGGACTCCACCTTCATCTACTTTTTTCATTAAAGGATCAATAGTTGGAGAATCTACTAAGCCTTCACTATAATGATTTATAACTTCATCTAGAGTGTTAAATCTACCATCATGCATATAAGGAGCACTAAACGCTAAATTTCGAAGGGAAGGAGATTTGAATTTTCCATTATCTGCAGGATCTCCACTAACCTCTCCTAAACCAAGATCTGAGAATGTTGCGTCTAGACCATTGTTATGAAAGATGTTATCTGTCCAAAGGGGATTATTAGGATTTCCATGACAATGAAAACAATCACCTCGATTTTCATCCATAAAAACATTTAATCCGTTTTGTTCCTGTTGAGTTAATGTCGCATCTCCTAGTAAATATCTATCGAATTTTGAATTTGCAGAAATAAGCGTTCTTTCAAATTGAGCAATGGCTTTTGTTGCTAATTCTTTTGTGATTGTTTGATCTCCAAATGCAGCTTCAAATAACTGGGGATATTCATCGTTTTGTTGAAGTCTGCTAACAACAACATCCCAAGTGTTATGCATTTCAATAGGATTTGTAACAGGCTCTATAGCTTGGTGTTCTAAGCTAAAAGCACGTCCATCCCAAAAAAACAATTCATCGTAATTCCAAGCCATATTAAATAAAGGCATTGAATTTCTGTTTCCTGCTATACCATCTATTCCAATACTAAATCTAGTAGAATCTGTAAAGGCATTTTGTGGTGCATGACAAGATGCACATGCTTGCGTATTATCTGCAGAGAGTATTGGGTCGAAGAATAATTTTTTACCAAGTGCAATGCCTTCAACCGTTTGAGGATTATCTATTGGTAGAACAGGAGCAATAATTAAATTCTCAAATAATTCTGGAATTTCTAGAGGACTTGGTGTTGGCACATAAGCATCTGTATCTGCATCTGTAGGTTCGTTAGAACATGACAAACAGATACAAAGGACACTATATATTAGCCATTTTTTCATTATTCTTGTGTTATTTGACCTATAGAAAAAACCGAACCTACATTTTGTTGCATCATTTTTTGTGCATCGTAATTAGGCATTAGTGGTGTGTTGTATTGATTTAAATCCCAAGTAATCGGGTTTTTAAAGAATTCAGAAATGTCCATTTTTATTTCAATAGTTGTATTGTAATTAATTTCAACTTCAGGGAAAAATTCAAAACTCACAAAGTTCTGTTCATAATTACCATCACTAATTCTAGCTGTTCCATTGTGGTAATTAAAAGGGCTAGATGTCGTGTCTACATTATACATGCCGTCGAACTGTAAAAAGTGATAGCCACCACCAAGCATAGCAGGCCAATTCCATGAAGCTGAATTTAAATCTGGATAAGCACCATCTATATTGTCTTCTTCATTAAAACCATAAACAAATTTTAAGGTATAAAGCCCTGGATATAAAGTGCCATCTGAAATAGTTGTGTTGAATGTAAAGCTTTCAGGATTAGATAAATCAATTAATTTGTAGCCTGTTAAAGGAAAGCTTTCTCCATTTGTATTCACTAATTCGAAACGGGATAATAGGTATCTTATTCTTGCTATGGTTAAAACTTCACCATTGGCATTTATGTATTGCATTGTGTTAAAATCGTTTTCAGTTACTTCGGTATCTTCCCAATTATGTGAGAATGTAAATGTGACATCTGTAACTATAGGTTGTGAACAACAATCTATATTATCGTCGTCATTTTTACACGAAATTAAAACGAAACAAAAGAATAAAAGAGCAAATATTTTTTTCATTTTAGTTAGTTATTTTAATAATTAATACATCTGAAAATCCTTTGTTTTCAGAAACATCACCATCTATACTTTCAGATTCGCCAACGGCTATTATTGAACTATCATATAATTCAGTAACGTCGTAAGTATAATCTATATTTGATCCTCCAATTGATTTCTGCCAAATTAGAGAGCCTTCAGAATTTATTTTAAATAACCAAGCATCGTTTTGACCTTGATTTCTTGTTAAATTGCCATCTGCACTACGTGAACTTCCAGAAATTAGAAAGCCATTATCTTGAGTTTTTTTTATAGAACGACTGACATCGAAACTACTACCACCAAAAGATTTTTCCCAGATGAGTTCGCCTAAAGGTGTTATTTTAATAACCCAAACATCTGCGCCTCCAAAATTTTGAGAAACGTCAAAATCGTTGCTTCTTGAGTCGCCAACTATTAAATAATTGCCATCATTAGTATCTATTATAGATCTAGCTTCATCAATTTGTGAACCACCATAATTTTTCTCCCAAAGTAGCTCTCCTGTAGCTGCTATTTTAATAACCCAAAAATCGTATTCACCAAGATTGTTTGAAATATCTACATCGTTACTATCTGAAGAACCTATAATTATGTATCCATTGTCTTCCGTTTTAATAACATCGTATGGTGTATCTGTAAAAGAGCCACCATAGTATTTACTCCATTGAATGATTCCATTAGAATCTATTTTTATTGCCCAATAGTCACCACCTGCATGTTTGGAGGTGTTCAGCTTAGTGTTGCCAGCTCCACCAGAAGCAGTTACATCAAGAACTCCTACTAATAAAAAACCGCTATCACTAGTTTGAGTGATAGAAATACCATTATCTAATCCTGAATAACCATAAGACTTTTGCCATATAATGTTACCTGTGGCATCTAGTTTTGCTAACCAGTAATCTTGTAAACCTGCATTTTCTGTTACATCCTGATTACTACTATAAGTATAACCTAAAATAGCATAGCCTCCTTCAGGTGTTTGAATAATTTTATTGCCTCTATCGTCTTCGGTTCCACCATAGGTCTTTGACCATTGAATGGAATTGTTAGAGTCGAATTTTAAAACCCAATAATCATAACCTTCTATTGGTTTATCTGAAATATCACCATCACTACTTTGTGTGTAGCCTAAAATGGCATAGCCTCCATCTGTAGTACTTGTTATGGATTGTGCACGATCGTTTTTAGAACCACCATATGTGTTTACAAAATCTACCGTATGTTGAGGATTGTCTTGATTGTTATCAGATTCACAACTACAAATGATTGAAAGTATTGAAAATAGTAATACGATTGTTATGTTTCTATTAAAAAACATGGAATAGTTTATTATTATGTGCCACTTTTTCTAACTATAAATAGACCTCTATTTATATCACTTACAATAATGTTACCACTTGCAAAATATGGATAGACATTCCATGCGCCTTTAAAACTAGTATTGTTGTTTTCAGGATAAGTATCAAAATATCCTATTTCTTCCATAGAGTTTGATGATATATTTGAAATGTCAATAATTCTTAAACCAGCTGAATAATTAGATAAATAATAGTCATTACCTTTTACATATCCATTATGGTCTATAGCAGCTGTTGGGCCATTATAATTCATATGTAAGGTTGGGTTGTCTAAATCTGCGAAATCGAACACTATGGTTCTAGTATTATTACCAAATCCTAACTCGTCTGTTTCATCACCTAGAATGAAATATTCCATATTTTCTGTAAACCATCCTTGATGCACATATCCAATATTGTTGTAAGTTACTGTAGAGATTGGAGTTGGATTACTTTTATCTGTAACATCTGCAATAACTAATTCACTTCCATTCGAGCCAATTAAAATTTCTTGTCCTGCATAATCTGGATCTGGTCCATTATAAGTTACTACTTGAGCATCGTGAGAATATCCAGGAAAACTACCTTCATTAATTGGATTTGTAGGATTTTGAATATTAATAAATAAAGGACCTCCTGAATTAACATTACTTCCTACAATGTAAGCATAACCAGATGTTTCATTAATTACAATATTATGAGCAGCTCCAAAACCTGTAAAGTGAGCATCTGAAGTAAATGTTTCTGGCGCATTTGCTACATCTCTTAACCTTGTTAAATCGAATACTTGCATACCATGCCCAGAAGCTTCACTTACTATAAAAGCATAATTATTATATGTTTTAACATCTCTCCAAACATTCCCACTATTTCCAGGATTTGCGCTTGCTAATTTACCAAGTAAAATTGGAGCAGTTGGATCTGAAATATCCACAAAAGCTGTTCCTTGAGTAGAGCAAACTAATGCATATTCTTTATTAGTTGTTGGATCTGTCCAACCCCAAGAATCGTTTCCTTCAGCTCCAGTCTCAGCTAATTCTTCTATTGAAATGTAACCCATTAAGTCGTAATTATTACAAGAATAAGGTCCGGCCATCCCGTTTTCACAAGCATATAATGGAGTTACAAAAGGTGTGTCATCACAAACATCACCAATACCATCGTTATCTGAATCTTCTTGTCCAGGATTTGGAGTTAGAGGACAGTTGTCAATATCGTCTAGAATACCATCATTATCCAAATCATTTTCAGTAATTTCTTCACATGCATCCCCTATACCATTGTCATTAGAATCTTCTTGATTTGGATTGAATTCGTTAGGACAGTTGTCAGTAGCATTAGGAATACCATCATCATCTGTGTCAACAATAATTATTGGATCAACAGGCTCATCATCGCAAGCTTGAAAGCAAGTTAAAATAATGCATCCAAATAAAAAGATTTTTAAAAAGGTTAACTGTTTTTTAAAAGTAAACATTAGCAAGTTTTTTTGTATTAGTTTGAGTTAGGGTAATAAGAATAAACGAATTCAAATAAAAGAATATTGTTTAACGAAAATTTTTATAATCTATAAAATATATTCTTTAAGTAGATAGGTTTATTTCCACAAAAATAACAGAATAATGCAAAAAGAAGTTATATACTCATCTAATTTTGTGTTAAATGTTAAAATCATTTATTAAATTATTTGAGTAATTATCAACTTATTATGCATTGACATTTAAAATAGCTTCTTATTTTTGCATCATGATAGAAGATAAAAACCAGAGTAAAACACCATTAAGTGAACTAGGAGAATTTGGACTTATTGATCACTTAACAAAAAACTTCAAAATTAATCATGTTTCAACAATAAAGGGAATAGGGGATGATGCTGCTGTTTTAGATTTAAAAAATAATCAAATAGTAGTAACTACAGATATGCTTGTAGAAGGCGTACATTTTGATTTAAGTTACATGCCTTTAAAGCACTTAGGATATAAAGCCATGATTGTTAATTTATCTGATGTTTATGCTATGAATGCAGAGGCTAAGCAGGTTACAGTCTCTATTGCAGTATCTAATAGATTTCCTTTAGAAGCTCTAGAAGAATTGTATTCTGGGATTGAAACAGCTGCTAAAATTTATAATGTGGATGTAGTAGGTGGAGACACTACGTCTTCGACTACTGGATTAATTATTTCTATAACAGCTATTGGTAGTGTTAAAACGGACGAAGTTGCCTATAGAAGTGGGGCAAAACCTAATGATTTATTAGTTGTTAGTGGAGATCTTGGTGCAGCTTATATGGGATTACAAGTATTGGAAAGAGAAAAAGAAGTTTTTAAAGTGAATCCACAAAATCAACCAGATTTAGAAAACTATACGTACATTATTGAAAGGCAATTGAAGCCTGAAGCAAGAAAAGATATTGTTAAATTATTAAAGGATTTGGAGGTTAAACCAACTTCAATGATTGATATTAGTGATGGGCTATCTTCTGAAATCATGCATTTATGTAAACAAAGTGAAGTTGGATGTGAATTGTATGAAAATAAAATTCCCTTAGACCCTCAAGTTATTTCAACATGTGAAGAATTTAATATTGATAGTACTACAGTTGCTTTAAATGGTGGAGAAGATTACGAGTTATTATTTACTATATCTCAACAAGATTTTGAGAAGATAAAAGCAAATCCAAATCTTACAGTTATAGGTTTTATAAAAGAGAAAAGCGCAGGCATGCATTTAATTACTAGAGCAGAAACTAGTATTCCTTTAAAAGCCCAAGGATGGAATTCGTTTAGTAGTTAGTTAACTGATGAACGAATGTTTTGTTTTTTAGATACATCATACGTCTATTGTAAAAGTCTTCTAATAAATTGTTTATCTCTTTATATTTTGGAGTCAGTTCAATTAGGTTTCCATTACTATTAGTAGTAAGTTCTTTTTTACAACATTTGCACGTGTATTCTTTTACGTGTGAGGTAATTTTTTTAGATACCTCATAATTGTGCCCAAAAAGGTCGCAATAAATTTTAAAAGGATTTCTGTTGTTAGTAGATTTATTCATTTTAGTTGGATTTGGAACTCTAACTTAAATAAAAAAGCAATATAATAGTCGAAAAGCAGTTATTTTTCGATGAAATGCATTATAAAGTAGGATAATTCTTTCATATTCTCTATATGAGACATATGCCCATCAGGAAATTCTATGATTTCTACATCAGACTTTTTGAGTTGTTTTTTAATAGCATTTGGATTAATTATTGGATCTTGAATTCCAATAATAACTAATTTTTTTACTGGAAGGTTTTTAAAAAACTTCGTTCTATCTTTTCTAATTTTCATCCCTTCATTACAAGCAATATAACCTTGTAGTGGAGTTTTTAAAGCTTCATTAAGGGCTGTTTCTAATTCTCTCCTATATAAAATTTTGCTTTTATTACTAAATAAGTTGGTAAAAGACATTCTTACCATATTTTCGAAATTAGTTTTTACCATGTTATTAGCTCTAGTTCTTAGCATCCTTCGTTCTTCATTATCTGTTCCAAATGTTGAGTTCATTAAGCATAATCCATTTAAAGCATCAGGATTTTTTTCAGCATATGCTAAGGCAACGTATCCACCCATAGAATGACCTATAATTATAGATTTATTAATTTTTAAATGTTGTAAAACAGCTTCAACAGCTTCAGCCATAAGTTCCATGCTATGTATGTAACCTAGACACTCTGTCTTTCCATGCCCTAATAGATCTATTGAAATAATTTGATGAGTTTTAATAATTTCAGGAATTAAATTTTCCCACATGCTACTATTTTCAAGAAAGCCATGAAGCAAAACAATGGCATCTCCATTTCCTTCAACATAATAATTAATTTGAATGTCTTTGTATTCTAAAATCATATTTAACTTATCTTGTGCAAAGATATAAAGACTAGTAGGTTTATGAATAATACAAAAGAAGTTCTTGTTACATCATTTGCACTTTTCTCATTATTTTTTGGAGCCGGAAATTTAATTCTACCTCCTTATTTAGGTTATACTTCAGGAAACGATTGGTTTATAGTAACTCTCGGGTTTGCAATTACGGCTGTTTTAATTCCAATATTAGGGATTTTAGCGCATGCAAGACTACAAGGCACCATGTACGATTTTGGAAAGAAAGTATCTCCATTATTTAGTTCTGTTTATTGTTTCTTGGTATATGTAATAGCTATTTCTTTACCTGCTCCTAGAACTGCATCTGTAACTCACGAAATTGCTGTTGCTCCTTTTTTTACAACTAGTGCATTATTAACAAGTACTATATATTTCGCATTAGTTTTTGTATTTGTTATAAATCGTTCAAAAATTTTAGATTTAATCGGAAAATTTTTAACACCATTAATTGGTATTATATTATTACTAATAATATTTATAGGAATAGTTACGTCTCCAGTAGCAGTTAGTCAAACTTTTATAGAAGCACCAATTGCAAAAGGAATTTTAGAGGGTTATCAAACTTTTGATGCTATTGGAGCTGTAGTTGTTGGAGCAGTTATAGTAATTTCATTAAATTTAAAAGGGAATATTACTTATAACGAAAAAAAAGAATTAATAACTAAATCTGGTTGGATTGCAGGTACAGGATTACTAGTTATATATGCTGGCTTGATTTTGAGTGGCTCTTTGTTTCAAACAGAATTTTCAGAAAATGCAACTAGAATAGAAGTTTTAACAGGGTTAAGCAGATTTACTTTAGGACATATAGGTACTTTATTTCTTAGTGTTTTAGTAGCATTGGCATGTTTTACTACTGCTGTAGGTGTAGTTGTTGGAACTTGTGATTATGTTAAAGCTTTATTTAAAGGTTCTCAAACTGCATATTTAATAACAGCTGTCTTAGGTTGTTTAATTGGTGTTTTAGTTGGCAGTTTTAATGTTGGGTTTATAATTGATATTGCATTACCAGTACTTATGTTTATTTATCCAATAACTATTGTTTTAATTATACTAAACGTTATTCCAAATAAATATGTTTCAATTTTGGCGTTTAGAGCTGTGGTATTAATAACGTCTATATTTAGTATTCCAGATTTTTTGAAATTTATAATTCCAATAGAAAATGTGCAACCATTAATAGACGTAATTCCATATGGAAATTTTAGTTTGGGTTGGGTTTTACCAGCAATAATTACCTTTATTCTTTGTTATTTGTATACGAATCAATTAAACAAAAAAAATAAGTTGTTAATGGAAAGAATATGATAATTGAAAATTTACACCATAATCATTTGTAGAGGCTGCATCTGCTGGAGGTTTGCTGTCGTAAGTGTAGTAAAATGTTAATCCAACTTTAAAATTATCACTTAATAAATTAATTTTTGGGTTTAGATTAAAAACAACTCTATGTCTTCCAGAATCCGTAAAATAGGGTAAGTAACTAATATCAGAATCAACCCATAATTTTGGAGATTTATATTTGTAAACTCTCCAAACCAGCTGAAAAATTCCAGCAATGTCATTTTGTTCTGATGATCCTCCATAAGGAATTTCATGTGTTAAATTAATACCTGTTCCTGCATAAAATCTATTCCAATTATTATAGGATAGATCCTTTAACCCCATTAAATCAATTCCCCATCTTTCTTTTAATCCTAACTCAGAGTTTTGACTAAATCCAATTGATAATTGTGTTGACCATCCCTTTTTTAATAATCTTTGCCAAGCCATTGAAATATCAGCTTTTCTAGAACCTAAAGTGTCTGCTTGATAAGTGTTGTTTTGATCCCAGGCCACTTCAAAATAAGCTTTCTTTTTTCTATAATTTAAATCGCCAGAAAAGGCTAGATTTGCTATATCACTACCTTTAGAATAGTTAAATCCTAAACTAAAATCACCACTTATTTTTAGCCAGAAGCTACTCTTTATGGGGTAGATTTCAACAATATCACTTACTGTAACTAATATTTTCTCCTTTTTTGTAATGATATTTACAGTGCCAAATGTTTCAGATGCACCAAGCGATCCAAAATAAATGGCATCGTTTTTTAATTTAATTTCAAATTGTTTTTTAGATATAATCGTGTTTACTTTTATATTTTCTAAGCTGATAGTTCCCATGCCATCCATTTTCCATGAAATTACCCCATATGACAAACTTTTAAGCTCTCCTGTTAAGATGTTTTTATTTACATGGTAAATGGTATCTGTTTTTTGAGCCATTACTTTTTTAAAAGGAATGACTAAAAATGAAGAAAATAGAAATATATAAAGTGTAGATTTATTCAAGATTTGATTTTTTTCAAAAGTAAATTTAGTCTTTATTTATTAGTAAATAAAAATTGATTGTAAATATAAAACCTCATGAGATTAATTTTCATGAGGTTTATTAAGTTTAATTCTGATTATTTTCATTTTTATTAAGGCTATTATAATCTAAAATGAATGTTAGTTCATGATATCTTCAATTTCATCGACCTCAATAGGTATGTTTCGCATTAAGTTAAAAGGCTCTCCTTTTTTCTGAATAACCACATCGTCTTCCAATCGAATACCAAAACCTTCAGCAGGTATATAGATTCCAGGCTCCACAGTAAACACCATATTCTCTTGCATAGGTTCTGTTAAAATCCCGTAGTCATGAGTGTCTAATCCCAAATGATGTGATGTGCCATGCATAAAATATTTTTTATAAGCTGGCCAATCTGAATTTTCATTTTTCACATCAGCTTTGTCTAATAATTTTAAGCCAATTAATTCCGAAGTCATTAATTTACCAACTTCCACATGGTAATCTGCCCAGATAGTACCAGGAACCAATAATTTAGTGGCTTCATTTTTCACGCGATTTACAGCGTTGTAAACCTCTTTTTGACGTTTGGTAAATTTTCCTGAAATTGGAATAGTTCTAGTCATGTCACTAGAATAATTAGCATATTCTGCTCCTGCATCTATAAGCAATAAATCGCCAGCTTTACATTGCTGATTATTTTCAATATAATGTAATACATTGGCATTGTTGCCAGAAGCAATAATAGGTGTATAAGCAAATTTTCTAGATCTATTTCTAATAAATTCATGTAAAAATTCGGCTTCAATTTCATATTCCCAAACATTTGGTTTTACAAAATTTAAAACACGTCTAAAACCTTTTTCAGTAATATCGCAAGCCTGTTGTAATAATTCTAATTCTAAAGAATCTTTCACAGAACGTAAACGTTGTAAGATAGGATTGCTTTTAGCTACGCTATGAGCAGGATATTTTTCTTTCAACCATTTATTAAAACGGTCTTCTCTTGTTTCGGTTTCAACATTGGCTCTGTAATGTTCGTTTGTGTTTATATAAACTGTATCTGCTTGAGACATTAACTCAAACATAATTTTCTCAAAATCTTGCAACCAATAAACAGTTTTAACCCCTGAAGTTGATAAAGCAGCTTCTTTGGTTAATTTTTCGCCTTCCCATACTGCAATATGGTCGTTGGTTTCTTTTAAGAATAATATTTCTCTATGTTGTTCTTTTGGGCAATCTGGAAACAGTACCAAAATACTTTCTTCTTGATCGACACCACTTAAGTAGAATAGATCTCTATTTTGTTCAAAAGGCATGGTGCTATCTGCACCAATAGGATAAATATCGTTTGAATTAAATACAGCCAAACTATTAGGTTTCATTTTAGCAGTAAAATTTTTACGATTTTTTATAAAGAGTTTGTTGTTGATTAAATGGTATTTCATGAAGTTTTTATTTTTATTTCCGTAAATGATAGAAATCTTATTAATTCTCAAAAATACGTATTTCCTTTTGGCTTATAAAAAAGACGAATCAATTTATTATAAATTTAACTGAAACATAAATTTTACCTTGGTATGTTGTTAATAATTATAGGTTTCAAATCTTCAATCTGTTTAAAATCATTCTAAATACAGACATTAAATTGTTTCAATTTTGTCTAAAACTGATTGGAAGTGTATCTTTGTTTGATATAAATTAAACTTCAACAATGAGCGGAATTTTGAATTCTTCGATTGGAAGAAAATTTGCCATGGCACTTTCGGCTTTCTTCCTAATGATTTTTTTACTACAGCATTTTGTAATTAACTTTACCTCAATTATTAGTGCCGATACATTTAATGAGATTTCACACTTTATGGGAACTTTTTGGTTGATACAATATGTCATTCAACCTATATTAATTTTTGGTGTGATTTTTCATTTCATCATGGGTTTTGTATTGGAAATCAAAAACAAAAAAGCACGAAATATTAATTATGCCAAAAATAATGGGGCTGCTAATTCAACATGGATGAGCAGAAACATGATTTATAGTGGGCTATTTATCTTAATTTTCTTAATCATTCACTTTATAGATTTTTGGATTCCAGAAATCAATACAAAGTATATTGTTGGTGATATGTCTGGAATGCACAATGGAGAATTTAGATATTTCCATGAATTACAAGAAAAATTCGTTCCAATTTGGCGTGTGGCTTTATACTGTATAGGGTTTGTGTTTTTGGCACTTCACTTATTACATGGTTTTAACTCTGCATTCCAATCTGTAGGAGCAAATAACAAATACACAAAAGGATTAAAAGGTTTTGGAAAAGCGTATGCTATTTTAATTCCACTAGGATTTATCGTTATTGCGTTAGTTCATCATTTTAATCACTAAAAAAATATCTAAATATGGCTTTAGATTCTAAAATACCAGAAGGTCCAATTGCAGACAAATGGACTAATTATAAAAATCATATCAATCTAGTAAATCCAGCTAATAAGCGTAACATTGATGTTATTGTGGTTGGTACAGGTTTAGCAGGTGGTTCTGCTGCTGCAACTTTGGCAGAACTAGGTTATAACGTAAAAGCATTTTGTTTTCAAGATTCTCCTAGACGTGCGCATTCAATTGCTGCACAAGGAGGAATTAATGCTGCAAAAAATTATCAAGGAGATGGTGACTCCACATACAGATTGTTTTACGATACTGTAAAAGGTGGAGATTATCGTTCTCGTGAAGCTAACGTTTATCGTTTAGCTGAGGTTTCAGCAAATATTATTGATCAATGTGTTGCACAAGGAGTTCCGTTTGCAAGAGAATATGGAGGGTTACTAGATAACCGTTCATTTGGTGGAGTTTTGGTTTCAAGAACCTTTTATGCTGCTGGACAAACAGGGCAACAATTATTATTAGGCGCTTATTCTGCTATGAACCGTCAAATAGGTCGTGGAAAAATAAAAATGTACAACCGTCACGAAATGTTAGACGTGGTTGTTGTAGATGGGAAAGCTCGTGGTATTATTACACGTAATCTAATTACTGGAGACATTGAAAGACATTCAGCTCATGCTGTAGTTCTTGGAACTGGAGGTTATGGAAACGTTTTCTTCCTTTCAACTAATGCCATGGGATCAAATGTAACAGCAGCCTGGAAAGCTCACAAACGTGGTGCCTACTTTGCAAATCCTTGTTACACTCAAATTCACCCAACTTGTATTCCAGTTTCAGGAGACCATCAGTCTAAATTAACGTTGATGTCTGAGTCTTTAAGAAACGATGGACGTATATGGGTTCCTAAACACATGAAAGATGTTGAAGCTATCAGAGCAGGAAAATTAAAGCCAAAAGATTTAAAAGAGGAAGATAGAGATTACTACTTAGAGCGTCGTTATCCTGCTTTTGGAAATTTAGTACCTCGTGATGTGGCATCTCGTGCAGCCAAAGAACGTTGCGATGCAGGTTTTGGTGTGAATGCAACAGGAGAAGCTGTGTTTTTGGATTTTGCTTCTGCCATAGAACGTTATGGAAAAGAGCAAGCAACAGTTAGACATTTAGATGCTAATGATGCTGCTTTGGTGAAAAAACTAGGACAAGAAGTTATAAAAAATAAATATGGAAACTTATTCCAGATGTACGAAAAAATCGTAGATCAAAACCCATACGAGACACCTATGATGATTTATCCAGCTGTACATTATACCATGGGAGGTATTTGGGTGGATTACAATTTAATGACTACGGTTCCTGGATTGTATTGTATAGGTGAAGCCAACTTTTCAGATCATGGTGCCAACAGACTTGGAGCTTCTGCTTTAATGCAAGGTTTAGCCGATGGTTATTTTGTATTGCCTTATACTATTGGAGATTATTTGGCAGATGATATTAGAACAGGAAAAATTTCAACAGATACTAAAGAATTTGACGAAGCAGAGAAAAGTGTTAGAGATAGTATCAACCATTTAATAAATAATAATGGAACTCATTCTGTAGACCACTTCCATAAAAAACTTGGAAAAATTATGTGGAATAAAGTTGGAATGGCAAGAAATGTAAAAGGATTAACTGAAGCTATTCAGGAAATAAAAGAACTTCGTGCAGAATTCTGGAAAGATGTTAAAGTTCCAGGAACTAATGAAGAATATAATGAAGAGCTTGCAAAAGCAGGTCGTGTAGCAGATTTCTTAGAATTAGGAGAATTGTTTGCAAAAGATGCCTTACATAGAGAAGAATCTTGTGGTGGACACTTTAGAGAAGATGCTGTTGAAGAAAGTGGCGAACAAAAAGGAGAAGCAAAACGAGACGATGAGAATTTTGCTTACGTAGCAGCTTGGGAATTTAAAGGAGAGCCAAGTGATGCTGTGCTTCATAAAGAAGATTTAGAATTTAAAGATATTGAGTTGAAGCAACGTTCGTATAAGTA
>NZ_VSFC01000002.1:0-33873 GCF_008084905.1 Xanthomarina maritima | reverse complement strand
AGGAATTAGCGAAGAGGAATTAGCGAAGAGGAATTAGCGAAAAGGATTAGTGACTAGTATAAAATCATACAAAGAGTTATTAGTTTGGCAAAAAGCCATGGCACTTGTAACGCTAATTTATAATCTCACTAAAACATTTCCTGAAGATGAAAAGTTTGGATTAACTAGTCAAATGAGAAAATGTTCTGTATCTATTCCTTCAAATATTGCTGAAGGTTGGGGAAGATTATCACGAAAAAATTATATACAATTTTTAAGAATCTCAAGAGGTTCTTTATATGAATTGGAAACACAAATATTAATAACAAAGCAGTTAAACTATATAAATGATAGCGAAAAAGTAGAAAGCTTAATAATAGAGATTAGCAAAATGTTAAACTCATTAATAAGAAAACTTGAAGAAAAAGAGTAATACTCTTAGCTTTTCGCTAATCACTAAATACTAAAATAGTTATGAATTTAACGTTAAAAATTTGGCGTCAAAAAAACGCTAACGATAAAGGAGGTTTAGTAGATTACAAAGTTACTGACGTTTCTCCAGATATGTCTTTCCTTGAAATGTTAGACGTATTAAACGAAGACTTAATTAATAAAGATGAAGAACCAGTAGCTTTCGATCACGATTGTCGTGAAGGAATCTGTGGCATGTGTTCTCTTTATATTAATGGTGAAGCTCATGGTCCAGATAGAGGGATCACTACTTGTCAGTTACACATGCGCATGTTTAAAGATGGAGATACTATTTATATAGAACCATTTAGAGCAGCAGCTTTTCCAGTAATTAAGGATTTAGTTGTTGATAGAACATCATTCGACAGAATCCAACATGCAGGAGGTTTTATATCGGTAAACACCTCTGGAAACACTATAGATGCGAATGCCATTCCAATTAATAAACATGATGCTGATACAGCTTTCGATTCTGCTACATGTATTGGATGTGGAGCTTGTGTAGCGAGTTGTAAAAACTCTTCTGCTATGTTATTTGTTTCAGCTAAAGTATCTCAGTTTGCATTATTGCCTCAAGGAAAAATTGAAGCTACAGACCGTGTGTTAAACATGGTGAAGCAAATGGACGAAGAAGGTTTTGGTAACTGTACCAATACTGGAGCTTGCGAAGTGGAATGTCCAAAAGGAATTTCACTAGAAAACATTGCTCGAATGAATAGAGAGTATTTAAAAGCCAGTTTAAAAGGATAGTTATTTCCTATCTCATATAAGTTAAAATCCCAAGCTAAGTCTTGGGATTTTTGTTTCTTTACAGTTCAATTTTTGTTATGAATAATCCGAATACATTTTATAAAAATCAGTTAGAAAAACATCAGCAAGATTTAAAGAAATTTAGCAAAAAATTAATAGGAATGAGCAGCTTAAGACTGCTTGTGTTTTTAATTACAGTTCCAGGAATATATCTCACATTCAATATGTGGCAAGTAGCTCTTGGAATAGGAATTATTGGAATTTCCCTATTTATTTTCCTGCTTTCAAAATACACAGATGTTAAGCGTTTAAGAGATGTAAGTAAAGCCTTAGTTACTATAAATGAAGATGAACTTAAAATTGCTTCTGGAGATTTTCATCATAGAGATACAGGAGAGAAATTTCTAGATCCACTTCATTTTTACAGTTTGGATATTGATTTATTTGGAAGAGGTTCTTTCTTTCAATTTATAAATAGAACAGCCATAAATGAAGGTGCAGAAACTTTAGCCAAAGCTTTAACTGCAAATACTATTGACAAAATAGAATTAAAGCAAAATGGTATTAAAGAATTATCTGAAAAACCAGAATGGCGACAACAGTTTTCAGCATTTGCTACTTTAATTAAAGCAGAAACCACAGCTTTAAAGATTATTGAATGGTTAAATAGTCACGAATTATTTCTGCCAAAAATAATGGCATGGTTACCAAGAGTTTTTTCATTAGCATCCATAGTTGTAGTAGCACTTGGTATGTTTAAATTAATCGATTTAGGTTTTGTAGGGTATTGGTTATTATTAGGTTTAATTGTTACTGGATTGTATTTAAAAAAGATTAATGTTCTAGCAAGTAATACAGACAAAGTAAGAGACACCTTTAGACAATATGCATTGCTTCTTAACCAAATTGAAAATGAAAGTTTTTCTTCGGAATTACTTAAAAATAAACAAGCTTACATACAGCAGGAACACAAAAAAGCATCAGAGATTTTTTCTCAATTTTCTAAACATTTAGACGCGCTAGATAATAGGAATAATTTGATATCTGCCATTTTTGGAAATGGGTTTTTCTTAACCGATTTAAAAAATGCTTACAAGATAGAGCAGTGGATTAATAAATATAAATTAACTGTAGCACATTGGTTTGAAGTGGTTGCATTTTTTGATGCTTATAACACGTTAGGAAATTATGGTTTTAATCATCCAGAATATGTATTTCCAGAAATAGTTGAAAATAAAACTATAATTGAAGCAGTAGATTTAGGACATCCATTATTAGATAAAAATAAAAGAGTTGATAGCAATTTAGATATTCATAATCAGGAATTCTTTATTGTAACTGGAGCTAATATGGCTGGAAAAAGTACGTTTCTAAGAACCGTTTCCTTACATATTGTTATGGCAAATACAGGACTGCCAGTTTGTGCTAAATCCAGTAAATATAGTCCTGTTAAGTTAATTACAAGCATGCGAACTAGCGATTCTTTAACTGATGATAGCTCTTATTTCTTTTCAGAATTAACACGTCTTAAGTTTATTGTTGATGAAATTGCTAAAGAACCTTATTTTATCATTTTAGATGAAATTTTAAAAGGCACAAATTCTACAGATAAAGCAATTGGCTCACGTAAGTTTGTTGAAAAATTGGTAGCTGGAAATGCGACTGGAATTATTGCGACTCACGATTTAAGTTTGTGTGAAATATCTAAAGAATTACCAGAAGTAAAAAACCATTTTTTCGATGCTCAAATTGTTAACGATGAGCTGTTTTTCGATTACAAGTTTAAAGATGGAATTTGTCAGAATATGAATGCCAGTTTTTTGTTGAAAAAGATGGAGATAATATAAAAAAGACCTTTCAGGAATTTATCATCTGAAAGGTCTAAATATTTTTATTTTGTTGAAATTTATTTCTTTGGATGAACTAATTTCATTTCATCAATTAAGCGAGTAGCTCCAGCATATTTATCTACAATAAATAGCACATAGCGCATATCGACCATGATGTTTCTACAAATTTCTGGATCATAATTCATGTCACTCATGGTTCCTTCCCAAACTCTGTCAAAATTCAAGCCAACTAAATTCCCATGAGCATCTATGGCTGGACTTCCAGAGTTTCCACCTGTCGTGTGGTTAGTTCCTAAAAAGCAAACAGGAACTTTTCCGTTAGTATCAGCATATGGTCCGTAATCTTTAGCTTCATACAAATCAATTAGTCTTTGTGGTACATCAAATTCATAATCACCTGGAACATATTTTTCAATAACACCATCTAGATAACTAACAGGTTCATAATAAACAGCATCTCTAGGCGAATAACCTCTAACTTGACCATATGTAACACGAAGAGTACTATTTGCATCTGGAAAATATCTAGCATCTGGTAAGGCAACCATAAGTGCTGTCATATATTCTGTTTGCAAGGCAGTTATAATTTCATTTTTCATTTCAAACTCTGGATTAATAACATTATAAAAATTATCAATCATTGGTTTTGCATACGTATAGGCAGCATCGTTGTTTAATTTTTTTAGAACTTCTTCCGGAGTGCCATCAAATAGCTTTAATGCAGAATCTAAATTTACAAAGGCAGTTTTATCGTATATAGTTGCATCTACATTATCAGTATAAAAAGGCATCACATTAACAAAAACACCTTTATCTACTTTTGCGTTATAATTTTTATGAACACCTGTTAATATAGCATCCATCGATACTTTTTCTTTATCGAAAGATTCCGGGTTTTTAGTAACAGCTTGTTCGAACTGATATGCTCTAAATGTCATATTCATTAATTCATTAGTCACTAAAAAGATTTCAATAAAGTTTCTTCGTTTTATATTAATGTCTGCAAATTTTTCATATAAAACATCAAATTGAGGAAGGATATTTCCATATTTATCTTCTAATTCTTTTTCTTTTAAAGCTTTTGTAAAAGTGGCTTCAAAGGCACGTCTTTGTTCAACAGCATTACTTTTTTCAATCCCTAAATTTTCGCCAATCCATTTTTTCCAGGCATTAGCTATTCTCGCTTGTTTTGAAGCATACTTAATTCTAATATCATCACTTGCTTTCATGTTTTTATCGATTACTTCTAAAGCAGCTTCACGAATGGCAATATTGCTTGGGTTGTATGCTTTAGTAATATGTTCTATGGCAACAGCAGGTAAATATTCATCAGTTGTTCCAGGGAAACCAAAAACCATAGTAAAATCTCCTTCTTCAACACCATCTAAAGACACAGGTAAAAAATGTTTAGGTTTGTATGGTACATTGTCTTTACTGTATTCTGCTGGACGATTATCTTTATCTGCGTAAATTCTAAACATGGAGAAATCTCCAGTATGTCTCGGGAAAACCCAGTTATCTGTGTCAGATCCAAATTTCCCAATACTCGATGGAGGAGCTCCAACTAAACGAATGTCGTTAAAGCGTTCTGTAACAAATAAAAAGTACTGATTGCCTTTATAAAAAGATTTGATTTTAGTGCTTTGCCAAGCCTCTTTTTTAACTTCAGCTTCAATTCCATTACTGTTTTTAGAGATTGTCGATTGTTTCTCCTTTTCAGTCATTTCTTCTGTAACACCATTTAAAACTTGGGTGGTTACATCTTCAATCCTAACTATAAATTCTATAAATAAGCCTGGATTTGGAAGTTCTTCTTCTAAACTCATGGCCCAAAAACCATCTTTTAAATAATCGTTTTCTAAAGATGAATGAGATTGAATCTGACTAAATCCACAATGATGATTAGTAAGCACCAAGCCTTTTGGAGAAATAACTTCACTGGTACAACCACCATTAAAATGGCCAATAGCATCTTTTAAACTGGAGTTATTTACATCGTAAATATCCTTGGCTGTAAGCTTGCTTCCAAGATCTGTCATTTCTTGCTCGTTCATGCCTTCTAAAAGCGAAGGAATCCACATGCCACCTTGTTGGGCAGACACTTGAAACGTGATAAAAAGTAATAGAATTTTAATGAATTTCATAATGAGATAATTTAGTAAGTTCCAAAGATAAAGAACCAAGATATAAAAGATGTTAAAATGAATTAAATTTATCGGTCTAACATGTATCTTTAGAGTATGAAGCACCTTTCTAAACTCCCAAATATTGAAACCACCATTTTTACGGTTATGAGTGGTTTGGCGAATAAACATGAAGCCATTAATTTATCGCAAGGGTTTCCAAATTTTAAAAGTGATCAGAAATTGATTGATTTAGTTTCGAAAGCTATGAATTCTGGCTACAATCAATATGCGTTGATGCCAGGAAATATGGAATTGCGTGAAGCCATTGCTAAAAAGTTCGATTTGCTTTACGGAAGCTCTTACCATCCAGAATCTGAAATTACTATTACTGCTGGAGCAACCCAAGCTATTTATGATGTTATAACTGCTTTTGTCAGAGCGGATGATGAAGTCATTATTTTTAAACCAGCTTACGATTGCTATGAACCTTCTATTCAAATTAATGGTGGAAAACCGGTTTCTATTCAGTTAAAAGCTCCAAATTATCAGGTGGATTGGGAGGAGATGAAGCAAAAAATATCGTCCAAAACTAAAATGATCATCATCAACACACCACATAATCCAAGTGGCACTATTTTTAGTGAAGCAGATATGCTAAAACTTCAAGAGATCACCAAAAACACGAATATAATTGTGCTGAGTGATGAGGTTTATGAGCATATTGTTTTTGATGGCGAGAAACACCAAAGTGCCTGCTTGTTTCCAGATTTAAAATCACGAAGTTTTATAACAGCTTCCTTTGGAAAAACTTTTCATAATACAGGTTGGAAAACAGGTTATTGTTGTGCGCCAAAAGAGTTGATGGAAGAGTTTAGGAAAATCCATCAGTTTAATGTGTTTAGCGTGAACCATCCGGTTCAAAAAGGATTGGCAGATTATATGCAAGATCCAAATACTTATTTAGGATTATCAGAATTTTTTCAGGAAAAACGCGACTTGTTTTTAAGCTTGATTATAGACTCCAGATTCAAATTCAAACCCTCTCAAGGCACGTATTTTCAAGTGTTGGATTATTCAAAAATCACTCAAGAATACGATGTGGATTATGCCAAACGTTTAACAATTGAAAATGGTTTGGCTTCCATTCCGCTTTCAGTTTTTAATGATAATCAATTAGATAATAAAGTGCTACGTTTTTGTTTTGCGAAAACGGATGATACTTTAAAGAAAGCAGGTGATATATTAAATGAGATATAGTTTTTTTTGCCACGAATGCACGAATAATTATGTATTGGATGCTCAAAAAAAACAGAAAATTCTATGGATAAATAAGAATGTTTTTTTACAAAGAATTTAAAGAAAAACATTCGTGTATTCGTGGCAAATTTTTTTTAATAACATGTAATGAAGCAACTTTAAGTTTCCTTTGTTCAGAACAGAAATTAGCAAGACATTTCTCCAACACGATTTATCCAAGTTTATACATTATAATACTAATTACTCTACCAAAAAACTAGTAAATTATTAATATAAAATGGCTCAAAATCTAACGCTTTTATTAAAAAGTACGGTTTTCCCGTAACCATTTTTGGGCTTTTCGATGAACTGCACAAATCTATTTAAAAAACTTGCTTTAATAGTTTTTTTTTTTTTTTATGTTTGATTTGTCTTACAGAAAACTCTTAAAAGTAAAGCCATTAAGAGTTGCCTAAAAGACAAGTTGTACAACACAGCTAGCGCTAGTTTTTTTCCTTATTGACGGCTTCACTAAAAAAATAGGCTTTACTTTTTTTAGTATTCCAAAGGCTTTACAGCTTTGGCTTTACAACAACTTTTGGCTTTAACCAGTTTGGTGCAAATTGGTCAATTTTTTAATTGACTTGTATTTGTAATGACTTGTTATGCTTAAAATTAATAAAACAAGACAAAACAAATAACACGAAACAAAAATTTTAAAATTATTAATCATGAAAACATTAACATTATTTTTCTTTATTCTATTCGCTCTTACTTTAACCTCAAATGCCCAAATAACAAAGGGGAATTGGCTTGTTGGTGGTAATCTAACCTATGGAATCCAAGAAGGAGAAAGTAATAGCAATGGAAATAAATCAACTTCAAAAGGTTCTGCTTTAAATTTAAATGCCGATTTGGGCTATTTCGTAATTAATAAATTAACGGTTGGTTTGACACCCTATTTTGGTTTTGGGAATCCAGAAGGATCAAATAACAGTAGTATTGGCTTTGGAATTGGTCCTTTTGCTCGATATTACTTCCTTAAACCTGAAAAAACTATAAATATATTTTCTCAATTGGAATATTACTATGGGAATAGTTATAGTAATGGAAAGAAAGAAAGTGAAAGTAATGGTTACTCTATAAAAAATGGAGTAGCAATATTTTTAAACAACAGCATCGCTTTTGAAGTGTCATTGAATTATAATGTTTCTAAAAACAATTATGTGTCTGGATATGATTCCAAATTTAAAGATTTTAATATAGGTGTAGGTTTTCAAATACATTTAGAAAAAACAACTAATCAATAAACATTTTTATATAAAATAAACTACTTAAGAAAAAGAGAAAGTCGCTACATGAATATAGCGACTCCTCCAGTTAAAATAATTACCGTCAAAATAATTAATTAAAACTTTACAAAAATATGAAAACATTTTACACTTTCATCTTTTTAACATTCTTATGTTTAAAAGGATATAGTCAAATAACAAATACCATCGATCTTGTACATGTAAATAGTCAAACTAATGTAACTAATTGTAATCTTATAGATTTTGGTACAACTGTAAACAATAGTTTAATGTTCTATTTTACATTGACTAAACCTCAAGCTCAAGCCATCGGAGATGGATTCTTAAAAATTAAGCTTAAAGAATATCCTTCATCGATTGGAATTGAAAGAGGGAGTTTATATATTACTTCTTCATTTTGGAGTGATACAGAATATGTCCATACGATAGGAACTAATATCTCAGCAACCGAAGTTCAAGTTAGTGGCAGTTCCATATATTTAGAATATACACAAGCGTCAAGTCCAAACACTAAATATGAGAGTTGTCATTATCCTATTGGTAAAACTCAAGTTCCAACTTTTACATTAAGTCCTTCGGGTACTGTTTATATGGCATGTGGTTCTACTAACCCGGTAAACTTTACGGTAGATAATGTCTATGATTCACAAGGAAGCTTAGAATACCATTGGTCCATAGGCGCTGGTTGGTTAGATGAAAATGGAAATTCAACACCAGCTACACTTACTACAACTAGCAATAATATAACTTTAACACCAATTGCAAGTCCTCCTGGGAGTGTAAGTGTGGTTCCAGAACTTGACAATACTTCTTATCCTCCACGAACAGCTATTTTTGGATTAGTAGCTTATAATCCAACTAATCAAATAACTGGAAATAGTTCTTTATGTTCCACAGCAAATTATACGGTAAATAATTTACCAAGTGGTGTTTCTGTTTCTTCGTGGAGTGTTTCAGATAGTAGTATTGCTAGCATTTCAACAAATGGAAATCAAGCGATTTTAACAGCTACAGGAAATGGAACTGTTTCAATTACAGCCAACTTAACCAATGTTTGTGGGCAAACAAAACCAATTGTAAAGAATAATATATATGTTGGTGCTCCAGACTTTTCTCCTTATCCTGCTATTAGTGGTGATAACAGCCCTCTTACAGGTGAATATTTATGGTATTCTGTTGATGCAGCAAATGGAGCGAATAGTTACGATTGGTATTTTGATATGGGAAATGGAGTAACCGGAACACATGTTGGTGGTTGGGAAATATTACAATATGGTTATCAAAACAGATCCATATTTGTTAAGGTTGGTAATCCTGGTACAACTGTACTTGTATGTCGCGCCAATAATAATTGTGGAAATCGATTAAAATATAAATATGTAGCTGTAAGAAGTGTAAACTCTCCTTGTGAAGGTGAATTTAAGTTTAGTTCAAACCCTATGAAAAAGGGAGATCGAGATAACAATGTTATATATCCACCAATCGATCCATGTGATTTTGACCCTTTGAATAAAACGGCAACAAAGAATAAAACAATAAAAACCGTTGAAATTTTTAATTCTTATGGAGAGAGCGTGTATTTAAAATCTCAAACTGATGATAAATTCAATGTCAGTGAATTAAAAAAAGGCTTGTATATAGTAAAGAGCCAAATGCCAGATGGAAAAACACTAACTAAAAAACTTATTATTCAATAATTTTAATTTAAAAATCCATAAGTGACAAAGTTTTTTTGCCACTAATACACGAATAATTATGTACTGAATACTAAATAAGTATATAAAAACATTCGTGTATTCGTGGCTAAATTTTTAAAGTCCGAGTTAATATTCCCATTAAAAATCCGTACTTTTAATAGATGCAAAACGAATTAAAAATAGCACTCATCCAGACAGAATTGTTTTGGGAAAACCCAGAGCAAAACAGAATTCATTTCACTAAAAAAATAGAAGAAATTTCAAAATCTGTAGATCTTATTGTGCTTCCAGAAATGTTTACTACGGGATTTACCATGAATCCTAAAAAAGTTGCTGAAACCATGTTTGGGGAAACCGTTGTTTGGATGCAAAATTTAGCTTTGTTAGAACAAACGGCTATCATGGGAAGTATGGTTATTTCAGAAGATGGTAAATTTTATAACCGCATGTTATTTGTTCATCCAAATGGTATTATAGAAACCTACGATAAGAAGCACACCTTTACACTTGCTGGTGAAGACAAGGTTTATACTGCTGGACAAAGCAAACTCTTGGTTACTTACAAAGGTTGGAAAATCTGTCCGTTGATTTGTTACGATTTACGTTTTCCAGTTTGGGCTAGAAACGTGGAAGATTATGATGTTTTGATTTATGTTGCCAATTGGCCAAAAGTTAGAATAACTGCTTGGGATGCCCTTCTAAAAGCAAGAGCTATTGAAAATATGAGTTATTGTGTTGGTGTGAATCGGGTTGGATTGGATGATAATGGTCATGAATATTCTGGACATTCGGCAGTATATGATGTTCTTGGACACAAACTAGATAACATTCCAGAGAATCTGGAAGCAACAGAAGTTATCACGCTAAGTAAATCCCATATAAAAACATATAGAGAAAAGCTCAACTTTTTAAGCGATAAAGACGCTTTTAAATTAGAGTAAAGTAAAATCTATTGTATAGTCAAAATTAGAACGCACTTCTACTATTTCTGGATAATAACTTATTTGTTCAGGTTGTTGTTGTTTAAGAAAATTTCCAGAATCGAATTTTTTGTTTTTATTAGTATCATGTATCACTCTTAAATAATACTTGCTAGGTGTAATATGTTTAAAATCTATGGGTTCATTTTTCCAAACAAACTGTTCAACTTTCACATTGCCTTTTTCATCTGTTAATTGAACAATAACTGGATATTTTGCATTTTGTAATTGTACTCTAACATTACCATAGTCTGCATACGATTTAGTACTAATACTATAAATTAATGTATCGTTTTTATTATCGAAAAAATCTGTAATTGCTTTTGGTAATATTTGAATGTTGTATCTATTATTTTCAGTTTTATCAAATATTAATGAATAGTTGTTTGATAATGAATCATATTTTGTTTTGAAATCTACTTTTAAAGAATCTTTGTCAAAAATTTTAATTTTTTCATTACTTCTTCTTACAAAAGGAATGTTTGCAGTTATAATAAAATCTTCTTCAAAATTTATGCTTCCAGTAGGAGCGACTTTAACAATTAAAGAATCTCTTGGCTGTTCGCTAATCCTAACTTTAAAGTTTTCAGAATAATTATTATTAGTTACTTGAAAAAGTAAAGAATCTGTGTCTTTGAATCGAGGTTTATACCAATAATAAAGCGAATCAGTTTTTGCGTCTTTAGTAACACTATATGAAAAGTCATCTGGAATTTCAGAGGTAATATTAATCTTCATATTCTCGTAATCACCTTCAAAACCAAAAGCAATTTTTTCACCAGATATAAGTCTCGGATTTACAATTTTAGTATCAGCTACCTCCTTAAATAATTTAATGGTATATAGCGTGTCTTTAGGTACAGTTATGGGTTGATCTAAATATCCTATTTTGTCACTTCGCTGTTGGTATTTACTATCTTGATTTTCGTCTTTTAAAGCTATAAGTTTATATTTTCCAGCTTTAATATTATCTATAGAAAAAGTAGTTGTACTATCTAAAGTGTTGGTTATATATTTTGGTTTTTTCTTATAAATAGTAGAGTCTGTATAAGTAGAATCTATTTCATAAAGCATTACAGAAACATAATCGTCTGGCTTAAGTAAAGTAGCATCAATAATGTTTCCTTTTACAGAAAGAGAGTCTATATATTCTCCAGTAGAAAAAACAAACCTATAATAAGGATATGGATTGCCTTCGCTATTATCTACTATACTATTCCCAAAATTAAATGCATATGTAGTATTGGCTTCAAGTGTGTCTTTTATTTTAATAGTAATAGATTTACTAGCACTTCCAAGAGGTAATATTTCTGGAGCAGGATCCATTGGAGGCGAAATTATTAACTGTTTTTGAATGTTATTCAGCTTGACAAATTCATCGAAAGTTATTTTTATCTCTTTTCCAGAAAAATTAGTTGAAAAATTCTCAGGTTCCGATTTAATAATTTTTGGAGGAATAAGATCTTTATCTCCACCACTTGGTCTACCACGATTGGCGCAATTAGCTAAAAACAAACAAATAATAAAAAGATATATGGAATTGTAAAAAGCTTTACTCATTTTCATTTTTAAATTTGTACAAAGAAACAATATAATTCTCATTAACGAAACTAACATTATGCTATTGCCATACAAGCCACACTTACTTTAACATTATTTGCCTTATGTAACACAGCAATACAAGCTTCCATAGTTGCTCCAGTAGTTATAATATCATCTACTAATAAAATATGTTTATTGCTTATTTTTTCATTGTATTGAATGGTGAAAAATTCTTCGTTATTGGACCATCTGCTAAATCTATTTTTATTCACTTGAGACGACACATTAGAAACTTTAATTAACACATTATCTATATATTCAATTTCTAATTGTTTGGCAATTTCTTCAGCAAATTTAGCAACCTGATTATACCCTCTTTTTTTTAACTTCTTTTTATGTAAAGGTACAGGAATAACAGCATCTATATTTTTATAATCGTCAACTGTTTTTAATTCTAGGCCAAGCCATTTGCCTAAAAACACACCAACATCTTCTTGACCTTTATATTTTAATTGATGCATAAGTTGCTGAGTAATTCCCTTTTTTTCAAAACGCAGCAAAGCAGTTGCATGTTCTACTTTTGATCGTCCATAAAAAGTTTTTAAAACAGTTAGATCTGACTCCAAATGATAATTTGTAACAGGTAAATTATGCCTACAATTAGTACAGACATAAAGTTCGTTATCGCTTAAATGCAAATGACAAGCAAAACAGACTTTTGGAAAGAATAAATCAAGAATAGATTGAAACATTTAAATTGTATTTGTATTAAAGATATTACAAACAAATGAACTTAGAAACAGGTTTTTAACTAACATATTAGAACTTTAACAATTTTTTTACCACTTTATCGATTAAAATAAAAAAACACATTCTTAATTTATAGATTCGTGAGGTAAATAAAAATTAAGATGATAGTTAACCCTCAATTATTTAACTACAGATTAATTATTGGTACATTGGTAATAGCAATTGTTGTACTAGGGTCTTATAGCTTTTCAAATTATAACTCTCTTAAAAGTCATCAAAATTTTATTGAGCAAGAAACCATACTTGTTCAAAATGAATTGGATGAAATGATTAAGAGTTATGATGAATTAAAAATAGACAACAATACCATTGAATTAGAATTAAAAAATACTAGAGCTGAATTACAAAAGGCTTTAGTAACTTTAACGATTTCTAAACCAGATGTATCTTTAATTTCTAAGTACAAAAGTCAAATAGCAATTCTAAAAAAGGAGAGATCAAAATTACTTTCTCAAGTAGAATTTATTCAGAAACAAAATATGTCATTACACCAAGAAATTACTACTATTTCTGAAGAATTTGATGCCCAAAAAAATCATTTAATTACTCTTGAAGATGAAAATAAGAATCTTTCTCAAGCTATAAATAAAATGGTTTCTCTCTCAGCTGTAAATGTAAGTGCTATGGCACTAAATAATTTAAATACGACAATAGACGTAAAAACAAATACTATTAAAAACTTAGATAATATCGAAGTTTGTTTAACACTTATAAGTAATCAATTTACGCCTATTGGGAATAAAAATATTTATGTTCAAATTCTAGATCCAGATAATCATTTGGTAATAGAAAGAGGTCATGTTAATTTTAAAGAGTCATCTTTAAGTTATAGTGGAATGACCGTTGTAAATAATAATTATAGCAACATAGATGTGTGTACAAAGATAAATGTAGTTGCTAAAAACACTATGAAAGAAGGTATATATAATGTTATTGTTTTTCAAGATAATGTACCTATCGGAAATACACAATTAGAACTTAATTAACTAACCAATATATTTTTGTAAAAACCGTTCCATTAGTTGGAACGGTTTTTTATTTTTGCAGCATGGCAAACGACGATCAATTTAAGAAAGTAATCTCTCACGCTAAAGAGTATGGTTACGTATTTCAGAGTAGTGAAATCTACGATGGACTTAGTGCAGTTTACGATTATGCTCAAAATGGAGCAGAACTAAAGAAAAACATACGCGACTATTGGTGGAAAGCCATGGTGCAGATGAACGAACATATTGTTGGGATAGATGCTGCCATTTTCATGCATCCAACTACTTGGAAAGCATCAGGACACGTAGATGCGTTTAACGATCCATTAATTGACAATAAAGATTCTAAAAAACGCTATAGAGCAGATGTTTTAATTGAAGACTATTGTGCTAAAATTGAAGGGAAAATAGATAAAGAAGTTGCTAAAGCTGAAAAACGATTTGGTGACGCTTTTAATAAAGAAGAATTTGTTTCTACAAATCCTCGTGTTTTAGGATATCTGGAAAAAATTAATGAGATTCTTTCCAGAATGGGAAAATCTTTAGAAGCTGAAGATTTAGCAGATGTTAAAGCTCTTATTGAAGAACTGGAAATTGCCGATCCACTTACTGGTTCTAGAAACTGGACAGATGTCAAGCAGTTTAACTTGATGTTTGGAACCAAACTTGGCGCAAGTGCAGAACATGCTATGGATTTATACTTACGTCCAGAAACAGCTCAAGGTATATTTGTTAATTTTCTAAACGTTCAGAAAACAGGACGTATGAAAATTCCTTTCGGAATTGCTCAAACAGGAAAAGCCTTTAGAAATGAAATTGTTGCAAGACAGTTTATCTTTAGAATGCGTGAGTTTGAACAAATGGAAATGCAATTCTTTATCAAACCAGGAACTCAAAAAGAGTGGTTTGATTACTGGAAAGAAACCAGAATGAAATGGCATAATTCTCTTGGTTTAGGTGAAGAAAATTATCGTTTTCACGACCATGATAAATTAGCGCATTATGCAGATGCTGCAACAGATATTGAGTTTAAATTCCCTTTTGGATTTAAAGAATTGGAAGGAATTCATTCCAGAACCGATTTCGATTTAAAACAGCACGAAGAATTTTCAGGAAAGAAACTTCAATATTTCGACCATGAAGACAATGCAAGTTATACACCTTATGTTTTAGAAACTTCTATTGGTTTGGACAGAATGTTCTTGGCAGTATTTTCAAATGCTTTGGTTGAAGAAGCATTAGATAATAATACCACAAGAACCGTATTAAAATTACCTGCAGTTTTAGCTCCAGTAAAAGCAGCTATTTTGCCATTGGTTAAAAAAGATGGCTTACCAGATATTGCAAAACAGATATTAGAAGATTTAAAATGGGATTTTAATGTGGATTACGATGAAAAAGATGCTGTAGGAAGACGTTACAGACGTCAAGATGCCAATGGAACACCATTTTGTATTACTGTAGATCACGACACTTTAGAAGATAATACGGTAACCATACGTCATAGAGATACTATGGAGCAAAAACGTGTGAAGATTACAGATTTAAAAGATATTATTAAAGCTGAGGTTGATGTGAAACATTGGCTTCAAAAAATGAAATAATAAATGTCATTCCGAATGTCACACTGAGCAAGTCGAAGTGTAACGTGAGAAATCTAAAAATAAAAACTCCCAAGCCTAATAGTTTGGGAGTTTTTGTAACATTTAGTTTAATGATTATTTATTTTTAATATTATAAACCATATAAATTAAAGTTGATTTAAAATAAAAATATTTAAAATAATAATAAAAGTTACTTACCAAAAACCAAGCTAAAATTATAAAAGGGATATATGGTAGTTTTATTACACCAGATTTAAAGTATAATTGAATAAACAAGAAAATAAAGAACCATATTAGATTGTATGTCATTAGCCATTTTAAATTTAAACTTGCTAAACCAGTTAAAAAATTCCAACGTTTTAAATAGCCAGATATTTTAACTTGATTGTCGTTATATTCTATTTTACATCTAAGGCCATAGCCTAATTTTGTAATTAAACTGTTATTCTTTTGATAATAAGAATAACCAACATAATTTAATTCTGTTTTTAATTTATCTAACATCTTACTATTATTTAAAGCATTAAAGACAGCCTCCACCATTTTGATCTTGCGCTTCATCCACAAACCAAGAATAACCTATTCCACCTAAACCACCCCAACATAAAAATCCAAAAGCATCGGCTAAATAAACCTGATCTTTAGGGTCACAAGGATATCTGTTATTAGAGCCATTAATATAAATGCCGTAATAACTTGACCAAAATTCATTTGAATGACCAGCGACTGATATAAATAGATTAATTTCATCTATTTCCGACTGTTTTAAATTTCTTTTAGTAAGGTATTCATTTGCTAAAATGGAAGCGTCATTGAAATTTAATTTATTAACAACAATTTCTGTTATTAATTCTCTCACATTAATTGAATGAAGTTTATTAACTTGGTCTAGAATAAAAGTTTCGAAAGTTATATTATTGTTTAAAAGTGTATCATCAATTTCATAAGTATTGACTAACCTTTTAAACGTGTTAGGGTTAGTTTTATTTAATTCTAAAGAAATTTCTGATATCAGACTATTGAAGTCTGAATATAAATAATTTGGTTGATTAGATTGAAAATTATTCAAACCAATATTATGTAGCTCACCAAATTCAACCATACTTAAGTCATTATTATAATATTCTAATAATCCTAGGTTATAGGATTCTTTTAAAGTTGAATTAGACTTACTCATGTCAGAATTTAGATTACTGTCATTTTCTTCTGTACAGCTATATATAATAATGGATACAAAGAAGAGAGGTATAATAGTTCTTAATAATTTCATAATTTCTAAAATTTAAACCAGTTCAAAATATTTTTTCAAAACTGGTTGGTTAAACAAAATCTGTTTAGAAGTCTTAATTTTAGAAGCTTTTTTAATTAGAAGTCTTTGAAAAATAAAAAACTAGCGCTAGTTATGTTCGAACTAAATATCTAAAAACCTTGTTGAGGGACTTCTAAATTTACTCGCCTTGATTTTTAGACAACTCAAATGTAAAAAAAAAAAAAAAATAACTAAACAAACATTTTTATGAAATTTGTGCATTTCATCGAAAAGTGCTAAAATCAATTACGGTTTTTCCGTAATTTAATAAGATGTCGTATATAATGTGTCATACTGAACAACGTGAAGAATCTAAAAATTAAAACTCCCAAGCTGCATTAGCTTGGGAGTTTTGTTTTCTAGTCTAATTTATATCGAAGTAATCGCAAGGCATTAATTACAACTACAATAGTCGAACCTTCATGAAAAAGAACTGCCAAGCCAATATTTGTTAAACCTAAAATAGTAACTGGAACCAACAATGCAACCACACCTAAACTTATAAAAATATTTTGTTTTATAATACGTTTTGATTCTCTGCTTAAACCAATAACAAATGGAAGCCTTTCTATTTTGTCAGACATCAAGGCAACATCTGCAGTTTCTAAAGCCACATCGCTTCCTGCAGCTCCCATGGCAACACTAACTGTACTTAAAGCCATTGCTGGAGCATCGTTAACACCATCGCCAACCATGGCTATTTTTTTATCTTCTTTTAATAATATTTTTATGGCTTCTACTTTGTCTTCAGGCAACAAATTGCCTTTAGCTTCGGTTAAACCTATTTGTTTTGCTATGGTGTCTCCTACATTTTGGTGATCTCCAGTAAGCATAATCATCCGTTTAATGCCAATGTCTTTTAAGCGTTTTAAAGTGCTTACTGCAGTTTTTCTTGGTACGTCCATGACGCTAATCAAACCAACCATTTCATTTTTAAATGCTACAAGCATCACAGTATGCCCTTGTTCCAATAAACCGTTCATCTTTGATTTTACAGAATCTTCAACTGTAATGTCTTCATCTTGCATCAATTTAGTGTTTCCTATAAAAACACTTTCATTTTTATAAATGGCTTGGATGCCTTTTCCTTGAATGGCATTAATTTCAGTAGCATTTCCTATATAAACAATGTTATATTTTTCCTTAAGATCTTTAGAAATTGCTTTAGCTAGTGGATGATTGCTTAAACTTTCAACATCTAAAACTAATTGTACAAAATCTGTTTTATTAAATCCTTTAATAGGTATAACGTTAGTTAACTTAGGTTTTCCTTCGGTAAGTGTTCCAGTTTTATCGAAAGCAATAGTTGTAATCATACCTAAATCTTCTAGAGCTTTTCCACCTTTTATTAAAACCCCTTTTTGTGCTGCTCTTGCAATACCACTCAATACAGCACTTGGTGTAGAAATAGCTAAAGCACAAGGACTTGCAGCTACTAAAACGGTTATGGCTCGATATAAACTTTCTTGAAATGTTTCATCCAAAAATAAGTATGTAAAACATAAAGAAATAACTAAAATAATAACAAGTGGAACATAAATCTTTTCGAATTTTTTTGTTAGACGCTGGGTTGGCGATTTCTGTGTTTCAACCTCACTGACCATTTTTATCAAACGAGCCACTGATGAATCTTCACTCAATTTTAAAACTAAAACCTCAATATGTCCATCACCATTTATAGTTCCAGTAAATACAATGTGGTTTTTGTCTATGTCTTTAAAGTCTGGTAAATTATTGATATTTGCAATTGCTGATTTGTCAACAGGCATACTTTCTCCAGTAATTGGAGCTTGATTGATGCTGCTATTGCCTTTAATTATTACACCATCTGCAGCAATTTTAGTGTTTGGTTTTATAACAATAATATCGTTGATATGTAATTGCTCGATAGGTGTTTCTATTAGTTTTCCATCTTTTTTTACTAAAGCTGTTTTAGGCGATAAATCGCTTAAAGCTTCAATGGATTTGGTAGCTTTATTCATGGCATAGCTTTCTAAAGCATGACCTAGACTAAACAAAAATAATAGCAAAGCACCTTCAGCCCAACTTCCAATATAAGCGGCTCCAATGGCTGCTGCTATCATTAAAAAATCGATATCAAAACCACCTTTAGAGATTTTTTTGGTTGCCTCTATGCTTATAAAATAACCACCAAAAAAATAAGATAAAATATAATTTGTTTGATAAACCCAAAAAGATGAAAAGTTAGTTTTTTCGAATACAAACCCAAGAACTAAAAAGACACCACAAAGAATTGAAAAATATAATTCGGTTTTCTTTCCAAAAATGCCACCATGTTCGTGGTAATGTGAATCCTTTTTATGTTCTTTCATTTAAAATTTCTATTATTGGTATTATTCACCTCCAGAGAGTAACATGTAAGTTCCTTTTGTAATAATTTGTTTGTCTTTCAAATCTCCCGAATTTAAAACTTCCACAAAAGTTTCCGTTTCTTTTCCTTGATCTATTTTTACTTTTTCAAGATGATATTCTGTATCTGTTTCATCTTTTAAAATTAGTACAATAAAATCACTTTCAACATTTAGAATGGCTTCTTTTGGTAAGGCTAAACTTTTATTGCTATGGACTATAATTTCAGCTTCTACAAACATACCAACAATAAAATTAGTTTGCGTGTTATCAATATGTCCATGAACTTTAACACGTCTGCTTTTTTCGTCTATAGTTGTACCAACTAAATGGACTTCTGCCATAAATGTGTCGTTTGAAGCTTCAGGAATTTTAAAACGTATTACTTGATCTTTTTTAATCTTTAAAATGTCTTTTTCAAAAACTGAAAGCTCTAAATGAATGTGATCTGTATCAACAATCTCCATAACTATATCTGCTGGTGACACATAAGTTCCATTGCTTACATTTATGTTGGTTACATAGCCTGTTATTGCAGCATATAAATTTATGGTAGAAGAAATTTGACCTTGTTCTACTAAAGTAGGATTAATATGCATCATTTCTAGCTTTTTTCGTAAACCATTGAAATGAGCAAGATTACTTTTATAGGTGCTTTCAGCTTTTAAGAAGTTTTTTTGTGAGGTGATGTTTTCATCGAACAATGTTTTTTGTCTGGTAAATTCAGATTTTAAATAGTTTAATTGTTCTGCAACTTCTAAATAGTTTTGCTGAATTTCTACATATTCTGGATTCTCAAGAGTAACCAATATTTGTCCTTTTTCAACTTTATCTCCAACTAATAATGGTGTTTTGGTAATATAGCCTCCAATAAAAGATGTGACACTAGATTTATTGTGAGGTGGCACATCTATCATGCCATTGGCTTTTACAATTTCATTAAATTCCTCTTCTGAAAGTGAACCAAAGGTCATTTTTTCACCTTCAAATTGTTGTTTGTTAACAGTTATTTCCTCTGTAGAAGTTTCAACTTCAACAACTGTTTCAATGTTTTTTTCTGAATTTACACAGGCTACAAAAACCATTGAAAATAATAAGATATATAGGTTTTTCATTTTTATAAAATTAAATAATTGATGGCAATAATTGTTTGATTGTATGTGTTTAAATTATCTAGATAAGTGAGTTCTATATCTTTTGCGGTTTCAATACTTTGTATGTATTGAAAGAAATCTATTTCACCTTCTTTAAAAGTTCTTTCAGCCGTTTTTATTATTTCTTCTGAAAGGGTTTTACCTTGGGTTTCGTAATAATTAATGGCTTCTTCGTTTTGCTGAAGTTTTGCCAATAACGATTGATATTCTGTATCAAGTCTTATCTGATAATCTTGTTGCTGTTCTTCGGCAACTTCTTGAGCAATTTTAGATGCTTTTATTTTAGATGTATTCCCACTAAAAAACAATGGTATTTTCACGCCAAAAGTATAACCAATAAAATTTTTGTCGATACCACTATTAGTACCTTGAAAATATTCTACGTTTAAATCTGGTAAAAGACTTTGTTTCTCTTTTTGATTTAATGCCTTGTAATAGATTTTAGAAAATTCGAAAGTCTCTAAACCAATGTTATTTGCTATGGTAACAGTCTCTAATTCTAATTTTTTAAGAGGTTGGTCTGTTATCGATAAATTATCAATTTGAACAACTTTTTTCAATTGTTCTGTGGCTAATACAATGTCTTGTAAAGCCTGTTTATAAAGGGTTTCCAATTGTTTTTGTTTGGATTTTGCCGTTATCATTTCCAGATAATTTGTTTCACCTAATTCAAAACGACGTTCGGCCGATTTGGCGAAATTTTGATATAAACTATCCAGATAATGATAGGCTTTCGCTTTGTTTTTAGTGTAACTTAACTGATAATATTTAGCGTAAACATCACGTTTTAACTGTTGAATTTGAATATTATATTGAGATTCCTGTAATAGATGTTGGGCTTTGTTTACTTTTTTATCGGCAAAATAAACCGTTGGAAATTTAAAGTCTTGCGAAATTCCAAAAACATTTAAAGGATCGTTGTTTCCAACCAAATTACTCTCGTCGTAATTATAATATAAAGACGTTTTATCAAAATTAAAGGCACTCTCAATTAAAGCATCAGCTTCGTCTACTTTTAAAGACCATGCTTTCAAACCCGAATTATTTTCAATAGCTAGTTTTAAAGTTTGAGTAACATCTATTGGATTTTGTTGTGCATTCATCCCAATCGATATTAATAAAACAATTACAGAGGCAATTCCTTTTTTATTCACCTTCATATTTTTTTTAGTTTCAAACCAAGCATACAATACTGGAAGAACCACAAGTGTTAAAATGGTTGCAGATACTAATCCTCCAATAACCACTGTTGCTAAAGGTCTTTGAACTTCGGCTCCAGCATTGGTAGAAATGGCCATAGGTAAAAACCCTAGAGCTGCTGCTGCTGCAGTAAGCAAAACAGGACGAAGTCTTTCGGTAGTGCCACGTTTTATAAGTTTTTCAATATTAGTCATACCTTGTTCTTTTAATTCTTTAAAATGTTCTATAAGCACAATACCATTTAAAACAGCAATTCCGAATAAAGCTATAAAACCAACTCCTGCAGAAATACTAAAAGGCAAATCCCTAATCCATAATAAGAGAATACCACCAACAGCAGACAATGGAATTGCAGAATAAACCATAAGCGCTTCTTTAATAGAACCAAAGGCAAAATGAAGTAGTATAAAAATTAGAATCAATGCTATTGGAACAGCCACCATAAGTCGTGCTTTGGCGCTTTGTAAATTTTCGAATTGGCCACCATAAGTAATGGTGTATCCTACTGGTAATTCCAGGTCTTTATCTAAAATAGTTTTAACATCGTTTACAACAGATTGCAAATCTCTATTTCTCACATTTATTCCAACTACAATGCGTCGTTTTGTATCGTCTCTGGAAATTTTTGCAGGACCAGTTGTATATGTTATTTCAGCTAATTCGCTTAAAGGAATTTTACCTTCATTATTTGGCAGATCGACATACAGATATTGAAGACTTTCAAGATTTTTTCTTTGGTCTTCTTCTAATCGAATGACTAAATCAAAACGTTTTTCGCCTTCAAAGACAGAACCAACAGCATCACCTGAAAAACCCATAGTTATCATTTGATTTAAATCGGCAATATTTAAACCATATCTGGCAATTTTACTTCGGCTGAAGCTAACGCTCATTTGTGGCAAACCTTCCACTTTTTCAATGATGATATCTGAAGCTCCTTCTACATGTTCAATGAGATTTCTAATTTCATTTGCTTTATTAGCGAGAATATTTAAGTCTTCACCAAAAATTTTAATGGCAACATCAGCTCGAACACCTGTAATTAGTTCATTAAAACGCATTTCTATAGGTTGCGTAAATTCCACTTCCATATCTGGAATAACTTCTAATGCTTCTTTAAATTTATCTGCCAATTCATCTTTATTAGAAGCAGACACCCATTGTTTTATAGGTTTTAGTTTAATAATAACATCGCTTTCTTCCATAGACATTGGGTCTGTTGGAACTTCTGCAGCACCAATTCTACTAACTACTTGGTCAACTTCTGGGAAATTATCTAGTAAAATTTGTTCTATCCTTGTCGTGATTTCTATGGTTTTACTTAATGATGTTCCCGTTTTTAAAACAGGTTGAATGACAAAATCTCCTTCGTCGAGAGTAGGTACAAATTCGCCTCCCATTCTGCTGAAAATCCAAATACTTGAAGTTAATAAAATAACAGAAAGTGAAATAACGATTCTTTTGTTTGACAAAGCCCAGTTTATTATTGGCTTGTAAGCCTTGGTTATTGTAGCCATGAGTCTAACTGAAATATTTCTGTCACTTTGAACACTTGGTTTCAAAAACATGGAAGAAATTACTGGCACATAAGTTAAACAGAAAATCATGGCTCCAACTAATGCAAAACTAAAAGTCATTGCCATGGGTTTAAACATTTTTCCTTCAACACCACTTAATGATAAAATTGGAATGAAAACGATTAAAATAATAAGCTGTCCAAAAATGGCAGAATTCATCATTTTTGATGAACTTTTTAAAGTTATAGTATCGATATCTGCTTGCTGATCTACTTTAGATAGCGATTTGATTTTAGCGCTTTGGGCTGTAATTTGAAAAGCAATATATTCAACAATAATAACAGCTCCATCTATAATTATTCCGAAATCGATAGCTCCAAGACTCATTAAATTAGCATCGATTCCGAAGATATTCATTAATGAAATTGCAAACAATAAACTTAATGGAATAACTGAAGCAACAACTAAACCAGAACGCCAATTACCTAATAGTAAAACCACAACAAAAATGACGATTAGAGAACCTAAAATGAGATTTTCAGCCACAGTGAATGTGGTTTTATTTATAAGCTCACTTCTTTCTAAAAAGCCATTAATATAAACACCTTCTGGAAGCGAATTTTGAATAGATGTTATGCGTTCTTTCACATCATCTATTATTTGTTTTGAGTTCCCATCTTTCAGCATCATTATTTGTCCAAGCACTTTTTCGCCTTCACCATTTCCAGTAATGGCTCCAAAACGTGTAGCACTTCCAAAGCCTACTTTGGCAATATCTTTTATGAATATAGGAATGCCGTCGTTTTTAACCACAATATTGCCAATGTCTTCTAACGATTCTATTAAACCTTCACCACGAATAAAAAAAGCTTGATTGCTTTTTTCAATATAACCTCCACCAGCAACACTATTGTTTTTTTCTAAAGCTGTGTAAATTTCTGAAACAGTAATATTTATAGCATCCAACTTTTGTGGATTGATGGCTACTTCGTACTGTTTTAAAAATCCTCCCCAAGTATTTACCTCAACTACTCCAGGAATTCCTGAAAGCTGACGTTTAACAACCCAATCTTGAATGGTTCTTAAATCGGTTGTGGAATATCTGTCTTTAAATTCGGGTTTTATATCTAGAATGTATTGATAAATTTCTCCTAATCCAGTGGTTATTGGTCCCATTTCTGGAGAGCCAAATCCTTCTGGGATTTTTTCAGAGGCAGATTTAATTTTTTCGGCAATAAGTTGTCTTGGTAAATAGGTGCCTAAATCGTCTTCAAAAACAATGGTTACTACTGAAAGACCAAATTTTGAAACCGATCGAATTTCTACAACCCCAGGCAGATTAGCCATTTCTAATTCCACGGGATAAGTAATAAACTGTTCCACATCTTGTGTCGATAAATTTCTAGATGTAGTAATAACTTGCACTTGGTTGTTGGTAATATCTGGAACAGCTCCAATTGGTATTTGCGTTATGGAGAATATTCCAAAGCCTACAACAAATGCCATAAAAAGTAGAATAATGAGTTTATTCTTTAAACTGAATTTGATAATGTTTTCTAACATAATTCATTATATAAATTTGTTTAAGCTATTACTTAATAGCTTATAAAAAAATGATTTAAATCACGAATGAATTATGCGAATTTTGGAGGCTGAAAAACAGATGGTTTTTCAAAAAGAGAGGTAGATTCTGTATAATAAAAGTTAAAAGGAATCTCAACAAAAGGAAGATACTCAAAATCGAAATTTAAAGTTTGTAATGTATATGCTGAATTAGCATGAGCACATGTTTGATGATGATGTTTAAATGGTAAATCTTCGTGTTCTTCATGGTTGTTTTCATGTTGAAACTTGTCATCACCATAATGTTCAGATATAAAATCTAAAAATGAATCGCCATAAGTTTCTTGATGATATTCGGCATGCTCAATCAAAGTGCTTAACTTCGAAAGATCTTCAAAACTAAAATTGAAACTTTGTACAAGTATCAAAAACGAATATGTTATGGCTACAAATTTGTTCATGTATAATACAAAGCTACAAAAAATTACTTCTAAGTCAGTAACATAGGTTACATGTTTAAAAATAGGCTTTTAGTTGAATACTCCCAGTATGAATAACCTTGCTAGTTTCGCTTTTTCTTCCAAGATAATTAAGATTTAAATCTAAGAATGATGTAATTTTCTTTTGAGCAAGTAAACTCCATGTGTAATTTTTTCCAGGCTGTAAACCTTCCATCATTTGATAAGCAACAGGAGTATTTGAGTCTCCAACAAAATCGTTTGAAAAATAATTAAATTCACCAATAATTGACATTTTTTGGAAGTTGGCAAAAGAAAACGACAACCCATAATTTTGTTGCTTTAATGTCTCTAAACTGCCAATAGTATTCTTTTTACTTGTGTATTGATAAAAAATATCAAAACGAGTGAAATCGTTTAATAAATAAGATAACTTTGGGTTTACATTTACGTCATCAATATTATAGTTTTTGCTTGCAAAATTTTCGCTAATACTCTCTGTATTATTTAAGCTAATTTGAAAATTTATCAACCAATTTAAAGCAAATTTATGATTGAAATGTAATAAGTGACTAATTAGTGAATTTTCAATATAACCAACGGTTAGAATATTTCTGGTATCGTTTTTTAAAAAGGTATAAGAAGTTGTATAATGTTGTTTCCCTCGATTAAAAAATAAGACATTTCTAAAATTTAGTTGTAAGCCTAATTCTGTATCAGGATCACTTTTAAACGGATTTAAATTAATGTCGTTTCCTTCACGTTTATTTTTTCTATCTACTATATAGGAGGTTTGATTATAAAAGTGAGACAACCCTTTTTTTAAACCACTTACTTCGTTAGACCATTGCTGTGGATTAATTGTTAATGTTTGACTTAATCTATTTTGATGGGTTTTTATAAAGACTTGATTTGGTAATAATACGCGAATGTATTTTCCTTGATCTTGAAATTGCGCAATTTCGAATTCTTCCAATTCTTGAATGCCATTACCATTGTAATCTATCCATGTGTAATTTCCTTGTCCAGGTTCTACTTCAACAAAAGTAAAATCTTGTTGAGGCAAGGTCCCAGAATTTGTTTCATAAACGGTATTCCATAAGAAAAACTGCTTTACGAAGCGTTGACTATATTGAATTCTGGAATTTAGAGAATTCTCGTTTTCTATGCTTTCATCTGTATTTTTTAAAACTCTGTAATTGGCATATACCGATAAATTAGTGCGTTCGTTTTGGACAATTCTTGAATCTATATAATAGGTGTTTGAAGAATTTACTTTTTGTAATTTATTATTTCTTATACTATCATTTACACGAAATTTGAAACCTATTTCAGCAAATATCTTAGTGCTGTCTCCAACTCCTGTAAAAACTTCATAGGATTTAAATTTTTGACTATTAGGTATAAAGGCTTCTGTTTCTTTATCTTTGTCTTGGTTGTCTTCCATGGCCAACCTTGTCCCAATCCAAGCTCTTTTAAAACTATAAGTTATCATATTATAGGTTCTAAAAAATGTCGAGTTATTTGTTGTGGAAGTTGTATTTAACAAACTTGAAAGAGAAACAATTCGCCATTTATTAAGTTCTAAATTAGCAGAAACAATATGTCTATTGCCATTAAAATTTTTAGAGTAATTTAAGTATTGAAACTCATAGCTGGCCATTCCTTTTTGGTTATGGAATGCTTGAGCTCCAGTTTTTATAAACGTTTGTGTTCCTAAACTAGTAGCAGTTGTTGGACTAGTAGTATTCCCAAGATTCCAATCTCTATTAAATTCAGCATTATAAATACGCTGGATAGACCTAAAATCTTCTTGAATATAATCTGTATCTGCAAATGCACTTAAATTCCAAAGACTGTCTTTTTTAATTATGGCTTGATTAACTCTCAATTTCCCAGCAAAACCATCATTATTATCATCATCAATACTCGAAAATAAATTTAAATCGTTTTTACTTCCAGCAATTTCAAAATCGATACTTGTTTTTTCTGAAGGTTTATAAACACCATTAACAATAGCCATTTGTAATTTTGTAGGAGCTACTAATTGTATAATTGGTTCGTAATTACCTTGAGGAATTCCAGCAATGGGTTCAATATATTCGAAAATAGTATTTATGGCTTCATTACTGCCAACAATGTAGTTTCCAAGATTGTCTCCTACTAAGGTAAAACGAACACTAAATAGTTCGTCATCTGGATTGTTAGAAAATACAAAGGCTTCTACACCATTAATTATTTCTTTTTTATAAAGAATTCTATTTTCATTATAAGCTTCAGAAGTACTTGAAGGAGCAACCATTTTGGTTCTATCGTCTCCAGCTTCAGCTAAAATTTCAACTTGTTCGGCTGACAAGTTTTGTTGTAATGGATTATTTTTTGAATCACTTTCACTATAAATAGAAACACCAAGATTTAGTTTTTCACTTTCATATCTGCCTCCTCCAAAAACTACTAATCGAGAATAATTTCTATCGCTATATTGATAATCTACAGTTACTCTCATTTCGGAAGTAACTGGAAAAGTGGAGTTAAAAATAATTTCACCAGCATTATAATCTATAATGTAATCGTTGTATTCGCCTCTTTGTAATGGAATCCCATTTACGTAAACGGTTTCACTTCCAGAGACAATAAGCACATATAATTCGTCGTTAGGACCTTTTAATTTATAAGGGCCTTGATTCCCTTCTTGAGCTGTAAACTGACTAGTTGTAAATTGACCTCTAACCAATGCGCCAGAAGCAAATAAATTAGTTGTTGATTCAGGATGATGTAAAGTGGCTCCAATAGCTAATCCTTGGACACGTTTTGAAAAATTTCCAAAATAAGAATAAGGATTTGTCAAGTCGATATCTCCTGCACGAATTTTCCAATTATCACTAAAAAGTTCAATAAAAACCTGATCAAATTCGTCTAATCTTTGCGAATAGCCACTTTCCTGCAAAGGCACATTAGCGTCTTGAATAGAAGCTCTTAAAGACACTTTCTCACTTAGTTTTCCTGTAATCTGTAAATCTAATTCACTATTTAAAACAGAATTTTGGTTGTTTCCTATAATCACACCACGAGATATACTTCCAGAAGTTGTTAAGCCATCAAATGGTGTAAATGTGTTTTTTTCACTTGGTTGAGAAAGTTTGTAAAGTTTTGCTAAATTTCCTGTATTTTCTACAATTATACTATCACTTATTTGTCTGTATGTTTTGGTTAAGTATTCAGGATACTTTAAATAATTAATAATTATGGAATCTACTTCAACTGGTTTTTTAATAGTTAAAATGGCATTTTCAAAATCAATGTTATAAAACGACGAATCAACGAAAGAGCTATCTTTTTTTTTAATTGTAAAAAAATTTGAATTAATACTTACACTATCAATTACAATAGAATCTCTTACAGCTACTGTTTTAGTTCTGTAATTAGAAGTGTGGTCTTGAGCAAATGCACAAACACCAAAGAGAAGTAACATGAATTGGAGTATTAACTTCATGAAGTATTAAACTACATATCAATAAAAATATTTTGTTGATAGCTTTTGTTAAAACGTTTTTAAATTAATAGTGTAAATGTAAAGCATTATTTATTTTAGCTGAAATTAACTCGCTTTTTTTAAAAGGGAGTTATCCCAATGAAGATTGGGATCTCATAAATTTTTAGATTAATTAAAAACAAATGTCCCATATTTAAGGGGGAAAATACTTATGGAAATCATTTCTTATAACGTAAATGGCATTCGTGCTGCACTAAATAAAGATTTCATTACTTGGCTACAAGCAGCAAATCCAGATGTTATCTGTTTGCAAGAGATTAAAGCTATGGAAGAGCAGTTAGATTTAAATTTATTTGAAGAAGCTGGATATAAATATCACTATTGGTTTAGTGCTCAAAAAAAAGGCTATAGTGGTGTTGCTATTTTAAGCAAAACAAAACCCAATCATGTGGAATTTGGTACAGGAATAGAATCTATGGATTTCGAAGGAAGAAATCTTCGAGCAGATTTCGATGGATTTTCTGTTATGAGTTTGTATTTGCCTTCAGGAACTAATGATGCACGTTTACAGCATAAATTTGATTATATGGATATGTTTCAAGACTATATAAACAAGCTTACAAAAGAGATTCCAAACTTAATTATTTGTGGAGATTATAATATTTGTCACGAAGAAATAGATATTCATAATCCAAAAATGAAAGGTGTTTCAGGATTTTTGCCAGAAGAAAGAGCTTGGCTTGGAAAATTTATCGATAGTGGGCTTGTTGATTCATTCCGTTATTTACATCCTGAAAAACAAGAATATAGCTGGTGGAGTTATCGTGCCAATGCTAGAGCTAATAATAAAGGTTGGCGATTAGATTATGCTATGGTAACAAAACCATTACAAGAAAAAATTAAAAGAGCCGTTATACTCTCTGAAGCAGTTCATAGTGACCATTGTCCAATCTTAGTTGAAATAGAAAATTAAAAATATAAAAAATGAAAAACCGAATCTTAATTATTGCAGTTTCTACACTTTTAATAACTTCTTGTGTGTCACCAAAAGTTTATAAAGACTTAGAGAGTAAATATGGAGTATTAAAAAATGAAAACAAGCAATTAAATGAAGAAAACGAAAGTTTATTAAGTGCAAAAAATGCTGCTGAAAACGAGTTAAGTCAATTGCGTGATGCCTATAATGAAGCTGTTGCAGAAAGAGATAAATTACAAGGTGATTATCATGCAACAAAAGCAAACTTAGATAACTTGCAAGCCTCTTATGATGCCTTAGAAAAAAACAGTTCGTCTGCCATTGCAGAAAATGTTCAAAAAAACAGAGAATTGTTAGCACAATTAGAAGCTAAAGAACAAGCATTAGCAACTGAAAATGCTAGACTAGAAGCTTTGAAGAAAGAGTTAGAATCACGATCAAATCGAGTGGCTGAATTAGAGAGTATGATTGCAGCAAAAGATGCAGCCATGACTGATTTAAAAAATGCCATTTCAAGAGCTTTAGTAGATTTTGAAGGAAAAGGGTTAACTGTAGAACAACGAGATGGAAAAGTATATGTGTCTATGGAAAATAAATTGTTATTCCAGTCTGGAAGTTGGGCAGTTGGAGTTGAAGGAACAAAGGCTGTTAAACAATTAGGGTCTGTGCTTGCCGATAATCCAGATATCAATGTATTAATTGAAGGACACACAGATAATGTACCATATTCAGGAAACGGAACCTTGTCTGGGAACTGGGATTTATCTACCAAACGTGCTACTGCCATTGTAGAAATATTAAATCAGAACACTAGTATTAATCCTGAGAGCCTAACTGCTGCTGGAAGAGGGGAATATGCTCCAATTGCTTCAAACGATACTGCCGAAGGAAAAGCTAAAAACAGACGTATTGAAGTTATTTTAACGCCAAAGTTAGACGAAATTACTAAATTGCTAAACAAAGAATAATAATTCACTTCTCTTTAAATGAAAAATTTTTACTGGATTGTATGTATCTCAATTTTAGTTTCATGTTCAAACAATTCTAAAAAGGAATCTTATGTTGAAAAAGATCAAATAAAATCTGTTCATAAAGATGGCTATGTTGGAGATGCTCAATGTATTTCTTGCCATAAAGATGCAGTTGATTCTTGGAAAGGCTCAGATCATGATTTGGCTATGCAAATTGTTAACGAATCTACTGTTCTTGGAGATTTCAATGATGTTAGTATAACACTAGATGGGGTGTCTTATTTTTTCTCAAGAAAGAATGAAGATTATATTGTTCAGGTTAAAGAGATAGATGGAAGTGACATAGAATATAAAATTTCTTACACATTTGGAGTAACACCTTTACAGCAATATATTGCAGATTTTGACAATGGAAAAAAACAAGTATTAAGGGTTTCATGGGATGTTAATAATAAAAGGTGGTATCACCAATATCCAGGAGACAAGATTAGTCCTCATGATTGGATGCATTGGTCAAAAAGTTCTCAGAATTGGAATACCATGTGTGCCGAATGTCATTCAACTAATTTAAAAAAGAATTATTTAGTTGAGGAAGATGCATTCAATACAACGTATTCTTTTATAAATGTAAATTGCGAAAGTTGTCATGGGCCAGCAGAACAACATGTTAATTGGGCAAGCAACCTACAAGATACGTTATATAATAAGAAACATATTTTATCTGGAAAATCTCAGTTTAATCAAATGAATATGTGTGCTTCTTGCCATTCAAGACGAGTAAAATTAACACAAAATATGATTCCTGGTAAACATTTTGAAGACCAATATTTGCTTCAGAATTTATCAGATGATTTTTATCATGGAGATGGTCAAATAAAAGAAGAAGACTATGTATTTGGTTCTTTTGTGCAAAGCAAAATGTACCATAATGATGTAACATGTACAGATTGTCATGATGCACATACTTTAAAATTAAAAGAAGTTGGAAATAATTTGTGTATGCAATGTCATGAGCCAAAATATGATACACCATCACATTATTTTCATTCAATAGATTCAGAAGGATCACAATGTATCAATTGTCATATGACTGGAGTAACTTATATGGGAGTTGATTATAGAAGAGACCATAGTTTTAGAATTCCAAGACCAGACCAAAGCGTTGAATACGGAACCCCAAATGCTTGTAATACGTGTCATCAAGATAAATCTAATAAATGGGCAGCTAATAAAGTAGAGGAATGGTATGGTACTAAAAGACAAGATCATTTTTCTGATGCTTTGTTGTTAAGCAATCGAGATAATATTTCAGAAAAAGAACGCGAATCATTAGACCTATTTATCAACGATTTAAATTATCCTGCTATTGCAAGAGCAACGGTAATTGATAATTTACAAATTACAAAATCTCAAGATTTTGAAGCTATTATTAAAGGATTAGAAGATCCTTCTCCTTTAGTTAGATTTAATTGCCTACAAAAATTGCAATCTCTTAGTTTGCAAGATCGAATAGCAATAGCTGTAAAACACACTAACGATACTACTAAATTAGTAAGAATTGGAGTAGCTCAATTATTAATAGGTATAGATATTAATACGCTTACTAATGTTGATGTAGCTGGTTTAAACAAATCTAGAAATGAGCTTGAAGAGATGCTAAATAGTAATGCAGATTTTTCTCTAGGAAGAATGCAGTTAGGAGATTATTATCTACAAAATAATGATGTTAAAAATGCTATTAAACATTATAAAGTAGCTTTAAAAATGGATAGTTTATTAATTCCAGTTTATGCTAATTTAGCCACTACTTACAGTTTAAGTGGACAAACTAACGAGGCTTTAAATATTTTAAACTTATCTATATCTAAAACCCCTGAATTAGCAAGAACATATTACTTGAGAGCATTACTGTATTTTGAAACCAAGCAAAACGAATTGGCTGTTAAAGATTTATTACAAGCTATAAATTTAGACCCTTCAGATACTAGATCGATGTATAATTTAGCTACTTTTTATTATCAAAATGGAAATTATGTTGAAGGAGAAAAAACCATCAAGAAAGCATTAAAATTAGAAAAGGATAATCAAGATTATAAATACTTATTAGCTTTAATTTATCAATTACAAGGTAGGGTTAACGAATCACAAATAATCATGCAAGAGTTGAACGCGAATCAATAATAACACTCCTTTTTGTATAAACTATTAAAATGAAATTTACCACATTACCAAAAACAGATATAAAAGTTAGTAAACTCTGTTTAGGCACAATGACTTGGGGAAACCAAAACACTCAAGAAGAAGGGTTTGCTCAAATGGATTTAGCAACAGATAAAGGGATTAATTTTTTTGATTGTGCCGAATTATATCCAGTTCCAGCAACAGCTGAAACATATGCTAGAACAGAAAAAATAATTGGAAACTGGTTTAAAAAAACTGGAAAAAGAGATAAGGTTGTGTTAGCAACTAAAATAGCTGGTCCAGGAGACTATACAGCACATATTAGAACAAATGGGTTTAGTCCAGAAGCGTTAAAAGATGCCGTAAATAATAGTTTAAATAGACTTCAAACAGATTATATAGATTTATACCAACTTCATTGGCCAGAAAGGCAAACCAATACATTTGGTATAAGAGATTACAAACATCATTCTGAAGATAGATGGCTAGATAATTTTAATGAAATTCTTCATTCGTTAAATGAAATTATAAAAGAAGGAAAAATTCGTCAAATAGGTATTTCAAACGAAAAAGCTTGGGGAACCATGAGATATCTTGAAGAATCAAAAACTAATAAGTTACCACGAATTATAACCATTCAAAATGCTTATTCATTACTAAATCGTGTTTTTGAGGGAGATATGGCCGAAATATCAATAAGAGAAAATGTTGGATTGTTAGCATATTCGCCTATGGCATTTGGCGTGTTGTCTGGAAAATATATTAAAGGAATAGCTGCTAAAAACTCAAGATTAAAATTATTCCCAAGATTTGCTAGATATAGTTCTCAGCAAGCAACAGAAGCAACTAAGCACTATTTAAAAATTGCAGAAGAAAATAATTTATCTTTAGCGCAAATGTCATTAGCTTTTGTGACCCAACAGCCATTTATAACTAGTAATATTATTGGAGCAACAACTATAGAGCAACTTAACGAAAACATAGAAAGTATTCATCTGGCTTTAAGTCAAGATGTTATAGATTCAATAAGTAAAATACATATCAAATTCCCAAATCCATCTCCTTAATTAATTAGTTAAAATTATTTAAGTTTTATTATTTCACTTTAACGAAAAAAAACCACATTTTAACAAATAAAGCTAAACTCCCAATAAAATACTGTTGTTTTTAGCTACATTAGTCATTCAATTTTCCCAAAATTTTGCACCCAAATTTATTTTAAGGAGAATTACATCAATTATAATTACATCAATTATAGATGTGTTCTATTAACCTAGTTTTTAATAACTAACATTAATTTACCATTAAAATGAAAAAAATTACGCTTTCACTTCTAT
>NZ_VSFC01000056.1 GCF_008084905.1 Xanthomarina maritima | reverse complement strand
GTTTAAAAGGAGTTACAATTTTGGAGGTGTTTTATGTAACGTGTGTATAACATTACTAGTAATGTTATATTTATTATATATATACTTACAAATCTAACGGATTTTTGATAGAATCAAAACTACTTTTAGCTACATGTGTATAAATTTCTGTTGTTTTAGTAGAGCTATGACCTAATAATAATTGTATATGCCTCAAATCTGTTCCATTTTCCAAAAGATGTGTAGCAAAACTATGTCTTAAAATATGAGGTGAAACATGTTTTCTTATACCTGCTTTCTTTCTAGCTTCAGATACAATTTTACCAACACTTACGCTACTATATTGTTGTTTTTTAACACCTTCAAATAAATAGTCTTGTGGCTTAAATTGTTTATAGTATTTTCTTAAATCTTCAAGGGTGTTTTTTGATAAAAGGGTATATCGGTCTTTATTGCCTTTCGCATCTACAACATGAATTAACATACGTGAGCTATCAATGTTTTTAATTTTTAAATTCAGTAGCTCACTGCGTCTTAAACCAGCAGAATATAATAAGGATACAATACATCTATGTTTGATATTGTTTGTGTAATCAATGAGAGATTTAATTTCTTCCTTGGATAAAACAATTGGGAGCTTTTTATTTTTTCTAGGACGTTCTATACGATATAATCTATTAGGCATTCCCATAACTAATTCGTAGTAGAACTTTATACTGTTTATGGATTGATTAATATATGAATTGGAACGTTTACTTTGAATAAGGTGTTTTAAGTACTCTCTAATATCAACTTCGTTGATATGATCTATATCTTTATCAAAATAATAATTTATAAAATCTTCAAAAAGCTTGACATATAACCTAACCGTATTATTAGAATACTTTTTTAATTCCAGCTTTTGTAAATAATCTTCTGGACACAATTTATAATTGGTTGATTGTGCTCTTTTTCTATACCATTGTACATCAAATACTTCATTAAGTTCTTTGGAACGTGTATGATTAAAAAAGTATTTTGAATCAATCCAAGCAACACCTCTAAAGGTATCATATATTTCGTCTAAATGTGTTTTGTTGTTTGGGACATAATACATATTAAACTCATCACTCCACAAGACTTTATAGAGTTGCTTAACAAGAATCTCTAGAGCTTTATTTGAGTAAAACTGAAGACCAATAAACTTCTTATTATCAATTAATAGATGTTTAATTGTTATGTGCTGACTGAATTTCATATTAGGTTTTTATTAAAAATAGGCATTAAAAATGAATTATTCGTATCTTAAACGAATAGTATTCGTATAACATTCGATTAAGTTTTAGGTATGAATAAAAAAAACTGTATAGCGTGTGGAAAGGAATTGAAAGGTAGATCTGACAAACGATTTTGTGACCAACATTGCAAAAGCACATATCATTATAGAAGGTCTTTGGAAGAAGCTCCTCGATTTTATAATAAAGTTGATAATCAATTAAAACTTAATCGTAAAATATTAAAACAATATAATAAAGCAGGAAAAGCAACGGTCAGAGCTTCATTAATAAAAGAAGATGGGTTTGATTCAAATTTCTTCACACATTATTGGAAAAATAATAAAGGTGATGTTTACTTATTTGTTTATGAGTTTGGGTTTCTAAAAAAGCAGGAACATAATATTGAAAAATATGTTCTTATTAAATGGCAGGATTATATGGAAAAATAATCTACCTTTAGAGTATAATATTGTTTAATCAAGTAAACAAAATCTGGAACACGATTTTGAACACGATTTCATAAAAGTTACAGCTCAAACCCCCAGTGTTTGTGTTGAAAAAGCGGTCGAGGTCGGGCTCATAACCCGAAGGTCACTGGTTGGAGTCCAGTTCTCGCTACTATAAAGCAGGTTGTTAATTAACAGCCTGCTTTTTTATTTAATGATGTTTTATCTTTTCAAAGTAAAATGGGAACGAAATTGTTTTTGAGCGCCATTACTTTCGCCTATCTCTTTGTAATAAAAGGTAAACCAATATTCCTTTGAGGGTAATAATTCGCCATTATACATCTCATCCCAACCTGGTCCAGTAGGACTTAGTTGTTTTAGTAATTTACCATAACGATCATAAATAAATATTTTAGCATCGTATTGGTTTTCAATTCCAAATATTTGCTAGGTATCTTTATAACCATCATTATTAGGCGTAAAGAATAATGGGTAATCCATAACCAGAACCATATCGCTTTCAATACCACAGCCATTGATGTCTCTTGCTTGAATAACATGCTCACCAAAAGGCACATTAGAGAAGGTGTAAGTATTTGTATTGGGCTTGTTACTTACCCAAGGGTTATTATCTATTCTATACTCAAATAAAGCGGCTCTATCTCCTGTTTCAGCATTTGCCATCGATTTAAGATAGCTTACCGTTTCATCAAAGGTATTTAACGTCAATACATCGGTAACAGTTATTTCAAACACTTTTTCTAAATCTCTAGGTTTTGTATCATCACATAATTCTAAATAAGGTAATACAGCTATTGGAGTTGGTATTGGATTGACAACTAAAGTCAAGGTTGTTAAGACATAACAATCAACGCCATTTTTAGTTTAAGAAACCGTTATAAAAATAGTTTGTGGGTTGTGTGGCAAGCCACCAATAGATGTTTTTGCATAAGCTGTAACAACTAGAATGGGATTGTTTACTGTAACATCTGCCATGGTTTCAAAATAATTAACAGACCAACTTGAGTTTCCTCCAGTAAATAAAGAAAGTAAAAAGAATAAGGAGTAATACATACTATATTCTAGTTTTGCTAATATTAAAAAGCTTCGTTTATACCAAAATATATTCCATGACTACCATCTACACCAATACCAGCATCAAGTCTAACCCATGTGTCTTGGGTTTTTAAAAGTTTGAAGCGTAAGCCTCCACCAGCACTTGGTTTTAAATCGTTTAAGCTAAATAATTGTTTTTGGTCGTTAGCAACTTTTCCAAAAAGACCATAACCAGCAATTGCCCATCTAGGTTTAAATCTATAGCGATATTCTCCTTGAATTAGATATAGCGTTTTATCTATATATCTACCTTGGTAGTAGCCACGTGCTTGATTTCCTCCACCATACCAAGCAAGTCCTTGAAAAGGAGGGTTGCCATAATTACCTTCATAATATAATTGAAGTGCAATAATACTATTTTCACCTAATTTTTGATACGTCCGTAAATCTGCAATAAACTTATTGTAAGTTTCTGTAGCACCAAATAATTCACTTGAAAATTGGGCATTCATTTTTAACAAATGTCCTGATGTTGGAGAGCCAACATTATTCCTTGAATCTAAATTAAAAATAACTCCAAAGCCACTAATAACTGCTCCGTCACTTCCCTTAATATCACCAGTGCTTAGAAGCCCACCTTCCTCAACTTCAGTTACATCGTAATTTTCATAAATATATTCAAATCCAAAATTTAGAGAAGGAGGTAATCTTTTTAAAAAACTAACTTTAAGAATTTGCGAAGTCATATCATATGCTTCTTCATTACTATTTGGAGTGTTATTACCAATTCCCCAGAAATTGTTTGGAAATATTTTCCACTTAAAATTCATGTCTAGAAAATAGTCACCTTTACCAAAATAAATTTGAGGGATTATATCTACAATAAATTGTTTGTTAGAAGTCATAATAAAATCTACAAACACATTTGATACTCTGTCGTTGTAGATGTTTTTCTGTTTTAATAGAAAAACTTGAGCTCCTGCTCCAAATCCAAAACTTGTTTCTGGCGTATAAAATATTATTGGAATAGCTACAAACTGAAATTTTTTATTTTTATTAATTGTATCAGATTTAATAACATCATCTTTATTTTGTCCAAAGCTTTTTGGTACAATAAAAAAACAAATTAATAAGATGTAGAAGAGGTTATTCATTATAGAGGTTTACTGTCTAACAATATTTTAAATCCAAATGAAAATGATAGGTTACTTAACTCGTAAGATACTTTGTCTGTAATATTGTTTGCTGAACTTTCTTGATTTAGGTTTAACCAATATACATTATAATTAAGGCCAAGATCAAAAGATACACGATCTTGAATTACATAAGCGAAACCAAAAGTGAATAAGAAGCCAAATCCTCCTCCTTTATTTATATTTTCAATATAAATGTCATCTATTAAAGCTCCTATCTTATCTCTATATAATACATAGCCAGGAGATAAACTAAAAAAAATGGAGCCAATATAGCTATCTGAAGCATAATAAGTGCCCTTTGGGCCTACAAAGAATAATTCAGAAGTACTTTCTGCTATATTTTTTTCTTCAACATTACTACGTTCCATATTAGCGGAAAGACCAATATTGATACGATCTCTAACGAATTTTCCCGTATTTATTTCAATTCTATATCTATTACTTATAGATTTATCATGAGTAATTGTGTTTTCTGTTGAGCCAGAACCAATAAAACCTGTTAACCCTGTTAACCATCTGCCTTTTCTAAAAGGAGTATTTATTTCTGTTTTAGTTGTATCTATTTCAGCTTCTTGAGCTAAACAAGTTGAAGGCATTGCATAGATGAATGCGATAAAAAAAATAGCAAAAAAGGATTTATTTATCACTTAAAAAGTTCTTTGGTGGAGGAATTATATATATCTTACTAAAGTATTAAAAAAAACCTATTAAATGGTGAATAAGCTAAAAAGTTATAAAACATGAAAGTGCTTTATGTTACAAGTAGAAATGAGATTTATTTAACTTTTTCATCTTAGTATGGTTTCTAATTTTTAAAACTATCTTTGCATTAATAAAATAAGTAATATGCATAAAGCTGGTTTTGTAAATATTATTGGTAATCCAAACGTTGGGAAATCGACACTTATGAATGCGTTTGTAGGTGAAAAATTATCTATTATCACTTCGAAAGCTCAAACAACAAGACATAGAATTTTAGGAATAGTTAATGGTGAAGATTTTCAAATGATTTTATCTGATACACCAGGAATTATTAAACCCGCTTACGAATTACAAGAATCCATGATGGATTTTGTAAAATCTGCTTTTGATGATGCAGATGTGCTAATTTATATGGTTGAAATTGGAGAGAAGGAGCTTAAAGACGAAAACTTTTTTAATAAAATAACTAGCTCTAAAATTCCTGTTTTATTACTACTGAATAAAATTGATAAATCAGATCAAGCACAACTAGAAGAACAGGTGCAAAGTTGGGCTGCTAAAGTACCTAATGCAGAAATTTTTGCTATTTCGGCTTTAGAAGGTTTTCAAGTAAAAGAAGTTTTTAATAGAATAATAGAGTTACTTCCTGATTCGCCACCATTTTACCCAAAAGATCAATTAACAGATAAGCCTGAACGTTTTTTTGTAAACGAAACCATTCGTGAGAAAATTTTAATGCATTACAAAAAAGAAATTCCGTATGCTGTTGAAATTGATACCGAAGAATTTTTTGAAGAAGAAAACATTATTAGAATGCGTTCTGTGATTATGGTAGAGCGTGATACTCAAAAAGGAATTATTATTGGTCATAAGGGTTCTGCACTTAAACGTGTAGGTATTGAAGCCAGAAAAGATTTAGAAAAATTCTTTGGCAAACAAGTGCATTTAGAATTGTATGTTAAAGTAAATAAAAACTGGCGAAACGACCAAAGGCAGTTAAAGCGTTTTGGCTATAATCAATAAAAGCATTGGTTTTGATGTCTTAAGGTGTCTCTCATAAACCTATGGAGTAAATGCATCTCGTCCATACCAACTTTTTTACCCATTTGACCAACTACATATAGAACAATCCAAATAATCACCATAAAAATCATCAGAGAAACTTGTATAGCGTAAGATGTTTCTAAAGACCAATTAGAATAAGCCCATGCTCCGAATCCTAAAAATAAGCAAACAACTAAAAAGTGAAAAAACATAAACATGGTCCAAACGGTTGGGTTAGGTCCAAATAAACCACGTATTGAACTCGAGTTTTCATCAATTTTATCAATTTCTAAATGTAGTTGTGGCGACCAAAAATGCTGTTTGTGTTTTGGTAATTTTAAAAAAACATGATTGTCTATGCGAGATACAATAAAATCTGATTGCTCTTTTTTAGCTAGATCAAACAGTGTTAGTAATTCTTCATTATTTTGGTTTTTTTCAAATTTAAAACGTGGTCTTAATACCACATCATTTAGTGTAGAGGAGGAGGACATATATTATGTTTATTTAACTTTATAATCAAGTTTCATAGTAATTGAAGCCGTTTTTTCTTTAGATTCTGTATTAAAAGTCCCTCCCCAAGAATAATCTTCGTCTGAGTTCTGACCAGTAATTTGAAAAATGCCCATTTTAGCAGAAATTAAGTCGCCTAACTTTCCACCAGAATTCTCAGCAATCATATCTGCTCTGTGTTTTGCATCTGCAGTGGCTTTGGAAATCATTTCAATTTTTAAATCGGCTAATTTCGTGTAATAGTATCTAGGAGATTGAGAATAAAATTGAATGCCTTTATTTAAAAGCTCGGTAATTTCTCTAGATATTAATTCTACTTTTTCAACATTGTTAGAATCTATTTGTAAGGATTGTGTTAAAACGTAACCCAGAAATTCCTCACCAATATATTGCCCTTCGCTATTGTATTTTCCACGCATATTTTTTCTGCTATTAACAGCATTGAAAACTAATTCTTTTTCAGTGATTCCTTTAGATAATAAATAGTCTGAAATAATTTTTTTGTCTTTTTCAAGGTCGCTATATGCTTCTTGAAGATTAAAACTTTCTTTGGAAAAAGAGCCTTCCCAAACTATTAAATCTGAAGTAAAATCTGCTTTTCCTAAACCTGTAACCGAAATAGTTCCATCGGTATGATTTCTATTCATAAAAGCATTTCCAAGTAAATAAGCAGCAATTACAATTGCTAAGGAAAAAATAATGGCAGCAATGTTGTTTTTCATTTTAACAAATTTTTTTTTTTGAATGATACAAAATACAACGAAATCATAAGCATATCATTATATTTGCACCAAAATTTATTTAAAATGAGTAACATAGTTGCTATAGTTGGAAGACCAAATGTTGGAAAATCGACTTTTTTTAATCGTTTAATTCAAAGAAGAGAAGCTATTGTTGATGCTACAAGTGGTGTAACCAGAGATAGACATTACGGAAAGAGCGATTGGAATGGAAGAGAATTTTCTTTAATAGATACAGGAGGATATGTAAAAGGTAGCGACGATGTTTTTGAAGCTGAAATTGATAAACAAGTAGAATTAGCTATCGATGAAGCAGATGCCATTATTTTTATGGTAGATGTAGAATCTGGTGTGACAGGAATGGATGAAGATGTGGCAACCTTACTTCGAAAAGTTAAAAAACCTGTTTTTTTAGTAGTAAATAAAGTAGATAATGCTAAAAGGGCTGAAGATGCTGTTGAATTTTATTCTTTAGGTTTAGGTGAATATTTTACCATTGCGAGTATTAATGGAAGTGGAACTGGAGATTTATTGGATGCACTTGTTGAAGCTCTTCCTGAAAAAGAGAATGTAGTTGAGGACGAGTTACCTCGTTTTGCTGTTGTTGGAAGGCCAAATGCAGGGAAATCGTCGTTTATAAATGCACTTATTGGTGAAGATAGATATATAGTTACAGATATAGCTGGAACTACAAGAGACTCTATAGATACAAAGTATAATCGTTTTGGATTTGAATTTAATTTAGTTGATACAGCTGGAATTAGAAGAAAAGCAAAAGTTAAAGACGATTTAGAATTCTATTCTGTGATGCGAAGTGTTCGAGCTATAGAACATTGCGATGTTTGTTTGGTTGTTATGGATGCCACACGTGGTTTTGATGGGCAAGTGCAAAATATTTTTTGGTTGGCACAACGTAACAGAAAAGGAATTGTTATTCTGGTAAATAAATGGGATCTTGTTGAAGATAAAGGTAATAACTCTATAAAAGAATACGAACGTCTTATAAGAGCAGAAATGGAGCCATTTACTGATGTGCCAATTGTTTTTATTTCGGTACTTAATAAACAACGTATTTTTAAGGCTATTGAAACAGCTGTTGAGGTTTATAAAAACAGAACTAAAAAGATTAAAACAAGTAAGCTAAATGAGGTTTTACTTCCAATTATAGAGCATAATCCTCCACCTGCTTATAAGGGTAAGTTTGTAAAAATTAAGTATATCATGCAATTGCCAACTCCACAACCACAATTTGCATTTTTTTGTAATTTGCCTCAATATGTAAGAGAGCCATACAAACGCTTTCTTGAAAATAAATTACGCGAACAGTTTGATTTTAATGGTGTTCCAGTAAGTGTATATATGAGAAAAAAGTAATTAAAACTTCAAAACAAGTTTCAATGGTTCTGCTATTTGTAGAACCATTTTTTATTGATAAAAAATTACAATTATTTTAATTTGAACTCAAATATTGAAATTTTACTAAATCTTTTTTAGAGTTTATCTCAATTTTTTCAGCATCTTTAATTATAAAATTATTAGTTGTTATTTCTAGTACATCATCAAAATAATGGTCTGTAATAATAAGACCTTTTGTATTCTTTAATTCGATTAGTAAATTTTTAATGACTTCTTTGTATAGTGGTTCTATCATTGAAAAAGGTTCATCTAACAATAGAAAAGAGTGATCTAAATTTCCGATGAGTAATAATTCTAGATAGCGTAATTGTCCTATCGATAAATGTCCAACTTTAATTTTTTCGAAGCTAGACACTTTTGGAGCATAAAATATTTTGTTTTGGTCGTCTCCATTTGGATAAAAGAATGGGATAATATCTCTAACTTTTAATTCTTTAGGTAAAAAGGTGACTTGTGGTAAATAACCAATACTTTTAGATGAGATGATTTCTTTTTGAGATAATATTTTTGAGTTTATTTTAATTTGAGCAGATTCTGCTTTTACAGTGCCGAAAATTATTTTTAGTAAAGTAGATTTACCACTTCCGTTTCTTCCAAAAATTCCTATAACATCTTCTGTTTTACATGATAAATCTAGATTGTTTAATATAATTTTATTTTTATACGACTTATGTAAGTTTCTTATTTCTAATACATTCATTTAATTTAATATTAAAAAGATTAGAAACAAACAAGTAGAAATTATCAGATTCCTTACCCAAATTTTTTTTAAAAGATTTATTTTAGTAAGCCCTAGGTTAAAGTAAGCATAATATTCATTTTTTTTGAAGGTGTGAAAGCCTAATAAGCCTATTAATATTCCAAAAGTAGAAAAGCAAACAATACTCCAAAAAATACCAAATAAGTAACCTAAAATTAAGGAGAACGGAATATTGAACATATTTATATCCCAAAAATATTTGGTAATAGCTTTTTTATACATCCCGTGTTTTTAATCGTTTCTTTGAATTTTGAATTTTGTACCTTAATTAGTTGCCACATATTCTGAAGCTTTAACGATTACCAACTTCCTCCAGCTCCACCACCAGAGAAACCACCTCCACCGAAGCCTCCTCCAAAGCCACCACCAGAGAAACCTCCACCTGAAGAACTTCCGAAACCACCAGATGAGCCTCCATAACTTCCACGACCCATATTGCTTAATATAATGGCGTCAAGAATGCTAAATCCTCCACCAGAATTATTACCAGGTCCACCTTTTCCTCCTCGTCTATTTTTAGAAATAGAAATTAGAATAATAACAAAAACTATAAACAGGAAAAAGATAACTCCAATAGGGAATTCAGAATCGTTATTTGATTTTCTAGAACCTTGATATTCTCCCATTAATATTTCGAAAATGGCATCTGTTCCTTTGTCTAATCCACTATAATAATCACCTTTTTTAAATTCTGGAATAATCACATTTCTTGTAAGTTCTCCAACAATGCCTGCAGTTAATTTATGTTCTACACCATAACCTGGAGAAATCCATATTTTTCTATCGTCTCTAGCTAGTAAAACAAAAACGCCATTATCTTCTTTAGCTTGTCCAATTCCCCATTCGTGTGCCCATTTAGCAGTTAAAAGACCTATGTTTTCTCCTTGAGTTGTAGCAATAATTGCGACTACAATTTGTGTTGATGTTGTATCAGAATATTTGATAAGTTTGTTTTCTAAACTGCTTTTTTCTGAAGTAGATAGTAAAGAAATATAATCGTAAACACTGGTTTGTTCTTTTGGAATATCAGGAATATTGAATTGTGCCAATGCTTTTTGCGAAAAGCAAAAACCTACAAACAGAATAATAAGAATCTTTATTTGTTTAGTTATAATCATTAACCTTTAGATATTTCGTTGGTTAATTCGTTCGTATCGTTATGGATCCAAGGGAAGTTTGTTTCTAACGCTTGTCCAGCTTTTAAAATACCGTCAATAAGTCCTTGTTTAAAATTGCCCTTTTTAAACTGGGCTTGAATAGCATCTTTTGTTTCATCCCAAAAGCCTTTTTCTACAACATCATTAATACCTTTGTCTCCATAAATCACAAAAGTTTTGTCTTCTACGGCTACATAAATTAAGACACCATTTTGTTGTTTGGTGTTGTCCATTTTTAAATAATGGAACACTTCCATAGCACGATTAAAAGCATCTATTTTAGAAGATTTTTCAACATGCACACGAATTTCTCCAGACGTATTCTTTTCAGCCATACGTATAGCACTTACAATCTCTTGTTCTTCAGTTGCAGTTAAAAAATCTTCTATTTTAGACATATACTTTTAGTTAAAATCGAATTCTACATCTACTGGTTTTTCAGCTCCTGCTTCTGCATCAAAATAAGGTTTACCTTCAAAATTAAAAAAGCCAGCTAAAATAGAATTAGGGAATTTTTTTACATGATTGTTATAAGGTTTAATAGCTTCGTTATAACGCGTTCTAGCTGTTTGAATTGTATTTTCTGTACTTGTTAATTCGTCTTGAAGTTTTAAAAAGTTCTGATTAGCTTTTAATTCAGGATATTGCTCAACAGTTACTAATAACCTAGATAAAGCACTACTTAAACCTCCTTGAGCTTGATTGAATTGTTGTAATTGTTCAGGAGTAATGTTTGAAGGATCAATAGTAGTTTTAGTTGCTTCACTTCTTGCTTTTATAACAGCTTCAAGAGTGCTTTTTTCAAAATCTGCTGCTCCTTTAACGGTGTTTACAAGATTGCCAATTAAATCATTTCTACGTTGATAAGAAGTTTGTACATTTCCCCAAGCTTCACTTACGTTTTCATTAAGTTCGATAGCTGTATTATTAAATCCTACAGCCCAATTATAAATGCCAAAACCAATTACGGCAATTATTATTACAGGAATTAACCATTTTTTCATGATAAAGTATTTAAGTGTTAGTGTTTAAGTATGATTGTTCTATTATTAGTTGAAGATTTTTAAGAATTGTTACAACTGTTCTTTAATTTTATTTAGTTGTGTTTTTATATCTTCAAGTTTACTTATAATCTCAAAATTACTTAGCGATTTCTTTTTCTCTTCTTTTAAATGGGTTTTAGCTCCCTCTAAAGTAAATCCACGTTCTTTAACTAGATGATAAATAAATTTTAAATTTTTGATGTCTTCTGGAGTGAACTTTCTGTTTCCTTTAGCGTTTTTCTTTGGTTTTAATACATCAAACTCTTTTTCCCAAAAACGAATTAAAGAGGTGTTTACATCAAATGCTTTGGCTACTTCTCCAATACTGTAATATCTTTTTTCTGGTAATTCTATATGCATTAGTCTAAAGATTGATTTTCTAAGGAAGCATGTTCAAGTAATTTATTAAATTCTTCAGCAGATAAACTTCCGTAGTAGAAGTTAATAGGATTGATACGTTGGTTGTCTTTAAATATTTCGTAGTGTAAATGTGGTGCTTCAGAGCGACCTGTACTTCCAACAAAACCTATAATATCTCCTCGCTTTACTTTTTGATTTCTTCTAACATTGTATTTGTATAGATGAGCATACAAACTTACGTAACCATAACCATGATCTATTCTAACATGATTTCCATAACCTGCAGCTCCATTATCTGCACGTTCTACAACACCATCTCCAGCAGCATAAATAGGTGTGCCTCTTGGAGCAGTAAAATCCATTCCCCAATGCATTTTTCTTACTTTGGTAAAAGGATCTGTTCTCATTCCAAAACCGGAAGCCATTCTAGTTAAATCTTCGTTTTTTACTGGTTGAATAGCTGGAATTGCAGCTAGTAAATTTTCTTTTTCTTCAGCTAATTTTGCAATTTCATCTAAAGATTTAGACTGAACAACAATTTGTTTTTGAAGTTGGTCTATACGTTTATGGCTTTCTATTATTAGTTTTGAATTATCGAAACCTTCCAGATCTTTATATCTATTAATACCACCAAAACCTGCTTTTCTTTGTTCATCTGGAATTGGGTTAGCTTCAAAATAATGTCTGTAAATATTATTATCTCTTTCTGCTATACTTGCTAGAACTGTTTCGGTTTCATCCATTTTTTTGTTCAACAATTCTAGTTGTAATTCGGCATTTTGTAATTCATGTTTTAATCCCTTCTCTCTAGGAGATTCAATATATTGGCTAGCAATAAATACAAACAGGAATGCAAATAAGGCAGATGCTAATAAAAACAACGAAATGTATTTAGCAGTTCTTCTTTTTTTACGCTCTATTTTCCGATATGAAAGCGTATCTGGATCATAATAATATTTTACCTTACTCATTATCTAATTTATACTATTTTTGCATGGAATTAATATTGATAGGTTTTCAATTTACAATCAAAACGAACAAACCTACAAAATATTTTCATTGTAAATTTAGTAAAACTAAAGGATAAAATGATGTAGAAGGTTAACTCTGTCCGAAATTTAAAATAGATTTGCAGGGAAATTAACTAAACTGCTTCGTTTTATAAATAATTTAAAAGAAACAAGCATTTAAAATATATAGATGAAGTCTCAAGAAGTTCGCTCAAAATTTTTAAGTTTTTTCAAAGATAAAAAACACAGTATTGTGCCATCTGCACCAATGGTGTTAAAAGATGATCCTACCTTAATGTTTGTTAATTCTGGAATGGCTCCTTTTAAAGAATACTTTTTAGGAAATGCTATACCAAAAAACAATCGAATTGCAGATACACAGAAATGTTTACGAGTATCTGGAAAGCATAACGATTTAGAAGAGGTTGGTTATGATACCTACCATCATACACTTTTTGAAATGCTAGGAAACTGGAGTTTTGGAGATTATTTTAAAAAGGAAGCTATTGCATGGGCTTGGGAATTGCTAACAGAAGTTTATGGAATTGATAAAAACATTCTTTATGTAACGGTTTTTGAAGGTAGTAACGATGATGATAAATTATCTATGGATCAAGAGGCTTTCGATTTATGGAAGCAATTTGTGCCAGAAGGCAGAATTCTTATGGGAAATAAGAAAGATAATTTCTGGGAAATGGGAGACCAAGGTCCTTGTGGACCATGTAGTGAAATTCATGTAGATATTCGTTCAGCAGAAGAAAAAGCAAAAGTAGATGGAAAATCTTTAGTAAACATGGATCATCCTCAAGTGGTTGAAATCTGGAATCTGGTTTTTATGCAATACAATAGAAAAGCCAATGGTTCACTTGAACATTTGCCAAATAAACACATAGATACAGGTATGGGTTTTGAGCGTCTGTGCATGGTTTTACAAGGGGTTCAGTCTAATTACGATACGGATGTTTTTACACCTATTATTAGAGAGATTGAAACTATTGCTAATAAACATTATGGAAAAGACGAAAAAGTAGATGTAGCAATTCGCGTAATTTCAGATCACGTTCGTGCTGTGGCTTTTTCTATAGCAGATGGACAATTGCCAAGTAATACAGGAGCTGGTTATGTAATACGTAGAATTTTACGTCGTGCTATAAGATATAGCTTTACTTTTTTAGATCAAAAAGAACCATTTATATATAGGTTAGTAGATGTTTTAAGTAAAAAAATGGGAGATGCTTTTCCAGAACTTAAAGCTCAAAAACAACTAATTGAGAATGTGATTAGAGAAGAAGAACATTCTTTCTTAAGAACTTTAGATCAAGGATTGGTATTACTTAATAGAATAGTTGAAGAAGAAAAATCTGATATTATTTCTGGCGAAAAAGCGTTTGAATTATATGATACGTTTGGGTTTCCAATAGATTTAACAGCGTTAATTCTTCGTGAAAAAGAGTTGTTGTTAGATGAAGCTGGTTTTCATGCAGAGATGAAAAAACAAAAAGACCGTTCTCGTGCTGCAAGTGAAATGAGTACAGAAGATTGGACGATTTTAAATGATGATGCAGTTCAGGAATTTGTTGGATACGATATGCTTGAAACTAAAGTAAAATTGACAAGATATAGAAAAGTGATTTCCAAGAAAGATGGCGAAATGTATCAACTGGTTTTCAACTTAACACCTTTTTATCCAGAAGGTGGAGGTCAAGTTGGAGATAAAGGTTACTTAGAAGATTCGCATGGAGATGTTATTTATATTTTAGATACTAAAAAGGAAAATAACGTTATTATTCACTTTGCTAAAAATTTACCTAATAATTTAGAAGAATCATTTATAGCAGCAGTAGATGCCAAACAACGTTATAGAACCGAGTGCAACCATACTGCGACCCATTTATTACATCAAGCTTTGAGGGAAATTTTAGGAGAGCATGTCGAGCAAAAAGGGTCTGCTGTACATTCCAAATACTTGCGTTTCGATTTCTCACATTTTTCAAAAATGTCTGCTGAAGAATTACGTGATGTTGAAATATTTGTTAATGCACGTATTGCTGGGAAATTACCTCTTCAAGAAAAAAGAAACATACCCATGAAACAAGCACTTGAAGAAGGAGCTTTAGCACTTTTTGGAGAAAAATATGGAGATACGGTTCGTGCCATTCGTTTTGGACAGTCCATAGAGCTTTGTGGTGGTACACATGTGAAAAATACAGGAGACATTTGGTTTTTTAAAATAGTATCAGAAGGTGCAGTTGCAGCAGGAATTCGTCGAATAGAAGCAATTACAAACGATGCTTTAAAAGATTATTTTATAGATATAAATAAAACTTATACAGAGATGAAATCTTTGTTAAATAATAACGAGCCTGTTAAAGCAATTCAAAATTTACAAGACGAAAATTTAGACCTAAAAAAACAAATTGAGGTATTATTAAAGGAGAAAGCCAAAAATGTAAAAGGTGATCTTAAAAACGAATTAACCGAAATTAATGGCATTCAGTTTTTAGCGAAGAAACTGGATTTGGATGCTGCTGGAATTAAAGATGTTTGTTTTGAGTTAGGAAGCCAATACAGTAATTTGTTTTTATTATTTGGTGCAGAGAATGATGGAAAAGCCTTATTGTCTTGTTATATTTCTAAAGAAATAGTTTCAGAAAAAGAGTTGAATGCTGGGCAAATAGTAAGAGAATTAGGAAAATACATCCAAGGTGGAGGAGGAGGACAGCCTTTCTTTGCAACAGCTGGAGGAAAAAAACCAGAAGGTATTGAGGAAGCATTGAAAGCTGCAAAAGATTATTTAAAATAAAATTTGAAATTACAAACCAAAATAGCATTAGAATCGAAGCAACATAATCAAATAGATTACAACTCTAGGTTGCTTTTAATTGGGTCTTGTTTTGTAGAGAATATAGGTAATAACTTAGAGTATTTTAAATTTCAAAATCTTCAGAATCCTTTTGGAATTTTATTTCATCCTATAGCAATAGAAAGCTTGATTACAAATGCTATTAACCAAAAAGAATTTTCAGAAGTTGATGTCTTTTTTCAAAATGAACAATGGCATTGTTTTAATGCACATTCTAAACTAAGTAACACAAATAAAGACACTCTATTAAATACACTTAATAGTCAAATTCAATTAACTGCCAAACAGTTAAACAGTTCATCACATATTATTATTACTTTAGGAACTGCTTGGATGTATAGGTTTATTGAAACAGACACTATTGTTGCTAATTGCCATAAAGTGGCAAAGAAGAAATTTTTAAAAGAATTGCTTTCGGTAGATGAGATTTCTGAATCTCTTGAATCTATTGTTGCTCTTATAAGAACTGTTAATAGTTTAGCGTCAATTATATTAACAGTTTCTCCAGTTAGGCATTTAAAAGATGGCTTTATAGAAAACACCCAAAGTAAAGCCCATTTAATTGCAGCTATTCATCAGGTTGTTGAGCATAAAAAAAATCTACACTATTTTCCATCTTACGAAATAATGATGGACGAACTTCGAGATTATCGTTTTTATGCAGAAGATATGATTCATCCAAATAACATAGCTATCAAGTATATTTGGGAGAGGTTTAAGGAGGTTTGGATATCTCCAGAAGCATATAAAACAATGGAAGAAGTGGATGTTATTCAAAAAGGAATTTTGCATAAACCTTTCAATCCAAATTCTGAAGCACATATTTTATTTCTTCAAAAGTTATCTGAAAGAAAAGAAAAGCTTCAATCAGTTTTTCCACATATATCCTTTTAGCTTCTATTTAACTCATTTTTAGTCTTTTTTCAAAATATACGTAATTCTTCGTATTGATTACCATGTCTTTATATTGCAATTTTGGAATATTATTAACCCTAAAATATTTCAACAATGAAAACTTTAAAACATGTCACTTTATTATTAATGTGTTTTTCATTAATTACCTTTACTTCTTGCTCTGACGATGACGATGGAGGAGATGGTGGAGGAGGAGCTGCTTCAGGAACTATTACAGCAAAAATTAATGGAAACTCTTTTACATCGTTAGAAATGACATCTACAGCAACTTTAGTTTCTGGTGGAGGTCAAACAACTCTAACTATGCAAGGAAACACGCAAACTCAAGCTATTAATTTGATTATTAATGGTTATGATGGTGTTGGAACTTATGAAATTAGCGACGATAATGTATTTAGAATTGCTTCTTATATAGAGCCTAATGTAAGTAATCCTGCAAATTCCCAAACTTGGTCTGCACCTTTTCAAGACTCGGGAGTTATAGGTGAAATTAAAATTTCAGAAGAAACAGATTCTAACATAAAAGGGACTTTTAATTTTACAGGGAAAAACAGCAACGACGATTCTACTAAAAACGTTACTGAAGGCGCTTTTAACCTTTCAAAACAAATATTTTAAATCGTTTAATTCGAAATAAAATGGCTCAACATTTTATTAGATAAGTTGATTAAGCGTATTATTGGTAGGTTATTACGCTTAATCTTTTTTAAACATCTGTTTGTCGAAAAAATAATAACGATAAACCTTTAAGTTGTATTTTTATTATGCTATTAATCAATTATATAAAAAGCATCAAGCAATATCTATCTTTTGAGGGATTGAGTTTGATGTTTTTTTTTGTTTCAAATTGAAATAGTAGCATGCTTTTATAAATCTTAATAAAGCATTTGGTTATGGATCTTAATCTTCTTTTTTCTTCGATTTTATATACACTTATTAGTGTTTTGTTATTGTTAAGTATTAAAACTATAATGGCTACAAAATACGACGCTAAAATGTCTCAAGAAAACAATCTAAATCTGTTAAAACAAATGACTTATGAAAAACAGAAACAAGATTTATTTATTCAAAAAAGTGCTTATTTAGAAAATTATAATTTGTCTTTATTCAATAAATTATTTGAAATTACAAAAGAGCTCCTTTTAACAAAAAAGAGTATATTAGAAGAGCATTACAATTAATTATATGAAGAAATTATTACTTATTCTTATAAGCCTGTTTCTTAGTTCATATGGGTTTTCTCAAAATCCAGTAAAAATAATTGATAGTTTAAAAATTGAACTTTCAAAAAACCCATCCGATTCATTAAAAATTAAAGTATATAGTGATTTATGTTGGTATTATAGAACTATATCAACAGACTCTGCATTTACTTACGGCAATCTTGCATTAAAACTATCCCAAAAAACAAATAACCGAGTTGGAGAAGCTCAAGCACATAACGACATTGGAATACTTTATTACGGCTTAGCAGATTATGGACAAGCTATGCAAGAATATAATTTAGCTTTAAAAATAAGAAAGAAATTACAAGATACTCTAGGTATAGCAAGTGTTTACAATAAAATTGGACTTTGTTATCAAAATACGTTCCAACTAGATTCTGCTATAGTATATAATACCAAAGCTTTAGAAATTTACGAACAGAAAAACCACTTAAAATATGCAAGTGCTTTAAAAGGAAATATTGCAAATATTTATAGAGGATTAAAGCAATATGACAAAGCACTTAAAACGCATTTAGAAATAACAGAAAAAGCAAAGGAGATTGAAGACTTTCCCTTATTAACACGTTCATATAATAACATTGCTAATGCGTATTTGCATATGCATGATACAATAAATAGTATAAAATATTTTAAACAAGGAATTGATGTTGCTATAGCAAATAATTTAAATAATGAATTAGGAGCTTTGTATAATAATTATGGCTCATTTTTATCTAGTACAGGGCAAATACCAGAAGCAATAGATTACACGCTAAAATCTTTATTAATTAGAAGGGAAATTAAAGATAATCATGGAATTACTAGTTCTTCTTTAAATTTAGGTGATTTGTATTTAAAAATTGGAGAATATAAAATTGCAAAGAAATATTTAGATGAAGGAATTGTACTTGCAGAACAATATAAAGCTAATGAACTTCGTGTTAATGGTTACAATAATTTGTCTTATTATTTTGCTTACAATAAAGAAAGTGATAGCGTAAAATTCTATCAAAATAAGTATAAACAAATTGAAGATTCTATTTTTAATAATCGTATTACCAAGGAAGTTGCTGAGGTTCAAGAAAAATATAATGCTAATGAAAGAGAGAAACAAATTCTTACACAACGTGCAGAAATTGCAGAAAAAGAACGCGATTTAAGTCAGAAAAATAGTTTTATATTAGGGTTAGTAGGTTTAGCAGTCGTATTATCTTTACTTGGATTTTTAGTTTACAATCAACAAAAACTAAAAAACAGACAACTTAAAAAAGAAAGTGAATTAAAAGAAGCTTTAGTAAAAATTGAAACCCAGAATAAGTTACAAGACCAACGATTAAGGATAAGTAGAGATTTACACGATAATATTGGAGCGCAATTAACCTTTATTATTTCGTCATTAGATAATTTAAAATATGGTTTTAAACTGCCAGATAACTTAAACGATAAGCTAAAGTATATTAGTGAGTTTACTACATCAACCATTTACGAGTTAAGAGATACTATTTGGGCTATGAATAAAAGCGAAATTTCGTTTGAAGATTTACAAGCTAGAATTTCAAATTTTATTGAAAAAGCAGATAAAGCATCAGATAATATTGCTTTTAATTTTACTATAGATGATAAGTTAAAGAATAGTAAAGTATTTACTTCCGTTCAAGGTATGAGCATATATAGAATTATTCAAGAGGCAATTAATAACGCATTAAAATATGCTGATGCTACGCAAATAGATGTCGATTTCTCACTTAGTGAAGGTGTTTTTCAAATGACTGTAACAGATAATGGAACTGGGTTCGATGTTTCAAAAATTGAGTATGGAAATGGTTTAAATAACATGAAAAAACGTGCTCACGAATTAGAATCTGAATTCGAAATTATATCTACTATTAATAAAGGAACAACCATTAGAGTGTTTAAATTAATTAATACGTAATTTATCGTATTTCAAGTAACCTTTTATTTGGTTATTTTAGTAAAAATTAATCATCATGAATATTAAAATAGCTATAGTAGACGATAACTTCTTTCTTATAAATGCTGTAAAAGAAAAGCTATCTTTTTTCGATGATTTGAATTTTAAGTTTTCAGCAATTAATGGATCAGATTTATTAATTAAGCTAGAGGATAATCATAACTTAGATTTAATTTTAATGGATATTGAGATGCCTGTTTTAAATGGTATTGAAACTACAGAAATTATTAAACAAAAATATCCACATATTAAAATTATTATGCTAACTGTTTTCGATAACGATGAAAACATTTTTAATTCTATTAAAGCTGGAGCAGATGGCTATTTATTAAAAGAAATCAATGCTCAAGATTTGCACGATGGTATTTTAGAAACACTTAATGGAGGTGCAGCCATGAATCCTTCCATAGCCTTAAAAACCTTAAAACTACTTCGAAATCCGTTAAATATTGAAAACAAACAGGAGCAGGAAGATATTAAATTAACAACTAGAGAAATAGAAGTTTTAGAGCATTTAAGCAAAGGCTTAAGTTACAATGCTATTGCCCAAAACTTAATACTTTCAACCGGAACCGTTAGAAAGCATATAGAAAATATTTACAACAAACTTCAAGTCCATAACAAGATTGAAGCACTTCAAAAAGCCAAAAAGAACAATTTAATTTAAAATTAGAGTAAAAGAGTTTATCTATAATTTTTTTGTCTATTTTTAGGTATGCGAAAAATTCTATTTGGTGTTATTATAACGTTGGCAATAATTTAAAATGAACATATTATGATATTAGAC